>NZ_JAGJBZ010000002.1:3291852-3950223 GCF_020010925.1 Streptomyces griseiscabiei | reverse complement strand
CGGGCGACTGCCTGGAGCCCTTCGCCCTCGACTTCAATCACGGTTCCGATGCCGAAGCGGTCGTGCTCGACAACGTCGCCGGCCTCCACGGTGTCGACGCGGGGCCCGGGCGCGCGGCCGCGTTCCGCCTGGTGCTCGGCCCGGTACTCCATGACGGCTTGGGCACCGGTCGCGAAGGCGGGGCCGACCGGTTCGGGCTCGGTCGCCTTGGCCGACCGCCAGCCGCCGTGGGGCGCGGGCGCGTTGTCGTGCGGGGGCTGTTGCGGGGGCAGGGGCACGGTGTAGCGCACGGTCGGGTTGGGCTGCTCCCACCACGCGGGGGTGCTGGCCGCTGGTGCGGGCTCGGGTGCTCGACGCCGTCCGCCGGCAACGGGGGCCGGCGGGTTGGTCAGCAGCGCCAGCAGGGCCTCGACGGTCGGGCGTCGTACGGACTCCTTTTGCAGGCAGGCCGTGAGAGCGGGTCGCAGGGTGTCCGGGATCGCGGTGAGGTCCGGCTCGTGGTGCACCACCCTGTGCAGCAGCGCGGGTACGGTGCCGTGTCCGAACGGGCCGATGCCGGTAGCGGCGTAGTAGAGCACGGCCCCGAGCGAGAAGACGTCGCTGGCCGGGCCGGTGGTCGCGCCGTTGGCCTGTTCGGGCGACATGTAGGCGGGGGTGCCGAGGATGCCGCCGACGGTGGTGAGGGTGGCGGCGGTGTCCGTGCGGGCGATCCCAAAGTCGATGATGCGGGGCCCGTCTTCGGTGATCAGGATGTTCGCCGGTTTGAGGTCGCGGTGAGTGATGCCTGCATCGTGGATGGCTGCCAGCGCTTCGGCCAGGCCGGCCGCGAGCACCAGCAGGTCGGTGGCAGGCAGGGGTCCGTTGTGTCGGACGCACTCGCCGAGGTCGGGGGCGTCGAGGTAGGCGGTAGCGACCCATGGGCTGGCGGCATCCGGGTCGGCGTCGACGACGGGCGCGGTCCAGAAGCCGCTGATGCGGCGGGCGGAGTCGATCTCGCGGCGGAAGCGTTCCCGTACCCCGGGGTCGGAGGCCCGGTCGGCATGGACGGTCTTGACCGCGACGCGACGGCCGCCGGGCGACTGGGCGAGGTAGACGGTGCCCATGCCGCCGGCGCCGAGGCGCTCCAGGACGAGGAAGGGCCCGAACCGTTCGGGGTCTCCCGTGCTCACCGCAGGCACTCCTTGTGGGCGTGTGTCTGTGGCCGCGTATGGCGGCCTTTTCAACATACCCGCCGGAGTAGGGCTATTAGCACACGTAACGAGCAAAGAGATAGAGAGACAAGTCGATACTCAGCTTTGGAAGTGACCGACTACGTCCCGAGATGGGCACATGAACTCGAATATCGTACTGGGAATTTGACTGGCATATGCGTAGCCTTGCGACTACGCAAACGCATAACCGCAGCTTGGATCAGGCCGCGGCTGTGGACTGCCGTACATGGCATCTGGGGCAGCGGTCTGCCGCACCGCGTCGTACGGGGAGACCACGTGACACGAGCACAACGCCGCCCTGCGGGACTCACCGCTGTTCGCATCCGGAAGCACGCAACCGCCGTGCTCCTCGCGGGAAGCCTGCTGGCACTGGCCGGTTGCAGCGACAACGAATCAGATGCGTCGCCCTCCGAGTCCAGCAAGAGTCCTAGCGCGAGGGCCTCCGCCTCCCCCAGTTCCACGCTTGATCCGGAGCAGGCCGCAGTCCTCGCCGTCTACACCCAGTCCTGGCAGGCCCAGATCGAGGCCTACGCCAAGGCGTCCTCCGAAGGCACCGACTTGAGGAAGACCACCACGCTGCGGGCCCTGGGGCTCATTGAGCAGGACCTGGACACCATGCGGGAGGCCGGGCAGGTGACGACCGGGAAGCCGGTGATCCACCCCAAGGACCCCACGGTGACCGACGGGGAGATTCCCAAGGCCACCCTCACGGACTGCGTCGACACGACGAACTGGACGCTGATCGACGAGGCCACGAAGAAGAAGGTTCCGCTGCCGTCAACGCGGCTCATCAAGTACGTCAGCATCGCAAAGCTCGAGAAGTGGGGGACGAAGTGGATGGTCACCGAGTTGACCGCTCAAAAGCAGACTTGCTGATATGGCGCTCCGCGCTGCTCGGTGCCGCTCTCGGCCTGGCCGTCGCGGGCACCGCCCAGGCCGACGACCCGGATGTCGGTGCGGGCAAGTGCCAGGTCGTCAAGTTCTGTGTCGATGTCAGCGTGCCCGGCAAGACCGGCGGGGAAGACCAACAGGCCGGCTCGCAGGACAGCAGCGGCGACAGCAAGCTGAAGTGCAAGTACACCAAGATCGACCCGGAGCCACCGGCCAATGCGAAGGAAATTTGGAAGGGCGCGGACCCGAAGAAGAGCGACCTGTACTTCTACGGGTGCTCTGACGGCTCCCTCGACAACCCGGACGGATTCGTCGTCGTCCCCGCAGGCCAGCAGCCTCAGCAGCAGGCGAATCCACAGCAGTTGGCGCAGCAGGCCGTCGACTCCATGACGCTGCTGGGTCCCGACATCGACATCAACCCCAAGCCCGGTGGCAAGGGACTGGTGGGAATGCCGGTATGGATGGCCGTGGACCAGTCTCAGACGACCTGGGGTCCGAACACAGCAAGCGCTACAGCCGGCGGGATCACCGTGACCGCGACGGCGAAGGTGGCAAAGGTCGTGTGGTCGATGGGCGACGGCTCCTCGGTGACCTGCACAACGCCGGGCACCGCCTACCAGAAGTCGTACGGGCTGAAGAAGTCGCCGGACTGCGGTCATGTGTACAACCAGCCGTCGACCGACACCTCAGGCGGCACGTACAAGGTGACCGCGACCTCGACCTGGGTCATCGACTGGAACGGCGGCGGGGCCAACGGCCAGCTGACCGAGGTCCGCAACTCGTCGGTGACCGTGACCATCGTCGAGTCGCAGGCAGTCAACTCCTAAACGTCGCACGAGATCGAAGGGCCTTCAGGCCGATGGACAGCACAAAGACCTCCTTTGCGCCGCGCCGCGACGCAACTCGGCAGCCCGACCTGCCCGTCAGCACCGGCACGAAGAAACGATCAGGCCGTACGTGGTCGGTACCCGTTCTGCTGGTCCTCGTCACGCTGATCGGCGCGCTCGGCGGAGCCGTCGTCGTGGCGCGAGCCGGTGACCGCACCGATGTCCTTGCCGTCGCGCGGGATGTCCCGGTCGGCCAGCAGGTCACCGCACAGGATGTGAAGGTCGTGTCGTTCGCCGAGGATCCCGGCCTGTCCCCGATTCCCGCCGCCGACCGTGCCTCGATCGTGGGCCAGCGCGCGGCAGTTGACCTGCACCCCGGCGATCTGCTCACACGCTCGCAGCTGAGTGCGCGCGGCGGGCTGGGGGACACCGAGCAGGTGGTCGGGGTCGAACTCAAGCGGGGCTTCGTGCCGCGCGACGAACTGCGGCCGGGCGACAAGGTGGCCGCCGTCGTCCTTCCCGCCCAGGTAACGGACACGGGATCCGCGGGATCCGGGTCCAGCGAAAGCGAAACTCCGGACACGATCGCGGCGACCGTGAAGTCGGTCGGCACCCCGGACTCGACTGGCGCCCTGGTCGTGAACCTGGTGGTGGCGCCCGCGGACGGCCCCCTGCTGGCGGCGAAGGCGGCGGCCAAGCAGATCGCCCTGATACGGCAGCCCCGCCAGAGCGGGAGCTGACCGTGGCTCTGATCGCTTTGGTGTCCGCGAAGTCGGACGGAGTCACCACCTCGGCGGCGGCCCTGGCCCTGGCCAGCCGCAGGCCGGTGCTGCTCGCCGAGCTCGACATGGCCGGCGGAACGATGCGCCACGGCCTGTTGCGCGACGTTCCTCGCGGTGAACACCACGAACGCCTGGACGGGAACACCGGGCTGCACCGGTTGCCGCAGGCCGACTGGGAACGCGCCAGCGCCGAGCAGGGCTTCACCCCACAGGTCGCCCAGCACCTGTGGCCGCTCGACGACAGCGACTACCGGGTCGCGCTGCCGGGGCTAATCGATCCGAGGCAGGCCGCCTCCCTGACGTCGACCTGGCCGACGCTGCTGAACGTGCTGCAGCTGACGGACCAGCAACTGGGCTGGGACGTCCTGGTCGACGGCGGGCGCATGGTGCTCGATGGCGGCCGCCTCCACCCGGTGCTCTCCCCCGCGCCCGTGCTGCGCGAGGCCGACCTGGTGCTGCTGGTGGTCCGCATGACCGAGGAATCCCAGGCGCTCGCCTACCCGATGGTGCGCGCGCTGCAGGACGATCTCGCCTCGCAGGGAGCCGGTGCCCGGGCCCTGGGGCTTCTCGTCCTCGGCGAGGGCTACCGGCCCGCCGACGTCGCCCGGGGCCTGGAGACAGCGGTGCTTGCCACCCTGCCATGGGACGAGACAGCTGCCGCCTACCTGCGCACCGGCGGACGGATGCCGCGCGGGGTGACCCGCTCCCGGCTGATGCGCGCCGCGCGGGACATCATGGGTCCGCTGCGTGAACACGCCGACCGGCGACGTCTGCACCTGCAGATGCGGCAGGTCCAGGCGGCCACCCCGGCGGTCGAGCGGATCGTCCAGCAGCTCGCACAGCGGGGGGTCCGCCATGGCTGACTGGCGCGGCCAGAACGGCACCAACGGACAGAACGTGGCCACCCGGTTGGGAGGCCTGCTGTCCGAGCACGCCGCGACTCACCCGTCCGCACGCCCCGCACCTCCCGCCGCCCTTCCGGGCCTCGCGCCGGCGTCGGCTCCCGTAGCAGTGGAACCTGCTCCCTTGGTCCCGCCGGGGGCCGGACCTTCCGACATCGCCACGGCGACGGTCCTGCCCGGGGCGCTTCCCGTGCCCTGGGGGGAGATAACGAAGCTGCGGCAACTGGTCGCCGACGACGTCGACCGGATCAAGAAGGACCGGCGCCAGGCCGGTGCGCCGCTCGGCGATAAAGACCTGGAAGAGGCCGTCCGCGCCCGAGTGCGCTCCCGGGTCGCGGAGTGGGCGCAGGCGTGGTCGCTGAACAACCCGCCGCTGTCGGGCGAGGAACTGGAGCGGGTCCGCACCGAGGTCTTCAACCTGATCTTCCTGGCGGGTGCGCTGCAGCGGGTCCTTGACCGGCCGGGCGTCGAGGACGTCCTAGTCGACGGCGAGTGGATGTACATCGACTCCCACGGCAGGCCGCGCGAACGGGTCCGCTCCCCATTCGCCAGCAGGTCACAGGCCGTCGAGTGGGTCAATCAGATGGCCGCGGCATCCGGGCATGGAGAGCGGCTGCTGTCGTACGCCACCGGCAAGGTCGAGTTCGATCTGCCGGACGGCTCCCGTGTGGCCGCGACGCTGCTGACCGACGACGTGACGATCGCGGTCCGCCGGCACGTGGCCGAAGCTGCCACCCTCGCCGACCTGGAGAAGTGGGGAGCCGTCGACACGATCGTCGCCTCGTTCCTGTCGGCGGCGGTGAAGGCGGGCCTGTCCATCATCATCGCGGGCGACATGGCCACGGGTAAGACCACGTTGATGCGGGCCCTGGGCCGCGAAGTGCCCGCTCATGAACGGCTGGCGACGCTGGAGAGCGAGCCGGAGCTGAGGCTGAACCACGACGACCCGGACCGTCACGCACACGTGCTGGCCTTCCGTACGCGGGAGGGCAACGGCGAGCGGGACGCCATCGGGCGGGTCACGCTCGCCGACCTGGTGCCCGTCTCCCTTCGCTACAAGGCGACGAGGGTCATGGTCGGAGAGGTCCGCGGCGATGAGGCCGTGGCCATGCTGGAGGCGATGATCGCAGGCGGTGCGGGCTCGATGTGCACCCTGCACGCCAAAGACCCCGAGGCCGTGATCGACCGGCTGATGGTGCCGCTGGCCCGCGCCGGGCTCAGCGATCAGGCCTCCTACCGGCTCATCGCAGCCGCCGTCGACCTCATCGTGTACGTGGACGCGATCGACGAGACCGACCAGGGCGGCCAGGTGCACCGGTTCGTCTCGCACGTGTGGGAGACAGCCGGCCGCAGCGAAGGCGGCGGGGTGGCGTTGTCGCAGCTCTTCGCGCCCCGCGAGGACACCGTCGAGCCGCGGGCCATGCCCACCCGTACGCCGATGAACGAGCGCCGGTTGCGCAAGCTGGAACGCAAGGGGTTCCACCGGCGCTGGCTAGTCGACTACCCGAACGGGGAGTGGCGGCCCCTGCGTCGAGCGGGAGGTGCCGCGTGACCGCGTCCTATCTGTCCGCCCTCGGCATGCTCGCCGGCGCGGTGGTGGCCCTGAGCCTCACCGCGGTCGTCGCCGCACTGCGCGGTTGGCGTCCGGCCATGCCGGGCTTGCGGCCCGGCCAGGTGCGGGGCCGGCTGGTGCGCGCGGTCGAGGAACTGCCGCCCGGCTGGCGGGACAACTACCGGCTGCTGCTGGCCGGGTCCGCCGGCGCGGGAGTGCTGATGTGGGCGGTCACCGGGTGGCCGGTGCACGGGCTGCTCGCGTTCGCGGCGGTGGCCGGGCTGCCGTTCGTGCTGTATCCGGGTGGTTCGGGCCGCACCGAGGTGGCCCGGCTGGAGGTGATCGCGGAGTGGCTGCAGCAGCTCGCCAGCGTGCGGGCCGGCGGCAAGCCGCTGGAGTCCACGATCGTGGAACTGGACACGGTTCCGGCGCTGTTGGAGCGGCCGGTGGGCCGGCTGGCCGACCGTCTGGGCTCCGGGATGCCCGCGCGATGGGCCTATCGGGGACTTGCCGATGACCTTGCCAGCCGTATCGGCGACGACATCGCCCAGCTGTTCATGGACCACGTCACCAGCCGCGGCCCCGGCCTGGCGCGCGCGCTGTCCGCGCAGGCCTCCCTGGTCGCGCGGCAGGCAGCCGATCTGCGGGACATCGACGCCGAGCGCGCGAAAGCGCGCTCCGAGGCACGGAGGGTGTCCCTGTTCGCGATCGGCGTGGTCGCGGTGATCCTCGTCAACGGCAGCTACTCCGAACCCTTCGCGACCCCAGTCGGCCAGCTCGGACTGCTGGTACTGGGCCTGCTGTTCGTCGCGTCGCTGCTGTGGCTGCGCAAGATGGCCGTGATGGAGGACGAGCCGCGCACCCTGCTCACCGCCGAGGAACGCGCGAAGGAGCAGGAGAAAGAAAGTGAGGCGGCATGAGTCTGTCCGTCCCCGGAATGCTGTTGGGCGGGCTGACCGCGCTCGGCGGCACGCTCGCGGTGCGCATTCTGCTGCCCAAGCGGACGCCGCTCGATCAGGTACTGCGCCGTACCCACGCTCCCGCCCCGCGCACCGCGTCCGCCCCGACGGCGGCGAAGGGTCCCTCGCAGTGGGCGGACCGGGTCGGTGCCCGGTTGATGGAGACCGACGCGTTCGTGACCCGGCTGCCCGCCCGGGACCTGAGCCTGCTGGAGATGGCGCCTGCCTCGCTGCTGGGCCGCTGCGCCCTGTACGCGCTGGGCGGGTTCCTCATCCCGCAGTGGATCATTTTCCTTCTGCGGTTGGGCGGCCTGGAGCTGCCGTTCGCCGTCCCAGTGGCCGCCGGGCTCGGTGTCGCTCTGTTCATGGTGTTCAAGTGCCTGGAGGATGTCCGCGAGAAGGCCACCGACGCCCGTCTTGAGTACCGCTACTACCTCGCGTCGGTCCTGGAGCGGGTCGCTCTGGCCCGCAACTCCGACGCCGGCGCGGCCGAGGCCCTCGCCCGGGCCGTCGAGTCGGGAGACGGACGCGCCGCGGTCCGTATCCGGGACACCGTCGAACACGCCCGCCTGGCCGGGGTCAGTCCCTGGGACGCCCTCGGCGGGCTCGGCACCGAGCTCGGCGTGCCCGACATCGCCCGCCTGTCGGCCAGCTTGTCTCTCGCGGGCGAGGAACAGGCGGCCGTCTACGACCAGTTGGAGGCCCAGGCCGAGGTCGTGCGGCGGGGTCTGCTGTCGGACCGCAAGGAGAAGGCGAACGTGGCCACGGAGAAGATGCATGTGCCGTCGCTGGCGATCGTCTTCCTGATGGCCGTCTTCCTTCTGGCTCCGGCCCTTGTCCGCATCCTGTCGTTCTGACCTGCCCACACGGCGCGTTCGAGTGAGCGCCGTGAACTTCTGGAGGAAATTCATGCACACCGTACGAAGCCGTTTCTCTCTCGTGCTGGGCGCGCTGCGCCGACACGGTGCTGTGATCCGCGCGCAGGCGCAGGACCATGGCGCCTCGGCCACCGAGTGGGGTCTGATCCTGGTCGCCGGGGGCACGATGGTCGGCGTCGTGTACGCAGCCGCCAACACCACGGTCGGCGAGAAAGTCACTCAGATCCTGGGCTTTTGATCATGTCTGCGACACGCATACGCCCGTGGCGGCACCTGGCCGGCAGGCGGTGGTGGCGGGAGGACCGCGGGGCCACCGCGCTGGACATGTCGATGGTCGTCCCGCTCGCGTTCTTGATGGTGTTCACCCTGATTCAAGGGGGCATCTGGTTCCACGGCCGGTCGGTGGCGCAGCACGCTGCCCAGCAGGCCGTGGACGCGCAGCGGGCCTACGACGCCGCTCCAGGTGCGGGAGAGGCAGCTGCCGATGAGTTCCTGGCCCGGATGGGCAGCTCGCTGAACGGTGCGGCGGCACGGGTCAGCGACGATGGTGAGACGGTCAGCGTCTCGGTGGAAGGCACCGTGATCAACCTGATCCCGGGGTGGAGCGGGCACGTCCGCCAGAGCGTGAAGGCCCCCGTCGAGCGGTTCCGCCCATGAGGTGGCGACTGTGGCCCGGCCGACTGGAGCGGGACCGCGGCAGTGCCGCCCTGAGCCTCGCGATCTTCGTGCCGGTGGCACTGGTGCTGATCGGCTTCACGATCGCCTGCGGACGGGTGGCGCTGGCCGAGGGCGCCGCCGACGCGGCCGCGCGGGATGCCGCGCGTACGGCCTCGCTGGCGAGCGACCCGTCCTCCGGCGAGGCTGAAGCCCGCCAGGCCGCGCAGTCCAGTCTGGCCAACTCCGGCATCCACTGCGCCGGGATCAGCGTCGAGCTGGACACCAGTGGGCTGTCCGCGCCGGTGGGCCAGGCCGCGAGTGTGACGGCCACCGTCTCGTGCACGGCGCCGCTGAGCGAGCTCGCGCTGCCCGGCGTCGCCGGGTCCAAGACGCTCACCAGCACCAAGACCTCGGTCGTGGACACGTGGGCGACGCGGGGCGGCTCATGACCATGTGGTGTCGACTCCTCCGTATCCCTTCCGACTGCCGGGACCGGGGCGGCATGGAACTGTTCTACGCGGGCATCGTGCTGATCGCGTTCCTCATCGTCGGCCTGGTCATCGATGGGGGGCTGGCCCTGGGCCGGATGTCGGACGCCGACTACGTCGCGCAGGAGGCCGCGCGGGCCGGCGCCCAGCAGATCGACCCGGGCCAGGCCATCACCGGCGAGGCGATCGTGGTCGACCCGGACGCCGCCCAAGCCGCCGCCCGCGCCTTCCTCGACAGCGAGGGCGTCGACGGCGACGTCGCCATCGCCGAGGACGGGCAGAGCCTCACGGTGACCGTGCGCGACGCCTACCACCCCTACTTCGCGTCCCTGATCGGCGTCGGTGAGATGTCTGTGACGGGACACGGCACCGCCACACTGCTTCACCAGCCCGGAGGCTGACCCCATGCCCCACTCCCCCACGCCCGTACGCCGCCGGGACCGCTCCTGGCCACGGACGGTCGCACGCGGCCTGTTCGCGTTCGCCGCGCTGGCCGCGCTCGTCGCTGGCGTGCCCGCGCTGCTGCTCGCCGTCGGCACGCTGCCCGCGACGGTGCCGACGCTGGACAAGGCACGCGAGGTGCTGCTGAGTCCGGACGACGATGGCTCGGGGCTGCTGGCCACGATGACCGTGGCGGCGTGGATCGCGTGGCTGTGGCTGGTGGTCCCCGTCCTGATCGAGATCGTCGCCGTCCTGGCACGGCGTACGACGCCGCGGCTTCCGGGCATGGCGACCGGTCAGCGTCTGGCCGGTTTCCTGCTGGGCAGCATCGTGCTGGCCTCGCCAGCGGCCGCGGCCAGTGCCTCCGCCCCGGCGGTCGCCGCCACCGCAACTCACGTTCCGTCGACCGGTCAGGCGACGGGCGGCCCGGCGCCGACTGCTGCGGCGGAGAAGATGGCAACGGCCGGGAGCTCTCGTGAGTGCACCGTGGGGGCGGAGGACACGACCTGGTGGGAACTGGCCGAGCAGCTGCTGGGGGACGGCACTCGCTACACCGAACTGCAGCGTCTCAACCCTGAAGTGCCCACCACGGCCATGGTGGTGCCGCAGGGCACGACCCTTCGCATGCCCGGCCACGCCGACGTACGCAGTGAGGCGGCCGATACGAGCACCCGAACGCAGCTCGTATCCAGCACACACGACGCTCCCGACAGGGGCGAGGACGTGGTCACAGTGGAGGCCGGCGACTCCCTATCGGAGATCGCGGCTGCGGAGCTCCACGACGGCAGCAAGTGGCCGCAGCTGTTCGAGGCCAGCAAGGGAACGTCGCAGCCCGATGGCCTGCCGAGGATCACAGATCCGGATGTGATCTACCCGGGGCAGCAGGTCACGGTGCCCGGAACCGCATCCGACAAGGCCGAGCAGCCCCGCGAGGACGGGGAGGGCGGAGCTGGGAATGAGCGCTCCACTCCCCCGGCTCAGGACGACAACGAGCAGGAGCCGGGGGCCGGCGCGGGTGGTGGCGAGTCGGCGGCTCCTGGTGGTTCGGCTGCCTCGGGAGCGGAGACTCCTGCTCCCAGCGAGTCGAGCCGTCCGGCCGAGCAGCCGAGCCAGGGCCAGGGAGCCGCGCCGACTCGCCCGTCGACCGGCAGCAGCGTGTCGCCGGCCCCAGAATCGGGTGAGCCCACGGCACCGAGCACGCCCACGACTGCGGCCTCCGAGGCCCCGTCGTCCGAGGCGCCCGCGTCGCCTTCGGGTCAGGTGCTGCAACTGCGGATGGTGCTGGGCGCAGGTGCGCTGCTGGCGGCCGCCGTCACCGGTGCGCTCGCCACGCGCCGCATGCTGCAGCGCCGTCGTCGCAAGCCGGGTGAGACGATCGCGATCACGTCGGAAACCTCCGCTGCCGAGGCGCAGTTGGCGGCAGCCGCCGAGCCTGGAGGGTCGGACCGTCTGGATGTGGCCCTGCGGACGATGGCCCACCAGCTGGAGGAGGGAGCCGGATTGCCCGGGCTGCGGGCCGCTCGGATTGGTGCCCGCACGCTGGAGGTGCTGCCCGAGGACCTCACGCTGGAGCCGCTGCCACCGTTCGCGGCAGGACGTGCCGGTTGGTGGGTGCTTCCGGGAGACTCCGAGCTGCTCAACGATGAGGCCGCCCGTGAGGTGCCAGCACCCTATCCGGGGCTGGTGACCGTCGGCAGCACTGCGGACGGTCACCTCCTGCTGGTGAACTTGGCCCAGTTGCCCACGCTGCTCCTCGACGGCGACCCGACGCGCGTCGCCGAAGTCTGTACGTCGCTCGCGGTGGAGATCGGGATGAGCCCGTGGGGCGGCGTGGTCGAGGTCGTCGTCATCGGTTTCGGTGAGGACTTGCCCCGGCTCCTGCCGACCTCTCGGATCATGCATATGCGGGAGGCCTTGCACGCTCTGCGGGATCTCTCCGAGCGTCTGCTGGAGGTGCACCAGATGCCGGAGACCGACCAGCATCCCTACCTCCTGCTGTGTGCTGCCTCGCTCGGACCGGACACGGCATGGCAGTTCGCCGAGGTCATCGACAAGGCCCGGATTCCGGTCACGCTGATCGCACCGGCAAGCGTCGCCTCGCACTTCCCTGACGCCGAGCTCCTCAACGCTGACCTCGACGAACCGCAGCAACTGGACTACGCCGGCACTGAGATCACGGTTCAGCGCCTTGAGCGCGCGGCATTCCAGCAGATCGCCACGGCGCTCGCCGTCTCCGGGCAGCCTGCCATGCCAGCCGAGGGTCCGTGGGAGGACGTTCCGGAGGAGCCAGAGCCCGAGGTAAAGCCCTCGCCGGTCAGGGCGGCGGCCGATGGCCAGGGTCCCGGTGCTGGTACCTACGCCGCCGGAAGTGCCTCCATCACGCCGGTGACGGCGCATGGCAGCGACGGCGACGGCGGTGTGTTCCCTGCCCTGTTGGCGGCGTCCGCGGACCCTGCCTCGCTCCGCCTCCTGCCCGCCGCGCCGCCTCCCGGTCAGGACGAGCCCGCTGGGGACCAGGCGCTCGCCGAGGATCCGGTAGAGGACGAGGCGCCCCAGGAGCCGGGCGCTCAGCTCACCGAGACAGGGGACGGCCGAGGTGCAGAGGGGCCGGAGACCCACGACCTGCATGCCCCGGAGATACGTGTCCTGGGCCCGGTCGAAGTCGACGGTGTGGCCGCCTCAGGGCACGGCCCGCGGATCGCACAGCTTGCCGCGCTGCTCTTTTTCCGGCCCGGCCGCTCCGCCGATGCGCTGTGCTCCGACATGGACCCGCTCGCTCCATGGAGTTCGAACACCCTCAATGCCCGGCTGCGTGGCCTACGCAGCGCCCTGGGTAACGACCCGGCCGGCGACGCGTATGTTCCGCGGCGGCGTACCGGCGATGACCCCTACCGCCTCTCCCCCGCTGTGCGGTGCGACTGGACGAGGTTTCTCCAACTCGCCGAGCGCGCCCTGCCCCACGGACCCGCGGGTCTGAAAGATCTGGAGAAGGCCCTCGGGATGGTGCGGGGACGGCCGTTCGGTTCGAGGCCGCTGTCCTGGGCTGGGCCCTACCAACAGGAGATGATCACAAGGATCATTGACGTCGCCCACACGGTGGCCACACACCGCACACCGTCGGGCCCGCAACACGACCTCACTGCGGCACGGCAGGCCATCGCGACCGGCCTTGACGTCGATATCAGTGCCGAGCTTCTCTACAGGGACTGGATGCGCGTCGAGCATGCGGCCGGGAACCGCTCCGGCCTGCACACCGCGGTCACTCAGGTTCAGCAGGTCAATAGGTCCCTGGACTGCGATCTTGAGATGGAGACGGAACAGCTGATCAACGATCTTCTCCACGGGACCGGTCCGGGGCTGCACAAGGCTCAGTAGACGCAGGCGCGGTGTGCGCTACCCGGATGGCGGCAATGTCTCGGGCGACGTAGGCCAGCACTTCGCTCATGGCCGCTGCGTTCGACTCGGGCGGCGGCCGGGTCTGTCAGACCTCCCGCGTCTCCCTAACGGTCTGCGCAACCGCGTGCACGCGCGCGGCGAGTTCGTCGTCCAGCGCGCTGGTCGTCTCCCCGTGCTGGTCTCGGCCGGTGACGACGACGGGCCCGTGGAACGAGTACAAGGGCATGCCGCGCCAGGCGCTCGCCAGGGCCCAGGCGGTGAGGTTACTGTCGAGGCCGATCGTCTGCCCATTGCCGTGGACGTGCAGCAGGGCCTGCGGGTGGTATAGGCCCTGATCGACCACACGGGTCGCCCCGACGCGGTCGCGGATCCCGGAGTGTGCGTCGGGCTCCGGGAGATCGAGTTCGGAGACGGTGTCGACGGGGTCGATGAGCAGGGCTCGCATGGGTCCTCCCGGGTTTGAGGGTGGGGGTGTGGCCGGCAGTCTCACGACGGTGCTTGTGCGTGGTGGGGTGTGAGAGCCATCCAGCGCCGTTCGAAGTCCTTGACCTGTTCGGCGAGGTGGGCGGGGGTGATGGGCTTATTGTGCTGCGCAGTGACTCCCTGGGCTGCACACGCCTGGGCAATGTAGTCGAGCGACGGACTGTCGCTGCGTGCTCGTTGCTCGGCCCAGATGTTGTAGATCCGGAACGGTAGGAGGTAGCGGCGCAGGTTCGACGGGCTGACCGGCTTTCCCCCGCGTCCTCTCATGCCCTTCTTCTCCGCGAGGAAGACGGACAGTTGCTCGGCTTCCTGGGACGAGGACCGCAGTTCATCGCCGTGCTGCAACTGGAACTCCGACCAGGCCAGGTAGTACCGGTCGACGGTAGTGAGTTCAGCGGCCGCGACGGCCGGCTCTTCCTCTTCACCAGGCGGCGGGGTGTCGATGGGCGCATGCACGCGCGGGCCGCGCGGTTCCTTGGCAGGCTGCGCACCCACGCCGACGGCCGCCGCCTCAGGTTCCTCTTCACTCGGGATGGGCTCGTCGTCGGTGTGCTCGTCTGGGTCGTTGGCTTCCTGGCCGACGGCCGGGTCCGCTTCGTCGAACTCTCGCTGCAGGAAGGCATCGACGAAAGCCTTCAGGTCCTCACCTGTGACGCGGCGCCCGTCCGGACCGGTGATGTTGTCCCGCTCGTAGACGTACGCGGCAAGAGCAGTCGCGTCGGGGTAGGCACCGTGCTCCTGCGCGTACATGAGCCAGGAGCCGTAGAAGTACTGGTGCCAGGACACGTCATCGTCCGTCTGCGGCTCTTGGGCAGCGGGTTCGGACGACGAACCGTAGCGCTGGTTGAGGATCAGGAGCAGAGGCTGCAGCTGTTCGTCGGTGAGCAGGCCGCCAGCCGCCGTGGTGATGCCGTGTGCCTGGAGCCATTCCGCGAACTGGGTGGCGGTGGGCTCGGTCTGGAAGTTCGCGAGCCAGGCCTGGTAGGCCTCGGCGAATCCCTCAGCCGCATCCCCGGCCGTCGGTTCTGCCTCGGGTGACAGCTCCGGCTCAGCAGGCGGGGCCAGCGTCTCGGGTTGGACTGCCGCAACGCGCAGTTGGCCCGGCCTTTCTTCCGAGTCCACCGCCGCCTCGAGCGCGGGATCTTCCGACTGAACGGGAGCGGGCGCGCGTTCGACGGTGAACGTGAACTCGATCGGCAGCTCGTCGATGCCGGCGGCAGCAAGGCCTGCGGGCGCCGTCTCGGCGAGGGGGACGCCGTATCGGGCCAGGCGCAGCGGCATCAACGCCTCGACCGGGGCCTTGCGGCGCCAGCCCCGTCCGAACCGGGAGCGGAGGCTGGTCTGGTAGACCAGTCGCTCCTGTTCGAGCCGGATGACCTGCTCGTAGGAGCGCAGCTCCCACAGCTTCATCCGCCGCCACAACAGGAGGGTGGGAACCGGGGACAGAACCCAGCGGGTGAGACGGACGCCCTCCATGTGCTTGTCGGCGGTGATGTCCGCGATCCGGCCGATCGCGTGGCGCGCGGCCTCGACGGCGACCACGAACAGAACCGGTATCACCGCGTGCATTGCCACGCCGAGCGGATCCCCCCAGCTCGCTGCGCCGTTGAAGGCAATCGTGGCTGCCGTCAACAGCCATGCTGTCTGACGGAGCAGGGGGAAGGGGATTCGGATCCAGGTGAGCAGCAGGTCCAGGGCGAGGAGTACACAGATGCCCGCGTCGATCCCGATGGGGAAGACATAAGCGAAGTTTCCGAAGCCTTTTCTCACCGCCAATTCCCGGACGGCCGCGTACGACCCGGCGAACCCGATCCCGGCGATCACGACCGCTCCGAAGACCACCACACCGATCAAGATCCGGTGCACCCGGGTCAGCGTGGGTATGTCGCCCTTCCCCGCGCTCACGAACCACTCCCCTGTTCGAGTCTCACTAATGAGCAGCTCTCACACTCCCACGATGTGTGGCGGGTTGTAGCGTCTGTGAACAGTCTTTCGCTCTCGCGTACCGTGAGGAGGCCGGCGCACAGCGGCCTTCTGTCTGCGATGTCCTCAAGCATCCAAGCCCTACCCAGCCTCTGGCCAGCAGTGATAGTGGACTGGGCGGAGGTTGCTTGTGGCAGAGTTCCTCAGCCGAGGGGCACCCTCGCGAAAGATTCCCACTCGTACATCCGGTTGTCCCGATGGATCACTATCAGCTCCGCACTGGAGATCCGTGCCTGCGCTGGCGCAAGGTCGATGCCGTCCAGGAGATGGGCAACCGGCTCTGCGGGACCGGCCCCCGCGCTATAGGCCACGGAGACGTGCGGGGTGAAGCCTTCGGCCTTCTCAGGAATCTCGCCGAGAACTTCTCCTATGGCTTCCCGGATGGCATTTCGGATGTTCCGGACCGGACCGTCAGGATGAACACGCAGGAGCACTGCTTCCGGGTCCAGGACGTCCGGCCCGATTCGGAGATCGAACGCAGGAATGGCTGCCAGCCTTGTGGTGGCCACCTCCACGATGGTGTTGACGTCCTGTTCCGTGGTCTCGCCGACGAAGCCGATGCCTTGCATGGTGAGGTGTAGCCACCGGTCAGGCACGGGAGTGAGACCGGTCCCGAAAGGTGCGAGTGCGGAACGGTACTCGGCGGCGAGTCGGTGTACATCCGCTTGACCATCGAATGTGAGATGCCAGGTATAGAAGCGGCGCCCTATGCTCCAGCCGGGCCGCCACCACCAGTGGTTCCGCATACCCTCGGTTCGAGTCGTCATAGACGGATCCAATCAGGTGCGGCTGTTCCCTGGCGAGAGTGCAAGATGCCGAGGCGCGGAGTCCACACAGAACTCTTCGATGGCTTGCCGTAGCCCGACGGCCGCAGAACCACCCGCTGGAGATCTACAGAGGTCGGAACGCAGTTCGCCGAGCCGGTGAGTGACGGGTGCCAGGCGGTGGTCGGGTGGAAGCGCCAGAACCGGCTCAAGTGCTTCCAGGGCGCCCTCTGCCTCGCCGCTGGCGAGATGTGATGCAGCCTGGCTGATGTGGATCTGCGCTTCGGTGCCGTAGGCCCTCACCGGCTGAACGGTCAGGAGTGCAAGGGCATTGTCCGCAGAGCGCAAGGCATCAGCAGGCCGGTGGAGACGTAACTGCACAGCTGCCGCGTAGTTCTCCTGGCGAGCAGGCTGACAGGCGAAGATGCCTCCGATGGTGTCTTCGCCGCCCATGGCCGCGCGGGCGTCGTCAGCGCGGGCGAGTGAAGCCAAGGCCTCTTCTTGCGCACCCAGCTCGGACCAGGCGTCAGCCTCCTGGCAGGCAAGCAGTACTGCGACTGTGCCCGTAGTGGGGTAGGCCGCGCCATGCTGTGCGAACTTGATCGCCTCGCGAAGGCGTCCATCCCAGAACGCCACTTTGGAACGAGTCGACAGCACCCACGCACGCAGCTCGTTGTGCCCAGCCAACTCGGCGCACAGCCAAGCCGTCCGTCCTTGCGTCTCCGCGTCGCGTGGCTGGCCCAGGTCGGACGACATCCAAGCCAGGAGCCCACACAGGTAGCCGGCAGCGACGTACAGGTCCTTGGACTGCCGTGGGTACTGATGACCTTCCAGCAGCGAGAAAACGCGGTCGCGCAGTGCGCGCGTGCGACCGAACAGCGTGATCGGGTCGGAAGTGAGGTAATCCGATGCGAGTGCCCGTGTTTCGGCCAAGAGTTGTTCCAGCGCGATATCGCCGACGTTCGAAGCCTCGGCCCATTGAGCCCACGTTGCGGATTCGTCAGCCGCGAGTTGCACCAGATCAGTTCTAGTCGGCTCGGACGTACAGACGATGGGCGATGCGACCATCGGCAAGGGCGATGGTTCACCGGATGGTTGACGGTGTGCGAGTAGCCGAAGATCTGCTTCGGGCAATGCCTGCCTGTCGTCCAGGTCCAACAGGTCCTCAACGTGGCAGGTAAATGCATCGGCCATGGCGAACAGTACTGAGAGACTGGGGCGGCGCGAGGAAGGGCGCGGCCATTTCTCCCATTTACCGACAAGAGATGCATCTGCGGCGACGGACTCGCCGGGGCGTCTGGTGCTGGCCTGAGTGATTCGGTCCGCTGCCTCTTGAAGTGTCCAGCCATGTGCCTGTCGCCACGCTTCCCGGGGCCGCATCCGGAAACGCGTGCGCATCTCGATAACGATGTCCGTGAAGGTGCACCCCGTCGCGATCATGTCCTGCCGGAGGGCATCCCGGGCAGCCTTGGAGCCAGGTTTAGAAGTGGCGTTCATCGGCATGCTCCCAGTCCCGTGTCGTGGTCTCACCGTAACCGCCGCGACACCCCATCTGACGGGCTGTGATCCGGGCGCGGGGAGATTCGCAGCCCAACAACCGCCCAGAAAAAGGAGAAGAGACTGGTCAGCACTGCGGTCTGTGTCCAGAAAAGTTGGTCACGAGCGCCCGTGACGCGAACGGGTCGACTTGGAACGGTAGGGGGACACCGCAACCCCCACCGCCGAGGACGCAGATGGCAACGAGACAGACTCAGGAAGCCCAGTTCAGCGCTGCAGCGTTGACGCGTCCAGCGGCCATGGTTCTCACATCCCCGGGGGGTCACTCGTGAATCCACCTGTGATCGTTGCCCGGACAGATCCTGAAGTGCCCCCACGTTGTCGGGTGTACGCCGAGACGGTCTTGTCCTTCGCCCGTTCCGGTGGTTCGGGGGCTGGTGTCATCGCGGTGGCGGACAGGCTGGTGCCGTCGCAGGTGCGTCAGACTGTCCGGGTCATGTTGGCGTGCTGGGGTCTGCCCGGTCTTGTCGACTCTGCGCAGTTGCTGGCGACCGAGCTGGTCACGAACGCGTTCGAGCACGGGCGTGGCAGTGTCGAGGTGCGCCTGTATCTCACGGCTACCCATCTGGTGATCGAAGTGCGGGACGGCTCGCACGTGTTTCCCGTGCTGGGCGATGCTGCTGTCGAGGCCGTGGATGGTCGCGGTCTCTTTCTCGTGGCGTCGATCGCGGACCGGTGGGGTGTCAGCGCGGACGGGACGACGACGTGGTGCTCCCTGCCCTTCCTGAACAGGGACGGTGGTGTGGAGCCGGAGGGGGTCATCGCGATCCCTGCTCTCGTGCACGACGAGTCTGTGTGGACGAGGCACGCTCAGTTCCGGGTGAACGAACACGCGGCCGGCAATGCCCGCAACTACACCCGGATGTACCTCGGTCAGCAGCCGGCCCCTGTGAACATCGAGGCTGCGGCGGCGATCGTGCACGTGCTGGTGTCGAATGCCGTTGCCTACTCGGAGGGCCCTGGGTATTCGGTGGTTGCCGTGCACTGGGCGGTTCTCCCGGCCGGTGCGCTCGTCATCCAGGTGCAGGACGAGCGTCGTGACTTTCCCGGGTTCGACGAGGCGGTGAACTGCGAGCCGGCTGAAGGCGAGCGGCCCCGTGGCCTGTGGACCGCGCGCCGACTGGGGGCTGAGATCACTTACGCCCCCGTGGAGGGCGGCAAGGTCGTCCAGGCCTTGATCAGACCGCCGGTGACAGCTTCCGCCTGACGTCCCGTCGCACCACGTCCCCCTTGTGCGGCCACCGGGTCGCAGCCGCTCGCCACCTCCCCAGTGTCTGAGTCCGGCTGCCACCCGGTGGTCTCCCCTCCCTCCCCATCGAGGCCTCATGCAGTCCACCCACATCTCGCTCTCGGATCACGAGAGCCTCTCCTGGCCCGCCGTTTCACGTTCTGCTGGAGGGCGCGGCGATGTCGTCCGGTGACACGGGCCTGAACGATCACCCGGCGGGCTGGGACGACGCGCTCCGGCGCGCTCTTGAGGACTTGCACGTCGGTCGGTGGCTCTCCACCCGGGAGCTGCTGCTGAAGACGGGGCGGGACTGGGAGTTGCGTACGGCGCGGAGTCAGGTGCTGGCGACGGTCGCGGTGCGCAGTGGCGCGGTCGGGGCGTGGCGGGAGGAGGAGCCGGGCAGCGCGGACGCGCTGGTGATGGCGGCGAGGGTGATGACCCAGCGGGCGTTGCTCAGTGCCCGGGCGGGGGTGGGTCTGCGGCAGCAGGCCCGGGTCTGTGATCTGGCGCGGGAGGCGTGCCGGCGGGCCATGCCGGGCGCGGACCCTTACGACCCGGTCCCGCAGGTGTGTCTGCTGGCCCTCGCGCAGATGCCCTGTGAGTGGCAGGTACCTGATCGGTACCGTCCGGAGCTGTTCGGTGAGCCGCCGGAGTCGTCGATGCTGCCGCGGGGGCCGTGGCCGCAGCTGGGGGAAGTCCTGTGCCGTGATCCGGACAACCGTGAGGCGCTGCAGCGGATGCTGCAGTACTTCCATGCCCGCGGTGCGGGCGGGTTCTCGTTCGCCCAGTGGGAGGCCTCCCGGGCCAAGGCGGGTTCGGTGCGGCTGATGCTGCCGCTGTACGCCCTCACCCATTCCTACCGGCGCCAGCTCGCCGACGGTGCTGTGGTGTCGAGGTTCGGGTTCTGGGCGAGGGGCCCTGTGCGGTATCACGCCGAGCGGGCGCTGCGGGAGTGGTTCGACGTGGTGCAGTCGGCGGAGTGTTCGCTGCTCGACCTCAATCACCTGGCGTATGTGCTGTCGGCGAGCGGGGAGCAGGGGGCCGGGCGGGTCTTCGAGGCGATCGGCCCGTACGCGACGGCCGCGCCGTGGAAGCAGCTGCAGGAGGAAAGCTCCCGGCGCGACACCTGGCAGGACGACTTCCTGCGGGCCCGCGCCTACGCATGGAAGCAGAAGGGCCGGGCCCGGTGAGCCACAGCCGCGCACCACCCGCCCGGGACGGCTCCTTCGCGGGTCGGCTTTCCCTTCATCCCTTAACTCCCTTTTTCGATCAGAGGATTTCTTTCGGTGTCTTCGAGACGAGCGTCCAAGCGGCAGCGGCTGGACGACGACGCCTTCCTGCGCCAGCTCGGCTACAGCAACGAGCTGTCGCGGCGTATGAGTCCGTTCGGGAATGTCGCGATCTCCGCGGCGGTGATCTGTGTGCTGGCCGGCTGTATGTCGCTGTTCGGCTACGGGCTGGGCCACGGCGGTCCTGCGGTGATGGTGTGGGGCTGGGTGATCATCGGGTTCTTCACGCTGCTGCTGGGCCTGTCCCTGGCCGACGTCACCAGCCGCTACCCCACCTCCGGCGGCCTGTACTTCATGGCCCACCACCTGGGCGGACCACGCTGGGCCTTCGGTGTGGGCTGGCTCAACCTGCTGGGGCTGTGGGGCGCGATCGCCGGGATCGACTACGGGGCTGCGACGTTCATCGGCGCGTTCGCCAACCTCCAGTGGGGCATCGAGCCGACCCCTGGCACGACCATGACTGTTTTCGGGTGCATCCTGCTGGTGCACGGTCTGCTCAACCTGGGCGGGATCCGGCTGGTGGACCTGCTCAACCGAATTTCCGTGTGGTGGCAGCTGGGCGGGGTCACGGTCATCGTGGGCGCGCTCGCGCTCGCTCCGGCCGAACACCGGCCGGCCGCGTTCGTGTTCACCCAGTTCCACAACGACACCGGTTTCACCAGCGGTCTGTATGTGTGCCTGATCGGCGGCCTCCTGGCGGGCTACACCTTCTGCGGCTACGACGCCAGCACCCACCTGTCGGAGGAGACCCGGCAGGCGCAGATATCCGCGCCGCGCGGCATCGTCCACGCGATCCTGTTCTCCTGGGCCGCGGGGTTCGTGCTGCTGGCCGGCCTGCTGTGGTCAGTCCAGGATTACGAGGCCACCCAGAACTCGACCACCGGGGTGCCACCGGCTCAGATCTTCCTCGATGTCCTCGGCGCCGGCGGGGCGAAGGCCCTGCTGCTGGTGGTGATCGTGGCCATGCTGTTCTGCGGCAACGCCGAGACCGCCGCGGCGTCCCGGATGATCTACGCGTTCTCCCGGGACAAGGCGCTGCCGGGCTCGGGATTGTGGAAGCGGGTCAGCAGCCGTACCCGTACCCCAGTGCCCGCAGTGTGGCTGGCGGTCGGCGTGCCGTTCGTGCTGGCGCTGCCCGCGTTGTGGTCTCCGGCCGCCTACGGGGCGATCACCGCGATCAACGCGGTCGGGATGATCCCCGCCTACGGCATCCCCGTCTACCTCTCCCTGCGCGCGGGCGACCGGGTCAGGCCCGGGGCGTGGTCGCTGGGCCGCTGGCGCAAGCCGGTCGGCTGGATTGCCGTCGTCTACGCGGCCGTCATCACCGTCGTCCTGTGCCTGCCGCAGAGCGCGCCGGTCACCGTGCAGTCGTTCAACTACGCCGGTATCACCCTGCTGGTGGGGCTGCTGATCGCGTGGCTGCTGTGGGTCACCCGGGGCCGGCGCACCTACAACGTGCCCCCGCTGGGCAGCGCCGCCCAGCAGGCCGCCATCGCCGAGGAGGTGCTCTGATGACCAGCCAGAACCCTCCCCAATCCACCCTCCCCGAGTCCAGCCCTCCCGAGGCCAGCCTTCCGGAGCACGATGGACTGGTGCGGGTCGTCGACGCCTTACGGGAGGCGGTCGGCCGGGGTGAGGTCACCACGGTGCTGGTGGCGGTCCCGGACATGGCGGGTCGGCTGAAGGGGAAACGGTTCGACGCCCGGTTCTTCCTGGAGCGGCTGGTGTCCGGGGTGGAGATGTGCGCCTACATCCTGGCCACCGACACCGGCATGGACCCGGTGGACGGCTTCGACCTCACCGGCTGGGAGAGCGGCTACGGCGACCTGCGTATGCGGCCCGACCTGCACACGCTCCGGCGCCTGCCGCACGAGCCGGGCACCGTCCTTGTCCACGGCGACCCCGTCCACTCCGATGGTGCGTTCGTGGACGTCGCGCCGCGCCAGATGCTGCGCGCCCAGCTCGCCCGCCTGAAGGCTCTCGGGGTGGACGTGAAAACGGGTCTGGAGAGCGAGTTCCTCCTCTACGAGGACGACCCGCAGCAGCTGCTCCGCAACGGCTTCGGGGGCCTACGGCCGCTCTCGCCCCACAACCTGGACTACGCCCTGGACCACCCGCCGGCCCTCACCGACTTCCTCCGGCACCTGGAGGAAATCCTGCGGGACGCGGGAACACCGGCGGAATCGGTGAAGACCGAGGGCGCGCCAGGGCAGATCGAGATCGCCTTCCGCTACGGGGAGGCGATGGCGGCCTGCGACGCCTACACCGTCTACCGGCACGCGACCCGGGTCCTCGCGGCGCGGCGGGGGCTGACGGCGACGTGGATGGCCGCCCCGCACACCGGGGTCGGCAGCGGACTGCACCTGCACATCTCCCTGTGGGAAGGCAAGCACAGTCTCTTCGCTCCCGGGTCCGGGCAGGACCAGCCCGACCATCTGACGCGGGCGCTGTCCGGTCTGGTCGACGGGATGCCGGACCTGATGCCGCTGTGCGCGCCGTACCCGAACTCCTACAAGCGGTTCGCGCCGCACTCGTTCGCGCCCACCCGCTTCGGCTGGGGCAGCGACAACCGTACGGCCGCTTTCCGGATCACCGGCCACGGCACCGGCCGGCACGTGGAGGTTCGGCTGCCGGGCGCCGACGCCAACCCCTACCTCGCCCTGGCCGCCGTGTGCGCGGCGACCCACCACGGCCTCAGCACCCACCCCGACCTGCCCGACCCGTGCACGGGCGACGGCTACGAGGACACCGCCGCACGGCCTGTGCCGCGTGATCTCGTCGACGCCCTGATGAGCTTCGACAGCAGCACCTTCGCCGAACACGCTCTCGGCAAGCATGTGGTGCGCCACTACGCCCGTGCCGCCCACCACGAGATCGACCACCACCTGCGGCACGTCACCGACATCGAGCGCCTGCGGGGGTTCGACCGTGTCTGACACCATCGCGTCTTCCCTCACGGTCAAGACCACGGCAGACAACGACCCGAGTGTCAGGTACGCCGACATTCTGCGCGGCGAGATCAGCAGCGGGGTGTGGGGCCCCGACCAGATTCTCCAGCGCAAGGACCTGGCACATCGCTTCGACGTGCCGCTGAAGGTCATCAGCCGGGCCATGCAGCGGCTGACCGACGAGGGCCTGGTGGAGACCCGTATCCGTCTCGGGACGCGGCCCAGGATTGCGGGGCGGAGCTGGAATCCGCCTCAGGGAACCCTCGTGCAGCACATCATGCGCACTCTGCGGGCCCGTATCGCGGACGGCACCTACCGCGTCGGCCGGCGACTGCCCACCCAGGACCGGCTGGCCGCGGAGTTCGGCGTCTCAGGCTCCGTGATCAGCTCGGCCCTGCAGCCCTTGAAGGCCGAAGGCCTGGTCAGCACCGACGTCAACGGCCGCCGACGCGGCGCTGTCGTCGCCCGCACCCCCCGAACCGAGCAGACAGCACCAGGCCCGGTCCTCGCACCCAACACCACCCGCCCCGGCATGTCGGAGATACCCGCGTGAGCACCATCGAAGTACTGGACGAGACCGGTCGTGCACCCCGGCTCGCCGACGAGATCAGCACGATCCTGCACACCGCCCTTCCCACCGTTAAGGCCATCACGCGGATGAACCCGCCGGAGGTGATCCGCATCCGGCTGGTGTCCCCTCGGGTCTGGCGCACCGAGACGAGCGCCTACATCGAGCGCAAGGTGAGCGGGAGTTTCGCCCGGTCGGTGCCCAGCGAGCCGGAGAAGGCCGAAGCACGGCAGCTTCAGCACATGTACCGGGCGTCGATGGCGGTCTCCTGGATCATGTGCAACGCCCGCACGGTGACCGACCCGGCGGGCGAGCCGCAGACCCTGATCGCGCCCCGCGCACTGCACCACACCGGACTGCGCCACCACCCCGGCGCGCTCTACCGGATGGTCGTGCACGAGAGCGTCCACCAGGTGCAGATGGCCACCAGCCGCGGCACGGTCGTACCGATCCCGTTCCTGCCCCGGGATCTCGACACCCCCGAACGGGCCGTGGTGCAGCTGATGGAGGGCCACGCCGAGTGGGCCGCCCAGCAGACCGCACACCGGCTGCGTGACCAGGCCCCCACCGCGGACGGCCCGCTGCGCCGGTCCTTCCGCTACCGCCGACAGGACGCCCTCATCCGCCGGCTCGCTCGCTGGGCGGTCGACGGCGCCCAAAGCTTGGCCGAGACCGAGACCGAGACACCGGCACCGGCACCGGCACCGGCACCGGCCCTGGTGGTCGGGAACGGCGGGTTGGAGGACATCGGCCAGGCACTGCACCGCGACGGCATCCGCTTCGTGGAAGCAGCCGTCGAAGCCCTCGGCGTGGACACCTTCAACAGGATCTGGCACACCCCCGACCTCGTCCCGCTGGCCGGGGAACTCACCGCTCCCGAGAGGTGGTTCAGCCGTGCCCAGGCCTAAGGACACCATCAAAGAGGCCGTCCTGGCACGCATCGCGGCGGGCGAGTACCGCATCGGGCAACCGCTGCCCACCGGCAGCGAACTGGCCGACGAGTTCCAGGTGACCACACAAACGGTCCGCAACGCCCTCAGACCCCTCCTGCGTCAGGGAACGCTGTATTCCCGGGGCCGCGGGGGAACCTTCGTCGCCCGCCACAACGCACCAGTTCCGGCCAGGGCCGTCGAAGCCGCACCGGCCATCACGGCGACACTCAGGGCCCGGCTGGCGGACGGCACCTACCCCGCAGGCGCACAACTGCCCGTCAAGGAGACGCAGGCCGCCGAGTTCGGCGTGTGCATCCGCACCCTCGACCTCGCCCGCAAGCCGCTCCTCGACGAAGGACTCCTCATCACGGTGACCGGCAGCGGCACCTTCGCCGCCGGCCCCGGGGCACCACACCCCACGCCGAACCGCACCCCCGGCCCAGAGCACGGCCCAGTAACCCGCGCGACCATCCCCGGCCGCACCAGCTCCTGGCGGCACGTCCAGGACACCGTCCTCGCACGGATCGACGACCACACCTACCCTCCAGGCACCCGGATCACCGCCGGCTCCCTCGCACCACAGTTCGCCGGTGTCGCCTCCCGCACGATCCATCACGCCCTCGCCTCCCTCGTGACCCAGGGACGGCTCCGTTCACGGCGCGGGAACGAAGGGGGCTACGTCGTCACGGAATCAGGACCCGCACCCCCTGCACGGATTCCCCGTCAGCCTTCGCCACCAGTGTCGGGCACGGCCGCAGCCCAGCCCGGACACAAGTTCGCCACCGCGTGACGCCCCGACCCCCGTGCACGGCAGCCCCTCACACTCCACTGCCGTGCACGGGCCCCCGGGCCCCGTCGCCGAGCACACCGCCTCCCCCAGCCCGGCGACGGGGCACAGCAAGAACCCCTTCGTTCCCCGGGACCGGACGGCGGCCCGGGGGACGAAGGCCCACCGAAACCCAGCAGACCGACCACCCCCATCCTTCTCGAACAGGGACATCAGTGACCGAGACCCGCTTCACCGTGCTCGACGAAACCCGACGCCATCCCGCCCTGGCCGTGCAGATCGACGGGATACTCCACCGGGTCGCACCCATGGTGAAGGAGACCACCGGCCTCCCCCTCCCGCACAAGGCCCGCTTCCGCCTGCTGAAGCCCACCGCGTGGCGGGAGGAGATCCGCAACAACCAGCACCGCACCCTGGCCCGCGACATCGCCGACCTGGACCTGACCACCCAGGAGATCGACGCCGTCCGCGGCGGGCTCAAGATCACGGGAGTCATCCCCGTCCTGACCTGGCCCCTGGTTCTCGCCAGCACCTTCCAGGCCGCCGACGGCCGACACGAGACGATCATCACCCCCCGGGCCCTCCACCACGGCGGACCACTGGCCGACGAACCGGCCCTCCACCAGGTCATCGCCCACGAACTCGTCCACCACCTGCAGGCCGACGCGCAGCGTCCCGACCGTCCTCGAAGGACACGCCGCCTGGGCCGACCACCACGTCACCACCCGCCTCTTCGGCACACCCGCCGACCACCGGCAATCCCCGAAATCCTGGCGCTACCGCCTCCACAACACGATACCCGGCATCCGCCGCCTCGGCGGACCCAGCCGCGCAGCCTACGAACAAGGAACCCTGCTCATCACCCACGCCGTCGCCACAGGCGGAACCGACCTGGTCAACAGGGTCTGGAAGGACACAGTCTTCCTGCCCACCGACGACGAGAGCGCCGATCCCGAGGCCTGGGTCCACCGCCTCGAACGGGGATACGCCGGCACCTGATCCCCGCTCCTGGCCCCGGCGACGAGCACATGCCGCTCCGGCTCGACCAAGCCCTCGTCACGGGACCCCGCATCAAGGTCGTGGTCTACCGCACCCACAACCTTCGTGTGTTACTGCGGCACCGTGAACGAGAGGCCACCCCTGTGTCAGCACCACCTTGGCGTACCTGCGGCACACGCATCGCCGTCACTGCAGAATTAAGCGCCCATTCGCTTGCCACCCGGCCTGAAGTTCCAGGGATGCCGCGCGGCTCCGTCAGTTGCGAGTTGGCGGAGCACGGCCCCGAGCAACACGCGGGCCTCATCCGTCCTCTCGCTCGCCCAGACGGCGGGGCGGTGTGGGCCACCTGGACCACCACGGACGAGGTTCTCTGCCTCGCCTTGTACGACTGCAGCAGACTCGGCGAGGGTCAATGGCAACCGTGCTCCCTGTTCAGCGCGCATCCGGGACCCTGCTCGTATCACCGTGACGGCGCCCTGATGGAGAACCCTGCCCGGGCCATGCGCATCAACGCCGCGCTGGCTGTCCTGGCCGCGGTCGACCAGCACTCAATGGCTGCCGTCCAGTCTGCTGCCCACGATGCCACCCTCCTTACCTGGGACGAACTGCGCGCTCGCCAGATCTGGAAAGGCCTGGCGGCGTGCGATCGCGCCGCGATGTACGGGCTCCTGGCCCGCGCCAACTCAGTACGTGCGACCGCATCCGTCGCACGTACTGCGAGTGAACTCACGGATGGCGTTGTAGAGATGACACGGTTGTGGGATCCCTCCTCGCCACGGCGGCTCCGCCACGGCGACGCCGCCGCAGTCCTCCTGGACGCACTCGATCGCCTTCCGCCGGAATGGCGGGTATTGGTCCTGGGCGGACAGCGTGGACACCGCTACCTGCACCGGATGCCGCTCGACGAAGCCGTGGAGCGGGCCACCCGCCACGTTTCCCAGGGCCTGCCCGTACCACCCGCCGGAGACGACTGGAAGGCCAAGGCGGACAGGGAAGGAGATGAAAGGAGCGGGGCAGTCGTCAGCGAGCGGCTCGCGAGGCTGCCGTACGGCTGGCAGATCGATGGGGTGCGCCGCATCGCACTCGGCGCTGACGCACTCGACACGGTCAGCGCCGCGGTGATGTGCATCAACGTGATCCGCGTCTACGGGATTGACGGCGCTTCGTGCGGCACCGGGCCAGCCAACGTGCATCTGGCCGCCGTTCGAGCCGACCCGCAGCAGGCCTGAACGAGATGGGCGCCAAGGACGATCCTGTGGATCAGCGGGGCATGCGGGGTGGGGAAGGCGAAGACGCTCTGGCCGCGCACGATGGGCTGGTGTTGCGGCTTCAGCAACGCGAGGAACACCCCTTGAGATGTCCCTCGCTCCCTCACCAGTTGGGGCAGGCCGCGCCCCCGCCGCGCGCACAACCCGGACCCTTGAGCCCGATCACGCGGGCGTTAGGCAGCGACTTGATCCAGAAGCTCGCCGACCCCCTGAGCGTGGGAATAGGCCTCGAACGCCGGAATGAGATCACGGACAAGGTCGACGCAGCGCGGGGCTCCGATGCGCTGCGCGACCTGAAGTGCTTCCATCGCGGCCGTGGCCGCGCGTTCGGGCTCTCTCAGGTTGAGGTGGCTGCGGGCCTCGTAGGCACGGAAGACGCCGCGCGTCTTGTCGCGGCTGGGCGGCAGCAGCTTCCGGCCCTCGCTAATGAGTTGATGGGCACGGCGCGTGTCGCCCAGGTCGAGCAGGGCCTGCCCCGAGTCGACGGCCAGATCGGCGCTGGACATCCACACGCACCAGGCCGGCACGGGTTCTTGGGACGAGGCGTCAAGAAGGTGCTCCGCTGCGGTGAGAGCCCGCAGGGTGGCGCGCCGCTCGCCCTGTGCCGCCAGGGCACGCGCGAGACGGAGTTGGAGAAGCGACTGGGCAGCCGGGTGACGGGTGCCGGACAAGGCTCGTTCGAGAATGCCGGCGGCCGTGCGCGGGTCGTCGCGCCACGAGGCCTGGTAGGCGAGGTCGCCGAGGAGAGCCGCGCCCATGTCGCGGTCGCCTCCGGTGTGGGCGCTGTGCAGGCCTGCGATCCAGTACTGGCTCGCCTCAGCGTGCAACCCGTAGTCGAACCGGTGCCAGCCCACGGTCTGGCTCAGGCTCGCGGCGAGCACGTGGAGACGCAGCTTGACCGACCGGCTGTACCGGCTGCCTGCGATGATGTCCGTGACCGTGGTGAGCAGGGCGTCGACCAAGGGCGCGGTGTGCTGGCGCTGCTCGGTCGCTTGGGTGGCCAGGCGGGCGCTGGTCTCTTCGAGCAGGATCACCACCTCGTCCCCGACGGCTTTGGTGCCGAGCTCCGGATCGTTTGTCACAGCCCAGGAATCGGGCGACGCCCAGGTGCTGGCCAGCGTGACCAGAGAACTACCGGAGATCGCGGTCAGGAAAGTGCGGCGGGAAGAGCGTTCCATGGTCGTTCGCAATGCCTCTCGGAGGGCCGGTACCGGACTGGCTTGGCCGAGGGGGACCACCATGCCGCCGACACCCGGCAACCAGTTCGGCCACGAGCGAGGATCCACCGCTGCGGCAGGGACCCCGAATACCTCGGCGATATAGATCTGAGAGTCGGCGTCGGGGGTGACCCCCTGCGTCTCCCATTTGTAAACACGCTGCTTGTCGACGCCCGATCTCAGGCCGCGGCGTTCGGCAGCGTCACGGATCTCCCGGGCAAGATCAACTGCTGTCATCCCACGCGCCATCCGAGCCCGTGCCAGCGGATGCGTCTTCTCGGCCACGTCGCCATCCAATCAACCGTGCCTGCTCTGAGCGTAGCTACGAACCGACAGGGACTACTGCGGGACTACCGCCAACTCCTTTTGCCGCACGCACAGTTGCCCGACACTCGATCACTCCAGCGATCCCAAGGACGGTCCGGACCAGCACCGATGGGCTGAGGACTTGTCTCCGTTACCAGTACGCCGATCACCGGCGTCGCGTGCATGCATCGTGAAGGGAACTCAGTGATGCAGCAGTCACCGCTCCTCGGCACACCCCCGATACTCGCCGACGACTTCGCGGCCAGTGGGTTCCAGATACGCACAGACCTCGGTCAGCACTTCCTGAGGTCGCCCGACTCAGCCCTCCGCCTCCTGGAGCGGGCGGAGATACCGAACGGAGCCCAAGTCCTTGAGGTCGGCGCCGGACTGGGCACGCTCTCCACGACCATCGCCGCGGCGGGCCACCCCATCTGGGCGGTGGAGAAGGACCACCGATTGCAGGCCCAACTGGAGCAGAGGCTCGACGAGTTCGGCGATCGCGCCCGGATCACGATCGACGACGTCCGCGACGTCGATCTCGACCACGGCCTGGAGGCGGGCTCCACGCTGTTGTCGATCATGCCGTTCGCCCCGGAACTGGCCGCTTCTCTGGTCCGCTACGCGTTCGGCTCGCCGACGCTGGCGCGCGGGCTGGTGGTGATGCCGGCGCTCGCCGCCGAGCAGCTGGCGGCCGACGGGGATACCGGCCTGCGGGTCGAGGAGGTCGACGGCATCGCGCGGGCCGACTTCTACCCGCCGGCGCCGTCGGTCCTGCGCGTGGTGGCGATCGGCAGGACCCGACCATGCTCGAAGTGATCGCCACCGGCTGCTTCCACTCCGCCCTCCCCGACGGCCGTGCTGCGCTCGCTGCCACGCGGTCGGCGAAGGAGAACGGCGCCGTGGTCGTGGACGCGGGGGACTTCTTCTCCGGCCACGCCTTCCACGCCTTCTCACAGGGACGGGTGGAGGAGCGGCTCCTGTCGGAGCTGTACGACGCGGTCGTGCCCGGCAACCATGACCTTCCCGATCTGCTGCGGTTGCGGGCTCCGGGTCGCTTCCCTCCCGTGATCTGCGCCAACCTCCGTCCGCCTGCCGCGTTTGAGGGCCGCTGGGTCAGCGGACTGATTCTTCAGCGGGGCACGCACCGTCTGGGCGTCATCGGCTATCTGGGGCGGCAGGCCTTCGAGACGATCCCCCATCATGAGCGGGCCGGCTTTTCGTACTGTGACCCCACAGCGGAAATGATCGGCGCGGAGGCGGACAGGCTGTGGGAAGCCGGCGCCGACATCGTCATCGGGGTCAGCCACACAGGGTTCCTTGCCGATGTCGCCGACCAGAACGCCGGCTGGCCGCTGCACATGGTCGTGTCCGCACACTGCCACTCGCCGTGGTCACACTGGACGGAGGCAGGCCGCCACGTCGCCAAACCGCCGGCGGGCGGAGCGGGGCTGTTGCGCCTTGCCCTCGATCCGGCCGGCTCGCACAGCATCGCCCAGGACGCATGTCCGCCCTGCCCTCCGTCCGGAGACGGCCTGGATGCCGACCTGGACGCGTACGCGACATGGGGCAACGAGTTGCTCGGCACCCTGGACACGCCGCTGGCCACTCGCCGCGACGTCGCGGGCGGCCTCGCCGAGCAGGCCCGCCGCAGCCTCGATGTACAGGCGTTTGTACTCAACCTCTACACCCTGCGCGGCGGCCTGGCGCAGACCGTGACGCGCCGGGACGTGATGGCCTGCGCCCCGTTCGACAGTGATCTTGTCGTCCTGGACGTCGAGTACCCGCTCGACGCCCTGGCAGCTCGTGCTCACGCCCTTGGTGAGGAACTCATCGCCGCCACCTCTGATGCTGTTCCGGGCCCGGTCACGGTCGCGACCACCGGCTATCTCGCCGGCCGATTCGGCTTGGCCGCCCGCCCCGTCCATCCTCTGCGCACCCTGCGCGACACCCTCACCGATCTCGTTCGGAGTCCTCATGAGTGATGTGCTGACCCTGAATGGCCGCGACCTGACCCATGGCCCGCACGCAAGCGGCCAGCTCGCCAACGTCGTCACCGGCCCGGGCAGCGGACGAGCCCTGGTCCGGTTCGACGGGCAGGACCACACGCTGAACCTGGAACTCGGGCTGAGTCTGCTCTCCGGCCTTGGCCCCGTCCTGTCCGTGTACCCGGGCGACGGCTGCTGGAGCGACCTGACAGTCAGCCTGGCCGCCGACCCCGGGCGAACGCACGGCGTTGGAGAGAACCGGCTGCACGTCGACATGGTCGACCGTGACCGTCTCCCCCGCTACATCGCCCTGTACTGCGTCCGCGCCGACCCGCTGGGCGGTGGAGCGTCGGCGCTGGCCGACCTCTGGCAGGCTGCTCGCTCCCTTTCGGACGGCGACCGCACACTTTTGGCCCAGCCGGTCTTCGCATACTTCGCCGACCAGGACGTGCACGGCGTCGGCGAGAGCATGGAGCGGTTCCCCGTCCTGCCGGAACACATCGACGGCAGTGCGCCGATCCGGTTCACCGCCAAGGCCCACCCGCACCTTGAGCGCGGCGAGCTCGTCGACGTCGAGGAGCCCGAGGCGACCGCCGCGGCGTTCGGCCGGTTCGTCGACGCCGTCGTCGCCTGCCGCTCGACCATCCGTCTGATGCCGGGCGATCTGCTCGTCTTCGACCAGCACCGCTACGCGCACGGCCGGATGCCGCTCGGCGACGGCCAGGACTGCTACGACGCCGACGAACGGCGGCTGCTGCGGCAGAGCTACGTCGGCGCGGGAGAGTTGGGAGGGACACGATGATCCTCACGGGCACCGCGATCCGGGCGTCGGTCGAAGGCGGGCAGATCACCATCGCCCCGTTCGACGCGGATCTGCTGAACCCCAACAGCTACAACTACCGCCTCGGCAGGACGCTGAAGCAGGTCATCAGCGATCCGGCCGACCCGACGTGCCCGGCCGAGACAGCCACGATCGAGGTGCCCGACGAGGGGTATGTCCTGCGCCCAGGGGTCGTGTACCTGGGCGCGACCGTGGAGACCCTCGGCAGTACCGAGTTCGTGACGAGTCTGATCGGCCGGTCCTCGCTCGGTCGGCTGGGTATGTTCCTGCAGATCTCCGCCGACCTCGGCCAGCTCGGCCCCGCTCACCGGTGGACGCTGGAGATCAAGGTCGTCGAGCCGTTGCGGGTCTACCCGGAGATGAGGATCGGGCAGGTCAGTTTCTGGGCGCCGGTCGGCGACCGACAGCCCTACACCGGGCACTACGCCCACATCAGCGAGCCCGCCCCGTGCTCGCCGGCCGTGGCCGCCGGCCTCGGCGCAGCGTGCGTGCGGCCGGGGGTGGCTGCATGATCCTCACCGGTCCCGAGATCGCGGCGCAGGTCAAGGCCGAGGCCATTCGTATCAGTCCCTTCGACGCCGGGATGGTCCAGCCGAACTCCTACAACTTCCACCTCGGCGATCACATCGGCTGGTACACCAGCGAGGTTCTCGACTGCGCCCGCGAGAACTCGTTCGAGGCCCACCCCATCCCCGGCGAGGGCATGGTGCTTGAGCCCGATCGCATCTACCTGGCCTCCACTCGTGAGGAGATCGGCAGCGACTCCTACGTGCCGATCATCCGGGCCCGCTCCTCGATCGCGCGCCTGGGCCTGTTCGTGCACTGCACGGCCGACCTGATCGACCTCGGCTCCCACGGGCAGCTCACCCTGCAACTGCACGCCGTGCAGCGCGTGAAGATCTATCCCGGGCTGCTGATCGGGCAGGTCACCTTCTGGGTCCCGCAGGGAGAGATCGTCCTCTACGACGGGAAGTACCAGGGGTCCCAGGGGCCCCGGCCGTCGCTGGTCCACCGTGATTTCGAGGCCCGGTGACGCCCGTGTCCCCCGCCTCCCCCGCTGGCCCGGTGAAGCGGGTGGTCGCCGTGGTCGCCCACCCGGACGACGCCGAGCTGCTGTGCTACGGCACGCTGCGCAAGGCCCGCGAGGCGGGCGCCATGGTGTCGGTCGTCGTCGTCACCCACGGCGCGAACGGCGTATCGATCGCAGACGCCGGCGCCGGCCGTCAACTCACCGAGGACGAACGGGAGAAGGAGGTCGCGGCAGCCTGGCACGACACCGGCATCGACATGGTCTTCCTCCACCTGACCGACGGCGCGCTGGTGGCCGACCTGAACCTGATCTCCCTGGTGGAGAGCGAGTTGAAGCGGCTGGGGTGCACGCTGCTCATCACCCACAGCCCGCGAGCGGCCAACGACCACCAGGACCACCTGGCGGTCGCCGCGGCCGCCGCGAACGCCGCCACCCGTGTGCCGACCTGCCACACCGTGCTCCACGGCGAACCCCACGCCCCCCGTTCCGGCTTCCATCCGACCGTCCTCGTCGACGTCACCGACGTCGTCGACGACAAGGTCCGCGCCCTGGACTCGCACCACAGCCAGGGCGGGCGCTGGTACCTGAGCGAGAGGTACACCCGCCACCGCGCCGCCCAGGCCGGATGGTCCCTGCGCCCGGAGGCCGCAGCTGCGGGACGTGCCTTCGAGGCCTTCGAGGCCACCCTTCTCACCCTCACCTTCGCTCCCTCGCGAGAGGACGCCCGACCTTGATCTACATCGAACAGCCGCCCTTCGCCCCATGGCTGGGGTTCTGTGAGGCTCTGCTCGGCTGCGACACGGTCGCCTTCTACGACGACGTGCAGTACACCCAGGGCGGCTGGCAGAACCGCAACCGCATCAAGACCGCCGACGGAGTTGCCTGGCTGACCGTGCCCGTTGCACGCCAGAGCGGCCGGCTCATCAACGACACCCGGATCGCACCCTCCTTCGACCCCGACACACTGCTGCGCCAGATCCGCCTCGCCTACGCCCGCACCGCCTACGTCGACGAGGCCCTGAACGTGCTGGGCCCGGCGCTGACGGCCCGCCACGGATATCTGGCCGACCTCAACATCGACCTGATCACCGCCCTCGCGACCGCGCTCGGCTCCCGGGCGCGTTTCATGCGCACATCCCAGATGAAGATCACCGCAGCCGACAAAACCGAGCGGTTGGCCCAGATCTGCGCGGCCGCCGGCGAAGGGATCCTGTGGGCCGGATCCGGCACCCGCGGCTACCTCGACACCCGTGAGCTGGAACGCCACCGGCTGTCGGTCAGGTGGAACGAGTTCACCGATCGCCATCCGCGGTACGTCCAGGCGTGGCCCCGCCAGGAGTTCATCGCGGGGCTGTCCGTCATCGACGCGGTGTGCGCCCTGGGGTGGGCCGGTACCTCCGCGCTGCTGCGTACCTCGTTCGACACCTACCTCCCGCACGCCGAAAGGGGAAGTGCGACATGCAACTCCCGCTGATCCTGACCGGGATCGACCTGCCGATGGAGCCCTCGTGCGGGTCGGCGATCTGGTGCAGCGACGTCTACCAGAGGCTCGGCGGCGACTTCCGGGTTGTGTTCGCGGGCTTGCCCGGCAGCGGCACCTGGAGGCACCACTTCCCCGAGACCGTCCTGCTCGCCGCCGACAAGCAGCCCTACGGCCCGGGTTTCGACGCCTACGCAGCCCAGCTGACCGACGAGGTCGCCGACCTGATCGGCGCGCACCAGCCTGACATCATCCACGCCCAGCACCTCGGGTTCGGGCTCGCGCTCGCGTTCGCGCGCGCGGCCGGCACCACCCCCTTGGTGTCCATCGCGCACGGCACCGACGTCATCGCCGCCACCGAAAGCGAGCAGGCCCCCAACGTCCTCACCGAGATCGTGGCGGCCAGCACCAAGGTCGTCGTCCCCAACACGGCCATGGGCTTCGAGGTGGACCGGCTCACCCGCCACGCCTACACCGACCGGCTGACGACCGTCCCCTGGGGTGTCCCCCTTCCACCCGCGCCGACCGCCACGCCCCGGCCCGGGCACCGGCTGAACCTCTTGCACGCCGGGCGCCTGGACGCCAACAAGTCCACCATCACCGCGATCGAGTCCCTCGCCCTCACCAAGGACAAGCACCACCTCACCGTGATCGGCAGCGGCAGCGAGCTCCCGCTGCTCAAGGAGTGCGTCGAGCGTCTCTGCCTGGGTGCTCAGGTCACCTTCGAGCTGTTCCTTCCGCGCGAGGAACTGTGGCAGCGGTTCACCGGATTCGACGCGCTGGTGTTCACCACCCGCCATCTGGAGGCCTTCGGCCTGGTCGCCGTCGAAGCCCAGGCCCACGGCCTGCCCGTCCTCTACGGCGACCTTCCGGGCCTGGACTACACCCTCGGCGACGGCGGCCTGGCCTACCGGAGCGGCGACGCACCGGCGCTCGCCACGCTTATCGACCGCGTGGCCACCGACCAGACGTTGCGCCAGGACCTGCACCGTGCGGCCGCGGCCAACGCCCGCCTGCACACCATCACCAACACTGCCGCACAGATGGCCCGCCTGTCCCATTCCATGATCGAGGGGCGCCGATGACTACCCCCACTGCCCTGTATGCCAGCCGACTGTGGCCGCCAGTCCGCCGCGGCGCGGGCGAGACCACCGATTCCGCTCTCGACCTGCTGTACCACCTGGGTCTGGTGGCCCGCACCGGCGCCACAGGCGTCCACACCCTCCTGCCACTGGGCCTGCGCGTCCACGACCGGATGTCGGCGATCGCCCGCCGCGCGTTCGAGGAGCGCGGCGCGCTCACCTTCGCCGCCCCCACCCTGCAGAGCCGCCGACTGTGGGAAGAGACCGGCCGCTGGCAGGCATACCAGCACGAAGGCGCTCTACTGACGGTGCGCAGCTCCAGCGGAGAAGAGATGTGCCTCGCGCCGACCTCGGAAGAGATCGCCTCCGCCACGGTCCGCGAGCACTTGCGCTCCTTCAGGGATCTGCCCGTACGGCTGTCCTTGTCCACGAGCAAGTTCCGCGACGAACTCTCCCCACGCGGCGGGCTGATGCGCGGCCGCGAGTTCACCATGGCCGACGCCTACACCTTCGACGCATCCGCCGACGGCATGCGCGAATCGGTGGATTTCCTCAACTCCGCCTGCACCGCAGCCCTGACCGGCATGGGACTGAGCGGAGTGTTCCGGGCTGCCGCCGACGGCGGCGCCATCTCCGCCGGGCCCAGCACCGAGCACCTGGTGCTGTCCGACACCGGGCAGAGCACCATCGTCGCCTGCGACCACTGCGGAAACCGCGGTGACGGCGCCGTCACCGCCGCGCGACCCGCACCGCCATCCGACGCACCCGTCGTCAACGTGATCGTCTTCACCCTCACCCATCCGGACGGCGTCATCCAGCCGGCCGCCGTGAACGTCCGCTCCGATCTCAAGGTCAGCGCCCGCAAGGTCGCCGCCGCCACGGGCGCCTCGCGCGTCAGCCTCATCGAACCGCAGGACCTGCCGGGCCTCCTCGGCAAAGAGGCCGGAACGCTCACCCCGTGGGATGCCGCCAACAGCCCCGACGCGCTCCTGCTGTTCGACCATTCCGCCGTCGGCCTGGACGAGTTCTCCATCTCTGACGGCGGCGACGGACTGCGAGGCGGCGTGACCTGGAACGGGGACAAGGGGCTACGCGCCCTGAAGGCCGTAGGCCGCGACCTCGCCGAGGCCTCGGACGGCAGCCGTTGCACCCTGTGCCCGGGAACCCACCGCGCCGTTCGGGCCGTCGAAGTCGCTCACGTCTTCGAGCTGGGCACCCAGTACTCCCAGCCGATGAAACTTGCCTTCACCGACCACACCGGACGCCAGGCCGTGCCCTGGATGGCCTGCTCCGGCATCGGCATCACTCGCTGTATGCAGACCGCCGCCGACCTCCACCGCGACCACCAAGGCCTGCGCTGGAAGCCCGGAACCGGCCCGGCCGACGTCCATCTCACCGTGCTGCGCGCCGACCAACCGCACATGCAGGAACGCGCCGACCGCCTCGTGGACGACCTCACCGCCCGCGGCGTGGGCCTCTTCGTCGACGACCGGCCCCTGCCCACCGGTGAGAAACTCCGCTACGCCCGCCTCCTAGGCCTGCCGCACGTCGCCGTGCTCTCCCCCGACCGTCCCGCCGAGGAAGTCGAAGTCATCAGCCGCTGGACCGGACGAACCACCATCACCGAATCAAGCCACATTCCCCAACTCGCCACCTGCGGATAACCACCGAGAGACACCGCCAGAGCGGACCGAATAGCGTCGCCGCAACAGCCGTCGCGGCGACGCTATTCACCATGCCCACGGACGGATAAACAGCCATCCATTCACGCAAACGAGAACTGACGAAAACTCATCCAACATTCCTTCGATCCTGTTGACGCTTGAACACGAAAGCCCCTAGCGTGATGCCCACCACAGTGGACGGGTCGTAGCTCAAGCGGTGGAGCACGGCAAAAGCGTTGCCGAGGAGCCTGGTTCAAATCCGGCCGGCCCGACCAGTCAGCCCCTACTTCGCGCCCCGACCAGTCAAAGACCGTAAACGGGCGCGGAGTAGCGCTGAAGGAATATCGAACTCCCCTGCATCGGTCATGCGAACCCGGAAACGGTATTGATGAAAATTGCGATCACCGGTGGCGGCAGCGCCGGGCACGTCGTTCCGGCTCTTTCCGTCGCCACCCAGCTCACCCAGAGCGGGAACGAACTCGTGTTCCTCGGGCGGCACGGAAGCATCGAGCACGAGTACGCGCAGAAGGCCAATATCCGTTTCCGCTCGGTCCCCTCCGCCGGCCTGAAGCGCTACGGGTCATGGAGCAACATCCGGATGCCCTTCACCGTCCTGCGCGGTATCGCCGCCGCCCGGCGTGCCATGCACCACGAGCGTCCCGACGCCGTGTTCAGCAAGGGCGGCTACGTCACCGTCCCCGTCGGCATCGCCGCCTGGCTGTGCCGCGTTCCGGTTGTCATCCACGAGTCCGACCACTCCCTCGGTCTCGCCAACCGGATCCTCGCCCGCATGGCAGCCCGCGTCTGCCTCTCCGAACCGGCCCGGTCCAAGCCACCGCGCTGGCTCGCCCGCAAGACGGTCGTCACCGGCCTGCCCCTACGGCACGACCTCGGCGACGGCAACCCGGGCCAGCTGCGCAGCCGGCTCGGTATCAGGCCCGGCGCCGAGGTCCTGCTCATCTTCTGCGGTAGCAGCGGCTCCGCCCGCATCAACGACGCCGTACGCAGCCAACTGAACAAGCTCCTCGGCCGGTTCGCGGTGATCCACGTGTGTGGGAAGGGCAACCTCGACCCGGCTCTCGAAGCAACGGCCGGCTACTGGCAGTTCGAGTACCTCCACCAGGAGATGACCGACGCGCTGTGGCTGGCCGACCTGGTCATCGGGCGGGCCGGGGCGACGACCCTGGCCGAGTTGGAGGCGCTCGGCAAGCGCGCCGTCCTCATCCCGCTGCCGGCCAGCGTCAGCCGCGGTGACCAGCTGGTCAACGCCGAGGCCTACGCACGGCGCCACGAGGGACGCTGCCACGTCATCCAGGACGACGACGCCCTCACCGGCGGGGCCGCACTCGTCGCCGCCTGCCTCCACCTGGCCGACGCCCACGCGAGTTTCCGCCGGCCGGACCCCGCCGTCATCCACCAGGCGGCAAGCCGCATCGCCGAGCAGACCCTGGCCGCCGCCCGGCCGCGGAGCCGCCGGGCTCGCTAGCCGTCAGTCGTCACCGTGGCCGTACATCCCGAGGATCTGCTCGTCGCTCTCACCGCGGTGACAGACGTGCCAGTGCAGGTGCTTGGACTCCTGGTACAGGCCGACGTTGGTGGTCACCGAGGCGGCGCCGTGCTTCTCACGTACCTGGTCCGCGACCTTGGCCACCACGTCCATCACCTCCGCCAGCAGTTCGGGGCCACCGTCCCCCAGATCCACAAGCGACGGAACGTGCTCCTTGGGCACCACCACGATGTGCACCGGGTGTGACGGCTTGGTGTGATGAAACGCGAGCACCCGGTCCGTCTCCATCACCCGCTCGATCTCCACGAGGCCAGGAATGGCCTGGTGACAGTAGAAGTCCGAGACCTTCACAGGGGCCGCAACAGCAGGGGTCACAGTTCGTCACTTTCCATATCTCTCGGTGATCTGGGCGCAAGACTAACGGCCGGCCACACCACGCACCCACCAAACACCTGCCCCTTCCGCAGTCAAACACAACGGCGAAAGAGGAACACCGCGCGTCATCCCGTCCTCACCGAACTTGCCACCGAGGAACAGGAGTTCGCCTGGGTACCTCACCCGCGTGCGCCACACAAGCGGCTGGCTGCGAGTAGATGTCGCCTTCCCGCGAGGCAACCGAGGATGGCAGCAGGCTGGCTGCCATCTACTCAAGGACGGGAATCCCCCGTCACCTAGAACGCCCAGGCTTAGCTGACGCCGATGTCGCCTACGACAGAGATGACCCGGCCAGCTACCCCAACTGGCCGGTTTATCGCCCCCCCCTTCCCGCTCGGCCTACAGCCAGTGATGCCGTCACATCTGCGGCATGAGCCTGTCTGTACATGGCCCCGCTCTATCGCGCTGACAGCGCGCCCGGCCTGTTCACGCCTCTGTCCAAGGCCCGCCGCCGGTGGTGGCTTCGAAGTGCCAGTCCCCAGACGGAGGCCGGGCGTGGATGCACAACGTCGGGTGGACGTGGCTGCCCGGGCCGTGTTCCACGGAGACGGTCAGGTCGCTGCCCAGAGAGCGCCAGTCACTCGCTCCTTGCCATGGAAGTCCTCGGCCAACGAGGGGAGGAAGGCGTCGAGACCGTCACCCGCCCAGGTCCGCACTGCTTGCGAGAGTTCGTCCGCGATCATCAACCGCGTTGAGAGGGAAGCCGTCGCGCAGCAGGGGCAGGTGGCGTGGGAAATCCTGGAGGAGTCCGCCGCTCTCAACGGGCCATAGTCGGAAGTCAGCGACCGGAATGCCGATGTAGGCCCGGCCCGGCGTGTCATGCCAGGTCGGGTCCAGCACAGTCCCGTCAGGACGCACGACCCAGGCGTGCGGCAGATATACGGCAGGCCCGACAGGGGTGCAGGCAAACCCCTCGGTGTACACGAAACCCTCGTCACGATGAGCGAGGGCGTAGCGGGCGGCGTTGCTGTAGCAGAGCCGGGCCGGCATGCCGATCAGATCATCAGGGCTGGGCACCGGAGTGAACCGGCGGCCCACAGCCAGCAGGAGATGAAACAGACTCCGGTGCTTCCAGCCCTCCGTCCCGCGGTAGGCGTCCTGGGCAAGCTCGGCGTGCTGCCGGATGTGGCCGATGAGTCCGTCCTCGGCCCTGATGACAGACGCGGTCAGGAAGCCATACGTCATACCTGTCGCTCTCCGATGGCCTCGTCCGGTGTGGGCAGCACATTCTCGCAGGGAAGCACCCGTGACCGTCGTGGCCACCGGCCGAAGCAACGCACACCAAGCTCCGCAACCTGCACAGCATAGATCTCCCCGATCCGTCAGTGCCGAAGTTCTGGTCGACCCCCTACGCATCGGCGGCTGGGCATGGAGGACGTCGCCTTGGTCAGGCGACGGCGCCGAGGAGCACGCCAGCACAGGCGCCTGTGAGGAGGAACGGTCCAAGTGGGTGAGCCGACTTGCGGTCGGCCCGGTGCGTCACGATGAGACTGAGGCCGTAAAGCGTGAAGAGCAGGAAGCCCGCGAAGGTGCCGGCGACGAGGATGTCCCACCCGTACCAGCCGGTCACAGCCCCGAGGGTCAGGCCCAGTTTCACGTCTCCGAAACCGAAGCGCGGAGGACTGGTCAGGAAGAGTCCGAGGAAGAAGGCGCTGAGCGTGAGGGAGCCGAACAGCGCGGTGATCCAGCTGCCACCGGCGCCGGGCACCTGTTCCGCCACGGCCAGCAGGGTCAGCGTGATCACGGCGGAGGGCAGGGTGACGATGTCAGGCAGCCGTTCCACCATGAAGTCCACGGTGGCGAGCAGCACGCCGGTCGGTGCAAGCAGCAGCCAGACCACCAGTTCCGGCCGCGCGCCGACGGCGGCCGCCAGGCCAGCGCAGAGCATGGCGGTGACAGCGGCGAGGAAGAGCGTTCTGGGTCCGTAGGAGCCGCCGTCGCGACAGCGGGCCCGCCCCAGCCATCCGCGGCCCGCACCGACGATCGGGTGACCGGCGGGACACGCTTCTCGCCACGGCTCGCCGCGCGGAACGGAAAGTCGGTACGCAGCACGCGGTATGAGCAGGCCGGTACCCACACCCCACACGACCGCCATCGCCATGCCCCAGAACCTCTCCACCAGCCGGAGCCTAACTGGCTCTACTGACGTTGGTGCCGTGATGTCGTCAAAGTGAGTCCGGTTTCGGCGAGACATCCGTCGATGAGGTTGCTGCGGTAGTGGATCTGGCGGAGACCGTGCCGAAGCGCGCTCATGAGGTGGTCAGGGTCGGTGAAGACGGTGTTGGCCTGGCTGCTGCGCCGCAGCGGTGACCAGATGCCCTCGACAGGGGTGAGGTCAGGTGCATAGGGCGGTAGGAAGTAGCAGGTGATCCAGGCGTGGGTGTCGATGAACTCCCTCAGTCGGCGGTCCTTGTGCACGTTCAAGATGCCCCTATGTTGCGTCAAGCAGCAGCAGACGGGACTCCAAGAGTTGGCGTCCGCTGGATCTGACCGTAGATCTCGCGAGCAACGTAGCGTTTGAAGCAATGGGTGATCTCGCGTTTCGACATTCCATGCTTGGTCCGTCGCTCAAGGTAGAGACGTGTGCGGGTGTCACGGCGAAGGCGAGTGATGACGATGCGGTAGAGGGCAGCGTTGGCCTGCCGGTTTCCTCCGCGGTTCAGTCTCCGTCGCTGCGTCTTTCCGGAAGACTGCTCGACCGGGCTGACGCCGCATAGAGCAGCGAACGATGCTTCGCTGGCCAGCCGTTCCGGATTGTCGCCGGCGGCGATCAACAGAGCGCAGCGGGAGCAATGCTCGGAACCTGTTGTGGGCGACGGCAATTTCTAGGTTCAGGCCGCGATTCCGTGAATCCGCAGATCATGATCGGAGCAGGATTCGGGTGCGGAGGAGGCGGAACGAGGCTCGGCCGTACATGGTCCGCTTGATGGTCTTGATGCGGTTGACGTGGCCTTCGACGATGCCCGAACTCCACGGCAGTGTGAGGCCGGCGGTGACCGCGTCGAGGTCGAGGCACAGACTCTGCGCGAAGGACAAGACCGGGGCGGGTGCGTCGTGCTCGGCTTGGCGGACCCACTCCAAGAGCCGGTGACCGCGCCGGTGTTGGACCAGGTCGTGGAAGGTCCAGGCGAGGTCGCAGGCCCGGGCGATGTCCGGGCACGCCAGCCGGACTTTGAGGAGTTCGTCCTCCTCTTGGTGCTTCAGGGCACTGCGGGGAACCATGATCCAAGTGGTGATCTTGCGTGGGCTCGGGATGGCTCCGCGGGCGGGTTCGACGGTCCCGGTCTTGAGTCCGGCCACGTAACGGCGCACGGGTAGATCGCTGCCCTGGTAGCCGCGTTGGCGGATCTCGCGGAAGAGGTCGGTCGGGCTGGTCACGCCGTCGGTGAACCGTTCGGTGAGGTAGGCGGTGAACGGCTCCAGCACTCCCTTGGGGCGGCCGCACCGGGCGGAGGCCAGCAGCTCGTCGAGGCCGGTGTCGCGGAAGTGGCGGACGGTCTTGCGGTCCAGGTGCAGTCGCCGGGCGATCTCGGAGATGGTGTGCCCCTGTGCCAGCAGGCGGTGGATGTCCGAGTACCGGTCGACGGTACGGACGGCCATCTTTGTGGGCGGCAGAGTCGGCGGAGGAAGCGGATTGATGATCCGCCTGGGCTTTGCGTCTTGGTCGGCTTCGGCCTGTTTGCGCAGGCAGGGGCGGTGCTGGTGGCATGTCTTCTCGACCGCGGAGGAGAGGTTGTGCAGCAGGTGCCATCGGTCGGCGACCTCCTGAGCGCCGGGGGCGGCGTCGCGGACGGCCTTGGAGTAGGCGCTGGCCCGGTCCCTGCAGATGATCTCCGCGCCGGGGTGTTCACGCAGCCAGGCAGCGAAGGTCACCGCGTCCCGGTCCGGCAGGACGTCCACGACCTGGGCCGCCTCGATGTCGACCAGGACGGTGCCGTAACGCCAGCCCTTGCGGAAGGCGAACTCGTCAACACCCAGCACCCGAGGCGACCGCTCGGGCACTGCCGGGGCAGTGAGCAACCCCAGCAGGTAGGTGCGGCCGGTGGGTAACTGCAGGGCCTGGCACAGGCGTTCACCTGGGCGTCCGCCCAGGAACGTTGCGATGGCCTGCATCCATCGCCGCAGCCCGACGCTGTGACGCCGGTACCGCTCGCTCAGCTCCGAGACCTGCTCGACGAACGTCCGCCGGCGGCACTCGGGCCGGTCGCAGAAGAACCGACGCACGCTGAGCGAGATGGCCAACGGCCGTCCCGCAGCCGGGCGTTCGGCTATCCGGCGCACGTATCGAGAGTGCACGCGACGTCCCGGACAGCCGCAGTCTGGACAGGGAGGTGGTCGCCCGCATGACGTGGCCTCGACGGCGACTCTCTCTGCAGTGACGTGCACCGCCGTGACTCGCACATCGATCCCGGGAAACAGCACATCCTCGACCGCCACAACCCCCATGCCAGGGCAATCCCCACAAGAAACGTTCCCGCAGTCGGGCGATGACCTGGGGATTCACGGAATCGCGGCCTGAACCTAGAAATTCCCCATGTACGGTCAGCTCGATTCCCCAGTCGGCTGTCACAGTCAGTAGCCTCGGTGTCGGCTCGCGAATCTGGCAGAGGGGGTTTTGACGTGGCTCGTACCTGGCTGTCGATCCGGGTGGAGTTGGTTTCCGGTCACGGTGCGGACCTCTGGCCGCGTCCCGGCCGGGTGTTCGCCGCTGCTCGGTCGCACTCCTTCGCGCAGCTCGCCTCGGCCATCGATCTCGCCTTCGCGCGCTGGGACTTGTCTCACCTGCACCTGTTCACGTTGTCCGGCGCCACCCACATCAGCCCCCTGGACTGGTGGGACGGCGAGGCCCCGGACGGCACCGTGGACGGCCATGTGACCAAGCTGAGCAGGCTGCAGGCTGGCGAACAGTTCGCCTATGTCTTCGACATGGGCGATGACTGGGCGCACCTGTGCACGGTGGCGGAGAAGCGTATTGATCCCCTTGAGGAACTCGGCGAGGTGCCCGACCGCCCGGTTCCCTACTGGGGCTGGGGCACCCTCCCGGACCAGTACGCGCGCCGGTGGGACGGGGATGATGGGGAGTCGCCGATGCCGAAGCGGCCGGTCCGCGGCCTCAGCGACCTGCCTCCGATCCTGCCGTGGTGGGGCGAACACCGCCGGGGATGACGTCACGCTGCGTACACCAAGTGGCCGCCAGTGGGGAATTGAAGTGGCCGTGGTGGGGAGACGAAGTGGCCGCGCGTGGGGAAATCTAACTGGCCGCTGACAGAGGGAGCAAAGTACTGGCTGCACGTGTTCACCGAGCTCAAGAACCGCGGTCTGGACGACGTGCTCATGCTGGTCTGTGACGGGCTCAAGGGTCTGCCCGAGGCCGTGGAGACCGTCTGGCCTCGCACGATCGTCCAGACGTGTGTGGTGCATCTGCTGCGGAACTCGTTCCGTTACGCCGCCCGTCAGGACTGGGACAAGGTCGCCAAGGCACTCAAACCGGTCTACACCGCTCCCAGCGAGGACGCCGCCACGGAACGCTTCCTGGAGTTCCAGGAGGCATGGGGCCACAAGTATCCGGCGATCGTGAAGCTGTGGTCCGACGCCTGGGCCGAGTTCGTGCCCTTCCTCTCCTTCGACGTCGAGATCCGCAAGGTCATCTGCAGCACGAACGCGATCGAGAGCGTCAACGCACGCATCCGCCGAGCTGTTCGCGCCCGCGGGCACTTCCCCAACGAGGCCGCCGCCCTCAAGTGCATCTACATGGCACTGATGAGCCTGGACCCGACCGGGAAGGGCCGCAAGAGGTGGACCATGCGCTGGAAAGCACCCCTCAACGCGTTCCAGATCGCCTTCGAGGGACGCCTGACCCCGAGCAACAACTGACCATCAACAATCAAGATCAGCCGTTAAATTGGCCCTGTCTCATATTCGGTGGTGACGGAGCGTGCCGTTATCCGAGGAGGATGCGGTGGCGGAGCAGGGAGAAGCCTGCCCGTCCGTGCATCTGGCGCGCGATCCGTTTGGTCTTGGTGTTGACACCCTCGGTGGAGCCGTTGCTGTAAGGAAGCGTGAGGGCGGCGATTACGGCGTCGAGGTCTCGCTCCAGACCTCGGGTGAAGGCGTGCAGGTGGGGCAGGTCGACGCCGCCGACCTGGCTGATCCAGCGCGCCGGCGCGTCGGTATCGTCGCCGTGAGATACAAGGAGAGGTGCGAAACCCCTGATGCCTGCTGCCAGTTGGGCCATCTCGGGGCACGGGTCTTGCCCTTCGTCTCGGCCTTGACCTGTGCGGGGGTCGCGGGCTTGGCCCGGCCGGTGACCTGGACGCGCTGGTCGGCGGGCACCGCCCATGACACGGCGGGCCCGAAAGACCCTGCGCGGGGTCGGCGAACCCGCCGAAGACCGAGTCGACGAGCGCCGAACCGTCGACGGCCTCGCGGCGGCCGCGCGCAGTGCCGGATCGGTGAAGAGGCCGCCGCCGGTGTTGAGGACGAGGCTGTCGGTCCGTACGGACGGCACCTCGTGACGGGCTTTCGCGTCCAGCAGCTTCGCCTGGGCGGTGGGAATCCACTCGGCGATGTTGACATCGCCGCCGCGCAGGGCATTGGCGCCTTTGACTTGCCGGTGAGCTTCGTGATCTTAAAGGGGCCGGTCCCGGTGCCGATCGGGCTGACCGTGCCGCCCTTGCCGTACGCCTTGCCGGCCAGGACGGCCGGCGCCGGGCTGGCCAGGCGCAGCGGGAGCACCAGGTCGGCGTCCTTGGTGCCGATGGTGACCGTGTCGGCGTCTTCCGCCTTCACGGTGAGGGCGACATCGCTGAGGACGCGGGGCTTGGGCTCGGCTGCGTTCGCGTGGCCGAGGGCGTTGACCACGGACTCGGCGGTCACCGGCGTGCCGTCCTGGAAGGTGGCCTCGCGCAGCTCGAAGGTCCAGGTGGTGGCGTCGGCGTGTTTCCAGGACTTCGCCAGCACGGGCACGGCGGCGCCGTTCTCGTCCAGGGCGGTGAGTCCTTCGGCCACGGAGAGCTTGCTCAGCACGGTGGCGTCGTTGCTGTAGGGCGACAGCACCTGCACCGGCGGCACCGCGAGAGCGACCCGCAGCCATCCGGCCGACCCGCCTTCCTTGCCCGAACCGGATCCCTCTTCGCCGGCCACGAAACAGCCGGCCGGCAGCGGGGTGAGAGCAAGCGTCAAGCGAGACCGCGGAAGGTCGAACGCATGGGGTCCTGTCATGCGAGAGCGGGGGTGCCCTGAGGACTGTGCGCCATGGAGGCGAGGGGACCTGGCCAGCACATAAGGCAAGCCTAACTTGATCTACCTCGGTAGTGAATTCTCAACGGATGAGCTCGGGGTACAGATCACGCCATCCTCGACGGATGGCTTTACCATGACGTGACCGGACAAACCCGACCCGGCTGGCCCATAATCCGGCTTGCGCCTCTGCAGCAAAGCCTTGGCGGCGCCCCCGTGAACAGTCCCGCCGGTGGGCACCGCAACCCGGCTTCGCGGGAGGCAGACGTGACGGACGTCAGGATCGGCCGCAGGGCAATCCTGCGCGCGATCGGCGGAGCCGCGGCAGGCATCGCCGTCACGTCCATCACCGCATGCGGTGACCGTGCCCGAAACAGCGGCGACGCCCCCAGGAGCAGCAAGACGCTCGTCGTCCGCGACATCGGCGGCGCCTACGGTGAAGCAAACCGCAAGGCGGTCTACGAGCCATTCAGCAAAGAGACCGGTATCGAGGTCGATGTGGTCAACATCCCCCGGTACGCGCAGATGCTCGCGCAGATCAAGGAGGGCCGGCCGCAGTTCGACCTCATCGACATCGACATGAGCGCGCTGGCTCGTTTCGCGAGGGCCGACGCCACGCTGGAGCTCGACTACGACCGGCTGGGGAACGCGAGGAACGCCGGCATCGCCGACTCCCTGCTCGCCTCCCACGGCATCGGCAAGAACTACTGGGCCAGCGTCATGGCCTACCGAACCGACCAGTTCGACGGGAGAGCGCCCCGGTCATGGGCGGACTTCTGGGACACGGGCGCGTTTCCGGGCGGCCGGGCCCTGCAGAGCCCGGACGCGGGCCCGCCGGAGCTGGAGTTCGCCCTCCTCGCCGACGGAGTCACCCTCGACCGGCTCTATCCCCTCGACATCGACCGCGCCTTCCGCGTCCTCGACGCCGTAAGGGACGACGTACGGGAATTCTGGGTCGACGGGGCCACGCCGGGTGACCTGCTGGAACGCGGAGAGGTCCTGCTCTCCAGCGTCTGGCACGGCCGCCCGAACGCGCTCATCAAGCAGGGCACACCGCTGGCGTACCAGTGGAACGGCGCCCGTCGCCAGAGCAGCGGCTTCGGCATCCCCAAGGGCGCACGTAACGTCGACGCCGCCTACCGGCTCATCGACTTCGCCCTGCGCCCCGAGGTGCAGTCCGGTTTCGCCAAGGCCTATCCCATGGGCCCGGTCGTGCCCGCCGCCTACAGGTACCTGCCCAGAGAGGCCGCTGACCTGGCCAGCTCCCCGGAGCACCTTTACACCGGTTTCGACCTCGACGTCGACTGGTGGGTGAAGAACTTGGAAGCCGTGACCAAGCGCTGGCAGAAATGGGCGCGGCCCTGACACGGCGGGAGCCGGCCCCGGCCCGCGTGACCTCGCCCTCCCGATGCCACCGCCCCGTGCACCGCGCCGGAGGAACGTCCCGTGAAGAGGAAAAGCGTCACTGATCGGTTGTCCGGTCTCTTCGGCGGTCGGCATCCGCGTACGGTGTCCCCCTCCACGCCACGCGACCGCGGGGATCGACTCCGAGAACCCGCCGCCCCGTCGCCGGGGCCCCGGGCGCGTTCCGTGCTGAACGCGCGCAGCGTGGCAGGGCAGGTGTTCCTCTGGCAGTTGGTGCTGGTCGTCCTGTTCGCCGCCGCGGCGGGCGTGGCGCTCGTCCTGCAAGCCCGGTACACGAGCACGCAGGAAGCCCGCCAGCTCTCGCTGGGGGTCGCCCAGACCTTCGCGCGTGCCCCCGGGACGGTTGCAGCGATGAAGTCGGCCGACCCGACCGCGGTACTGCAGCCCCGGGCGGAGGAGACACGTGAGCTGACGGGCGTCGACTTCGTCGTCGCGATCGATCCTCGGGGATACCGCTGGACCCACCCGGACCCGAGACTGATCGGGGAACATGTCTTCGGCCTTCGCGAGGGGGCGGCTGCCGGCCGGCCCTTCACCCAGGATTTCGAAGGCAGCCTCGGCCTGGCTGTGGAATCCACGGTTCCGGTCTTCGACACCGGTGGGGAGCGGATCGTCGGCTTTGTGTCGGTCGGGGTCACGGTCAAGAGCGTGAACGCCGTCGTGCGGCACCAGATGCCGCTCCTGCTCGGTTCCGTCGGCGGCGCACTGGCCCTGGTCACGGCTGGTACCGCACTGGTGTCGCGGCGTCTGCGTCGCCAGACACACGGTCTGGACCCGGCCGAGATGACCCGGATGTACGAGCACCACGACGCGGTGCTGCACGCGGTGCGGGAGGGGGTCCTGATCGTCGGCGGCGACGGACGGCTGCTGCTGCTGGCCAACGACGAGGCACGACGGCTGCTGGAACTGCCCGCGGACGCCGAGCAGCGCCGCGTCACGGAACTGGGACTGGAAGCAGGGACCACGGAGCTGCTCCGCTCGGGCCGGACCGTCACTGACGAGATCCATCTGGCCGGTGACCGACTGCTCGCGCTCAACATCCGGCCCGTGGACGGGCACGGCGGCCGGCGTGGCAGTGTGGCCACGCTGCGCGACACCACGGAGTTGCAGGCCCTGGCGGGCCGGGCAGCCGTGACCGGAGAACGGCTCCGCCTGCTGTACGAAGCGGGAGTGCGCATCGGCACCACGCTGGACGTGAAGCGCACCGCCGAGGAACTGGCCGCCGTGGCGGTCCCCCGATTCGCCGAGGTCGTCACGGTCGACCTTCAGGATCCGGTCCTGGAGGGTGACGAACCGGTCGGGCCAAGCCCTGAGATGCGCCGCACGGCGGTACACGGGGTGAAGGGGGCCAGGCCGCTCTACCCGGTGGGCGAGCTCATCCGCTTCCTGCCCGGCAACCCCACTGCCGTCAGCGTCCAGCACGGCCGACCCGTGATGGTCTCCGACCTGACCGCCTCGCACGGCTGGCGGGCCCAGGCCCCCGAACGCGCCCGGCGCATCCTGGATGCCGGTCTCCATTCCCTGATCACCGTGCCGCTGCAAGCCCGCGGCGTGGTGCTGGGGATGGTCAACTTCTGGCGTGTGGAGCAGGACGCCTTCGAAGAAGAGGACCTGGCCTTCGCCGAGGAGCTGGCCGCCCGTGCGGCGGTGGCCATCGACAACGCCCGCCGCTACACCCGCGAGCACGCCCTCGCCGTCACCCTGCAGCGCAGTCTGCTGCCACGATCCGTGCCCGACCAGTCCGCCGTCGAGGTCGCCCACCGCTATCTGCCCGCCCGGGCCGGCGTGGGCGGCGACTGGTTCGACGTCATCCCGCTGCCCGGGGCCCGGGTCGCGCTGGTCGTGGGCGACGTCGTCGGCCACGGCCTGCACGCCGCGGCCACCATGGGCCGGCTGCGCACCGCGGTGCGCACCTTCTCCTCCCTCGATCTCCCACCGGACGAGTTGATCAGGCATCTGGACGAGTTGGTCACCCGGGTCGACAGCGAAGGGGACGACGACGAGCGGAACGACAGCGGCGGAATCACGGGAGCGACCTGCCTGTACGCGGTCTACGACCCGGTGGCCGGGCGGTGCTCGCTTGCCAGGTCCGGGCACCCGGAACCAGCCCTGGTACACCCGGACGGCACGGTCGAGCAGGTGCGGGTGCCTGTCTCCCCACCGCTGGGGCTGGGCGGCGGCCTGCCCTTCGAGAGCGCCGAACTCACCCTGCCCGAGGGCTCCCAGCTGGTCCTGTACACCGACGGTCTCGTCGAGGACCGTAACCGGGACATCGACACCGGTCTCGACATGCTGCGCGAGGCCCTGGCAGGCCCTGGCCGGACCCCGGACGAAACGTGCCAGGCGGTACTCGACGCCCTGCTGCCGGCCCGCCCGAGCGACGACATCGCCCTGCTCGTCGCCCGGACCCACCTGCTGGACCCCTCCCTGGTCGCCGACTGGGAAGTGCCCGCAGACCCGGCCGCCGTCGCCGGGATCCGAGCCGATGTCGCCCGCCGCCTGGCGGAGTGGGGGCTGGAGGAGCTCACCTTCGCAACCGAACTCGTGATCAGCGAACTGGTCACCAACACCATCCGCTACGGCGCCGAGCCAAGACGGCTGCGGATCCTCCGGGACGGCACCAGCCTGATCTGTGAGGTCGCCGACGGCAGCAGCACCTCACCACACCTGCGCCGGGCTGCCGACACCGACGAGGGCGGGCGGGGCCTGTTCCTCGTCGCCCAGTTCACGCAGCGCTGGGGCACCCGCTACCTGCCCCGGGGCAAGGTGATCTGGACCGAGCAGTCGCTCCACAGCACGTCGGCCGAACCAGCCGCGGACATGGCCGAATCGCTGCTGGACCAATGGAGCGACGCGGACTGGTGATCGCCGTGACGCGCGGTCAGGCCCTGCCATGACGGGCGCCCGCGCCGTGGGGCTCAGAACGCTGTGTAGCCTCCGTCCACGGGAAGGACGGCACCGGTGACATACGAGGACTCCGGACAGGCGAGGAAGAGAACCGCGTCGGCGACCTCCTCGGGTGCGGCGAGCCTGCGGAGCGGGATGGAGTCCTCTCTGACGCGCCGGTAGGCAGCAGGGTCGGGACGTCGCTGGAACGAGGCCTCGATGATCGGCGTCATGGTCAGACCGGGCGCCACCACGTTGACTCGGATGCCGCGAGGCGCCCATTCGATGGCAGCGCCGCGGGCGAGCGCGATGAGGCCACCCTTGGCGGCGGAGTACAAGGTCTGGTTGGGCATGCCCACCATCCCGAGGCGAGAGCTGACGCACACCATCGACCCTCCGGACCAGGGAGCCAGCGGCATCAGGTGCTTCATGACCAGGAAGGCGCTCAGGAGGTTGCTGTGGAGCAGGTCGCGTGCGTCATCGGCGGTCGTCTCCGAGAGCGGGCCGGACTTCTGAAGTCCGTGGCAGAGGACGACCACTCCCACGTCCCCGAAGTGCTCCGCCGCTCCGGCGGCGAGTTCGGAGACGAAGCCCTCGTCGTTGAGGTCGCCCGGGAGGTAGAAATCGTCCGGGTGCCCCTCGGGCAGCTCGGGCCGCCGTCCGGTGAGCAGCAGGTTGGCACCCTCGCGGCGGAAGTGGGAGGCCACGGCCTGACCGATGCCGCTCGACGCTCCGGTGATCACGGCGTTCACACCTTGTAGTCTCATGTTCGTTCCTCTTCAGTCGCGAGCGGGCCGGTACGGGTGCCGGCGGCCGTCAGGGCGCTACCTGGCCGCTGCCGGCCACGACCTCGGGCCGCAGCAGGCCGGCGAGGGTGTCGGCGGGCAACAAGCCCTTCTCCAGGACGAGTTCGGCCACGCCCCGACCGCTGACGAGGGCCTCCTTGGCGATGTCGGTGGCCGCCGTGTACCCGATGTGCGGGTTCAGCGCGGTCACCAGGCCGATGGAGTTCTCCACCGTCCTGCGCAGCGCCTCGGTGTTGGCGGTGATGCCGTCCACACAGCGCTCGCCGAGCGTCAGACAGGCCGCCCGCAGATGGGTGATCGACTTCGAGAGGCTGTGCAGGATGATCGGCTCGAAGGCGTTGAGCTGGAGCTGTCCGGCCTCGGCGGCCATGGTGATGGTGACGTCGTTGCCGATGACCTCGAAGGCGACCTGGTTGACGACCTCGGGAATCACCGGGTTGACCTTGCCGGGCATGATCGACGAACCGGCCTGCATCGGAGGCAGGTTGATCTCGTTCAGGCCCGCGCGCGGCCCGGACGACAGCAGGCGCAGGTCGTTGCAGCTCTTGCTGAGCTTGACGGCGATCCGCTTGAGCACGCCGGACATCTGCACGAATGCCCCGCAGTCCTGGGTCGCCTCGACCAGATTGGCGGCGGTGACCAGCTGGAGGCCGGTGATGTCGGCGAGGTGGCGACGGGCCGCTTCGGCGTAACCGGCGGGGGCGTTGAGGCCGGTGCCGATGGCCGTGGCGCCCAGGTTGATCTCATGGATCAACTCGACCGCCTCGGCCAGACGGGACCGGTCCTCGTCGATCATGACGGCGTACGCGGAGAACTCCTGACCGAGGGTCATCGGTACCGCGTCCTGCAGCTGCGTACGGCCCATCTTGAGCACGTCACGGAACTCGACGGCCTTGCGGGCGAAGGAGTCCTGGAGCGCGGACATCGCCTTGAGCAGCCCGCGCACCGCGAACACCGTCGCGACCTTCACGGCGGTCGGGTAGACGTCGTTCGTGGACTGACCGAGATTGACGTCCTCGTTGGGGTGCAGGTACTGGTATTCGCCCTTGGCGTGCCCCAGGAGTTCCAACGCCCGGTTGGCGACGACCTCGTTGGCGTTCATGTTGGTCGAGGTGCCCGCGCCGCCCTGGACGACGTCGACGACGAACTGCTCGTGCAGCCGGCCGGAGCGGATCTCGCGGCAGGCGGCGACGATGGCGGCGGCCTTCTCCGGCTCCAGCAGACCGAGCTCCTCGTTGGCGAGAGCGGCGGCCTCCTTGACGGCGGCCAGGGCGTCGATCAGGTGAGGGTGGGCGGAGATCGGCGTCCCGGTGATCGGGAAGTTCTCCGTGGCCCGCAGGGTGTGAACACCCCAATAGACATCGACGGGAACGTCCCGATCGCCCAGCAGATCGTGCTCGATGCGCGTGACGACGTTCATGGGGCTTGGGCTCTCTCGGGAGGCATGAGTGGGGGCCTTCCGCGCGGCCGTGCGGAAGGCCCCCGTGGTGTCACCGGTGTCGGTGCCTGCTCAGAGCAGGCGGTCCTTCGCCTTGTAGTAGGCGCCGCCGAACGGCAGGAACCAGGGAGTGCCGTTGTAGAAGGGGACGGGCACCTTCGGGAAGCCGAAGCCACGCATCGGGTTGGCCTCCGGGTTGCCGTCCATCATCTCGGCGACCGCGCGGCCCATGTACGTGGCCATCTGGACCCCGTGGCCGCAGTAACCCATGGAGTAGTAGAGGCCGTTGACCTCGCCCGCGTGCGGAATGCGGTCCCAGGAGAAGCCGACCATGCCACCCCACACGTAGTCGATGCGCACCCCCGCCAGCTGCGGGAAGATCTCGGTCATCTCCCGCTTGAGGATGTCACCGCTCTTGACGTCGGAGGCCGGGTTGGACGGGGCGAAACGGGCCCGGCCGCCGAAGGCGAGGCGGTTGTCCGGGGTGAGACGGATGTAGTTGCCGACGTTCTTGTGGGCAACCAGCAGGCGGCCGTTGGGGATGAGCTCCTTGGCGCGCGCCTCCCCGAGCGGTTCGGTGACGATGATGAAGCTGCCGACGTTGATCAGCCGCTTGCGGAACCACGGCATCGAATTGTCGGTGTAGGCATCCGTCGCCGCCATCACCTGCTTGGCACGGATGGTGCCGTGCATGGTCTCCACCACGAAGCCGCCGCCAGGGAGGCGGGTGAGGCCGGTGGCGGCGTTGCGCTCGTGGATCTCGGCACCGGCACGCTCGGCGGCGTCTGCCAGGCCGACGACGAACTTGCCCACGTGCAGGGCCGCGCCCAGCGGGTCGAGCAGAGCGCCGTGGTAGTAGTCCGAGCCCAGCTCGGCGCGCAGCTCGCTCTTGCTCAGGACGACCGTCTCGTGGCCGAAGTTCTCGGCCAGGTCGCGCTGCTTTGCGTGCATGCCCTCAAGGTGCTGGGGCTTGCAGACCAGGCCGAGGCGCCCGGCACGGTGGAAGTCGCAGTCGATCTTCTCCTTGACCGCGATCTCCTCGACGAGGTCCACGGCGACGAGGAACGCGTCGTAGAGCTCGCGCGCACGCTCCTGCCCGTAGCGCTTGCGTGCCTGGGCCGGGCTGATGGTGATGCCGGGGTTGCAGTGGCTGCCGTTGCGCCCGGAGGCGCCCGAACCGACCTGGTCCTTCTCGACGAGGACGACCCGGGCCCCCTTGCGGGCGGCGTGGTAGGCGGTGGACAGGCCGGTGAGGCCGCCGCCGATCACCACCACATCCGCCTCGTCGGGCAGGTCCTTCCCGGAACGGTCGGGCAGGGCGGGGGCTGTGTCCATCCAGTAGGGGATCTGCTTCATGGCGTGCGTCCTCAGTGTTCTCGGTGTCTTTCGCCGGTGAGCCGTCAGTCAGCAGCCGAGCAGCTTCGGCAGGCCCGACAGGTCGGGCAGCTCGTCGTAGGGCTGGTAGTCGGCGCTGCCCTTGCGGCCGTAGCGGTTGATCCACACGCGGCGCTTCAGGCCGAGGTCACGGGTCGGGATGTGGTCGTACTCCCAGCCCTGGGCGACGTGGATGACCTGCGACGACTCGACACCCATGGTCCGGAATGCGTGCTTGAAGGTCTGGCGGTCCGGCTTGTAGGCGCCGGCCTGCTGGGCGGTGATGACGTAGTCGAACTCGACGCCGATGTTCTCGACGTTCCGCGCGATCAGGTTGTCGTCGGAGTTGGAGATGATGGCGATCTCGTACTTGGTCTTGAGCTGCCGCAGGGCCTCCGGGACCTCCGGCCAGGGACCGAAGGTGGGCACGGCGTCCACGAGGGCCTCGCCGTCGGTCTCCCGGTACTCCAGGCCGTGCAGGCGCATGGCGTTGCGCAGGCTGGAGTGCAGGACCTCGTGGTACGGGCGGTAGGCCTCCAGGACGGCCTGGAAGCGCATCACGCGGAAGTCGTCGAGGAACTCGTCGACGTCCAGGTTGTCCAGGTCGAGCCGGTCCTCCAGGACCTTCAGGGTGGTGGGACCGAGCTCGAAGTTGATCAGGGTGGCGTAGGCGTCGAAGGTGACGATCTCTCGCATGGTGTCCAGCCTCGGGGTCGCGGGTTTTCGGAAGGGGTGGGGCTTCAGACGACGCGTTCGCCGGGGGCGACGATCGCGTCCAGCTCGGCCAGGTCGGCCGTGCCGGGTATCCAGTCGGCCGCCGCCGCGTTGGCGGCGACCTGTTGCGGGGTCATGGCTCCGCAGATGACGGAGCCGACGGCGGGCAGGGCCGCCAGTGCGCCGACCGCGACCCGGAGGAGGGTCAGGCCGCGGTCGGCGCCGTATCGGGTCAGCGCCTCGGTCCTGTCGAGGGCCGCGTCGGTGAGCCAGCCCTGTCGCGAGGCCAGGCGGCTGCCGGCCGGGGGCTCCTCGCCGCGGCGGTACTTCCCGCTGAGCAGGCCGTTGGCCAGCGGGTAGTACGGCAGCAGGCCGAGGCCGTGGCGCAGGCAGGCAGGGACCAGATCCTGTTCCGCGCCGCGGTCGAGCAGGTGGTAGCGCTCCTGGGTGGACACGAAGGCGTCCGTGATCTGTTCGGCCGGGAGGTTGGAGCAGCCGATGTACCGGATCTTGCCCTCGTCGACCAGTTCCCGGAGCACGGCGACCGTCTCCTCCAGCGGTGTGACGCCGTCGGGCTCGTGGTACTGGTACAGGTCGATCCGGTCGGTGCCGAGCCGGCTGAGCGACGCCTCGACGGCGTACCGGATGTAGGGGCGGGCCCCGCGCGGACCGTAGAGGTCGGCTTCCCGGCTCATCTCCATGCCGAACTTGGTGGCCAGCACCACCTCGTCGCGGCGGCCCTTGAGCGCGGCCCCGAGGAGCCGCTCACCGTCGCCGCGGAGGCCGCCCCGATCGCCCCATCCGCCGTACATGTCGGCGGTGTCGAACAGGGTGATCCCGGCGTCGAGGGCGGCGTGGACGACGGCCTTCGTGCCGTCCTCGTCGAGGCGGCTGCCGAAGTTGTTGCCGCCCACGCCGACCACCGAGACGACCGGGCCGCGCTCTCCGAGCGTGCGGTATCTCATGACCGGTTTCCGAACCCGATGCAGACGTTCTTGGTCTGCAGGTAGCTCGCCAGTCCTTCGAGGCCCTTCTCCCTGCCCCAGCCGCTGTGCTTGTAGCCGCCGAAGGGGAGCTCGACGCCGGTGCCGACTCCGGTGGCGTTGACGTAGACCTGGCCGGCGCGGATGCCCTCGGCCAGACGCATCGCCTTGTCGATGTCGCGGGTCCACACATAGGAGGCGAGGCCGTACGGGCTGTCGTTGGCGATCTGGAGGGCCTCGTCGACGGTGTCGAACTCGATGACCGTGACCACGGGGCCGAAGATCTCCTCGCGGGCGCACCGGGCCTGGTTGTCCACTCCGGTCAGGACGGTCGGCCGCACGTAGTAGCCGTCGGCCAGCTCGGGGTCGGCGGGGGCGCTTCCGCCGGCCCGTGCCACCGCGCCCTCCGCCCGCGCCACCTCCAGGTAGTCGAGGACCCGGTCCCGCTGCCGTGCGGCGACGAGCGGGCCGACGTCCGGATCGCTGAGTCCGGGGCCGACGCTGAGGGAGGAGGCGTGCGCGACGAGCTTGTCCAGGAACTCCTCGGCACCGCGCTGGACCAGCAGCCGGGTGCCGGCCGAACAGGTCTGTCCGGCATTGCCGAAGGCGGAGGCGGCGACGGCACCGAGCGCCGCGTCGAAGTCGGCGTCGGCGAAGACGACGACCGGGGACTTGCCGCCCAGTTCCGTCACCGAGGGCACCACGTTGGCGGCGGCGGCCTGCGCGACCTTGATGCCGGTCGGCACCGAGCCGGTGAAGGTCACCTGGTCGATGTCCGGGTGCCCGGCGAGGGCCGCGCCGGTCTCGCCGTCACCGGGGACCACGTTCAGCACGCCCGGCGGGAGACCGCACTCCAGGGCGATCCTGCCGATCTCCAGCGGGGTGAGCGGCGCCTCCGGAGAGGGCTTGAGCACCACCGTGCAGCCCGCGGCCAGCGCGGGGGCGGAGCCCCTCGCGGTGTTCTGCAGCGGGTAGTTGAACGGGATGATCTGACCGGAGACCCCGATCGGCTCCCGCACGGTGTAGTCGATCAGGCCGGGCCCGAGCGGAACGGTCGAGCCGCCGAGCTTGTCGGCGACGCCCGCGTAGAACTCGAAGTAGCGGGCCGCCGCCTCGACGTCGTTCTTCGCCTGGCGCAGCGGCTTGCCGACGTCCTGGCTCTCCAGCCGCGCCAGTCGCTCGCCCTGGAAGCGGATGGCCTCCGCGATCCGGTACAGGATCCGGCCGCGGTCGGCGGCCCGCATCCCGGCCCACTCGGGGGAGGTGAAGGCCGTACGGGCGGCGGCCACCGCGGCGTCCACGTCCGCCTTGCCGCCCAGTGCCACCTGGGCGATCGCCGTGCCGTTCGACGGGTCGAGGACGGTGAAGGTGCGGCCGTCGGTGGCGGGGACCTGCTTGCCGTCGATCAGCAGCTCGGTCGGCTGCGTCGCGTCGCTCATGGCCGGATCTCTCCCAGCACCTCGCCGAAGATGACGACCTCGTCGCCGGGGCGGACCGTGCGGATGCGGCGTACCCAGAGCACGATGCCTTCCTGCGGCGCGCGGACCTCTTCCAGTGTGGTGCCGTAGTGGTCGGTGATGGTGGCGATCAGGTCGCCTTCCTTGCAGGTCTCCCCCGGCTCGGCGTGCGCGACGAAGAAGCCGCCGGCGGCGGAGCGGGCGAAGGTGCCGGAGACGGTCGTGTAGGTCTCCCGCAGCACCGCCTCACCCTCGATGATCCCGAGCCGGCGCAGGATGTTACGGATCGAGTTCATGTGGTGCTCGACGTTGGTCTCGCGGTACGTGGCGCCGCCGCACTCGATGGTGATGGCGGGCTTGCCCGCTTCGAGGACGGGGTGGCGGACCGTGCCGCCCCACTTGCCGCCCTTCCAGACCAGCTCGTGCCCGGCGGCGAGAGCGATGTCCGTCGCCAGGTCCTCGTAGCCGCCCTGGAGGATGACCAGCGGGGCGATCTCACCGTAGGCGCCACCGGTGTGCAGGTCGACCACGGCGTCGACGACGGGGACCACCTGCTCGACGAAGGTCGCGGCCAGGCGCTGCGAGTAGGAGCCCTCCGCGTCGCCCGGGAAGATCCGGTTCAGGTTGAGGTGGTCGATGCCGCTCGCGCGGGCCGCCGCCTCGAAGGCCGGGGTGTTCAGGCAGGGAATGCCCACGACCGTGCCGCGCAGGGTGGCCGGGTCGAGCTCGGCGAGGACACGGCGGATGGCTTCCTGGCCGTCGTACTCGTCGCCGTGCACACCCGCGTCGACACACAGGACGGGGCCGTCCTCGACGCCGTTGACGACGATCAGCGGAATGCCGAGCTCCACGCCGTAGCTGCTGGTGCCGACCGGGATCAGGCCCTGGGCGCGTTCGCCGGGGGCGACGGTCAGCGGACCGATGGAGTACATGTGGTTCCTTCCCAAAACGTGCGTCAGATACGGGACGAGGCCTCGGCGAGGACGCCTGCGATGATCGCGGCGATTCGGTCGAGGACCGCGCGGTCGCTGATCAGCGGGGGCGCGATCTGGACCAACGGCGCGGACCGGTCGTAGACGCGTGCCAGCAGGCCGGCCTCGCGCAGTCGGCGCGGGATGAGGTCGGTGATCAGTTCGGCGCGGGCCCTGTCGCTGAAGCCTCCGCCGTCGAGGTCGCCGACGAGTTCGCAGGAGTAGAAGAACCCGGTGCCGCGGACGTCGCCGACGATCGGCAGGTCCTTGAGGGCCGCCATGCGGGCGGCGAGGTCGCCCTGGAGATCGCGGACGTTGTCCAGGATCCGGTCCCGCTCCATGATCTCCAGGTTGCGCAGGGCGATGGCCGTGCTCAGCGGGTGCCCGGCGAAGGTGTAGCCGTGGTTGAGGACGGCGCCGGGCCGGTTGATGACATCGGTGACCTTGGCGCCGACGAGGGTCGCGCCCAGGGGGGCGTATCCCGAGGTGATGCCCTTGGCGACGGTGACCATGTCCGGGCGGGCGCCGTAACGGTCTCCGCCGAACCACTCGCCGATCCGGCCGAAGGCGGTGATCACCTCGTCGGCGACGAGCAGGAAGCCGTACCGGTCGGCGAGCGCCCGGAGCCCCTGCCAGTAGCCCTGGGGCGGAGTGATGCAGCCGCCCCGGTTCTGCACGGGTTCGGCGATGAGCATCGCTACGGTCTCCGGGCCCTCGGCCAGAATCGTGGCCTCCAGCTCGGCGAGCAGCCAGGCCGCGTACACCTCGTCGTCCGCGAACTCCGGTGCGAGGCCGAAGCGGTTGGTGTTCGACACGAACTTGGTGTCGATCGCCGGCGGGCCGTAGGGCTGTGTCAGACCGGGTTCGTCGGTGAACGACAGGGTGCCGACGGTCAGCCCGTGGTAGGCGCCGCGCCGGGCGATCGCCTTCACCCGTCCCGGCTCCCCGCGCAGGGCGTGGTACTGGCGGGCGATCTTCCAGGCGGTCTCGACCGCTTCGGCGCCACCGCTCGAGAAGAAGGTGTGCTCGATGTCGACGGGGGCGATCCGGGACAGGCGCTCTGCGAGCTCGATCGCCGTGGGGTGCGCGGAGCCGGTCCACAGCGGGCTGTAGCACAGCTCGCGCAGTTGCCGTTCGGCGGCCTCGGCGAACTCGGGGCCGTAGGAGTAGCCGAGTTGGCAGCAGTACAGCCCCGACAGACCGTCGATGTAGCGCCTGCCGTCGGCGTCGTCGACGTACGGGCCCTCCCCTCGCCGGACGACGAGGAGGTCTTGGCCCTCGTCGCCGAGCGATCCGTTGGCGGTCATGTTCAGCAGCAGGTGCCGCTGAGCGGTGGCCGCGGTCGTCTGAGCGGCGGCGGTGGTCATACGGCTTCGCCTCCGGGGTTGGCGACGCCGACCGTGTTCTCCACCGAGAGGAGGGAGTCCTGTCGTCCGGAGCCGAGCCAGCGGACCAGGGCGACGAGGCCGAGGGCGAGGATGGCGAAGGCGATGAGGATGGCGCTGACGGCGGTGACGCTGGGGTCGATCTCGAAGGTGAGGGAGTTGTAGACCTGCACCGGGAGGGTGACAGTGTCGACGGAGGACAGGAACTGGGAGATGTAGAACTCGTCGAAGCTGGTGATGAAGGAGAAGATCGCCGCCGCGATCATGCCGGGTGCCGCCAGCGGGAAGGTGATCTTCCGGGCGATGGTGAGCCGGCCGGCGCCCATGCTGGCCGCGGCGTCCTCCAGACGTTCGTCGATGCCGCGCAGGGTCGCGATCAGGATCAGCACCGCGATGGGGGAGGCCAGCACGGTGTGACCGAGCGCGATCGCGATCGGGCTGCCCAGCATCGCGGCCGGCTCGAACAGCAGAAACAGTCCGAGCGCGGTGACGATCTGCGGGATCAGCAGCGGTCCCAGGACCAGGGCGAACACCGCCGAGCGCAGCGGCAGTTCACTGCGGACCAGCGCGGTCGCCGCGGTCACCCCGATGACGAGGGAGAAGACGGTGCTCAGGGCGGCGACCAGCGCGGACAGGGAGAGTGCGGCCGGCCATTTGCTGCCGTCGGCGAACAGGGCCTTGTACCAGTTCAGCGTCCACGTCTGGGGCGGGAAGGCGGCGAAGGCGTTGTTGCTGAAGGAGGTGACGAGGATGACCACGATCGGCAGCGCCAGGAACAGCAGGATCAGCGTGGCGATGGCGGTCAGGGCGATCCGCCCGGTGAGGGTCTTGCGCAGTTCCATCAGGACCCACTCCTCTTCTTACGGCTGGCGCCGAGCGAGGTCACGGCCTTGACCAGGAGCAGTCCGGCCAGGGTGAGGACCAGCAGGATGACGCCCTGTGCGGCGGCCCCGTTCCACTGGTTCTCCTTGGTGACCTGCTGGTTGATGAGGGTGGCGATCATCGTCTGGTTGGGTCCGCCCATCAGGGCCGGGGTGATGTAGTAGCCCAGCGAGAGGATGAAGCTGAGCAGACCGGCACTGGCCAGACCCGGCGCGACCAGCGGCAGATACACCCTGCGGAAGATGGTCACCTTGCCTGCACCCATGCTGGCGGCGGCCGCCAGCAGACGCCGGTCCACCCCCCGCATCACCCCGTAGAGGAGGAGCACCGTGTAGGGGAGCATCATCGAGGTCGTTCCGATGACCACACCCAGCTCGTTGTAGAGGAGCTGGAAGGGTGCGCCGGGCATCGACATGCTGGTGAGGGTCTCGTTCACCAGGCCCTTGTCGCCGAGCATGATGATCCACCCGTAGGTGCGCACCAGCGCGGACACGAAGTGCGGCACGACTACCACCAGCATCGCAAGGCCCGCCCAGACGGGCTTGAGCCGGGAGATCGCCTGGGCCAGGACGAACCCGAACACCAGGCTCAGCACGGCTGTTTCGGCGGAGATCCTGAGTGTGGTGAACAGCACCGACAGGTTCACGCCGGTGAGGGCGTCGGCGTACCAGTGCAGGGTGAAGGAGCCGTCCGCGTCCTTCAGACTCAGCAGCAGCGTGGAGAAGATCGGGTAGACGAACAGCACCAGCAGGTAGATGACGACCGGGAGGGCGTAGAGGATCCCGACACGGGTCTTGCGTGATGCGAGGAGTTTGCGCGGGCGGGCGGGAGCGCCTGCGGTGAGGGTGGCTGCCATGGCTTACCCCGCCTTTTCTTCGGGGAAGAGGTTGATGTCCTCGGGATCGGCGGTGATCCCGACCCGCTCGCCAGCAACCGGCCCGCGGCCGGCGGGGACCTCCAGGCGCAGCAACGGTCCCTGGCCGCCGTCGATGCGCACACCCGCGCGGACGAGGGTGCCGACGTAGGTGGCCATCTCGACCGTGCCGGAACAGAAGCCGTCGTCCGCGGCCGAGGCCCGCAGCCGGCCCGGCTGCACCGCGACCTTCACCTCGGTGCCCGTGGCGAGGTCGTGGCGGCGGGCCTTGAGCAGGCCGCCGGAGTTGTCGAGGCGGACCAGGGTGTGGGCATCGGTGTGCTGTTCGATGCGGCCGGGCAGGAAGTTGGCCGCACCCAGGAAGTCCGCCACGAACGGCGTCCTGGGCCGCTCGAACAGCTCGCGGGGTGTGTCGAACTGCTCGATCAGGCCGTTGCGCATCACCGCGATGCGGTCCGACATCACCAGCGCCTCTTCCTGATCATGCGTCACATAGATGACGGTCAGGCCGAGTTCCTGCTGGATGGACTTGATCTCCACCTGCAGCTGGTCACGGAGCTTCTTGTCCAGAGCCCCGAGCGGTTCGTCCATGAGGATGACAGGCGGGCGGTAGACCAGCGCCCGGCACAGTGCGACACGCTGCTGCTGACCACCGGACAGCTCCCGCGGCTTACGCCCGCCGAACCCGGACAGACCCGCGATCTCCAGGGTCTCCCCCACCCGCCGACGGATCTCGTCCTTGCCCACCCCGCGCAGGGTGAGCGGGAAGGCGACGTTCTCGCTGACCGTCATGTGCGGGAAGAGGAGGTACTGCTGGAAGACGAAGCCGAGGTTTCGCTTCTGCGGGGCGAGGCGGGTGACGTCACGGCCGCCGACGGTGATGGTGCCGGAGTCGGGTTCGCAGAACCCGGCGATCATCATCAGCGTCGTGGTCTTGCCCGAGCCGGAGGAGCCGAGGAAGGTGACGAACTCCCCTGCGGCGATCTCCATCGACGCCTCATCCACGGCGACGACGCCGCCGTAGGTCTTGCGCAGGGCCACTACCGACAGTGCTTTGCCGGTCGCGGCGGCCAGCTTGACGCCGGCCGCCTTCACCGACGGTGCGGCGACACCGAATTCAGCCACGAGCCCACTCCAGCCAGCGCTTGGTGACGGCCGCTTCGTTCTTCAACCACCAGTTGACGTCCGTGTCGAAGCCCTTGTCGTAGTACTTCGGCGCACCGGCGAGTGCGTTGCGCTCGTCCTCGGTGAGCTTCTCGTAGGCCAGCGGGGACGACGGGTTCGACGGGAATGCCTTGGCCAGGCCGGCCTGGCTCTCCGCCCGCAGTGAGAAGTCCATGAGCTTGTAGGCGTTGTCCGTGTTGGCCGCGCCCTTGGCTATGGCGTAGCCCTGGAACTGGCGGCGCATCCCGTTGAGCTGCCGGGTGACCGGGACACCCTGCTTCTCCAGGTCGGCGATCCGGCCGTCCCAGACGGTGGACATCGTGACCTCCTGGCGGCTGAGCAGCACGCCGGGGAGCGGGCCGCTGTCCCAGAACTTCTTGATGTCGCCCCGCAGGCGGGTCAGTGCCTTGAAGGCACGGTCGACGTCCAGCGGGTACAGCTTGTCCGGCGGGACGCCGTCGGCCAGGAGCGCGAACTCCAGCTCCGGCAGGTCACCGTCCGGGCTGCACATCGAACGGCCGCCCTTGAATGCCTTGGTGTCCCAGAAGTCCGCCCACGACTCCGGCTTCTTGCCTCCGAAGGCATCGGTGCGGTACGCGATGCACTGGCCGTAGAAGCTGTGGCCGACGGCGTGCTCGGTGACCTGGGCCTCGGGGATCTTCGCGCTCTGCGCGCTCTTGATCCGGTCGAGGTCGAGCGCCTCCAGGGCGTCCTGCTTGACGTACTTCAGATGCGACATCATCGAGTTGTTGATCAGGTCGCACTGCGGCCGGCCCTGCTTGATCTGCGCCAGCAGCGGGGCGTCGTCCAGGTTCAGCACCTTCACCTGGATGCCGGTCTCCTGCGTGAACGGCGTGTAGATCGCCTTCTGCAGCGCGGCGCCGTAGGAACCGCCGCTGTCACGGACAACCACCGTCTTGCCGCCCTTGCCACCACTCCCACCGGCGGTCCGGCTGGAGCCGGTACCACAGGCGGAGAGGGTGGTCGCGGCGGCGACACCCGCCGTGACCCCTCCTATTCCTCGAAGGAACAGTCTGCGGTCTATTCGGGCATCTTTCATTTGGTGCCTCCTGGTGGTACAAGCCGTAAGAATGGGCGGCTGGGGACGTGGGAAGGGGGGCGGCTGAAACGGGGGGTCTAGGGGCGGGGATCCGCCTCGTCTGATCCGGCACCGAGGCCGGGGGCCCTTAGGGTGTCGGCTCGCGCGGCCGTATCGGGGTTCCACGGGACGGCCAGGGCGGCCAGTTCCTTGCCGGGGGCGACGGTGAGGCCGTGCATGCCGTAGAAGATCCGGCCGTCGGCCGGTGCGTGGACGGTGTGCTCGGTGCCGTCGGTCGGGTCGATGATGCGGCCGAGGATGTCGCCCTCGGCGACTTCGCCGATGACTTCGGCGTCGAAGGAGAACTCCGGGTACCACAGGCCGGTGGCCTCGGCGGTGGCGCCGGCGGACCAGACCCACTCGCGGATCGGTGCCGGAGTGGAACCGTCCTGGTCGAGGACGCCGAGATGGCGAAGTGCCTTCAGCAGGCCGTCGACGCGGCGGAGGGCGGTGGCCTCGTCGCGCCGGCCGAGCTGGCCCACCTCTACGAGGACCGCCGAGATGCCCCGGCGGGCGGCGGCCGCGTGGCTGTTGCCGCCCTCGGGCGTCAGCCCGAGGATGACGTCCTCGATGCCGAAGGAGCCTGCCAGTTCGGCGGTCGCCTTGTCCAGGTCGGGGTCACCGGTGACGCGGTAGCCGACGAAGTCCCGCAGGACCTGGTCGATGCCGCCGCAGTGCAGGTCGATGTAGACGTCGGCGCCGTCGATCAGGTGGGTGAAGAGCCAGGCGGCCAGCCGTTCGGTGGGGCCGCCGGCCGGGTCGCCGGGGAAGACGCGGTTGAGGTTCACGCCGTCGACCGGGGAGATGTTGAGCCGGCCTTGGTACACGGCGGGTGGGTTGGCGACCGGACAGATGATCACCTGTCCGTGCACCTCGGAGGGCTCCAGCCCCTCCGCCAGTCGCACGACGGCGTCGATGGGCGTGAACTCGCCGCCGTGCACACCCGCGGTGATGACGACCCGGGGGCCGGGGCGAGCCCCGTTGACGAGGGTCAGCGGGATGTCCGCGGTGAGGGTGCCGAGGTCGGCGGGGACGGTACCGCGGTCCTTGGTGCCCGGCTCGGCAACGAGGGTGCCGACGGAGAGCGTGGTGTCGTTCATGGTCATGCCTCCGTACGGCCGACGGTGGAGAGGAAGTCGATGGGCTGGGGCGAGGCGCCGTCCAGCGCCAGGTCCGCGGCGATGTCGCCGAAGGCGGGCGAGAGCTTGAAGCCGTGCCCGGAGAACCCGGCGAGCAGGATGACGTTCTCGGCGCCGGGCAGCGGGCCGATCAGGGGGCGGCTGCTCTCGGTGTAGCCCTCCATGTAGACGGAGAGGCGGGTCGGGTCCGGGTGCAGGTCGGGCAGGTGACGCCCGATCAGCTCGGCGAAGATCTCCAGGTCGTCCGGCTGTACGGTGCGGTCCAGCTGGTTGGGGTCGTCGGCGAGCCGGTGCAACGCACGGGAAAGTCCGAGCTTGACCGAGATGCCGTCCGGGGAGGGCAGGCCGTAGCAGTGGGTGGGTGCCGTACGGATGAACGCCGGGCGCTCCTCGCCGAACCAGGCGCCGGGGTCGGTGGGCACGTACCAGGCGCTGACGAGGCGGCGGACTTCCACCTCCCACGGCAGGTCGGGCAGCAGGTCGTTGACCCAGGGGCCGGGTGTGACGACGGCGGTGTCGAAGCGCTCGCTGCCGGAGTCGGTGCGGATCTCCACGCCGCCCGCGACGGGGACGATTTCGCGGACCGTGCTGTAGCGGTGGATCACGGCGCCCAGCTGCTCGGCGCGGCGGGCGGCGGTCTGGATGGTCAGCTCCGGGCGGATGACACCGGCGCGGCGGTCGAGCACGGCCGCGTCGCCGTCCTCGATGCGGTACTGCGGGAAGCGCTTGGCGAGGGAGTCGGCGTCGAGCACCTCGTGGTCGAGGTCGTGGTCGGCGATGGACTGAAGGACGGTGGCCATCTGCTGGTGGTCGGTCGGCCCCATGAGCAGGCATCCGGTCAGGCGGCGCAGTTCACGGCCGGTCTCCTGCTGGAGCTGCTCCCACAGGGTGTCGGCGTGCTTGAGGAGCGGAACGTACCGGGAGTCCTCGAAGTGCGCACTGCGGAAGATCCGGGTCTCACCGCCTGCGGCGCTGCGGTCGTGGCCGGGGGCGAACCGGTCGTATCCGACGACCTCGGCGCCGCGGGCCGCCAGCCGCCAGGCGGCCTGGCTGCCCATCGTTCCGACGCCGACGACCGCGACGCGCTTCCTGGCAGCTGACACAGGACTTTCCTTTCGTATCGCCGAGGCGCATGCTGGGCCCTCGACGTGAGGCTGTTCGATTCGAGAGGGTTTGGGCGGGAGTCAGGTCCCCTCGTGGACCTGTGGCTCGCAACCGCCGCGTCTCGCAGTCCGGCTCACTTCCGGGGATCCCCCGAAGGCCGTGCCACTATGTGGAATGCTGTGCTAGAATCTGGCACAGAGAATGGCAGTGGCTTCCGGGAGGAGTCAAGAGGGTGTCCAGCAGAAATTTTTCGGATCAACAGGGGGAAATCGGATGGAAATGAAGAGCGTCACCAGGTCGCTCCGGATCCTGGAGGCGGTCGCCCAGCATCAGCCCGTGACTGTCGGGGAGTTGACGAAGCTCTTCGGACTGCCGAAGTCCACCGTGCAGCGCAGCCTGGTCACGCTGGCGGAGGCCGGCTGGCTGCGCGCCAACCGAAAGGACACCACCCGCTGGGAGATCGGCGCCCGCGTCCTGGCCGTACGCCCCGCCGCACTCCAGGGCTCCAGCCTGTTCGCCGCCGCCCGTGAACCCATGGTTCGCCTTCGGGACGCGGTGAACGAGACCATCCACCTGTCGGTGCCGGACGCCCTGCAGTGCATGGTCGTCGTCGACCGCGTCGACTGCGACCACCCCGTGCGTACCTTCCACACGATCGGCGACACCTCACCTCTGCACGCCACCGCCGTCGGGCGCGCCGTTCTCGCCCACCTCCCGAGGCGGGACGTCGACGAACTCGTCGCGGCGGGGCTGGAGCGGTTCAGCGACACGACCCCCGTCGAGCCTGACGAGCTGCGCGCCGAGCTGGACCGGATCCGCGCCGACGGCTACGCGGTCAACCACAACCAGTACCGGCCGGGCGTCTGCGCCGTCGCCGCACCCGTGCTCGACGAGGACGGCACCCCGCTGGCAGCCGTGGCCGTCTCGATGCCCGAGGCGCGGTACGACGGTGAACGGACGCCCAAGTGGGGCCGCCTCGTCGCCGACACGGCCGCGGAGATCTCACAGCGCCGCCTGAGCGCCTGAACGACAGACGACTGCCCCGCCGTCACCCGAGGGCCGGGCCCCCCCCCCCCCCCCCCCGCGCCCCCCCCGGCCCTCGGCTTCGCGCCACCACAGCCGCCGCCCTGCGCCCGGCCAGGGGGAAGGCCGGACACAGGGCGACCGCACCACGCGGCACGGCAGGGACGGTCAGAGCCCTGTTGCTGTCCATCGCCGCGGGGAATCGGGATTCGCGTCCGCGTCGCACCAAGGTGTGCCATATTATGGAACGCTATGCTAGCTTCCGGCACGACCACGCGGTGACTCCTTGCTGGAGTCACGATGCGCGAAACAGGAATCCACAGGTCTCAGGGGGCATCGGATGGAAATGAAGAGCGTCACCAGGTCGCTGCGCGTCCTGGAGGCGGTCGCCCAGCATCAGCCCGTGACCGTGGGGGAGTTGACGAAGCTCTTCGGACTGCCGAAGTCCACCGTGCAGCGCAGCCTGGTCACCCTGGCCGAGGCCGGCTGGCTGCGCGCCAACCGAAAGGACACCACCCGCTGGGAGATCGGCGCCCGCGTCCTCGCCGTACGCCCCGCCGCACTCCAGGGCTCCAGCCTGTTCGCCGCCGCCCGTGAACCCATGATCCGGCTCCGCGACGCGACGAACGAGACCATCCACCTGTCAGTACCGGACGCCCTGCAGTGCATGGTCGTCGTCGACCGCGTCGACTGCGACCACGCCGTACGCACCTTCCACGCCATCGGCGACACCTCGCCCCTGCACGCCACGGCCGCCGGTAACGCCGTCCTCGCCCATCTGGGGAAGTCCGAGATAGAGGAGGTCACCGCGGGGACGTTGGAGGGCTACGGCGAGGAGACCATCACCGATCCGGGAGAACTGCGCGCGGAGCTCCGCCGCGTGAGAGAGCGTGGCTACGCCGTCAACCACAACCAGTACCTACGGGGGGTCTGCGCGATCGCGGCACCCGTGCTCGACGGTGCGGACACCCCGCTGGCCGCCGTGGCCGTCTCCCTGCCCGACTCACGCTTCGAGGCCGACAGGCTGCCCGAGCTGGGTCGGCTCGTCGCCGAGACGGCGGCGGAGATCACCGCCCGGCACCTGGCCTGACGACAGCCCCGGCATCACTTCACGATCACGTAGATCTTGCGCACGGTTTCGATGGTCTTCCAGACACCGACGAAGCCCGGCTTCATGACGAAGCTGTCACCCGCCTTGTAGACCACGGCCTCGCCACCTTCCGGCGTGAGTTCGACGATGCCGGCGAGGATGTGGCAGAACTCGAAGGTCTCGCCCTTGACCGAGCGCGTCTCGCCGGGCGTCGCTTCCCAGACCCCCGTATGGATCATCTCCCCGCGGGCGACGTCCTGCGGCCAGGTCATGAATGCGGGGTCGCCGGAAACCAGACGTTCCGGGAGCGGGCCGGACTGGTGCGGCGCGAAGGAGGGGTGGGTGTCGATGGTCTTCAGGAGCGACATGTTCTTCCTTTGATGTACTCGAAGAATCGGTAGCCGCGGGCCGAACCGTGCCCGGCGGCGTGGAAAACCGGGCACGGGTGAGGCCCTTCGCGGTGCGTGCTGCGGCGCGGTCAGGGCATGACCGCCGTCAGCTCACGGGCACCGCGAGGTACTGGTAGTCCAGGAACTCGTCGATCCCCACCCGGCCGCCCTCGCGGCCCAGCCCGGACTGCTTGACGCCGCCGAAGGGGGCGGCCGGGTTGGACACGAGACCCGTGTTCAGCCCCACCATGCCCACCTCCAGCCGTTCGCTCACCCGCAGGGCTCGGTCGAGGCCCTCGGTGAAGACGTAGCCGACCAGGCCCCAGGGGGTGTCGTTGGCCCGGCGGATCACCTCGTCCTCGTCGTCGAAGGTGAGGATCGCGGCGACGGGACCGAAGATCTCCGTGTCCATCAGGCGGCTGCCGGGATCGACGTCGGTGAGCACGGTCGGCGGGTAGAAGCAGCCGGGGCCCTCGGGAGTACGGCCGCCCACGAGCACCCGAGCCCCCCGCTCGACCGCGTCGGCGACCAGCTCCTCCACCTTGCCGCGCCCCGTCCTGTCGATCAGCGGGCCGACGTCGACGCCGTCCCGGGTGCCCGGACCTACGACCAGCGAGGCCATCCGCTCGGCCAGGCGACGCCCGAATTCCTCCGCCACCGACCGGTGCACGAAGAAACGGTTGGCGGCCGTGCACGCCTCGCCCATGTTGCGCATCTTGGCGACCATCGCCCCGTCCACGGCCTTGTCCAGGTCGGCGTCCTCGAAGACGACGAACGGCGCGTTGCCGCCCAGCTCCATCGAGGTCCGCACGACCGCCTGAGCGCTCTGGGCGAGGAGCAGCTGCCCGACGGCCGTGGAACCGGTGAAGGACAGCTTGCGAATCCGCCCGCCGCGCAGGAGCGGTTCGCACACCGCCCCCGCACGGGAGGTGGTGACGACGTTCAGCACGCCGTCAGGCAGCCCGGCCTCCTTGAGGATCGCGGCGAGGGCAAGGCTGGAGAGAGGGGTCTGCGGGGCGGGCTTGAGCACCATCGTGCAGCCGGCGGCGACAGCCGGGCCGATCTTGCGGGTGCCCATGGCCAGCGGGAAGTTCCACGGGGTGATCAGCAGGCAGGGGCCGACCGGGCGACGCGAGAGCAGCATGCGGTTGCGGCCGTCGGGCAGGGTGGCAAGACCGCCGTCGATACGGACGGCCTCCTCGGAGAACCAGCGGAAGAACTCGGCCGCGTACGCCACCTCTCCCCTGGCCTCGGCGAGCGGCTTGCCCATCTCGGCCGTCATCAGGTGGGCGAGCTCGTCGGTGCGCTCGATGATGATCTCGTAGGCGCGGCGCAGGATCTCGCTGCGTACCCGGGGCGCCGTACTCGCCCACTCCTGCTGCACCCGCACGGCCGCTTCCTCGGCGAGCTTCGCGTCCTTGGGACCGGCGTCGGCGACATGGCAGAGGATGTCGCCGGTGGCGGGGTCGTCGACGGGCGTGGTGGCGCCGTCCGAGGCATCCACCCAGGCACCGCCGATGAACAACTGCGTAGGCGTGTCGGTCATGAGTTCTCTCCTGGTTGTCCGGATCGGTCGGCGGCGGGGTCGAGCAGTTCCGCGAGGTGCAGGGCGCGGACGCCCCGGTCTCCGGCGAGGTGGTCGATCTGGGTGGCGCAGCTGAAGCCGTCGGCCACGACGACCGTCGGCGTGTCCTGGTCGATGTCGTCGAGGCACGGCTGCAGGGCCAGGCCGGCGACGGCCATCGAGGTGTCGTAGTGCTGTTCCTCGAAGCCGAAGTTGCCGGCGAGTCCGCAGCAGCCCTCGGCCTCGTCGACCTTCCGTACGCCGAGGCGACCGAGCAGGTCACGGGGGTGGCGGCCCTTGAAGGTGGCGTACTCGTGGCAGTGGGTCTGCAGGACGACGTGGTCCGGCAGCTCCGGTGGCGTCCAGCCGGGGGCGGCGAGGTCGGTGAGGGCTCCGGTGAGGGTGTGGACGCGGGCCGCGACGCGCCGGGCGGCGTCGGTACCGAGGAGTTCGGGCACGTCACGCTTGAGCGCCGCGGCGCAGCTGGGTTCGGCCACGACGATGGGCCGGTCGTCGCCGTTGTCCAGGCGGGCGACCGTGCGGGCCATGATGCGGCGCGCGCGGGACAGCTGTCCGGTGCTCACCCAGGTCAGGCCACAGCACAGATCGTCCTCCGCCGTGCAGGGTAGGCCGGCGTCGGCGAGCACGCGGCTCACCGCTCCGGCTACCTCGGGGCGGAAGGCCCTGGTGAAACTGTCCACGAACAGCAGCGACTTCGCCGGTTCGCCGGCCCTTGCCGTGCGCAGCGCCCGGCTCAGCGCCTGCCGGGAGGCGAAGGCGGGGATCCTGCGCTTCGTGGTCACACCGCCGAGGCGCGCGAGCAGCCTCCCGACGGGGCCGCGCAGCAGCGCGTTCACCGGGCGCGCCGCGTATCCGACGAGCTTGGACGTCAGGGGCAGCCAGCCCAGCGAGTAGTGGGAGCGGGGCCGGATCCTGCCCTTGTAGTGCTGGTGGAGGAACTCCGCCTTGTACGTGGCCATGTCGACGCCGACCGGGCAGTCGCTGGAGCAGGCCTTGCAGGACAGGCACAGGTCGAGGGCGTCACGCACCTCGGTGGAGCGCCAGCCGTCCTGGACGGTCCCGCCCCGCACCATCTCCTGGAGCAGACGGGCCCTGCCCCGCGTCGAGTCGTTCTCCTCCCCCGTGGCCCGGTAGCTGGGACACATCACGCCACCGGCGTCGCTGCGGCACCGGCCGACGCCGACACAGCGGCGTACGGCGCCCGCGAAGCCGTCCTCGTCGTGCGGGAAGGAGAAGAGGGTCTCGACGGGCAACGGGTCGGAGGGCGTGTGCAGGGCTAGGTCGGCGTCGAGGCGGGCCGGGGTCACGATGACGCCGGGGTTGAGCAGCCCCTCGGGGTCGAAGATCTCCTTGAAGGCGGTGAACGCCCGGATCATGCGGTGGCTGTACATGACCTCCAGCAGCTCGCCGCGGGCCCGCCCGTCGCCGTGTTCGCCCGACAGGGTTCCGCCGTGCTCGACGACCAGGGCGGCGGCTTCGGAGAGGAACCGGCGGGTGGCGGTCCGCCCCGCGTCCGTGGCGAGGTCGAAGTCGATGCGTACGTGGACGCAGCCCGCGCCGAAGTGCCCGTACAGCACGCCGGTCAGCCCGTGGGCGGCCAGCAGCTTGCGAAAGTCGCGCAGGTAGGCGGCCAGGTCCTCGGGCGCGACGGCCGCGTCCTCCCAGCCCGGCCAGGACTCCCCGCCGTCGACCAGGCGGGCGGCGAGCCCCGCCCCGTCCTCCCGGACCCGCCACAGCGAGCGCTGTTCGGCCGGGCTGCGGACGACCCGCCCACCGGTCGTCCGGCCCCGTGCCGCGAGCACGTCCAGCAGTTCGTCGGCGCGGGCGTCGACGGCCGCCTGGTCGTCGCCGTCGAGCTCGACATACAGCCAGGCGCGCCCTTCCGGCAGTCCGGTGACGGAGTCCGGGCCGCGCCGGGCACGCATGGTGGCGACGATCGCCTCGTCCATGCCCTCCACAGCGGTGGGATTCCAGCGCAGGATCTCGGGCACGTCCTCGGCGGCGTCGACCACGTCGTCGTATCCGAGGGTGAGGAGGGTGGAAGCCTGTGCGGTCGCCACCAGGCGGACCGTCGCGGCGGTGACGACCGCACAGGAGCCTTCGGTGCCCACCAGCGCGCGAGCCATGTCGAATCCGTGCTCGGGCAGCAGGTGGTGCAGCTGGTAGCCGGAGACCTGACGCGGAATACGTCCCAGCTCGGTGCGGATCGGCGCCAGATCGGCCTCGATCAGGCGCCGCACATCCGCTTCCAGGCGGGCGACCCGCTCGACGGCGTCCTTGTCGTCCGGGTCGGCCGCCCGCAGGCCGGTGCGGTCGGCGACGGCGCGCACGCCGTCGGCCGTCACGATCTCCAGCGCCTCGACATGACTGCTCGTGCGCCCGTGCCGCACCGACCGGTTGCCGCAGGCGTCGTTGCCGATCATGCCGCCGAGGGTGCACCGGCTGTGCGAGGACGGGTCGGGGCCGAAGGTGAGTCCGTGCAGTGCGGTCGCGCTGCGCAGCGCGTCCAGGATCACTCCGGCCTCGACGCGCGCGGTGCGCGCCATCGGGTCGATGTCCAGGATCCGGTTCATGTACCGGGAGAAGTCCAGCACGACGCCGGGACCGACGGCGTTGCCCGCCATACTGGTGCCGCCGCCGCGCGCGGTGACCGGCACGTGCGCCTCGCGGCAGGCCCGCAGCACCGCGACGACGTCGTCGGCGCTGCGGGGAAGGACCACGGCCCTCGGCGGGACCCGGTAGTTGGAGGCGTCGTAGGCGTAGCTGCCGGTGGATCCGGGGCCGGTCTCCACCCGCAGGCCGGGCGCGGTCTCGGCGAGACGCGCGACCAGCGGCTCCAGGGCCGTGGTGGTCTCCGTCATCGCCCTGCCGCTCCCGATGTGCCGGCCTCGACCGCGGTCGCCCATGCCTGGAGGCCCTCGTCCACCGCCGTCTCGTCGATGACGAGCGCCGGGATCATCCGGACGACCTGGTTCCAGGCGCCGCACAGCAGCAGGAGCAGGCCCTCGTCGACGGCGGCACGCTGGACGCGGGCGGCGGTCTCGGGGTCGGGGCTGCCGTCCTCGGTGACGAACTCGGTGGCCAGCATGAGGCCGAGGCCGCGCACGTCACCGATGCCCGGCGTCCGGTCGGCCACCGCCTCCAGGCCCTGGCGCAGCCGCTTGCCCATGGCCTCGGCGTTCTCGACGAGCTTCTCGTCGCGTACGACGTCCAGGGTCGCGCAGGCCGCGGCGCAGGCGACGGCGTTGGCGCCGTACGTGCCGCCCTGCGAGCCGGGCCACGCCTTGGCCATCAGCTCCTCGGAGGCGGCGATGCCGGACAGCGGGAAGCCGCTGGCCAGGCCCTTGGCGGTGACGAGGATGTCGGGTGTGACGCCGAAGTGGTCGTGGCCCCAGAAGCGGCCGGTGCGGCCGACACCCGTCTGCACCTCGTCGAGGATCAGCAGGAAGCCGTGGCGGTCCGCCCGCTCCCGCAGGCCCTCCATGAAGGCGCGGGTGGCGGGGACGTAACCGCCCTCACCGAGGACCGGCTCGACGATGATCGCGGCCGTGTCGGCGGGCGAGGAGATCGTCTGGAGCGTGTAGTCCAGTTCCTTCAGGGCGAAGCGGGTCGCGGCCTCCTCGTCCCAGCCGTAGCGGTAGGCCGACGGGAAGGGGGTGACGACGACACCGCTCATCAGCGGCGAGAAGCCGGAGCGGAAGCGGGTGCCGGAGGTCGTCATGGAGGCGGCGGCAACCGTACGGCCGTGGAAGCCGCCGTGGCAGACGATGACGTTGGGGCGGCCGGTGGCCTGGCGGGCCAGCCGCAGCGCGGACTCGACGGCCTCGCTGCCGGAGTTGGTGAAGAACAGACTGTCCAGGCCGGCCGGCAGCACCTCGCCGAGCTTGTCGACCAGACGCCGCAGCGGCTGGTGCATGACCGTCGTGTACTGGCCGTGGATCAGCGTGCCCACCTGCTCCTGCGCCGCCGCGACGACCTTGGGGTGGCAGTGCCCGGTGCTGGTGACGCCGATGCCGGCGGTGAAGTCGAGGTAGCGGCGGCCGTCCTGGTCGAAGAGGTGGACGCCCTCGCCCCGGGCCGCCACCACGGGCGTGGCCTGGCGAAGGTGCGGCGACAGTGCGGTCATGTTCGTCTCCCGGCCTCGGTGTTCGGTCTGCTGCGGTTCCGCGTCGGTTCGCTGGGGTTCCGCGTTGGTTCCGCTGGGGTTCTGCTGGTGTTCCGCTGCGGTCCGACGAGCATCTCGGCGGACCGGGGCCGCGCCAACGCGCGATCTGTCCGGCAAGGACGCGGTATCCAGACGTTGTGTCAGGCACGCCGGGCTCTCACGCCGCCCCCTCCGCCTCCCCGCTACCGTCTCCAGGCTCTTGCGCAGGTCGGCGACGCTTGTCAGAGTGACGTGGCATTCCCCGAGTTCTGTGGACTCACCGGAGCCGGGACCCCCATGGAGGCACCGTGAGCGAGAACCACCCCACGGCTCCAGGGCCGGGCGCCGACGGCCCCGACGCCTGCTTGCCGGACCGCGACATGAACCCCGGCGCCCGCTCGCTCACCGTGGCCGACGTGCTGGCCCTTCCCGTCCTGGCCGCCGGACAGCCGCAGGTGGTCACCGGATTCTCCCGGCTCGACAAGCCCGTCCGCTGGGTCCACATCACGGAGCTGACCGACCCCGCCTCCTTCCTGAAGGGCGGCGAACTCGTCCTGACCACCGGCATGCCTCTGCCGGAGGAACCGGCCGGCGTACGCCGTTACGTCGACGAACTCGCCGACATCGGCGCGGCAGCCCTGGTCATCGAACTGGTCCGCCGCTACCACCGCCCGCCCGACGCCCTGGTCCACGCCTGCGAGGTCCGCGGGCTGCCCCTCGTCACCCTGGCCAAGGACGTCAACTTCCTGGAGGTCACCCAGGTCGTCCACGCGTTCATCCTCGGCAACCAGGCCGAGGTGATGCGGCGGACCCAGCGCGTCCACGAGGCATTCACCGCCCTCACCCTGCGCGGCGCCGGGCCCGAGGACGTCGTACGCGCCGCCGCCGAGATGAGCGGCCACACCGTCGTGCTGGAGAACCTGGTCCACCAGGCACTCGTCTGCGAGCCTTCCGTCGACACGGCCGGGGCGGCGCTCGCCTCCTGGGAACAGCGCTCCCGAGCGACACCGCCCACCGACCACACCACCGTCTCCGGCCCCGAGGGCTGGCTGGTGGCACCCGTCGAGTACCAGGGCGAACGCTGGGGCAGGGTGGCCATGCTCCCGACCCCGCCGGGCCCGGCCCCTCACTCGGCCTTCGGCCCCCTCGGTCCCGAAGCCGTCACGATCCTGGAGAGAACCGCGATGGCCCTCACCATCGCCCGTCTCACCCACCCCACGCCGTGGGAACGCGCCGCTCACCGCAGCGTGCTGCGCGACCTCGTCGAACAGCACCACCGCTCGCCCGCCGACGCCGAGACACGGATCGCCGCACTGGGCCTGCCCACGGCGGGCTGCCGCTTCGTCGCCGTACTCGCGGACGTCCCCTGCGAGGGCGACACGGCCAAGGCCGAGGAACTCCTCCCCGAAGAGCTGAGGAAGAAGGGAACACAGGCCCTCATCGGCCTCCTCCGACCGACCCGCCTCGGCATCCTTCTGTCCCTGCGGCCCGATCAGCCGTGGCGACCCGCCGTCGAACACCTGAGCCGCACCGCGCTCGACCTGGTTCCCGGGACGACGGTGAGCACAGGCAGCGAGGCGGCCGACCTCCCCGCCGTCGCCCGCTCGTTCCGTGAGGCGACCCGCGTCGCCGAAGCCACCGGGCCGGGTCAGCCGCTCCCCCCGGACCGCTCGTACCACGAACGATCCGACATCGGCCTGCGCCGCCTGCTCTTCGCCCTCCGCGACGACACCCGGATCCAGGACTACGCCGAACGCCGGCTCGGCCGACTCGCCGACCACGATGCCCGCCACGGCACCGACCTGCTCACCACCCTGCGCCACTACCTCGAGGCCGCGGGCAACAAGACGGTGGCCGCCCGCTCCGGGGGCCTGTCCCGCGAGACCGTCTACCAACGTCTGCGCACCATCGAGCGCATCCTCGACTGCGACCTCGAATCCGGCGAACAGCGCACCGAACTCCACGTGGCGCTCACGGCCCTCGACGTCCTGCGGGTCTGCTGAGGGGCGTGTGCGTCAGCGCATTCGGCCCGGTGGGACAGGGGATTCGGCTCGCCCGGCACCGGACTGGCGCCGAGCTGCGCGCGGTCGCGGTGTCCATGCTGGAGAGGGCGAGGACGGAGAGCAGGACAAGCACACACGCCGGGCCCAGCACGATCCAGGGCTCCAGCTCCGCGTACGGCTGGTTCTCCGACAGCAGACGGCCCCACTCCGCGACGGGCGGCTGCTCGCCCGGGCCGAGGAAACCGAGGGAGGCCAGTACGAGAACGGTGGTGGGCATGCGCATGAGGGCGTTACGCAGGAGGGGCGGCACTACTGCGGGGAGCAGGTGGTGGCGAAGGAGGTAGCCCGGGCCGGCGCCGAAGGAGAGGGACGCAAGCGAGTGGCCGCTGGCCCGTTCCTGTTCGAGCAGGGCGGCGGCCTGGGCCGCGTACGGGGTCCAGCCGACCAGGCAGACCCCGAGGGCGACACCCGAGGCCGACGGGCCGGTCACCGCCGTGGTCAGCATTCCCGCGAGGACAGCCGGCATCGTCGTCACCACTTCCGTGAGCCCCGCACAGACCTGTGCCGCCATGCCGAGCAGCAGCCCGGTGAGCGTGCACACCGCGGTCACCGCGAGAGCGGGAGCAGTCGGGCCGCCGTGTCCACGTGCAGGTGGTCGCACAGCAGTCGGGCGAGGACCAGCATGAGCAGGGCGAGGGCGTAGGCTCCGGCGGCCAAGCGGATGAAGCGCCCTCGCGGGAGGGCGGGTGTGTGCAGGGCGGGCAGGATGAGGGCGAGTGTCGCGGTCTGCAGGGGCAGGAGATCCTGGGCGATGGCAGCCTCCAGGGCGAGGCGGCCCAGTCCGGGAATGTTGAAGATCTTCTCCACCGCGACGGCACCGCCGACCAACCCCACCACGGTCGGAAGGAGTTGCGGGAGGACACCGGCCAGCGGGCGCCGCAGCGCGTGCCGGGCGACGTGGTGGGGTGCGAAGCCGTAGACGTGCCAGGTTCGGGCCCACGGTTCGTTGAAGGCTGCGGGCAGCGTTTGGTCGAGCAGACCGCCGATCATCGCTCCCGATGGCACCCCGAGGGCGAGCGAGGGCAACGCCGCGAGGACGGCGACACCGATGGCGTCGCTCCCCCGGTGCAGCCGTCGTCGGGAGCCGAGGTACAGGGTGCGGGCGCTGACCAGTGCGGCGACGGCGATGGTGACGACGAGTGCGCCGAGCATCAGCGTGACAGAGACCGCGAAGGCTCTCGTCACCTGGGACAGCACCACCTCACCGGACACCCAGGAAGTGCACGCGTCGCCCTGCGGCAGTCCACTCAGCCAGTGCGCGAGATGGCTGAACGTCCCTCGTCCAGGCCCAGTTGTTCTCGTACGGCGGCCAGTTGGGGCGGGCGTGGGGTCCTGGTCGGCGGAGCGGGCCCGCAGGACCGTCAGCGCGGGGTCGTTCCCGGACAGCCAGGGCAGCATGGCCAGGCCGTGAGCAGCGCGGCCCCGGCGGTGAGGCGGCCGAGGCCCGCGCGCCACCGGGACGGGCCGGCCTCGGTACCGGCCGACATGACGCCCATCGGCCGCTACTTCAGGTGGGTGTCGCGGTCGGTCAGGGCCTGTACAAGGCAACGCCCTCCGCGACCGGATCACCCGCCGGCGGTCGCCCAGTACGCCGGTTTCGCCACACGGCAAACGACTCGCATGCCAGCCAAGAGAGAACCCCAGCCGACGCACGGCTGGGGTTCCTCGATGCGGGGGGCGGTTCAGCGCTGCAGGGTGAGCAGGCCCGGCCGGTACGGCAGTTGCACGTAGGGGGTGCCCGAGGGTGTGTTGGGGGACAGGCCCTGGTAGAGGAACTGCAGGTTGCAGGGGTCGATGGTCATGGTCTGGTCGGGGTTGTTGCGGACCAGGTCACCGTGACTGATGTCGTTGGTCCAGGTGGCGCCACTGTTGGCCTTGCCGGCGAAGGGGTTGCTCTCGGTGGCGGCCTGCGGGGTCCACGGACCGTTCAGGCTGGAGGCCGTGAACGAGCGGAAGAAGCGCTGCTCCGTCGCCCCCCGAGCCTCGACGATCATGAGGTACTGGTTCTGGCCCTGGACCTTGTAGACCTCGGGTGCCTCGAACAGGTTCTTGACCGTGTCGCTCATGACGGTCGTGTACGAGGAGCCGAAGCTGGCCGGGAAGTTCCCGATCGGCATGGTGGACTTGTAGATCTTGCCGTTGTCACCGGCGAAGAACATGTGCATGTTCTGGCCGTCGGCGATCATGGTCGGGTCGATCGCGCTGCCGTCGGGGAGGCTGCCGGTGAACAGCGGTTGCGCCGCGGACCAGCCGTTGGGGTTGGCGGGGTCGCTGGAGGTGCGGTAGACGAAGGGCCATTGGGTGCCCCACCCGTTCGAGGTCAGCACCCAGATGTTCTTGGGCGCGAAGTAGAACAGTTTGGGGGCCACCGCACCCTGGCTCATGCCGGTCTGTCCGGCCGACGCCATGTCCGACCAGTTCGTGAAGGGGCTGAACCCCATCGAGTGCCAGTTGCCGTCGGAGTACGTCGCGTAGACGAGGTGCTTGCCGTTGTACGTCGTGGTGGTGAAGTCCTTCAGCGCGAGCCACCCGTTGGTCGGCTGCGCCAGTGGGCCGGTCGAGCTCCACCGGTACGTCGAGGGAAGAGCGCACGAGTTGGACGCGCCGGACAGGCCGGTCCACTTCTGGTTGTCGGCGCCGGTGCAGTTCCAGAGCTGCACCGCCGTGCCGTTGGCCGTGGCGTTGCCCGACACATCCAGGCACAGCCCGGATTCCACGGCGACGATCGTGCCGTCGGGGTTCGCCCGCCACTGCTGGTTGGTGCCGCCGTTGCAGGACCAGATCACCGGGCGGGTGCCGGCCGTGGTGGCGTGACCCGGGACGTCCAGGCACTTGTTGCCGTACACGGTCAGCTGGTTGCTGTCCGTCAGTGTCCACTGCTGGTTGGCCCCGCCGTGGCAGTCCCAGATCTGCACGTTCGTGCCATCGGTCTGGTTGGCGCCCGACACGTCGAGACATCGGTTCGAGGCAACGCCTCGCACGGCGCTGGTGGTGGCCGCCTGAGCCGGGCCGGCAACGAGCACCGCACCCAGGAAGGCCAGGGCCGCGGCCGTGGCGGTGAGTAGTACGGACAGAGGTTTGCGGCGGGAGGTACGTCTACGCATGGAGACCTCGTCATCCTCGAGTAAGCGGCTCTGGTGGCCTTCGACGGAGGCTGTGCGACTGCCGACGCGATGCGACTCAACACTGATCGATATGTCGAACTCAGGTCGGAATGTCGATCAAGCTGAGATAATGAGAGACCGGACGAACGGCGTCAATACTTCTCACACGATTCGCGGCTCGTGCCGCGCGTCGCCACGACTCCCACGCGTGGGAGTGCAGGGCATTGGTCCGCCCAGGCGCTGCTCAGTGCCTGCCGCACCACAAGGTGCCCCTGAAGAAAGGTTCCGGCTCAAGGCAACCCTGTGCACGGCCTGTGGCAACAAGGGAGCGGATCCGGACAGTTCGGCTGGCCGGGATCCGGATTTCCTCTGGTGAACAGCGCGCAAGGAGAACCTCCCCTCATGGACAACCCCACGAACGGCGGGCGCCGCGGGCGTCATCGCCGTCGCTGGACCGCGACCGGTCTGCTGCTCGGCGCGCCCGCTCTCGTCGTGCCGTATCTCCTGTTCGCGCAGGAGGACTCACAGGCCGCGACGATCGACTCAGGCGCCTACTACCGGCTGGTCTCGGTGCGCAGTGGCAAGGTCCTGGACGTCAACGGCTTCTCCACCGCCGACGGCACCCGTATCCAGCAGTGGACCGACCAGAACACCGCCAACCAGCAGTGGAAGCTGAAGGCCGCCGGGGACGGCTACTTCGAGCTGGTGAACCGCAACAGCGGCAAGGTGCTGGGCATAGCAGGCAATTCCACGGCTCGGGCGGCCGCCGCCGAGCAGCAGACCGACAGCTCCGCCACCTCCCAGGAGTGGAAGGTCGACGAGGTGAGCGGTTCCGACGCCGTCACCCTCACCTCGCGCAGGAGCGGCCAGGTCCTGGACGTGTCCGGGGGCTCAACGGCCCAGGGCGCGGCGGTCATCCAGTATCCGGGCCACGGCACCACCAACCAGCAGTGGAAGCTGGAGAAGGTGACCGAGACCCAGGCGTCAGGGGCCGGTGGGGAGCAGACGACGGCCGCGGCAGGGCCGTATGTGTGGAAGAACGCCCAGGTGGTGGGCGGCGGTTACGTCACCGGGCTGGTGTTCAACCAGAAGGAGAAAGGCCTGCTGTACGCGCGCACCGACATGGGTGGCGCCTACCGCTGGGACACCGCGGCCGAGCAGTGGATCCCGCTGACCGACTGGATCGGCGAGAAGGACTGGAACCTGCTGGGCATCGACTCGCTGGCCACCGACCCCCTCGACCCCAAACGGCTCTACCTCGGCGCGGGCACCTACACCAGCGACTGGGCGGGCAACGGCGCGATCCTGCGCTCCACCGACAAGGGCCGCACCTTCAAGCGCACCAACCTGCCCTTCAAGCTGGGCGCCAACGAAGACGGCCGCGGCGCGGGCGAACGACTCGTGGTCGACCCCGCGGACAACAGCACCCTGCTGCTGGGCACCCGCAAGAACGGCCTGTGGCGCAGCACCGACTACGGTGTGACATGGCGTCAGGTCTCCTCGTTCCCCGTCAAGGACGGGGCGGGCAGCGGCGGCGGTATCTCGTTCGTGACGTACGGCAAGGTCGGCAGCAAGACGGTCTACGTCGGTGTCGGCGACAAGTCCACCTCCCTGTACCGCTCCACCGACGGCGGCAGCACCTGGCAGGCCGTCTCCGGTCAGCCCACCGGCCAGCTGCCGCAGCACGGCGTGCTCTCCGGTGATGGCTCGCTGTACCTGACGTACACCGACAACCTCGGCCCCAACGGCGTGACGGGGGGCTCGGTGTGGAAGTACACGCCGGGCAGCGGGACGTGGAAGAACGTCTCCCCGTCCAAGGGCGATTACGGCTTCTCCGGTCTGGCCGTCGACCCGCGCAAGCCGTCCACGGTGATGGTCACCACCCTGGGGCGCTGGTGGCCCGAGGACGAGATCTACCGCAGCACCGACGGCGGTACGACCTGGAAGGCACTGGCCGACAAGTCGGTGCGCAACGCCTCCGCCGCCCCTTACGTCGGTACTCACACCGGGCACTGGATGACCGCCCTGGCCATCGACCCCTTCAACTCCGGACACGTGCTGTACGGCACCGGCAACGGCATCCTGCGCAGCAAGGACGCGAACGCCTCCGACAGCGGCGACACCAGCCACTGGAGCATGGGGGCCCGAGGGCTGGAGGAGACCGCACTGCTGGACGCGATCGCCCCTCCGGGCGGCGCCACCGTCATCACCTCCATGGGTGACCAGGGCGGCTTCCGCCACGACTCCCTGACCGAGGTTCCCGCCGGGCGGCTGAAGAACCCGCTGATGGCCAACAGCACCGACATCGACTTCGCCCAGTCCAAGCCCTCGATGATGGTCCGCGTCGGCCGGGGCGGCGCGCAGGACGGCGCCTACTCCACCGACGGCGGCAGCACCTGGACCGGCTTCAAGGCGGAGCCGGTGGCCGGCGCCCAGGACGGCCACATCGCGCTCGCCACGGACGGCTCCACCATCGTGTGGACCGAGGCTGGCCAGGCCCCCTACCGCTCGACCGACAACGGAGCGAGCTGGTCCAAGGTCAGCGGCCTGGGCACCGACGCCGTGGTGGTCGCCGACCGCTCCACAGCCAAGACCTTCTACTCCCTGTCCGGCGGCAAGCTCATGGCCAGCACCGACGGCGGCGCGACCTTCACCGCCCGCGCCACCGGCCTGCCCTCCGGCCGCCTCACGGCCGTCCCCGGCATCGCCGGAGACCTGTGGATCGCCGGCAGTGACAAGGGGCTGCTGCACTCCACCGACGGCGGCCGCACCTTCACCACGCTCACCACGGTGAAGTCCGCCTCCGCCCTCGGCTTCGGCAAGGCCAAGCCGGGCACCTCGTACCAGGCGCTGTACCTGGTCGGCACCGTCAAGGACGTCACCGGAGTCTTCCGCTCCACCGACAAGGGCGCCACCTGGGTCCGCGTCAACGACGACGCCCACCAGTGGGGCGCCATCGGCAGCGTCGGCGTCATCACCGGCGACCCCGACACCTACGGCCGCGTCTACGTCGGCACCAACGGACGCGGCCTCCAGTACGGCGACCCGTCCTGATCGCAGTCCCCAACGCACGCGGCGGGGCCGCAGGCACAACTGCCTGCGGACCCGCCGTGGTTGAAAGAGTTCACTTCGCCCCGCACGAGCTCCTTCTGGTCGCTCTTCGACTTCTGCGGAACATGGAATGTCTGCGACAGACGAAAAGGTACTTGAGGTAATCAAGGACACTATTCCGCTCTGCGCACGGACACTTTCATCCGTTCACCTGTTGACACAAGGCAGTTATGTGACTGACCTTCATGCGTAACATCCGGCGCTTTGGAGTCCGGCCGGAGAGCCGCCCCCCCCGACCGGGAGTACACCCATGTCGTCAGGAAGACTGTCCCGCCGCACTTTCCTGGGGGCCGCCACCGGCGCTGCCGCCGCCACGGTGCTGCCCGTCGCGCCCGCCTTCTCGAGCCTGGTGTCCCAGGCGGCGGCCGCCGACCCGCAGACCAACCTGGAGAAACTGGTCGACATGCGGTTCGGCATGTTCAACCACTTCAATCTGGGCACGTTCACCGATCAGGAGTGGGCCGAGCCGAACCAGAACCCCGCTCTGTTCGCCCCCACAGCCGTGGACTGTGCCCAGTGGGCGGACGCCGCCGCGGCGGCGAAGATGAGCTACGGCATCCTGACGACCAAGCACCACGACGGCTTCGCCCTGTGGCCGAGCGCCTACGGCACCCAGAACGTCGCCAACAGCTCCTACAAGCAGGACGTGGTGAAGGCGTACTGCGACGCCTTCCGGGCCAAGGGACTGAGGGTCGGACTCTACTACTCGATATGGGACCGCACCTTCGGCGTCGAGGCGTGGGAGAGCCGGCACAAGGTGTCGGGCCTCGAGATCACGGATGCCATCCAGCCCGGCGACATGACCTTCATGCTCGGCCAGATCACCGAGCTGCTCACCAATTACGGCACCATCGACATGTTCATCACCGACGGCTACGCGTGGCAGATGGGCCAGCAGGCCGTCTCCTACCAGCGGATCCGCGAGCACGTGAAGTCCCTCCAGCCGGACATCGTCATGATCGACCACGGTGCCCTGTCGGTGCCGTTCCTCGGTGACGCGATCTATTTCGAGGAGCCGTTGGGCGTCAGCGCGCCCGCCGGAAACACGTACGCCGCCACGCAGGGGCAGACGATCAGCAACGGCTGGTTCTGGCATCCGGCCACACCGACCGAGAGCCTGATGAGCAAGGACGCCATCCTGTCCCATCTGGCGGACCTGGAACCGAAGTACACCTCCTTCATCCTCAACTGCCCGCCCAACCGCAACGGCAGGCTCGACACCAACATCGTCAACCGGCTCGCCGAAGTCGGCGCGGCCTGGAGCCCGGACACCTCCCGCCCGCCACTGCCGACGCAGATGCTGCGCGCCGAGCACCCCGTCACCCCGGTCAGCGCCTACGCGACCGCGTTCCGCACCGGCGAGGGACCGCTCCACGCCATCGACGGACTGAGCGACAGGAACTACGAGACCTGCTGGTCGACATGGGGCCTGTCCCCGGCCCTGCCCCACTCGATCACGATCGACCTGGGCGGGGTGTGGAGCAACGTCTCCACTCTGGAGTACCTGCCCAAGCAGTGGGGCCGCACCGACACCACCGACGGCGACATCACCTCGTACACCATCTCCACCAGCACCGACGGCACGGACTTCACCCAGGTCGCCACCGGCACCTGGGCCGACGGACGCGCCCCCAAGGTGGTCGAGTGGCCCGCTCGGAACGTGGGATTCGTGCGGATCCAGGCCAACGCGGCCACCGGCGGCTACGCCAACATCGGTGGCCTCCACATCGGCGGCCGGACCGCCGAGCCGGCCCTGGTGTCGAGGGTCCTCCCGGGGGACGGCACGGTTTACCGCATCGTCAACCGCAAGAGCGGCAAGGTCGTCGACGTGTTCAACTTCGGCACCGCCAACGGCACCAACATCCAGCAGTGGCCGTGGCTGAACAACACCGCCCAGAAATGGACCTTCGCCTCCACCGGCGACGGCTACTACGAGATCAAGAACGTGAACAGCGGCAAGCTGATGGAGGTGGCCGGACTCTCGCGGACGGACGGTGGCAACGTCTCCCTCTACGCGGACAACAACGTTCCCCAGCAGCACTGGGCGGTCACGCCCACCGGCGACGGCCACCACTACCTCACCAACCGGTACAGCGGGCTGTCGCTCAACGTCGACTCGGGCTCGACCGCCGACGGGGCCAACATCGACCAGCTCACCTACACCCGCGCACCCGAGCAGCAGTGGCGGATCATCGCGCTCTGACACCCCGGCAACGGGCGGCGCTATGACCAGGGCAGGACCAGGGCACCCCAGGCGACGACGGGGCCGAGGGCGACGATTCCACCGGTGTAGCCGATGACCTGACGGTAGAAGCGGCGCGCGTCCACACCACGGGCGTGGCTGAGGACGAGTGCTCCGTTGGTGGAGAAGGGCGAAGTGTCCACGATCGTCGTGGAGACGGCGAGCGCGGCGATCAGCCCGGCGGCGCTGAGGTGGCTGGAGCAGCAGCGGTACGGCGTCGGGGGTGATCGCGGTGAAGGAGGCGAAGGCGGAGGTGATGGCCATCCGCCGTGAACTACGCGCAGCGCAAGCCGACTTGGACTCGTTCACTGCCCTCGACCAGGGCACGTTCGACTCGGCTCGTTCCCCACGCCGAGTGCGTCCCTGCTGCCGCTCGCGCTCACCCGCTTCCGCCGCCGCCACACAGGAATCCGCATCGATGCGCGCGCCGGAGTCCTTGCGGGGCTCAGGGAGATGCTGCACACCGGCGAGGTGGAGCAAAGCCTGCTCTGGGGCTACGAATGGAACCGCCTCGACGATCCGGCGCTCCCCCCACCCACCTCCTGGACAGCCCCAGGGTGCTGGTCGTCCCCGCGACTCACCCCTGCGCACTCATCCCGCCGTGCGCCTCGGCGACCTCGCCGACCAGGAGTGGATCATCCGCGCCGACAACCACCCCGTCGCCGACGTCCTGCGCCGCAGCTCCCGCCTGGCCCTCACCAGCCGACGCAGCGACGTACGCCTCCTGCCGCTCGCCTCCGACGTCCCGGCCCCCAGGCGATGGCCCGCGTCCTGCGCGCGGTGGCAGCGGTTCATCGCACCAGACCTGCACCGCACTCAAATAGGAGCGGTCCGGCGCGGCTGACAGTTCGACCACGGACTGCGCCCCCAGGATCGCGGAGGCCACCTGTCGTGCGTCTGGGTCTACCGAAGAACACGACGGGCCTGGACGCCCACACGAAGGTACGGGGCCGCGAGCGAGGCCTGGCCGTGGATGTTCTGGGGCTGGTCATCGGCGTCGTGGTGCTGGCCTCCTCCGCGCACGACACCAGGGATCACTGCGCTTCCTCGTACGTCTCCACGACGCTGCCCTTCCCACGAGCTGGGGCATATGGGTACCGGCACGAACTCGGCGCTCCCTGCTGGGGCTTGGGCACAACGAGCAAGGCCGCCTGCCCATGTCCGCCGCTCGGCACGAACTATCGTCGACGTCTTCGAACGCGGCTACGAGACCGACGCGTCGAATGTATTGCAGGAGCACACGGCTCTGGCCGGCTCCCAGTTGGCCGAGTCCGACGACCACACCTGAGCGCCACCAGCGCGGCGGTCGACGGCCACCCTTGGCCCGTTACCGCTTGGATCGCATGGGTTCGCCGGACCGGGGCCCGCGAACCGAACCTCGACGGCAAGATCAAGGATTCCGCCGAGTCGCAGAGAGGTATCGTGCGGCCGGCCTGCCGGACGGGATCTATGGCCGCGCGGCGTGGCCGTGGAGCCCGAGCCTGGTGATCGTGCGGCGGAGCGCGGCGCGGATCGCCTGCGTTGTCGACGGGTCGAGCGGAGTGGAGAGGTGGTCGATCTCCAGACCCGCGACGACCGAGAGAATGATCTCTGCATCTACCTCGGGATCGTCCGAGCCGAGCCGGCTCGCGACATGGCCGACCTGGATCTGCATCGCCTGGCGCCATGCCCGCGAGACGCGCGCGAGATCCGGCCTACGGGTTGCTTCGATCAGGAACTCGTACTCCGCGACCAGCCTCGTTCGTGACTCGGTCAGTCCGTGTTGGATGAACGCAGTGAGGTGCTCGGCGACATCGTCGGCGTGGTCGCCGTCCTCCACCCCTGCGAAAGCCGCGAGGACCCGGTCCGCCTCGCGGCGGGTGTGCAACTCGAACGCTTCGAGGATCAGATCGTCCTTGGTCTTGAAGTAGTAGCCGAGAGCTCCGAGCGGCAGTCCCGCTTCCGTCGCGATGGTACGCATGGACAGCCCGGCCAGTCCCTTGTCCCCGATGACCCGCAGGGCTGCTTCGAGGATGGCCGCCTTGCGGACCTCACCGCGCTCGGTCAGTACAGGGGTGTCTCGTTGGTGGGCGGATCCGCCGGGCCGGCTCATGTCTTTCCTCGTCCTCTTCCCCTGTGGGTGACCGTCGGGCGTCGCACGACGGCGGTGCATGGCGCAGTGGCCGCACGGTAGCAATCGCGGAGCAGCCCGCCTGAGCGGTGAGGCTGCCGCAGCCTACCATCTCAGGTTCAATTTGAACGAACGTACAACTTGTATCGATCTGGAATGTGCAGGCTGATAGGCCATTGCCATAGCGCCTAGACATCCTTACTGTGACGAACGTCCAACTCATTTACGGCATCGAGCGTCCAGGATCCGAGGGTGAGCACCACATGAACCCGAACAGCACCGACGGCCGCCCCGTCGCGATCATCAGTGGGGTCGGCAGCGCATCCGGCATCGGGTTCGCCTGCGCCAGGCGATTGGCCGACGACCACGCGCTGCTGATCACCTCGACCACCGGGCGGATTCACGAGCGGGTGGCCGAACTGGCGGGGAGGTGCCCCGTCCGTGGGATGGCGGGCGACCTGACCGATCCCCGGTTCGCCGAGTCGGTGGTGGCGCAGGCGATGGACGCCTTCGGCCGGGTCGACGTGCTGGTCAACAACGCCGGCATGGTCTCCGTGGCCGAGCCCGAAGACCCGTCCAGCCTCGCGACGGCCTCCGACGAGCAGTGGCGTTCGACCCTCGCGCGCAACCTCGACACCACCTTCCACCTGACCCGCGCCGCACTCCGGCCGATGCTCGACCGGGGGTACGGCCGGGTGGTGAACATGTCGTCGCTCTCGGGTCCGGTGATGGCCTACAGGGGCGACGTCGCCTATCACGCGGCCAAGGCCGGCCTGCTCGGCCTCACCCGCTCGACAGCCATGGACACGGCCTCGCGGGGCATCACGGTCAACGCCGTCGCGCCCGGCTGGATCGCGACCGGGGGGCTCGACGAGCACGTCGACGCTCTCGGGGCGGCGACGCCGGTCGGTCGTGCCGGGCGTCCCGAGGAGGTGGCCGCACTGGTGGGGTTCCTGGCCTCGCCGGAGTCGTCCTACGTCACGGGACAGCTGTTCGTGGTGGACGGCGGCAACTCCATCCAGGAGGAGCGCGGGCTGAGCCCGGCAGGCGCCCCCGCGTCACTTTTCACGCATTAGCTCTTTGCACGCCCGTATGGCCTTTACCCGTACTGCCCATCGCCAAGAGGAGCGAAGGATGGACCTGAACTATCTGTCGGCCGACGAGATGCTGGGGGCGTTTCGGCGGCGCGAGCTGTCCCCGGTGGAAGTCCTGGACTCGCTGATCGAACGGGTCGCCAAGACCAGCGAGGTCAACGCGGTCGCCGAGGAGATGTTCGACGAGGCCCACGATGTCGCGCGGGCCGCCGAGGCCAGGTACGCGGGGAGGGGCCCGGCGCCCCGGGCACTCGAAGGCGTCCCGGTCGCGGTGAAGGAGGAGATGCCGATCGCCGGCAGGTCCCATCGCTTCGGCTCCCTGCTGACCGAAGGCAACGTCGCGACGCAGACCCAGCCGATGGTCCAGCGGCTGATCGACGCCGGTGCGGTCCTGCACTTGCGGACCACGACGCCGGAGTTCTCGATCGCCGTGACCACCCACTCCGAGCTGTGGGGCGTCACACGCAATCCATGGAACCTCGACCACAGCCCCGGCGGTTCCTCGGGCGGCTCGGGTGCGGCACTGGCCGCCGGACTCGCCCCACTGGCCACCGGCTCCGACATCGCGGGCTCCATCCGGGTTCCGTCGGCTCTGTGTGGCATCGTCGGGTTCCGCCCCTCCTACGGACGGATTCCGTCGCTGCCGCCGCTCAGTCTCGACACCTACTGTCAGGACGGGCCGATGGCCCGCACGGTCACTGACTGCGCTCTCTTCCAGAACGTCATCGCCGGACCGGACCTCCTGGACCATGTCTCGGTACCCGCCGCTCCACCGCTCCCGACGGCCTTCGGGTCGTGTGCGGGACTGAAGGTCGCGCTCGCGGTCACCATCGGTGACTTCCCCGTCGTCCCCGAGGCGGCGGCGAACATCGAGCGGTTCGCGAACGCCCTGCGGGACGCCGGAGCCGAGGTGACCCCGGTCGAGATCCCGATCACCCGCCAGTCGATCATGGCCACCGCGTTCGCCCACTACGGCCTCCTCCTCGCGCCTTCCGTACGGGAGGCGGCGCCGGCCGACGACCCGCGCTGGTCCCGGAACGTCCTCGACGTCGTCGAGGCGTGCGAGGCGGCCCTGGAGAAGATCGGTTCCCTGCGGATCGCGGAGGAGGAAGGCCGTATGCACGCCGTGCTCGCCGAGATCTACCGCGACCACGACGCCATCATCTGCCCGACCATGGCCACCACCGGCTACCCGGCGGACGCCACGTCCGTGGAGTCCGTCGAACTCGCCGAGGGCGTGCACTTCGACAACCTCGTGAGCCAGTGCCTGACCCAGCTCTTCAACATCGCGAGCAGACATCCGGTCCTCAACGTGCCCTCGGGCCGCGCAGGCAACGGGGTGCCGACCGGGGTGCAGATCGTCGCTCGACCGTACGACGATCTGACCGCGTTCCGCCTCGGCGCGGCCGCCGAAGCACGTCTCGGCCTCTGGAACGACCCGGACTGGCGCCCGAAGCTGGCCCACCATGGCTGAGACGCAACGGTCGTTCACCGACGAAGGCACGGTGGACGCGGCCGCCTCAGCCGCCCCCGTCACCGGCCCGACGCTGTCGGCGCAGGACGCGACCCGCCTCCTGCGCGAGGAGTGGGGAATCACCGGTCGGCTCACCGACCTGGGGAGCACGCAGGACCAGATCATGCTGGTCGAGAACGCCGGGACCGGCCGACGACACGTCCTGAGGGCGACCCTGGCCGACAGCGGTGCCGAGGCGGCCCACGCCGAACATCTGGCGATCCGTCACTTCCGGTCCCGGGATCCGGGCCTCGTGGTGCCGGAAGCCGTCCCGACGCTGCGGGACCATGAGCTGGTCGATCTCGACGGGCTCCGCATACGGCTGCTGGACTGGGTTCCGGGCGCACCGATGGGCGCCGCCGCGCACCTCTTGCCGAGGGCCCTGCGCTGCCTCGGCCGTCTGGCCGCGAGATCGGTCACCGCACTTGCCGGGTTCGACCACCCCGGGCTGCACCGCCGCTCTTCATGGGATCCGCGCCACGCGGTCCAGACCGTGGCGGACCTCACCGATCACTTCACGGACGTGGAGAACGCGCTCATCGAGCGGGCACTCGCTCCGGTGGCCGAGCTCATCACCGGCGACATCGCCGGGCGGCTGCCGGAACAAGCCGTGCACACCGACATCCACGAGCACAACGTGGTCGGTGACTTCGACGCCGACGGAGATTTCGTACCGACCGGGATCATCGACTTCGGTGACCTGGTGTGGACGTGGCGGGCCGGCGAGATCGCCACGCCGATGCTGGCCGCCATCGCACGCGGGCCCGAGGACCCCGTGGGTGCGGCGCTGCCCGTCCTCGCCGGATACCTCGACGTGCTGTCGTTGTCCGAGGCGGAGGCAAACGCGCTGTGGACGCTGATCCGCGCGCGTGCCGTGCTCTGCGCGGCGCTCCAGACCGTCGCGTCGCACCAGGATCCGGACGACGAGGGGGCGGCCAAGATCGCCGCCGAGGACTGGCGAGCACTGCGCGCCGTGCTGGACGTCGACCCCGCTCTCGCCACCGCGGTGGTGCGCGAGGCCTGCGGTTTCGGCGCGCCGGAGACCGACCTGGCCGATCTCGTCGCCCGGCAGTCACCGAGCCCGATCCTCCGCGGCCAGGATTTCGGTCCGCTCCGGCCGGTCGATCTCAGCGTCGAGTCGGAGCTGTTCTCCGCGGGCAACTGGCTGGACGACGCGGCCTTCCCGCCGCTCGGAGCCGACACGGAGACGGCCGTCGGGCGCTTCGACGAGGTCCGCCTCGGCCGGCCGGACCCCACCGACCAGGCGCCCGCCGCACTGCACCTGGGGGCTGATCTGTTCGTCCCCGTCGGCACGGAGGTCTTCGCTCCGCTCGACGCCACGGTAGTCCGGGCCGAGGCTCAAGCCGTCGTGTTGCAGAGCCGCGTCGACACCACCACGTTCTACGTCCGGGTCGCCGGAGTGGCCGCGCACTTCCCCGTCGGGCACACCGTGCGCCGTGGAGCCGAGGTCGCGGTGGTCGCGCCGTCCACCGGCCCGCTGCCTGCCCACGTCCACGTCCAACTCGGCCTCTCGCCCGACCTGCCGGGCCTCGGCCGGGTACGGGACCGTGCGGCCCTCCTGACGCTTTGTGCGGACCCGTCACCGCTCGTCGGGACGCCCACCAGGGCGGAGCACGGAAAGGCGGTCGAACGTGTGCATGAGCAGCGGGCGAAGTACGTGGCCGGCGCCCAGTCGACGTACTTCGAGACTCCCGTACACATGGTCCGAGGCTGGCGGCACTGGCTCTACGACAGCGCGGGCCGACGATACCTCGACATGATCAACAACGTCGCGATCGTCGGGCACTCCCACCCCGCTCTCACCTCGGCGGCGGCACGGCAGATGGCGCTGCTCAACACCAACTCCCGCTTCCTGTACGACGCCATGGGCGAGTACGCGGAACGACTCGCCTCCACCCTGCCCGAGGAACTGCATACCTTCTTCTTCCTGAATTCGGGCAGCGAGGCCGTCGACCTCGCCGTCCAGCTGGCCCGCGTCCACACCGGGCGTCGCTCGGTGGTCGTCGTCGAGGGCTCCTACCACGGCTGGACCTCGGACGTGTTCGCGCTGGACACGCTCCCCCACGACCGCCCGCGGTGGCGCGAGGAACTCGACTCACACGTCCACGTCGCCGAGACACCCGACCCCTACCGCGGACGGCACGGTGCACGCGCGGAACCGTACGTGGAGTCCGTGCGGCGAGCCTGCGCCGAAGCCGGCCCGGGCGGTGGCGTGGCCGCGTTCGTGGCCGAACCCCTGCTCGGCAGTCAGGGAGGAATCGTTCCTCCCCAGGGGTACCTGGCCGGGGCCTACGCCGCCGTGCGCGAGGCGGGCGGGGTGTGCGTCGCCGACGAGATCCAGGTCGGGATGGGACGGACCGGTCCGGCCTTCTGGGCGTTCGAAGGCCAAGGCGCGACCCCCGACATCGTCGCCGCGGCAAAGGCCACCGGCAACGGACACCCGATCGGTGTCGTCGCGTGCCGGCCCGAGATCGCGGCGGCGTTCGGCCGACGAGCAGGATTCTTCTCCTCCACCGGCGGCGGCCCGGTCTCATGCCGGATCGGTACGGCGGTCCTCGACGTCCTCCGTGACGAAGGCCTGGCGGCGAACGCGCGTACGGTCGGCACGTACCTCGGCGCAGAGCTCGACGCCCTGGCCGCACGCTTCCCCGAGATCGGCACCGTCCACGGGGAGGGCCTCTACCGCGGGGTCGACATCGTCGTACCGGGCGGCAAGGAGCCGGCGCCCGCCGCCGCGACCCAGATGTGCAAACGCATGCTCGAACTCGGTGTCGTCATCCAACCCACCGGAGTCGAGCTCAACGTCCTGAAGATCAAGCCGCCCCTCTGCTTCGACACAGCGGCCGCCGACCACTTCGTCGCCCAGTTCACCCGGGTGCTCGAGGAGCGGGCACGGTCCCGCACAGCCTCGGCACGATCGATTCACCGGCACCCCACGACCAGCAAGGCTGCCGATGAAAGGAATGAGAGCCCATGACCGGAACACCCGCCACTGAAACCGGGATCGAACTGCACCACGTCGATCCGGTGCCCGAATCCCACCGCCGAGGACGCCCCCGCGACCTCTTCCACGTGTGGTTCGCCTCCAACCTCAACGTCGGCAACGCCATCTTCGGCGCGATCATCTACTCGGTCTGCCGCAACATCCCGCTGGCGCTGCTCGCCGCCGTCATCGGCAACCTGGTCGGAACCGTCCTCATGGCCCTGCACTCGATCCAGGGTGCCAGGCTGGGGATTCCCCAACTGATCCAGAGCCGCGGCCAGTTCGGCTACCTCGGCGCCCTGGTGCCCGTGGTGGTGGGGTCCGTCATGTACGTCGGGTTCACGGTCTCGGTCTCGCTCGCGGGCGGTATCGCGCTCAAGGTGGCCACGGACGACAGCATCCCGCTGCCCCTGGCCACGTCACTGGTCGCCGCGCTGAGCGTGGTCCCCGCACTGATGGGCAACCGGGCCATCCACGTCGTCGCCCGCTGTGCGACGTGGCCGCTCACCGTCAGCCTGATCGTCGTCAGCGTCTACACGCTCCTCCGAGGGGACGGCGTGGCGGTGGCGTCCGGTCCGGTGTCGCTCACGTCGTTCCTGGCCGGCACCGGGGTCGCCGTGACGTTCGCGCTCACCTACGCGACGGCCGTCTCGGACTACTCGCGCTACCTGCCGAGCGACGCGTCGGGCCGGGCGGTCTTCTGGTGGACGGCGGCCGGGGTGTTCCTGTCCTCCACCTTCTGCTGCGTCATCGGTGTGCTGCTCGCGGCCAGGTTCGCGGCCGCGGACGTCTTCCAGAGCGCCAGTGCCGCGCTCGGCGGCGGCGCACTCGCGACAGTCGTCCTGGTGGTGACCGCCCTGGGCCTGGCCGTGACGAACATGCTCAACCTCTACGGCGGGATGCTGAACCTGATCACCGGCCTCTCGACCTTCGTCAAGATCCCGAACTCGTTCAGGACCCGTGCGGCAATGATGCTGCCGACCCTCGTCATCGGCCTGGGCCTGGCCGTCACGGCGTCACAGGACTTCACCGGCAACCTGACGGCGTTCCTGTCGTTCCTGCTCCTGCTGCTCATTCCCTGGGGAGCGGTGAACCTCGTGGACTTCTACCTCGTCCAGCACGGAGAGTACGACGTCCCCGGCATGTACACCCGCAGCGGAAAGTACTGGAGCGATCCGGCCACGTGGACCCACTACGGGGTCAACCTCAAGGTCCTCATCGCCTTCCTGACCGGCGTGGTGTCCGGCATCCCGGCCATGAGCAACGCCTGGTACGTCGGGCCCGTCGCGCGACAGCTCGCCAACGCCGACCTGTCCTGGATTCCCGGCATGGTCGTCACCTCGGCCGTCTACTTGGCGCTCGTCCGCGTCGGCCGCACCACCCATGGAGAGTCGTCCGCGGCAGTCGCGCCCCCGCACCGGACGTCTCCCGTGTGAGGGGTGGCGGCGGAGGCTCCCGCGGGTCTTCCGGCCAGGCTCAGCCGTCAGGGCGCCGATGGTCAGGGTCGTGTGTTTCCTGTTTCGACTCAGGCCGCGGAGTGGCCGTTTGTGGTGATGAAGTCGATCGGATGGGAGGTGCGGCCCTGAAGGGCGAGGTCCGCCGCACTGGACGGTTGCCCGTCTCAGGACTGTACGGCCGAGCGCAGCTCGGGCAAGGACAGGACCTCGTCCAGCACGTCGACGTAAAGATCCACGTGCTCGCGGCTGAAGGTCATGGGCGGTTTGATCTTCAATACGTTGTCGTGCACGCCATTGGGGAACACGATGACGCCTCGCTCCTTCATGAGCTCGGTGACCATGAAGGCCTGCTCGGTGGCCGGCATTTTGGTGGTGCGGCTACGGACCAGTTCGACGCCGAGGTAGAGCCCTTCCGCCCGCACGTCACCGATGAGCGGTTGGCGCTGCTGGAGCTCACGCAGCGACTGGGCGAAGTACCCGCCCACGCTCACGGCGTTCTCCCTCAGCCCATCCCGCTCGACGATGTCGAGCACGGCCTCGCCGATCGCGCAGGAGACAGGGTTGCCGCCGAAGGTGTTGAAGTACTTCATGCCCGTGTCGAACGCGTCGGCGATCTCCCGAGTCGTGACCACCGCCGCGAGGGGATGCCCGTTCCCCAGTGGCTTGCCCATCGTGACGATGTCCGGGACCACCCCCTGGAGCTCGAACCCCCACCAGGGCCCGAGTCGTCCGACGCCGACCTGGACCTCGTCGGAGATGCACAGGGCGCCCGCTCGCCTGGCAGCGGTGAACACGCCGTCGAGGTAGCCGTCGGGGAACACGATGTTCCCGCCCGATCCCATCAGGGACTCGGCGATGAAAGCGGCAGGGGGTCGGCCGTCGGCCGTGATCCGCTCGATGACAGCCGCGGCGTCGCGGGCGTACTTGACTCCGGCGTCCCCGTCGTCGTACCCGTAGGTGCTGCGGTAGCGGTCCGGGATGACGACCTCGTGGGTGGTCGCGGGTGCACCGGAGCCGCCGGGGCCCTTGTAACGGTTCGGGCTGATACCGGTCACCACGCCGGTGTTTCCGTGGTACGCGCCGTCGATGTTGACGATGTGCTGACGACCTGTCACCTGGCGGGCGATCCGCAGCGCCAGGTCGTTCGCCTCGCTGCCCGTGCACACCAGGAAGACCACCTCGAGCGGCTCGGGCAGGGTGGCTACCAGCTTCTGTACGTAACTGGCGATCTGCGGGTAGACGAAACGGCTGTTGGTGTTGAGCTTGCGCATCTGTCGAGTGGCGGCGGCCGTCACGCGTGGTTCGGCATGGCCGACGTGGGTGACGTTGTTCAGCGAGTCCAGATAGGCCAGGCCGTCCTCGTCGTGGAACCACACGCCCCGCCCGCGCACGAGGTTCATCGGGGTGCGGTAGTAGTTGCGCTGGGAGCGAGCGATGTGGCGACGGCGCACAGAGACGACGTCGTCGACGGTGGGGGCCGCGGCGGAGGATTCGGTGAATCCGAGGAGCCGGGCGGGGTCGGGTGACAGGTGGCTCCACACCTGCCGTGCGGAGGGCGGCACGACACGAGGCGGCGGCCACGTGGCCATCCGCGCGGTGCGATGGACCTGTACCTGGACGCAGGGCCCGAGCGGGTCCGTCTCCTCGCTCCCGCCGGCTCGTCCCAACGGCGCCCCGGCCGGAACTGTCGCCGCGACGGGCGGCGTGTCGTCGAGGCCCCACCAGCACGTCCAGAACTCCAGCCCCTCGACCGCGTGTCGCAGCACCAACGGCATCCCGGCGCCACCGCGGGCTTCGACTACGCCGGGCAGCGGGCTGGCTGCCTCCTCGGCGTCTGCCAGGATCAGCGAACCGCCGACCTGGACCGTCGCGGGCTCGTCGGCTCCCGGGCGGCGTCGGCCCCCCGGGAGCAGCGATGCGCTGAGGTGGGGCACGTAGCCCCGTCGCCGTCTTCCGTCGAGGACGTCGTCGATGCTCGCGCGCACCGCCCTCGCGTCGTGCCAGTCGACTTCGTCGTAGAGATCACTTGCCGGTCGCAGGTCGAGCAACTGTGGGGCCGGTGCGTACGGGGAACCGTCTAGGGCCGCATCTGCCAGGGCCTCTCCCAGACCCCGCTGCTCCTGCGTCGGGGGGAGCCCGCACGCGACCCGGAACGTCGCCTCGGCGACCTCGGGGCAGACCTCGGCGACCTGCGTGATCGCCGGCCAGGTGTGTTGCATGCGGATTCGCCCGTACGGCGTGTCGCTCTCGGCGACCCGGCGCGTCCACGTCACGGCGTTCATGCACAGCCGGGCTGCCGCCAGCGGATAGACAGCCGCCAGTTCCTCGGCCGTGAGGGGGAGCACCGAGTGGAAGCCGGCCACGACCTCGGCCGCCGCGGCGAGCGGGTCGGCCTTGCGGACCATGGCGTAGCCCGCCGCGATCGCCACCTCCGCCGCGCGCGCACTGTGGAGCGAGTCGCCCAGGTCGACGATGCCCGAGATCCGCAGCATCCCGTGCTCGTCGGCGTGGGCGAGGACGTTGGCGTCATTGAGATCCTGGTGCACGACGCTCTGCGGCAGTCGGTCCCATACGGGCAGGAGATCGTCGTACCAGCCCATGATCGTGCGCACCGACTCCCGCCGGTCCGCGTCCTGTACGGCGTGCAGCGACGCCTCGACGATCTCGGCGGCCCGGCGCATGTCCCAGTCGTGCGGTTGCAAGCCCACCGGTGGCTCCACGCTGGACAGGCCGAGACTCAGCCGCCCGGCGGATTCTCCCAGCTGACGCAGAAGCGCCGCGGGGTGGTCGTCGAGATCCGCCAGGACCCGGCCCTCGATCCAGCTCATCACGCGAACCACGTGCGTTCGGCCCTCGTGGACGACGGCGGCAAGGGACTTCCCCTCGCGTGTCGGGATCAGCCGTGGCACCGGAAGGTCGGGAACGGTGAAGGCCAGATGCTGCAGGAGCGAGTTCTGCCAGAGAACATCGGCCGAGTCCGGCTCCGCGCGGGTGACCCGTACGAAGTAGCGCATGCCGTCGTCGCCGGTGATCCGAACGTTGTGGTCGACCTCCCCTCCCAGGGGGTGCTGGACGTATCCCTCCAGTCCGAAGGACTGCCGCAGCACGTGATCGAGGAACGGGCCCGGCAGGTGGCCGGTGGGACCGGGGACGGTCGTTCCGTCCTGGCCGGTGGTGGTCGCTGAGGTCATCGGTGCGTTCTCTCTCTCATCGTCAGGTCGCTCATCACTCACCGTGGGCCCGCGCCAAGACGCTCAGGTCGTGGCCAGTCCCCCGCAGCTTGGAGGGCCGATACTGAGCCGAGGTACGCGGCGCCCCTCAGCAGCGCCTGCTCAAGGTGACGGACTGGGGGATCGGGTGCCTACGGAAGTGCCATGGCTGTGCTCCAGATGCGTGCTTATGGCACCAGCGCTGTCCAGCCCGAGGTGACGCGTCAGATGAAACACCGCGGAGAATCCGGCAACAAGGGACTCGAGGCCGCGACATCGACCCCGTATTTTGTGCCTGTGCACAATCTCTGCCAGGAAGCCCCAGCGACATGTCAGCGGCATTGCCCGGAGACGGCCCCGGATCCGTCCGGTGGCAGCTGCCGTCGGGAGAGGCGGTCCTCATGAGCGGCCCGGGACGCCGTCAGGGCGGGGCGCGCCACGACGCCGTGCAGGCGATCGCGCGCCGGCTCCTCGAGGAACGACTCGACGAACTGACCTCTCGTGCTCTCGAACAACTGGAAGCCGAGGAGCCCGCCTACGCGTCGGCGGACTGGGATCCGGTCCAGAAACGGGAGGGGATGCGACGAACCCTCGAACTCGCCCTGACCCGGCTGGCCGGGGGTCCCGTGCCTGCGGCGGTCTCGCGCGCCACCGAGGACGTGGGACGCGAGCGAGCGGAGCAGGCGTTCTCCCTGACCGCTCTGATGCACTCCTTCCAGCTGGACCTCAGGACCCTGTGGGAGGCCGTGCTCGCAGAGGGGCGAGCACGTGGCATCAGCGCCGATCCCGACTTCCTCGACGGGCTGATCCGCGTCTGGGAGGCGACGGACGCCAACAGCGTCGAGGTCGTCGACGCCTACCGCCGCACCGAGCGCGACCTGGCGAGCCGTCGTACGGAGGTGCGCAACCGCGCCTTCAGCCGCCTGGTCCTGGAAGGGGAACAGGACCCTTCCACCGTCGCCGAGGCCTCCACGTTGCTGGGTTTCTCCGAGAACGTCGCCCTGACCGTGGTCGTTGTCGAATCCGTTCCTACCGGGGACCCGGCTGTGTCCCAGGTCGACGATGCGCTGCGTCGGGGCGGCCTGGTACGTCACTTCGGATGGATGGGCGACGAGCTCCTCGGGATCATCGGTCACGGACGGTGCGATGAAGAGGCGATGCTTGCCATGCTCCGGCCGTTCGCCCCGTGGCGCTGCGGCGTCGCGGAAGTCCCCGACCTGGCGCTGACGGCGCGGGGCATCCGATTCGCACGTGCCGCGATCCGCAGCTCCGCGCAGTCCGGAGTGCGGCACGTGGAGGGCCACTGGATCGGGGCGATCATGTCGGCGCAGGAGGAGCTCACCGGTGCGATGGCCACCGGCGTGCTGCGCCCACTGCTCGAGCTGCGCGACCGCGACAGCATCATCGAGACCCTGCGCTGGTACCTCGACCTGGGCTCGGTCGCCGAGGTGGCCGCACGCACCTACCGTCACCGGAACACGGTGGGCAATCGCCTGCAGGCTGTGGAGGAGGCGACCGGGCTGAAGCTGTCCCGACCGAACGACGCCGCCCGGCTGGTCCTCGCCTTGGCTTGGCTGGAGACGGACTCGGGCGCCCGCTTCCGGGCGACGATGTCCTGATCCACCAATCGCTGGACGGAGTGAAGCAACCGGACGGGCCCCGACAGAGAGAGCTGAAGCCGAGGCGCGGCGGTCACAGGCCACATGCCCTCATGAGGGCGGCAGCCTCGGAGAGCGTTCGGTTCGAGCAGAACTGTGTCGGATCCCTGACAGGAAATTGTGCACAGGCACAAAATACGCGGTCGATCTCGTGGCCTCACGTCCCTTGTTGCCGGATTCTCCACAGTGCTTCACTGACGCATCACCTTGAGCCGGAGAGTGGCTCATCGCAACGGAGCTCGTCCTCCGGCGGCGGCTCCTCGGGCACCCCCTTCGGTCGCCATACCCCCTCAACAGGTTGCCGCCCCAACGCGTCGGCAGCCTCCTGGCGATCCGATGCGGCCGACCTAGCCGCACTCGACGAGATCGCGACTCCCGGTAAGAAGAATTTCCTATATGTCCGGAAAGAGGTTGAACATCATGCGTCAGATCGTCACCTTCGATGCCTACGGCACCCTGGTCGACTTCCAGCTCGGTCCCACCACCCTGAAGGTACTGGCCGACCGGCTGGACCTGGACCGTCTGAACGTCGACGAGTTCCTCGACGACTTCCGCATCATGCGGTTCCACGCCGTCCTGGAGGCATACCGCCCCTTCCGCGAGCTGCTGCCCGCCAGCCTTGAGATAGCGATGCGTCTGCACGGCCTGGAGTACCGGCAGTCCGACGGTGAGGCTCTGGTCGCGGCCGTGCCCACCTTCGGCCCCCACCCCGAGGTCCCGGCCGCCCTGGAGGCGCTGAAGTCCCGGTACGAGATCGCCATCATCTCGAACACGGACGACGACCTCATCGCCCAGAACCTGGTCAACATGGGCGTCGAATTCGACCATGTCATCACCGCCCAGCAGGCCAAGGCGTACAAGCCGTCCCGGCAGGCCTTCGAGTACGCCTTCCAGGCCATGGACATCGACCCCGCCCAGGTCATCCACGTCGCGCAGGGCTGGGAGTACGACCTCATCCCCACCCGCGACCTCGGCCTCGCGCGCCGCGTGTGGATCAACCGCTACGGCCACAACGGCTCCATCGGAGCCCGCGGCAGCGCCGACTACCAGCCCTTCGACGAGCTGCCCGACCTGTCCGGCCTGCCGGCCCTGCTCGGCTGCTGAAGCCGGGAACCGGACAACACACAAGCCTTCCCGCGTGATGGTGGACACGCTTCGTCAATCACGCGGCGAGCGTGAGCTTAGGACTCGCAGAGAATCAAGGTGTTGCTTCGCGTGCTTCGGCTCGTTGGTCTGCTATGGGCGTCTCCGATGAGGTTCGTGGTCAACTCGCTGTGAAGTTCGGGGTGTTGTTCCCGCATCTGGACGAGCGACAGCGGCGGCTGGTGATGGGGGCCGAGGCCCGGATCCTGGGGCACGGTGGTATCCGGGCGGTCGCACGGGCGGCCCAGGTCAGCGAGACGACGGTCCGCAAGGGCGTGGACGAGTTGGAGGCCGGCGAGGAGCCGTTGGGCCGGGACCGCAGGCCCGGTGGCGGACGGAAGAAGGCCGTGGACCTTGATCCGGGGCTGCGGCCCGCGTTGCTGGCCTTGGTGGAACCGGACGAGCGGGGCGATCCGATGTCGCCGCTGCGCTGGACGGTGAAGTCGACCAGGAACCTCGCGGGCCAGCTCACTCTCCAGGGGCACAGGGTGAGCGCGGACACGGTCGGAGACCTGCTGCGCGAGGAGGGCTTCAGTCTGCAGGCCGGCGCCAAGACGATCGAGGGCAAGCAGCATCCGGACCGCGATGCGCAGTTCCGCTACATCAACGAGCAGGCCACACAGCACATGAGTGCCGGCCAGCCGGTGATCAGCGTGGACGCCAAGAAGAAGGAACTCGTCGGCTACTACAAGAACGCGGGCCACCAGTGGCGGCCGACCCGTGAGCCGGTGCTAGTCAAGACGCACGATTTCCTGGACCGTACGGGACCGGGCAAGGCGATCCCGTACGGGATCTACGACATCGCCGCGAATACGGGTTGGGTCAGTGTCGGCACCGATCACGACACCGCCGCGTTCGCTGTCGCCTCCATCCGCCGCTGGTGGCATGCCCGCGGCCGACACGACTACCCGGCCGCCACACGTCTGCTGATCACCGCGGACGCAGGCGGATCCAACGGCTATCGCACCCGCGCCTGGAAGACTGAACTCGCCGCCCTGGCCACCGAGACGGGTTTGGAGATCACGGTCTGCCACATGCCGCCGGGTACCTCGAAATGGAACAAGATCGAGCACCGGCTGTTCTCCCACATCTCCATGAACTGGCGCGGTCGCCCACTGACCAGCCACGACGTCATCGTGAACAGCATCGCGGCGACCACGACCCACGCCGGGCTGAAGGTCCACGCCGAACTCGACCCGGGCACCTACAACACCGGCATCAAGGTCACCGACAGCGACATCGATGCCCTGCCAATGGACCGGCACCGTTTCCACGGCGACTGGAACTACACCCTCCACCCTCAGCCTAGCGACACCACCAGCGCAGCCGGCAAAGCCAAGAACCCGCAATCAGCCGGCCCATCCCTGCCGCCCGGCACTGGGTGTCTGCGCAACCCGGAGCTGACCGGCATGCCCGAACCGGCACTGGACGAACCCGTCGACCAACTGACCACGAAGCTCGATAAGTTACGCGAGCAGAGACGGCTCCACCAACGAGGAGGTGAGCGCATCCGCGCTCGCGGCGCAGGGGCGAAGGACAGGCTGACCACGGCCGACAGAGTCCTGGCCACCGTGCTCTACCTCCGCAAACTCGGCACCCGAGACCTGCTCGCCCAGCTCTTCGGAGTCAACGGCAGCACCCTCACCAGGGCCGTTCACCAAGTCCAGCCCCTCCTTGCCGAGCACGGCTACACCATCCCACCCTCGACAGCCCGGTTCCGCACATCTGCTGACGTCACCGCGTTCCTCGCGAACAGCAGCCCCACGAAGATCAAACCCGTATGTTGATTCTCTGCGAGCCCTAAGGGACACGACATTCAGTGGACCACCGTGAATCGTGGACGGCTACGGGCCGTACGGAGTCGCGGCATGGTGGCCGGGCCCGCGTATCACGTGAATTGATACGAAGGATGAGAATGGCCGGAAGCGTCGTTGGCGGCGCAGGTGCAGCGTGGGGACTCTTGTGGCGCGCCCTGTAGCGGGTGCCACGACTAGGGGGAAGTAGACATGCGCAAGATCGCGACGACCATCGCAGCACTGGCCCTGGCTGTAGGAGGCGGGCTCGTCATGGCGCCCAGCGCCAGTGCGGCAACTCCCTGCCCGTCCGGAGCAGTCTGCATCCGTGAGACGAACGGCAGCATCCTGAGCAGGAACATCTTCTACAGCTATCGCGCCCACAACCTGTCGAACGTCACCGGCGATCGCGTGATCGTCAACAGCCAGACCGGTGGCGCGGGCTTCAAGGTCTGCTACGAGTACAACGGTGGCAACTGTTCCTCAGTGTCCCGTGCGACCGGTGAATACGCGCCGTACAACATGACGCCGATCAACTCCATAGTTCTCGTACCGTAACCGACCTCCGGGCGTGTACCGCACTGCTGCGGTACGTGCCCGGCTCCCCGTCGCCCCACCAGGTCCGACCGGCCACTGGTCGGGGCGGCGATGGAGAGCTACGACACCACGCCGGCGAAGTCAGTGGCGGACCGTGCTGCGGCCCACTATCGCGCCCGCCCGGTCGATGTAGATGACATCGACCGCGACCGGCGCCCCCCGCAACACGGCCAGCGCCTCGTCGCGGGCCTTCGCCGCCACCAGGTCCCCGAGAGGCACCCCCGCGTCCAGCGCCTTGAAGTTCCCCACGGGCCCTGGACAGCGGGTGTTTACGCTGCGGGGGTGAGGTCTTGCCTGAGCAAGGTTTCGTTTCGAGTGGGGTGACGTACCCATACTCGGGGTGTCTGCGGAGTCGGCTGCGGTTGTGCTCGATCTCGATGTAGCGGAAGGCGTCGGCCCGGGCAGCCTCGCCCCGGTACGGCTCCTCAAGCAAGCCTCGTGGCCCTCGTCCAGGGCACAGACCCCACCCCAACCACCGTGCCTTCCCATGCAGATCTGGGTGAGCGCATCAGCGTCGCCATCGAGCGCGGCCTGGCTGGTTTCGTAAGCGAGAGCGAGCAACGTTTGTCAACGGTTTGGGCACTTAGTGATCAGACTGCTCGAAAACGTCGATGAGAACGGGGCCGGCGGGACCGAGCCGTCCTCGCCCGTGGCCGCGACCTGAACCTCGACCCCGTGGGTCTGGTTGGGTTCTTCATGCTAGGCCGATGATGACGGCATGGCATCTGAACTGCTCACCGGGCTGGTCGGTCTTCTCGGTGTGTCCCTGGGCGCCGGTGGCTCGGTCTGGGCGGGATCGGTGACAGCCAGGTCGCAGCGACGGCAGACGCGTGATCAACTCGGCGCGGCAGAGCTGCGGTGGAGGCTGGACAACAAGCGTGACGTCTACTTTCAGCTTCTCAAGTCCGCTTCCCTGTGGCAGTCGGCCACCTGGGATCTGCACAACGCGCTCTCCCTCTCGGTCGAGGCAGAGGTGCGCACCGAGACCCGCCGCCGCAAGGTCGAACGGTGGCAGGAGTTCGCGGCGATGTCGACAGCGGCGAAGGTGTTCACCACCGATACGGAGGTCCGGGCAGCGGCAGACCGGCTGCAGGACTCTCTTATGGCGCTCGACCGCGTCACCGAGGACCGTTACCACCGGCGTGAACAGGGCGAGCCGGACAGCTGGGAGGAAGCGTTCCGGACCCGGAGCCGGGCCTGCGAGGCGGCGACCGCTGCCCTTGCCCGGGAGATCGAGGCCGCCTTGAGCCTGTCATGACCCCACCGCCCGTCATTCGTCAGGTGACGACGCAGGTCATAGCCCCAGCTGACTGAGTACGTCCACATCGTCGGTCTGCGTGATGCGTGCCTTCTCTTTGACGAGCCATGCGCCGACGTCGCCGTCGCGGCGGGTAGTGACCCGGCGGGCCACCAGGCGCATCAGGATGGGACTGCCGTGCAGAGCGGCGATCGCGGTGGCCAGCTGACCAGTGGTTTCCCGAATCTGCATGCCTTCCCAGAACGGCCGCACGGCATCGGCGTCGATGGGGCTGAGTTCGAGCCGTTCCACCTGGTCCCGGAGGATGAGGACTGGGGACGCCTCTACGGCCGCCCGGTCTGCCTGGGCAAGAACCCCACCACGCCCAAGACCAGGATCCTCGCCACCGGAAACGACGCCGTCCGGCTCCTGGAGCACCTCTACCGTCCCGGAGCGGACCGCGCGTTGGGCCCTCGTGTCCAGGCCCTGCGCCAGATCATGGTGCAGAGAACTACCTCACCCACCGCGGCCCCACTGACCCTGGCCAGGTTCACCAAGAGCCAGTGCCACCCCTGCCCGGCCCGCGCCCAGTGCACCGCCTCCCGTGAAGGCACCCGCACCGTGGGGTTCCCCCACGAGAACTCCGCGACCTGCAACTCCGCGTCCGCACCGAGCAGCAGACACCCGAGTGGAAGACCCGCTACGCGGTCCGCTCCGGGGCGGAAGGAACAGTCAACGAGTTCGCCCACGGACACGGCATGCGCCACTGCCGCTACCGAGGACAGGGAAAGGCCCACATCCAGCACATCCTGACCGCCATCGCCGTCAACATCGAGCGCCTCAGCGGACTGCCGCCCACCGAGGAAACCCCCACGCCCCGCCGGCCGACTGCCTTCCAGAACTACCTCGACCGGCGCGAGATACCTCGGCCGAAGTCCTGGCGAACCCTCGGCACCTGACCTCGGCAACTCCAAGATCCCCGACAGAGTCAAGCTCAGCATTCCACGCGCATCCCATTCTGTTTGCAACACACCAGGTCAGCTAGGCAGCGTGCGTCCCACGCCGTCTTGGAACGCGAGTCCACTGGCCCTCGGCCGGGGCGGAATAGCACAGTTGATCTCGCCGACATGAGGTGTAGGCACTGAACCGATCCGCACCCTGCTGAACTCACCTGCTGTCATTGCCGCATCGGGCTCTCACAGGGTGCGCCCACCACACACATCGGGGGAATGAGGCTGAAGCAGCGACTCGGTGGCATCCGTCATAGTGCTGCCCGCCACGGGAACCGGGACCCTGACGTCCATGGCCGCCGCGTTACTGAAACCGTCCACACACTCATGGCGACCGACTGCCTGCGCACTTGCCCAGGTTCCAGTCCGGTCCCTCTGTCCACGATCACATACAGGAGCATCTGTGAGCACTTCCGTAAGAACCGCGCTGCAGTCCAAGCGTCGGGCCCTGCTGACCTCCGCTGGGGTGGCTGGAGCAGCCCTCACGCTCGCGGTGACCTCCGCGACGTCGGCCTACGCACAATCGACGTACATCTACCAGGGCAGCGACTTTGCCCTGCTCGACAGCAACGGCCTCATCACCATTTGCGACAAGGAGGCTGATGGCAATCAGGCGTACGTCGAAGTCAGGTGGGGGCCGTCGCTCTTTCACAAGCGGACGTATGACGCCAACGGATCAGCGGCCGGCTGCTCTACCAAGGCGTACGACGACGGTGGCTTCTACGCAGCGCGGGTCTGCGAGAACGTGAACAACGCGGATGACCCGTGCACCGGCAGGTTCCTGTACTGGTAGGACGATCAACGTAGGCGGGCTGGCGTGCAGGTTTCCGCTTCCCGCCAGCTGATATGCCTGAATGCCCGTTTCCGAAGTCGCTGAAGTGACCTTCTGGCGGGCGTAGCACGTTCACGTGGCCCATGGCGGATCACGCGTTGGTCAAGGGACGCGTTGTTCCGCCGGGGCGTCCCCGGAGGGGGCGCCCCAATTCAGGACGTACGGGGGAGAGTTATGAGGAAGAAGCGTATGGTCGGCGGCGTGGTGGTGTCGTCGTTCCTGCTCGCGGGCGCCGGGATCGCTGTGGCCGGGGCGCCGGCGAGCGCTGTCGCCAAGGGCGTGGGGACGTCGGTGCGGGCGACTGCGGAGTTCTGCGGGAGCGTCGCGGGGATCTACGGGGTCTCGGGTGAGCTGGACTACAAGGGAAAGCACGCCGAGTTGTGGACCGAGCGGATTAAGGACAACAAGGCCCGCGCCTATGCCAAGGACATCGTGAAGGGTGACCGGGTCGAGGTCCAGCGCAGCGACAAGAAGTTCAAGATGAGCAGCAAGCCGCAGCATCCCGCCACGGTGGGCGGTTACGACAGTTGCGGGGACACAGCGAACGCCTACGAGGCAAACGTCGAGGACCAGCTGGCGACGCGTGCTGTGCGGCTGCAGACCGGCGACGGCTACAGCTACGCCGTGCGGACCTGTCTCTTCCCGAAGAGCGGAGGCAAGAGCTGCACGAAGTGGTACGTCGACCACAAATGATCGTGCCGCACTCCGGATCGCGCGTGGCGGGATCAATGCCGGCCGGGGGTCCGCAGGCGGGCCCCCGGACCGTCACTCAGCGCTACACACCACCTGGTCGTAGCTATACAAGAACAGCCGACTTCACCTTGAGCAGAGCGGCGAACTGCCCACCGAGCCGGGCAAGGTGCTAATAAAGAAATCACGAGTACGCGGTCATAACGCATTTCCTCGCCGGTATCCCATGCTCCAGCAGAGAGGTGCTGGAAGCTGACGCCTCCTTCAAACCGGTGACGATCACAGAAACCTGCTCCCTCAGCCCCGCCCTCGGGCAGTGGCGGGCTGTGGGCGTCAGGTGGTGGTGGGCCAGGTCCGCAGAAGAGCGGCGATCTTCCCCGCGGTGCAGGCGGGGTCAAGGAGCAGGTCCTTCAGGGCGATGGCGTCCTCACGGCCGGGCTTGACGGAGATGCCCGCGGCTTCGAGATACATGACGCCGGACGCCGCGGCGACGGCCATGTTGGAGCGCTCCAGCCAGCGGCACCGGCCCAGCGTGTGCACCAGGGCGGCGGCCTTGGCGTAGGGGCTGCCGTAGACGGGCTGTTCGAACAGTTCGGCCCGGTGGCGAGCGACCGCCGAGACGGGAACACCGTAGTCGTCGGGGGCCGGATCGTCCGCCCCCGCAGCCTCGGCGACCTGCAGGATCCAGGGAACGTCAATGTGCAGATCCATCAGGCCGCACGCGCCCCCCTTGGCGCTTGCTGGGCCTGTTCGGCGTCGTCGAAGACCGCCTGGTGTTCGGCCAGGAAGCGGGCAGCCGCGTCCACCGCTCGGGCGCGCAGGCCGCTGGCATCGTCCTGCACCAGCCTGGCGAGGTAGTCCCCGATGCTCAGTCCCAGGTCAGCGGCTCGTTTCTTCGCGAGCTCCGCCACGTCCTCATCCACACGCGCACCCAGCTGTGTCTTCGCCATACCGGCATGGTAACAGTCGTTACCGGGCGGTGGTGGCAAAATACACCACGGTGTGGTCGACAGAGCCTCCGCCAGCCTGAAGACACAGGTCAAAAGGGCTGGCGTGACCGCTCCTCTGGGTGCTCACGCTGTTCGCGGGCGGTAGTCCGCTGAGCAGATCGTCCGTCAGCGGTTGACTTCGAGGTTCGTCAAATGAGCAGGGCTCATAGAAGACCCGTTGCGCGAGCGGGATCGGTGCGCAGCTTGGTGAGTATTCGCCAGTTCTTGAGGTGGGCGAAGCCGTGCTCGACCGGCGCGCGTCCGACGGCGAGGACTCGGTTGGCGGTTTTCTCGACGGAGGTGAGTTTGTGGGTGCGGCTGGCGTGAAAGCCGGTGACGATCACGGGGTTGCGTACGTCGTTGTCCAGGCCGCGGAATCCGAGGCCGGCGGCGCGTAGCTGAGCCAGGATGTGGTCATGGCGGGCGGCGGTGTTGTCGTGGGTGCGGCCGGGCCTGGCAGCTGACATCCAGATCGGGCGGCCTCTCTCGTCGGTCAGGGCGAGGAAGCGAAGGCCGTGATGGTGGTGCGTACCGGAGTAGTTGCGCCGGTCGGCCTTTCCGGTGCGGCGCTGGGTGGGGATGAGGGTACCGTCGATCAGGACCACCTCCCCGCCCTGCTTGGCGACCTTCTTCAGGGCGCGGTCCAGGCGCGGGGCCTGGGCGGCGAGCAGTCCGGTCAGCTCGTCGCGCCAGCGGCGGATGGCGGATGGTGGACTCGGAGACGTTGTTGCCGCCAGCCATGTCGGCCAGGCGCTGGTGGTGGCGGAGCACGGCCAGGACGATCACCGCGATCTTCCCGGGCGGCAGGATCCGCCACCGGGACCGTATCGCCTTCAGGTGGCGACGCAGGAGATCTGCGAGGTGGTTGACGGTGCGCGTGGACAGAGGCATACGGCATTGAGCGGTGTGCAGCGTGAAGGTGCTGGTCACGGGTCTGGCGTGAGTTGTCTTCGGCGTACTCGTGCTGGTCGTGGGCGGCAGTCTGAGGTGTAGATCGTCTGGCAGGCGCGGGGTTTGCGGTTTCTCGCCCGCCGTCTCGGGTTGCGCTCGTACGCTCCGGCGCATGGTGGACCCCGAGGTGCATGAGCGGATCACCGCGCGCCGCGCGGAGCTGGATGAACTCGAAGAGCAGTTGGTCAAGCAGTTGTCCGAGGTGCGGGCCGAGCGGGACGAGCTGGCCGTGGCGGTGCGGGTGTGGCAGCGGATGAGCGAGCAGCTCGCTGATGATCGGGCAACGGCCGGGTCGCCGGTGGTGCAGGTGGCGGGTCGGGGGGTGCGGCTGGTCCCGGACCGGGCGTCAGGGGTGGCCGAGTCCGCGCTGCCGGCGGACTACCAGCGCATCCTGGTTGTCGTGCGGCGGGCCGGCGGGCCGGTCGCCACCCGGGCCGTCGGCGAGGCGTTGGGTCTGGACACCGGGGTGCGGGGCAAGCTGGAGCCGCTGCGCGGGAAGTTGACCAAGCTGGCCGATCGCGGCTGGCTGCACAAGCGGGGTGACGGCAAGTTCACTGTGCGCCCGTAGTAGCCGGATTCGAAGAGCGAGTGGGCGTAACCGGCGGGCCCCCGGCGGCAGTTGAGTTTGGTGTGAAGAAAAACAACGAAACCGTCGAGGGCCCTGACGGCCTTGTCTACACCGCCCGCCTGCCACTGTCGAGCGCCGCCTTGAACTATCTCGCCGATCTGATCCGCGGCCACTGCAAGAAGATCCGCTCGCCGTGGCGGGCGCTGCCCGCCGGGAAGATCGCCGGGATCGTGCTGGCGGTGCTGCGCTGTGACCAGCGGCCCGGCGACCCGGCCGGCGGCAACGGCATCCACCGCACCACCGTGAGCCGGTGGGTGCGCGAGGTCGTCGGCCTGCTGGCCGCCCGCGCCCCGCGCCTGGACCGCGCGCTCAAGAAGATCGCCCGAACGGGCGGCGGCATCGTACTGCTGGACGGCTCGCTGATACGCACCCGGCGCCGCACCGGAGACGCGAACCGGAAGAACTACTCCGGCAAGAGCAAATGCCACGGACTACTCGTGATCGCACTCACCGACGATCGTGGCCGGCTGCTCTGGGTCTCCGCGGCCCGGCCCGGACGCGCCTCGGAGATCACCGCCTGCCGGCACGACCACCTCACCGCCCATCTGCGCGCGACCGGCCTCGGCGCCATCGCCGACCTGGGCTTCATCGGCCTCGATGACAACGACGACCCGGACGCCGACCCGGCCGTGATCACCGGCTACAGGGCCGCCCGCAACCGGCCCCTGACCCCCGGCCAGAAACTGTCAAACACCGTGCTGGCCGCAGTCCGCGCCCCAGTCGAGCACGGCTTCGCCCACCTGAAGAACTGGCGCGTCCTCACCAAGCTCCGCACCGACCCGAAGTCGGCGACCGTCCTGGTCAGGGCCCTGCTGGTGCTGACCAACCGCGAAATCGCCCGCTGACCGATGATCTTCGCGAGAGGCATCCGCCCACGACCAGCCCGAGCATCCCGAAGACGACTCACGCCAGACCCGTGACCTACGACTTCACGATGCACACTGCTCATTGGTAAACAAGCAGGCAGGTGTCCTCGGCGCGTTCCTTGGTTTTCGTCACACAAATCCAACGGCGACCGGGGGCACCGTGGTTACGCCTACGGCGCACCACTGGGAGCGATAGCGTCCCCGGTCACAGGCGGGTGGTGAAGCGGCCATCGGGCAGTGCCCTCGCCGATGGTCATCCCGCAAACCTTCAACGGCACCGTGTCACCGGCCACTCTCGTGCTCCCGGCATTCATCAACGAGCGGCAACGCACATTCCGGGAGAGCGAGGAGGCAAGCGACCGCCTGACGGCAGCACTGTCCCGGCTCGCACCGGAATACCCACTGGATCGGTGGCGGTCCCGTCCGGAGGACCACGGCCACCGGAACGGACACCGTGCTCCATGGGACCATGGCTGCTCCCGGTGACCCCGCATCACCGCTCCCGGCCGGGCGCGCCGCCCCACCGGGCCGGGCAGGGAGCCTACGCGATCAGGCCAGAGCGTCCTCCGGGCCCTCGCAGGCGGCTTCGAGACACGTGCCCGTGGAGACCGGTCCGGCCGAGCGGCTCCGAGGTGCCGGCGCCTCGATGTGTGCCTGATGGCGGAGCAGTTGGCGGAGGCCGTCCCGGTGGGCGGCGGGGGCGGCGGTCGCGAGGCGGGTACAAAGGGTGATGGCCCGTCGGATCATGGTCGCGGCCTCTGTGGCGCGGCCCGCGGCGTGGAGAGTGAGCGCGAGAACGCCTATCGTCTCCGCCAACTCGGCCATGTGTGTTCCGGGGAACCGGGCAGCCAGGCGGCGACGGACGGCGAACGCCCGCCGTGCGGTGCGCACGGCCTCTTGGTGGTGGCCCGCCGCGGTGAGGGCCAGGGCCATGACGTGCAGGACGCCCCCGAGTGCGACGCGGTGTTGCGGTGTGGTGTCCGCAGGTGGGGCCTCCGGCGCGGTGAGTGACCTGAGTACGCCGCGAGACAGCCCCAGCGCCCGGGGCCACGCGCCGGCGTCCAGCAGTGCCCAGGCCAGTGAGGTCAGGGCTTCGTCCAGATCCAGACGTCGGCCCTCCTGACCGTGATCCGCCGCACCGGCCGTGTACTGGGCGCGCAGCACCACCAGGTACTGGCAGGCGTCCACCGCCGCTATGAAGTGCCCGGCGGCCGACTGTGCGGCGGCGTACAGGTGCAGTGCCTGGCAGTAGCCGTCCTCACACCCCTCCATGGGCAGACCTGCTGGATCCTCGTGATGACGAACAGCCTCCACGGCGGCGGCCAGCGCCCCTGTGCCGCCCGCCCGCTGCAGCGCCACGGCCAGCTGGACGAGCAGCGCGCCCTCGTTCACCTCCTCATCCACCTCGGACTCGCCTTCTCCGTCGGCTTCTTCGTCACCGTCGTCCCCGCTGTCCGCGTTCGCGGACACGCCCCGTGTCAGGGCGAGGGCCTCACGTACGGGGTCGACGGCATCGCACGGTCGTCCCGCCTCGGCCAGCGTGTCGGAGAGACGCGACAGATCCCCGGCCAGCGAGAGGCGGTGGCCGTCGTCGCCGGGATCGGCCTCCACCATCCGGCGGCGCAGGGCGACCATGTCCCGTACGCAGTCCGCGCTCTCCTCGTGACGGCCCAGCTGCCCCAACGCCAGGCTTCGATGGTCCAGGAACTCCAGCATGGCGTCGAACCGCTGGTGGAACTCCTCGGCGGCAGGCGGGCCGCACAGGGCCAGTGCCCGCCCGGTCCGTGTGAGGATCTCCGACCAGCGCTCCCGCCGGGCCAGGTGGAACACCAAGTTCCCCGAGACACGGGCGAACTCGTCCAGGAAGGCCCCGGGTTCCTCGGTCACCGCGACCGCGAACACCTCGAACGCCTCGGTCGCCGTGCTCAGGGCACCCTCGGGGTCCCCCGCGTCGAACAGGGCGTAGGACTGGAGATCGAGTACCCGGGCGAGCTCCGGTCCGTGCGCGGCGGGCAGACGGTCCGCGTAAGGACGCAGGGCGGCGATCGATGCGTCGAAGGCGCGTAGGCCTTCGGGGTACTGGCCGGCATCGGTGAGGGCCTCCCCGAGTGCGGCACGAGCGACGGCCGGGGCGGAACCGTGGACGCCCGGGGCCGCCGCCTCCGCCCGTTCGTAGATCGCGACCGCCTCACGTCGCAGGTCGATGCTCCGCTCCGGAAGATGGTGGGACAGCGCGATCAGGGCGTTGGCGAACGACGGTGCCACGCCCATGTCCCGTTCCGCCAGGGACCGCAGCAGCTCCACAGCCTCCTCCGCCGCCGCGCGGGCCCGTTCCTCGTCCCCGAGGTCGTCGAAGACCGCCGTGGCGTCGGAGAGGCTCTCGGCGAGGTCCTGCCCGAAGCGCTTCGGGTCGAGTGCGACGAGGCGCCGGGACTCGGTCAGGCACTCCTCGACCGCCTCCAGGGCTTCCGCGAACAGGCCCGTCGTACGGAGGAGTTCGGCCAGGGAGCCGAGGACTTCCGGCACGCGCGAACGGTACCGGTCCGGCCACCGGACGGCGAGATCCCGGTAGAGGTCCGTGGCCCGGCGGGCGTCGGCCGTCGCGGCCCCGAACTGCCCGAGCGCGCTGTGGATCCGGGTGAGGCCGTACTCGGCAAGGGCGACATCGGGCAGGTGTTCCGGATCGTCGTCGGCGAGAGCACGGTAGAGATCACGGGCGGTCAGCGCGCTTCGCAGGGCATCGTCGAGCCGGTCCGCGTCGGCGAGCCGGTTCGCAAGATTGTGCCAGGCCATCGCGAGATCGGCCGTGTAGGTGTCGGGATCCCGTTCCGCCAGGTCCTGGTAGTGGCGCAGTACGTCCTGGGAGAGCGACAGCGCCTCCGGGCGGGAACGGTCGTGGTCACTCGCCAGTGCCAGGGTGTTGAGGGCCAGGCCGAGACCGCTCTCGGCACCTGGCCGACCGTGTGCGCCGAGATCGTGCCACAGGGCGACGGACTTCTCGGCAACGGTGCGGGCCGCCGTGAGCTGTCCGATCTCGACCAGCCGGACGGCGTACCGGTGCAGCCACCGGGCGTGTTCGGCCGACGCCTCGTGAGGGTCTGCCGTTGTCGCGTTCGGTGGGTGCCGGGCCAGCAGGCCCGCGAGATCGGCCGCCCACTCGTCGAGCGCCAGCGAGGGCAGGGGCACCGCCTCGTACAACCGCTCCGCCAGTGGCGCGTACTGGTCCATCGCGCCTCGGATCTCCTCCAGGACGGCGGTCAGGGCCTGCCGGAGCGCGGCAGGGTTCTCCACCGCGACCACGGCGTCGACGGCCCGCAGGGCGAGCGGATCGGGGTGGGCGGTGACGACGACGCGGAGAGGTTCGCAGATGTGCGGCTGGTGGGGCTGGGCCCGGGACAGCAGATGGAACGCGGCCGAGGTCTGGCGTTCGGTGGTGGTGGGCAGGAGACGTCCCAGTAGCTCGGGGTCCTCCGCGAGGACGTTTCCGAGGAGGTACTCGCCCAGCCGGTCGGGCTGGAGCGGACCCCAGTAGTCGTCGTCGGACGGATGGAGACCGGACAGCCACCGTCCGCAGGCCGCGGGGTCCGGCGGTGGTGTCGCGGGTTCCCGGACGAGACCGGTCGGCCGGAGCCGGCTGAGGACGGCGAGCGCCTCCTGTTCGTCTTCGGCCGGGCACAGGGTGGCCGCGGCGACCATCCGCCGGTACTCGAACAGGGGCAGGCCGCCGATGCCATGGCTGTCCGCCGTGCGCCTCCAGACCTTCTGCTCGTGACGCAGGAGAACCGCCTCGTCGCGTTCGCCGTTCGTGACGCGCACCGGGTCGACGGCTTGCAACAGGGCGACGAGGACGGCCATCTGGAGGTTGAGGGCACCGGAGTAGCGGTCCTCGGCGACGGACGGCGGGACCGCCGCGCGCATCGCCTTCTGTGCCGACCGTCCCGGATACAGGGCGGCCAGCCTTTCCCCGAGGCTGCCCATGGCGTCGCTGACGGCGACGGCACGCAGTGCGGCGGTGTGCTCCAGGGGAGGCAGCGGACTCACGGAGGCGTCACGAGGGAAGTGCGCGTGCGCCTGGAGTCCGCTCCACCACTGGCCGGCCTTGCGGGCCAGGAACAGGAGCCGGACCGGATGGCGGTGGTGAGCCCGGCCGGACGGTCCGAACACATCCAGCAGCTCGTGAAGTTGTGACCAGCGGGTCTCGGCGTAGTCCACGACGAGCAGCAACGGTGTGTCGAGCGCGGCCAGGCGGGCCAGTAACCGGCCATCAGCGCGGTCGGCGAGGAAACCGGCCGTCCAGCCGGCCCTCTCGGCCTCGCGCACCGCTTCCAGGCCCACTCTCGTCTTGCCCTGGCCGCCAGGGCCGGTGAGCAGGCGCACCGAGGCATCGGCATCGCGGTGCCGCCAGGCGCGGAGATCGCGGAGTGTGTTCTCGCGGCCGTGGAAGCGGACGGCGGCCACTTCGGGCCTGAGCAGTGAGATCGGGGACAGCGCCGGGCGCGCGGTGGTCCGGTGCAGCACCCGCGAGAGTTCGGCAGGTCGGGGGCGCAGCCCCTGGAGACCCAGCAGGGCGCGGGCCTCGGGGTCGTCCCACAGCGCGGCCGTCTCCTCGATCTCCACACCGGCGAGCGTGTCGGCGCGCACCACGACACCGACGAGCATCCCCTCGCACACCACGGCGGAGCCGGACATGCCGTCCCAGCGTGTTCTCCGCCTGCCGCTCGCCCCGGCTCCTTCGGGCGGCGACGGGACGGGATGGACGACATGGACGACGTGCCGTGAACCATGGGTGTCCGAGGCGACGATGGTGCCGCTGATGTGAGCCGTGTCCCGCAGTACGGTGGCCAGTCGGGGGCCGCCCCGGTCCTCGTACACCTTGAGACCCGCGGGAAAGCCCGTGGCCTCGATCAGGGCCGGACACGGCCGGGTGGCCAGTCGTCCCCAGCGGACCGGAGGCAGTTCGGTGGGCAGCCCGGCCGCGTCCTCGACGCGCAGTACGGCGAAGTCCCGTACTGCGCGGGGTTCTTGGCCCTCGGGCGCGGTCCGGTCCGGGTAGCGGCGCAGCAGGACCCGGGCGTGGAGCCAGGGGCCGGTCCCGCCGGGGCGGACCCGCACCTCGCCGGTTCCGGGCGCGGGCACGGTGTGCGCGGCAGTGATCACCAGTCCGTCGTGCAGCAGATAACCGGATCCGGCGGTGTGGGCTTTCGCGCCGGCCCCCAGTGACGCCAGTTCGACCACACGCGGGTCCGCCGCCACGGCACGCTCACTCATCCGCTCCCCCACCCCACCGGTTCCACGCACGCTCCGGAGCCCCATCCTGACAGACAGTGCGGGGCGGGGTGGCAGACCGTGTGAGACAGGGTGACGGGGTACTTCCGGTGGGTAACGATGGCTTGACCGACGCAGTACGACAGGGGGATGACATGTCCGATCAGGACTCCGCGGAGAACGTCGTCGAACTCGCGCAGGCCATAGGTTCGTTGCGCGACCAACTGGACACGGCCCGGCGGCTGGTGCCGGAGGGGGGTCTCTCCTTCGAGGTCGGGCCGGTGGAACTGGAGTTCCAGGTTGCCCTGCTGAGTGGCAGCGAGGTCACCGGGGGTGCCCGTTTCTACGTCCTGTCGGGCGGTGCGTCCAAGCGCCGGGAGCGGACCTCCACCCACACCATCCGGCTCACCCTGACACCCCGGGGCCCGGACGGCGGACCGCTCGAAGTCTCGGACGCGGCCGAGGAGTTGCCGGAGCGGTGAGCCCGAGGGTCCCACCGGTCGCCCGGCGCGTGGTGGAGGTCTACCGGAGCCGTGACGGCCGGCACCGGATCGCCACGGGCCACCTGCTCGACGACCGGCTGGTGCTGACGGCCGGTCATGCCGTCGGCGGAGCGGCCACGGTCAGTGTCCGGTTGCTCGACGACGGCTCGGTGTGGGGCTGCTCGGTGGTCTGGTGGCGCTACGACAGCGCGGCCGGGACCGGGATCGACGCGGCGTTGCTCCGGATCGACGACGACTCCTTCCGGGAGCCCGAGGGGCTGCCACCGCTGCTCTGGGGACGACTGGGTACGGGATCCCGCTGTCCCGTCGAGGCGGTGGGATTCCCGGCCGGCATGCGGGTGCGTGAAGAGGGCGCACCGGCCTTCAGGGACACCGCGCACATCACCGGCTCCATCGCACCGGGCAGCAGGCTCAAGTCCGTCCGCCACGAGATCAAGGTGGACAACCCGGTACCCGCCGTCGTCCGTGCGGGGCACACCGGGCAGGGCACCGAGAACGTGTCCCGCTGGAGCGGGATGTCGGGGGCCGCGGTGACCTCCGGGGGGCTGGTGGTGGGACTGGTGGCGGTCGACCCCGACCGGGGCGGGCCCGGCGGAGCGCTGACCGCCGTTCCGTCGGCCGCGTTGCTGGCGGACGAGCGGGTGACGAAGCTGCTGGGGAGGCCGCGCGCGTACGACGTCGGGCTCCCCTCCGTCCTGCAGCCCCCGCCGCCGCCCGCCCGGTCACCGGTCGGTCTGCTGCGGGCCGAGGTCAGCCCGGTCGGCTTCCACGGCCGAGAACCACTGATGGAGGAGTTCCTCCGGTGGTGCCTGGATCCGTCCCCGTGGTCACCGAAGCTGCTGACCGGGCCCGGGGGCCAGGGCAAGACGCGGCTGGCGGCCGAGCTGGTGGACCGCATCGCCGGCCTGGACTGGAACGCAGGCTTCCTGGACGTCGCCCCCGACACCGACCTGGCCGCACTAGGTGAACTGTCCGCGCCCCTGCTGCTGGTCGTGGACTACGCAGAGGCACGGCACGAGCAACTGATCGAACTGCTGAGGCTGTTCGGGACGTCGGCCGCCAAGGGGACGGGGCCGCCGGTGCGTCTTCTGATGCTCGCCAGAAGCGCCGGGGAGTGGTGGCAGGACCTGCGGCGAGAGAGCCGTGCGCTGCGGGAACCGCCGCCGGGAACCGTGGAGGAGCTGGGTCCGCTCGCCGACGATCCCGCGACCCGGCCCGAGGCGTTCCGCCACGCGGTCGAGGGCCTGGCGCACGCTCTGGCCCGGCTGCCAGGTCTGCCCGCGACGCCGCCCGGCTTCCGCCCCGAGTCGGTCCTGCCTCCGCAGCTGTCGGACGCGCGGTTCGCCAGGGCCCTGGAACTGCACAGCACCGCGCTGGCCGCGCTCTTGCAGCATCTGTTCCCGGTGCCCGACGCCTCTCTCACGCAGGGCATGGATCTGCTCATGCGGCACGAGGAGGCGTACTGGCCCCGGACCACGTCCGTACACCGGATCGGGCGTCTGCACACGCAGACCCTGCGGCAGCTGGTCGTCACCGCGACACTGTGCCGGGCCCGCACCTCGGACGAGGCGAGAAGACTGCTGGAGAGAAGCGGGATCCTGCGCGGGGAGACGGCGAACACGGTCCTCGGCGCAGCGATGTGGCTGAACGAGCTCTACGGCGGCCGCGACGGCCACTGGGTGGGACTGGTGCCGGACCTGCTGGGCGAGCATCTGGTCGGTACGACCGCGCGGGATTTCCCCGAACTGCTGCCCGCTCTCGCCGAACTGCCCGACGCCGAGCACGCGGGCCACCTGCTGCGCGTCCTGTGCAGGACCGGACGGAGCTTCCCGGAACTCGACGAGCGGATCGTCCGCCTGGTCGCCGGCCGGCCCCGGCCGCTGGCGCCCGCCGCCGTCGACGTGCTCGCCCGCGAGGGGTACGACACCCTGGGCCGCGCGGTGGACGCGGTGCTGGACGGGCCGCAGGGGCGAGGCCCGCTCTGCGCCGAACTCCTCGCGGCGGTACCCCACCACACGGTCGTGCTCGCCGGTCGGGCGGTGCGGATGGCCGAACAGCTGGTGGCGCATGCCCGGGCCGCGACCGGCGCACCCCGTGATCTGGCCTCGGCGCTCCACGCCCTGGCCTATCGGCTCGCCCGGGCGGGACGGTACGCCGAAGCACTTCAGGCCTGCGAGGAGGGCCTCCGCGTACGGGGAGGCGACACTCTCGGCGCCGAGGAGGACCCGGAGCTCATGGACGTTCTGCTGGGGTACGGCGCCCGGTTGGACGAGGCCGGCCGCACGCGCGAGGCAGTCGACGTCGGCGAGCGGCTGCTGACCGCGCTCGGCCCGGACAACCCGTCGGACACCCCCGAGGCTCAGGGGCGCCGGGCGACCGTACTGCACCAACAGGCTCTCTGGTCGTACCGGTTGGGCCGCCACGACGAGGCTCTGGCCCTGGGCTCCGCAAGCGTACGGTTGAGGGAACGGCTGCTCCACCGGGACCCGCGGCGACCCCCGGTGGAGATGGCGGACGCACGCCTGCAGCTCGCGCTCTACCTTCAGCACAACGGTCGCACCACGGAGGCGGCCGGGGAGACCGCGCGAGCCGTGGCGATCCTGCGCGGGCTGGCGGAGGATCACCCTGACGCCTACCTGAGACGGCTGGCGGAAGCCCTGCACAACCAGTCCCGCCTGAGCGCGATGCTGCGCGAGCACAGGGCGGCGCTGGATCTGGCCGAGGAAGCCGTCGCCATCCAGCGGGGTCTGCTGGACGACGACCCCACCCCCGCCCAACTGGCGCTGCTGGCAAGGCTGTTGGGTGGGCTGAGCATGCGGCTGACCGCGGTGCGTCGCCTGTCCGGCGCCTTGGAGATCGCACAGGAGTCGGTGCGCGTGCGGCGTGAGCTGGCCGGGGGCCGGGACCCCCGGGCCGTGGGCGAACTGGCTTGCGCACTCGCCGATCTGACGCTGGCACTGCGTCGCGTGGGCGACGACGAGGCGGCGGTGGCGGCCTCGGAGGAATCGGTCCTGGCCCTGCGCGACTCGACCGGACGCGGTGGTACGCCGGCGGACGAGGAACGGGCCCGCATCCTGTGCGTCCACGGTCTGGCTCTCGGCTCCAGGGACCCCGGGCGAGCCGTGAAGGTCCTGGAGGAGGCTGCGGACGCGGCCCGGACCGGGCAGCACACCGCGCTGCTCCGACGGTGTCTGACGGAAATCGACAGGATTCACGCCGGCTCATGACCGCCAACCGCCTTTGCGTGATTGGTCGGACAGGGAAATTGTCACTGTGGGATCACTCGGGCAGAGGGGCGATCACCGCGTCGTCCGGGTGGAGACCATTGCGGCATATCGCCGCTAGGCTGAGGCCGACGCACCCCGGGTGAACGGCATCCCCGGTGAACGGCCACCCCGCCAAGGGAGTTCGAACGTGCCCAAGAAACCCAGGACTTCGGAGCAGGCCGCCCAAGCCGCTCCGACCCCGCAGCCGTCGGCGCCCACGCCCGCCGCGCCCGCGCAGAAGGCCGCCGACCCCACCCTCCAGGACACGGACCTCGACGAACTGAACGGCGAGACATGGTCCAACTTCTCCGAAGTGGGCGACGAAGAAGACGAGCTGCCCGAGCGGTGATCCCACCCGGCCCGGCATCCGTCGACCACCGTACGGACCCCCGCGTCGTCGAGGTCTACAGCCGCCGACCCGAAGGCCGGGGCAGCGGCACCGGGTATCTCCTCGACGGCGGCCTCGTGCTGACCGCCGGTCACGTCGTCAGCCGCGGTGACCCCACACAGGCCGAGGTCACCGTGCGGCTGCCCGGCTCGCGGGACTACCTGCCGTGCGACGTGGAGTGGTACCGCTACGAAGCCGATGAACCCACCGACACCCGTATGGACGCCGCAGTCCTGCGGATCTCCCCGTCGGCAACGGTGCCGCCTCAGGACGGTCTGCCGCCCCTGCGCTGGGGACGGCTGGTCACCGGGCTGCCGGAGGTTTCGGCCGACCTCGTCGGCTACCCGTCCGGCATGGGCGTACGACGCGACGACGCCACGGGCAGGCTCGTGCTGCGCGACACCGTCAGGGTGCGGGGAACCGTGAACGCCGGAACAGCCGTCAAGGCCAGGCGCTACCACATCGTCCTCGCGCAGCCGATCCCCTACTCGCCGGCCGCCGCCGTGTCCCGCTGGGAGGGGGCCTCCGGAGCGGCACTGCTCAGCCACGACCTGCTGTGCGGTGTCGTCGTCATGGCGAAGGACGAACCCGGTCACGGCAGGGCCCGTGCCATACCGGCCGAGGAACTCCTGGCCGACCCCGGTTTCCGCGCGCTGTTCCCGCACGCCGTCACCGAACCGGCCGAACTCCAGCCGCTGCTGGAACGGGAGCCGTCCCGACCGGCCAACACCCCCGTCTCCCTGCTCAGGCCGGAGGCGACCGTCGTACCGTTCACCGGACGCGAGGACGTCCTGGCCCGCCTCGGCGCCTGGTGCGAACAGCCCGGCCGGTTCTCCGTACGGCTGGTCACCGGACCCGGCGGTCAGGGCAAGACCCGGCTTGCCGCGGAACTCGTCCGCCGTCTGCGGTTACGGAACTGGAGCGCAGGCTTCCTGGCCGCCGCAGCGGCCCCGGACCTTCTGCCCCTGGCCACCGAGACCCGCACCCCGCTGCTGCTCGTCGTCGACTACGCCGAAACGAGGGTCGAGCAACTCCAGACCCTCCTCGACCTGGTCGACCGGTACGAACACAGCGGCACCACGGCTCTGCGGCTGCTGCTGCTCGCCCGGGACAAGGAAGCCGGCGACTGGTGGGAGAACCTGTGCAGCGAGGCCCTTCCCCTGCGCGACCCGCCACCCGGGACGGAGATGGAGCTGCTCGACCTCTACGGCGACGGCACAGAGCCACTGGACGACACCGCCTTCCGTGAGATCGGTGAGAACCTCGCCGCGGCACTGACCGGCCTGCCCGGCGTCACGGCGCCCGTGGACCCCGCCGTCCTGCGCACCCTGGTGGTTCCCGATCTGAGCGACCCCCGTCATCATCGGGCCCTGGACCTGCACATGGCGGCCCTGGTCGCGCTGCTGCAGGCGCTCGACCCCGAGGACGGCCCGGCGGACGAACCGTACGAGGGCGTACTGCTGCGCCATGAGCAGAAGATCTGGCGGCACACCGCACACAGCCACGGGCTGGGGGCCCTGACCCTGAGCGCCCGGCGAGAGCTGGTCGCCGCGGCCACCCTGTGCGGCTCACCCGCCGACCGGGACGAGGCCCGGAACATCCTGGCCCGCCTGTCCACCCTCACGCCCGGGACACCGGACGTCACCGACACCGGTACCCCACCCGGTCCCGTCGGCCCCGCCGCGGACTGGCTCGCCACCCTCTATCCCGACCCGAACACCTTCTGGGGGCCACTGCGCCCCGACCGCATCGGGGAGCACCTCGTAGGACTCGCCGTCGGGCATCGCCCGGAGCTGCTGGACGAACTGCTCGCCACGGCGCCGCCCGCCCAGGCCACCGACGCTCTACGGGTGGCCGCCCGGGCAGCCCCTCGGCACGACCGGCTCGGCGGACCCCTGCACTCCGTCGTGGTCCGCCACCCTCAGCGGCTCGCCGGACCGGCCGTGACCGCGGCAACCAGCGGCGGACCGGAACCCGGCCCCCTGCACACCGCCCTCGCCGAGGTCCTGCGCGACCACCCCGACGACGGCACGCTCCTGCGGACCATGTTCACCAGGCTGCCCGCGCACTCCCGCAACCTGTCGGAGTGGGGAGCCGAACTCGCCGGGACGCTGGTCACCCTGGCCGGAGAGACACTCGGTGAACAGCCGGACCACACCGCCTGGGCGCGGCTGGCCGCCGCCTTCAACGACCACGCCCACTGGCTGACCGCCGTTCGCATGCACGACGAGGCACTGGAGCGCGGCGCGATGGCGGTACGGCTCTACGAGGGCATCGCCGGTCGAGAACCCGGCCGCTACGCGCACGATCTGGCCACCGCGCACGAGGGGTACGCCCACCAGCTCCATCTGCAGAGCCGTCGCCAGGACGCGTTGGCATCCGCCGAGCGCGCGGTCGCCCTACGGCGCGAACTGGCCGACGGACCCGTCTCCCGCGCCGCGCTCGCGGTGGCCCTCACCGGATACGCCCACCACCTGTCCAGCCTCGGACAGGTCGTGGACGCCGCTGAGGCGAGCGCCGAATCCGTCGCCATCTACGCGGAACTTCCCGCACGGACGGTGTCGGCCCATGAGGACGAGAACGCCGCCGCGCTGCTGGCCCAAGCCGTGTGCCTCGCGGAACTGGCCGAGTACGACGCCGCCATCGACGCGGTCGACCGGGCGGTCGTCCACTACCGCCGACTGGCCAGCCGGTACCCCGATGCCCATGTGCGCCCGCTCGCCGCCGCGTTGGCGACCCGCGCCGATCTCCTGGTGGACACCGGCTCCTACGAACGCGCCCTCCACGACGCGGGCGAGGCTCACCGGGCATACGAAGGCCTGGCCACGGGGCCGGCCGACCCCTACGCCGGTGACCGTGCCGCCACACTGCACTGTCTAGCCCGCTGTCTGGGGCCTCTCGGCCGCTGGGAGGAGGCGGAGCAGCGCTCCCGGGAAGCCGTCGAACTCTACGGCGCGCTGCGACCGGCCGCGCCGCGCACTCATGGCTTCGCCTGGGCCCGGGCCGCCGACGGCTGGGCCGTCGCCCTCTCGGAGTGCGGTCACGACCGGCAGGCCGTGGAGGTGGGACGCGGCGCCGTCGACGCACTGGAGGACCTGCACGCGCACGGCGGCCCCGGGACGCGGAGCGCGCTGGCCGACGCGTCCCGCAACCACGCGGCGGTACTCCTGGAACAGGGGCGGGCGGCCGAAGCTGAACCGTTCGCGGCGCGATCCCTCGCACTCCGCAGGGAACTCGCCACCGACGACGCCGGAGCCTTCGCCTACGAGGAGGTGGAGGCCCTGCTGCTCCACGGCATGGTGCTGGCGGCACTGCGCCCGCGGGAGAGCGTACGGCCGCTGCTGGAAGGACTGGGCAGAGCCCAGGAGGCCGAGGACCGGGAGACGGGTCTACGTCTGGCGGCGGCGCTGGTCGACGCGTACCAGGCTGATCCCACTGTGGCCGATCTCGTCCGCGAACTGACCGGCGGCGTACCGGACTGGCTGCGCGATCACCGAGGATGAGCATGACGTCGTGGGCAGCGCGGAGTCGATGGAGCACATAGACCTCCATCAGCTGGTCGACGACCTTGCGGCAGGCGTCACCGACCTCGAACGCCTGGCTGCGGCACCAGACCGGCGTGCGCATCCGGAAAGCGATCTCCTCCGGCGGACAGTGGCTCTTGTCGGTGCGCTTTCCCTGGCCAAGTGTGGTGTGAGTCTTGACGAGCCGACCGTCGTGGCAGACCTGGACCATCGTGGCGGTGGAGCGGACACCGACCTTGCGGCCGATCAGCTCCCACGGCACCGAGTGAGAACGCATCAGCCCTGGCGGATGACCGAGCGGCTACCCACCCTCGGCGTCCGTAATGACGATCATCGGCCCACGTCTGCGGCAAGCTCCGCGAATACGTCGACTTGAAGTACGCCCCCAGTTCTCGCCTGCGGCTTGCCACCCACAAGGGTGAGGCTGGAAAGCTGATTCCGAGTGCCGGCTCCGTGCGGGCGCGCCGTCGGTTCCGGCGCCTTCCGTGCATGGGTCCTCGAAGGAAGCCGGCGCGGATCCAGACCACGACACCGCACACCCCTACCGCCGTCGGATTTCCTGGGCCGCAACCGTTGGGTCCTGTCGTCCGTTATGTCAAAAGTGCAGATCAGTGGCCTAGATCGTGGTTTCGCGTGAGCCTGGAAGTTGGTCTATATTTTCGTCCGCCCCGCGGACTGGTGCGGAATACCGGAAGGCGGCAGAGCCCGCAATGCGCACAGGTCTCATTCCGCCATCAACCGAATCCAGTCGGCCTGCGACGTCAAACAATCACGGGCCGGTCAGGGATGAGAAAAGAATGACAGACATTATCAAGAAACGCAGCTTGCTCCCCTTCGACGAGACCAAGGCCGTGCCTCATCGGCCGAAGAAGAGCACCGTCGTGAGACAGCTCGCACAACAGTCACGGCCGCCGCACCCTCAAGGCGTGACGCCATGATCCAACCGATGGGATCGGGAGCAGAGTTGACGGACCGGTACCGGCTGGAGGAACAGCTGGGCAGCGGCGGAATGGGCGCGGTCTGGCGCGGTCTGGACCTGCAGTTGGAACGGCCGGTGGCAATCAAACTGCTGCGGCCCGGCCCGTTCCCCGACAAGGAGGCGCTGGCCCGCTTCCGGCGGGAGGGCAAGGCCGCCGCGCGGCTCAGTCGTCCCGCGATCGCCGCGGTCCATGACGTGAGCACCCATCAGGGGCAGCCGTTCTTGGTGTTGGAACTGTTGGACGGGCACAATCTGGAGACCGTCCTGAACCGCACCCCGCAGGGGCTGGCGACCGACCAGGTACTTCGTAGCGGCTCGTACGCACTGCTACATCAGGTTGACAGGAAGCCGCGGGGGCACAGGCCCCGCCCCTCGCCCCGGCCGGACCGAGCCTTCCCCGACCGCATGACTGATCATGACCTCGTCCGGCATCCCGCGTCCGCCATCCGGCAACGTCGTACAACCCTTGACCGGTCGCTCGACGGCCCGGACACCAACATCCCGACAAGCGAGCCGAGCGACTGGGTGTCTCGCGTTACCGTCTGTCCGCCGTGGCTCACCGGCCGGCGGTGCGGCGCTCGCGCTCGTATGCAGCTACGGGGCCCGGAACTCTCCGTACACGGTCAGTCGGACAGCGAGCAGGACGACAGGGTAGACCCGCGATGACGGCGAGACCGGTACGGCGGCTCACCGGTCGCCGTTGAAGTGGTCGAGAATTGCATCATTGCAGTCCTCCGCGCGGCCCCGGCTCCGCGCGAAGGCCAGCACGCCGTCGTCGTTGCCCTTCTTCCTGGCCTTCGCCAACTGCGCCTCGATATCCGCGATGTGCTCGGCACACTCGGCGCTGACCGGCTTCTCGGGCCGCGGGTCAGGCGCCGGAAAGGCGTTCAGTGCGGCGGTGGCAGCGATACCGGCCACGCACAGCACCGCCCACGCGGCAACCCATGTGCGGCGGCTCATCCGTAACGGCTCAGGCATTCAGGCATCCTACGAGCCCCGCAGCGGGCTGTCGCCGAGTGGAGCGTTGTCTCAGCTGCGGCTACCCGGCAAGGCCTGCCGTCCCAGGCAGCCGTCGCGCCGGTACGCGACGCGGCCTCGGGGTGCTCGGCCTCGCCCGGATCTTCAGGCAACAGCCCCCTGTCGGCGTACTTGAGAGGTGCTCAACTAGGCACAGAACTAGGCACAGACAAACGTGCTCAGTTGCAGAGCGCCGGTCTGCTGCGACGACGACACGGACGCCGTGAAGCTAGGCAACGGCGGCATCGAGTACACGTGCGGCCGTTGCCGCACCATCCTGGAGTTCGACAATCTGGCCTCGTTTCCGACCTCCGGGAGAAAACCGCCCTCTGAGCTACCTGTGGGCGAGTAGGCCCCGGCCGATGTTCCCAGCAGGGGACCTCACCGTGTCCGTAGAATCCTGCTTCGATGAAGAGACGCGTGCAGTTCACCGAGAAGGTTGTCCGGTTCCGTGACTACATGCCGGCCGCGGACCGGGAAAGTTCCTGCGTCTCGTTGCCAGGATCGCAGCCGAGCCCGAAGGCGCCGACAGTCACCTCGCCTACACGAGCGACGCTGTGACACGCGCGGCCTGGGAAGACCAGGTAATGGTCCACTACGTCGTGACGAGCCTCTTCGTGGTCGTCATCGAGGCTGACATCTACGACGCGTCGCGTGGCTTCAACGAGGTGTAGTCGGGCACAAGAGAGCCCTATCACCGGTCAGGGCCTTCGTCGTGGGCACGGTGGCTTTGTCGGCGGAACCTGGCACCAGTTGTCGCTCGGGGCCGATCTCACTTCGAGCGGAGGAAGCTGGCTCTGGGGCGAGTGCGGGCGCTCCTACGGAACCGACTGCATCCATCAACACGCCTGTGTTCGCTGCCCGGTCCCGATCGTGGCCAGGGACGAGAAGCCCCGCCTGGAAAAGATCTGCGGCAACCTCAGAGCGAGGATCACCGAAGCCGAACGCCTCTGCGGCCACGCGGCCAATCCCCGCCGCGCCAGTCCGGTCAGGTGGCCCTGTCCCACAGCACATGGAGGGTGGTGGGCTTGCGGAAGACCAGGCCGTACGGGGCCGCGGGGCGGTCGGGGTCGAGGCGCAGGGCGGGGAGGCGTTCGAGGAGGTGCTGTAGCGCGATGCGGGTTTCGAGGCGGGCCAGATGTGCGGCGAGGCAGTAGTGCGGGCCGTGTGCGAAGGCCAGTTGGAGACGAGCGTTCTCGCGGCGCACGTCGAAGCGGTCGGGGTCGGGGAAGACGGCCGGGTCGCGGTTGGCTCCCGTCAGGGAGACGGTGACGAGGTCACCGCGGTGGATCGCGGCCGGCCCCAGGACCGTGTCCCGGGTGGCGTAGCGGTCCACGACCGCGGCGCCGGGTTCGAGGCGCAGTGATTCCTCGATCGCGGCGTCCAGCAGATCGACGTCGGCCCGGACCAGTGCGAGTTGGTCAGGGTGTCTCAGCAGGTGCAGCAGCGCGTTGGTGATCATCGCCTCGGTGGTCTCTATGCCGCCGAACATCAGCACCGCCGCATTGGATGCCACCTCGGGCACGGTCAGCCGCCCGGCGGCCGAGACAAGGAGTGACGAAGAATTCCGGTCGGCGACGGTGGCTTCCACCGCACGTCGTAGCTGCGTGTACGCCGCCGCACCCGCGGGTCCTGCCTCGTGGCCGGCGGTGATGTCCGAGACCGACAGAACGATGGAGTCGTACCAGGCGAGCACCGTGTCCCCGGTGGCGCCGACCAGCCCCAGTGCCTCGGTCACGACCGCGACTGCGAGGGGGCCGGCGAAGGCCCGTCGCAGCTCGGCGGCGCCCGCCGACTCCAGTGTGGTGACGAGCCGGTCCGTCTCCCGCTCGATGAACGCGGCGAACCCGTCCCGCACGGCGCGGGGGCGGAAGGGGGCGGTGAAGGGTTCGCGGTGCCGGGTGTGGTGGTCGCCGTCGAGGGACAGCATGCTGGGGCCGACGACTTGTGCCGTGGAGAACCGGGGGTCGTCGACGGTGAAGGTCTCGGCGTCCCGCATCACGCTCAGCGCGAGATCACGGCGGGTCACCAGCCAGCCGTCCAGTGCGGGGATCCAGGAGACCGGCTCCTGCGTACGCAGCAGCGCCAGGCGCGGATGCGGATCTCGCGCGAGCTCGGCGAGCGTGGTCGCGCCACCCAGCGGAAAGGAGTCGACGACGCTCACGGTGTGCCGTGACCCGGCAGTGAGGAACTGATCACGCTGCCGAGACTAACAAAGCGCTCCGAACGTGCGGATCAAGGATCTGCACTGCGGCACGCACGCAGCAACTGCCCCAGGTTGACGAACTCGTTCCCGGTCCGCCCCACCCGCAGGTCCGGCCGAAGGTGGGGCATCCGGCGATCGGACACGGTCGTATGCGGAGTGGGAGTTCCGCGGGTCGTCATAGTGGATGTCATGACTGACGTCGAACTGCGCCACCTGAGGACCATGGCCGCCATCGCCGACGAGGGAACGTTCGGGGGAGCGGCGGGCCGACTCGGTTACACGCAATCGTCGGTGAGTCAGCAGATCGCCGCGCTGGAGAAGGCCGTTGGCGGTGCCGTCTTCGACAGGCCCGGGGGCCCCAGGCGGGTGCGGATCACCCCTCTCGGCGAGATCGTCCTGGCCTACGGCCGCGATCTGCTCACGAAGGCGGGAGCGCTGAGCGACGCCGTCGATCGTTTCAGGGCGGGCAGCGGCCGGATCGACATCGGTACCTTCCAGGGCGCGACCAACACGATCCTGCCGGCGGTCGTTCGTCGGCTGCTGAGCGAGCATCCCGGCTGCGACATCAGGCTGTCCGAGGTGCAACCGGAGAATCCGCAGATCGGAGATCGTGACCTGTTGTTCCACTACGGTCGGCTCGAAGGCGACGTCGAGCATGTCGTGTTGCTCGACGAGCCGTATCTCCTGGTGGCGCATGCCGGCGCGTTCCCCGTCGGGCCCGTACCGGTAGAGCTGCTCGACGGTGCGCCGATGGTCGCCTGGCCCTCCACCCTTCACCAGAGGTGGCTGGAGCGGACGCTGGCCGACGGTGGCGCGCGGCCTCGGATCGCTTTTCGAACCGCCGGTCACGAGTCCATCGTGTCGATGGTGCGGGCGGGCATCGGCTCGGCGGTACTGCCGGCACTCGCCCTCCACGGATCCGAGGCCTGGTCCGATGACCGGCTCAGCATTCACCGGCTGGAGCCATCGCCCGTCAGCACGTGGTACCTGTACTGGCCGGCCGGACGCACTCAGTCACCGCTCGCCGCCCGAGCCATCGACGTCGCACGCGAAGTGGCCGAAGAACTGGTGGACCAGATGTGACATCGATCAGGGCACGTAATCATCGCTCAGAGCGATTGACTTGATAAGAAAATATCGCTTTTCGTGATTCATCAGAGTGTCTAGCGTGCTGTTCATGACCTCTCATCCTTCGAACGGCGAGCAGCTCGTCGAGATCAACGATGTCGAGCTGTGCGTCGAGACCTTCGGCGACCCCGCGAACCCCGCCGTCCTGCTCATCGACGGTGCGACCGCCTCGATGCTGTGGTGGGAGACCGACCTGTGCGAACGCATCGCGCACGGCGGTCGGTTCGTGATCCGCTATGACAACCGGGACACCGGCAGATCCACCAGCTATCCGCCCGGACGGCCCGGCTACGCGTACACCGACCTGGCGAGAGACGCGCTCGGAGTCCTGGACGCCCTGCACGTCGAACGCGCGCATGTCGTATGCCGGTCCATGTCGGGCGGCATCGGGCTCATCCTCGGTGTGGACCATCCCGACCGGGTGGAGTCGCTGACGTTCGTCTCCACATCCACGGGCGCGGACGGCCTCCCGTCGCCGTCGGAGCAGCTCGCCGACGGCATCCCGGCCGAGCCGGACCCCGCCGATTCCGACGCGGTGGTGGACTACGTCGTCGCCTCGGCGAAGGCCTGCTCGGGCGGCTCGCCCTACTTCGACGAGACCGCCACGCGCGCGCTGGTCGAGCGGGACGTGGCCCGAACCCGCCACATCGCGTCCACCCTCGTCAACCACTACGCGATGACCTTCGAGGGGTCGTCCCGCGATTTCGGATCTCTCAAGGCACCGACCCTCGTGGTGCACGGTGACCACGACCCGGTTCTCCCGCTCCCCCACGGTCATGCGCTGCGCGACGCGGTTCCTGGCGCCGAGTTGCTGATCCTGGAAGGGGCCGGGCACGACCTGCCGAGGCCGCTGTGGGACGACTTCGTCCCGGCTCTGCTCCAGCACACGGAAAAGGGACGACGATGACCCGGTTGCGTTCGGCACTCTGGCTGCCGCTCTTCAACGATCTCGCCGACCCGGTGGCGGTCGCGCGGCTGGCCGCCGAGGCCGAGGAGGCGGGGTGGGACGGCCTGTTCGTATGGGACCACCTGCGCTGGCGAGAGCCGGTCTCGCGGGTGGCCGACCCCTGGATCACGCTGGCAGCGATCGCCACCGTGACCGAGCGCCTCCGGTTCGGCCCCATGGTCACCCCCCTCGCCCGCCGCCGGCCGACCAAGGTCGCCAGGGAAACCGCGACTCTGGACCGGCTCGGCAACGGCCGCCTCACACTCGGCGTCGGTCTCGGCAGCGATCGCTTCGCCGGCGAACTGAGCACGACCGGCGAGGAACTCGACGACCGGCTCCGGGGCCAGATGCTCGACGAGTCACTGGAGATCCTCACCGCCGCGTGGTCCGGCCAACCGGTGCGTCACCACGGCCCGCACTACACCGTGGACGGCGTCACTTTCCTTCCACGACCGGTTCAGCGGCCCGGCGTGCCCGTGTGGGCCGCGGGCTTTCCCGGCAAGGCCAAACCGATGCGCCGCGCCTCCCGGTATGACGGGTTCTTCCCGGTCAACCTCGAACACCCGGACCAACTCGCCGACGTCGTCACCACCCTGACCGATCTCCGCCGGCAGGAAACGACCCCGTACGACATCGCCGTCCCTCTCCCGCCCGGCACCGACCCGACGCCCTACATCAAGGCGGGCGCCACCTGGTGGCTGGCCGAATTCGATCCGGAAGCAGTGACACTGGACCAGGTACGAGGCGTACTCCGCGACGGCCCGGCCGAAACCGATGTCGACGAGAGCCGGTGACTGAGCCGACCCGGAGTCTGGGCAGCGAAGTTCGGCCCCCGGGGCTTCCGCTCGCGCATCCCGCCCGGAATCCGGTCCCCCACGAGGATGCGCCACGGCATGGGTCCGCCGAGCCGAGGTGGTGTCCCTCGGCGTGGTGCGGGCGGTCGATCGTCCGTCTTGTCAGCGGTGTTGGGGCGTACCGGGGCACGTTCGCCGGGCCCGGCGGGGATGGACCTCGTGCCGTTCCTCGTCGCCTGCGGGCGTCGGGCGGAAGGCAGGGACCGGGGCGACCTGAAGGCGACCCGAACTGCCGCCCTGAGCGGAAGCCACACGAATTCACAGGACAGGTGTGAACCAGCCCCGCGATCATGGGCCCATGACCACGAGAGCGGACCTTCTCAGTCTGAGCATCGCGTGCCCTCCACCCGACGAGGGGGGCGTGGAGGTCCGCCCGATCGTCAATGGCCGGGATCTTCTGGCCGAAGCGGTCCCCGGTGGCGTGGGAGGCTCCCACTACCTGGGAGTGGGCCCCAGGCATCTGCTGGGCCAGGACGGGCCGTTGCATGCTACGGCGACGCCCCACGAGGTTCGTCTCGCTTGGTCCGGGTGCGGTGTGGAGGAGTGCTGTGGCGCGCTGTACATGACGATCACGCGCAACGGGGATCACGTTGTCTGGTCGGGCTGGCGCGACCTGGCCCATCAGGACTTCGATCTGCCGGAGCTTCGGTTCACCGCAGGTCAGTACGAGGCCGAGGTTCTGCGAGCCGAAGAGGACCGCAGTGGGGAGTGGCCGGCAGGAGCGGTGGCGCGGCTGCTTGAGGCGGGGCTGAGGGGACGCGGGGACTGGCTCGTCCGGTGGGACTGCGAGGTGGAAGGCGTCTGGGCCTCCCGCAAGGAACCCGATCGAATCCACGTCGTCCTGAGGCATCCCCGTAACCGGGCCGATGCGGATCTGCCCTGGCTCCAGTTCGGGATGACCCTCCCGGTCTCCGCGGACGCCCCGTCGGACCAGGCCGAGCGCCTTGAAGCACGGCTGACCGCAGCCGATCCCCGTGCCACCGCCGAGGTCTGGGGAGGTTCGCATGATGCCGAGCGACTGGGCTACCCATGGCCGCCGGTCGACCCACTGTGCATGTGAACGGCGGGGAGAGGCGAGGTCGGGCCTGTCGCTGCCGTTGAGCAATCACTCGCCACCACGATTCCCCATGGCGCCCTGGCGACAGCCGTGTCGATATGTGTCGACTGGCTGGGACGAGAGTGAAGGTACGTGCCTGACGCAACGGCAGGCGCTCGACGGGCCCGACCCACCCGACGACTCTCCGCCCCTCGGCAGAGATCGTCCTCGACGTCCCCGGTGACCGCGACATCCCGGCCGACGACCAGCTTTCGGCAACGGCAGCAGGGTCGAACTCGCCGCGAGCCGGACGCTCCGGGCGGACGGGGAAGCCGGGACCGGCAAACGAGTGCTGACCAGCACTGAGGACCTGCGACTCGGGCCGGCGGCTCGCGGGTGCGCGGGGCAAGGAAAGGACTGAGGCGGACGACACGACAGCCCCGCCGCCGGGACCGACATCGGCTCGTGGACGGTGCCCGCCTCCTCCGCGCGGCGGTCAAGGGGCGTAGTCGTAGAGCCCCCGGCCCGTCTTGCGGCCCAGCATGCCGGCCTCGACCAGGCGCCGTAGGAACGGTGGCGGGGCGTACTGGGGCTCGCGGAACTCCTCGTGAAGGGCCTCCGCGATGGAGGTGACCACGTCGAGCCCGATCAGGTCGGCGAGCCGGAGCGGGCCCATCGGGTGGGAGCAGCCCAGAGTCATGGCCTCGTCCACCGTCTCCGCCGACGCGTGGCCCGCCTCCACCATGCGTACCGCGGCCAGGAGGTACGGAATGAGCAGGGCGTTGACCGTGAAGCCGGCGCGACCGGGGACCGGATGACGCGCTTGCCGAGCAGGTCCGTCACGAACTCCTCCGCCCGTACCGCGGTCTTCTCCCGGGTGAGGAGCGTGGGGACCAGCTCGACCAGCGGCAGGGCGGGCACCGGGTTGAAGAAGTGGACGCCCAGCACCCGGCCGCCGTCGGCGGTGGCCCGGGCCAGTCTGAGGACCGAGAGGGAGGAGGTGTTGGAGGCGAGGATGGTCTCGGGGTCCTGGAGCACCTGGTCCAGCCTGGCGAACAGGTCGCGCTTGGCCTGCTCGTCCTCGCTGATCGACTCGATGACCAGCTGCCGGTCGGCCAGTTCCGCCAGGTCGCTGGTGTACGACACCCGGGCCAGGGCGTTCTCGTGGTCCCGGTCGGTGATCCGGCCCTTGCCCAGCGCGCGGTCGAGCAAGGTGGTGAGACGCGCCCTGCCCCTGGCGAGCGACGCGGGTGAGGACGTCGCGACCATGACGTCGACTCCGGCGAGGGCGCAGACGTGGGCGATGCCCGAGCCCATGGTGCCGCAGCCCACCACTCCGACCTTCTGGATGGCGTTCATCGCCCGGTCCCTCCTCGTCCGGCGACGAGCTGCCCGGGCGCGGGGGTCGCCGGAGCGGCGTCGCGCAGCAGGTTCAGCCGGTCCTCGCCCACGCGGTCCCGCAGGGTCTGGTCGGTCACTCCGAGACCGGGCCGGGGCGCAAGACACAGGACACCGACCTTGCCGGTGTGCCGGTTGGTCTGGACGAGCCGGGCGGCCTGCGCCACCTCGGCGAGCGGGTGGACGGCGGAGAGCACGGGAACGAGGTGGCCGAGGCGGAACAGCCGGTTGCACTCGGCCTGTTCCTGGAGGTTCGCGGCGTGGCTGCCCACGATCCGTTTGAGGTGCATCCACAAGTACCGGTTGTCGAAGCGGTGTTGGTAGCCGGTGCTGGATCCGCAGGTGACCACGGTGCCGCCGCGGCGGACGACGAAGACCGAGACGGCGAAGGTGGCTCTGCCTATGTAGTCGAACACGACGTGCGGGTCCTCGCCGAGTTCGGCGCGGATGATCCTGCCGAGGCGTTTGCCGGCCTCCATGCTCGCGTCCGGGTCGTCGGCGAGATCGCCGTCCAGGCCGATGTCGGCGCGGTTGACGACGACGTCGCAGCCGAGCGCCCGCGCCCGTCGGCTCTTCTCCTCCGTGCTGACGACGCCGACGGCGATGCCGCCGGCGTTCTTCACCAGCTGGACGGCGTAGGCGCCGAGTCCGCCGGTGGCGCCCCAGATCAGCACGATGTCGCCCTGTTTGATCCGGGCGCCCCGGTCGCTGACGAGCATCCGGTAGGAGGTGGCGGCGCACAGCATCGTCGAGGCGGCCTCCTCCCAGGTGAGGTGGGCCGGTTTGGGAAGCAGTTGGCTGGCCCGGACCACCGCGTAGTGGGCCAGTCCGCCGAAGTTCGTCTCGAAACCCCAGATGCGCTGCTCGGCACCGAGCATGCCGTCGGCGTGGGTGGCGGGTTCCTGGTCGTCCACCTGGACGCAGCTGACGACGACGTGTTCGCCCACCTGCCAGCGCCGTACCCCGGCGCCCGTCCGGACGATGACTCCGGCGGCGTCGGATCCGACGACGTGCCGGGGCAGGTCGTGCCTGGCGGCGGATCCTCCCTGGCGGCCCAGTCTGCGCAGGAAGGTGAAGGTCGGTACGGGTTCGAAGGTCGCCGACCAGACGGTGTTGTAGTTGATGGAGCTGGCCATCACGGCGATCAGTACCTCGTCCACGGCCAGTTCGGGCATGGGCACGGGACCGACCCGGAGGGTGCGGCGTACGTCCCGGTCGGCGGCGTCGCCGAACACGTCCACGTCCTCGGCGCGCAGATGGGCGGCGGTGTACTCGGTGGGCAGGGGTTCCTTGGCCAGCCGGTCGGGGGGCGCGCCGGCGAGCACCGCTTCGGTCAAGGGGTCCATGGGGGCTCCTGAGGTGTCGTCACTGGGCGGTCCGCGGGCGGGCGCGGACGGGCCGAGGGGGCGGCAGCACGGAGAGGCCGGCTGCGGGAGGTCGGGGAGAGGGACGGCGGGATGGGGAGAGGGACGCGGCGGCGTCCGGGGGAACGGGCCGGGCGGCGGTCCGCGCCCGCCCGGGGTTCACCTGGACGCGGCCCGGGACGCCACGACGGGTGGCAGCCGTGCCCGTAGTTCACCGACCAGTCGGCTGCCGACCAGGTCGACGCCGATCCGGTCCGCCTCGGCGAGGGCCTCGACGAGTCCGGCGCGGTCGTCGTCCGTCCAGTTCACGGTCGGCGGGCGCAGGAGGTACGTCCCTTCCGGTTCCCCCGTCCGGTCCGGGCGAGCGCTCCGGAAGAGGGTGTGCAGATACCACCGGAGCAGGCAGCGCACTGTGTCCACCTGGTACTCCGGACCCTCCTCGGCGTCGGCGCGTTCACGGGCGTACGCGCGCACCAGGGCGTCGAGGCGGTAGCGGAAGTGGTCGTGCTCGCGCAGCAGGTGGGCGTCGACCAGTACGTCGAGCACGTCCTCGGCGTTCTCCCGGGAGCAGCCGAGCAGCGCCGCGGCGGTCTCGCCGCGGACGTACGGCATGTTGCCCGCGCCGAGTCTGCGGAACGCCGCCGCGAGATCGATGCCGTGCACGGACCGGTCGCGCAGGGCGGCGTATCCCGCGTCGAGTCCTGTGCGGACCGACAGGTCGCCGATGTGCAGCTCGTCGAGCAGACGCCGCTGTTCGAGCAGGCGGTGGGCCAGGGCTCCGAGGCCGCGGCGGGGTCGTGCGCGCAGCCGGGTGCCGACGATGCGCAGGGCCAGCGGCACACCGGCGCACGCTTCGACGAGCCGGTGTGCGGCGGCGCGTTCGGCGTTCACACGGGAACGACCGACGAATCGTTCCAGCAGGTGCAGCGAGGCTTCCTCGTCGAGCGCGTCCACGGTGACGTCGTGGACCCCTTCGAGGTCGGCGAGCCGGTGGCGGCTGGTGACGATCACCCTGCTTCCGCCGCTGCCCGGGATGAGGGGGCGGACCTGGGCGGTGCTCACGGCGTCGTCGAGCACGATGAGCATGCGGCGGTCGGCAACCAGGGACCGGAAGAGCGAGGTGCGGTTGACCATCGTTCTCGGCACCGCGACATCGGGCACCCCGAGGCCGACGAGCAAGCGGGTGAGGACCTCGGCGGGTTGCGCGGGTTTCCCCGTGCTGCCCTCCAGGTCCGCGTAGACCTGTCCGTCGGCGAAGTCACCGCGGACGGCGTGGGCCGCGTGCAGTGCCAGCGCGGTCTTGCCGATGCCGGCGGCACCGTTGATCACGACCGTGGTGGCCGGGCCCGCGGCGGGCGCCCTGCCGCGCAGCAGCCGTCCCAGCGCCGCGGTCTCCCGGTCTCGGGCAGTGAAGTCGGCGACGCCCTGGGGCAGTTGGGCGGGGGTCGGCCAGCCGGGCCAGGCCCGGCCGGGGCCGCCGTGCACCTCGGGGCGCTCCTCGAAGGCGGCCCGGGGCCGCGGCGGCTCGTCCTCGGCGCGCAGGATGCGCCGCTGGACGGCCCGTAGTTCGGAGCCGGGCTCGGTGCCGAGCTGGTCGATGAGCGCGGCGCGGGTCCGCTGGAACAGGTCGAGGGCCTCCGGCTGCTGGCCCGAGCGGAACAGCGCCAGCATGAGACGGCCGATGAGCCCCTCGTGGAGCGGGTGTTCCCGCACCATCTGCCACAGCTCGGGCAGGATCTCGGCATGGCGCTGCAGATCGAGGTCGAGGTCCACGCACCAGATGCGGGTCTGCAGATGGAGCCGCTGCAGATGCGAGACCTCCATGTCCTGAAGGGCGCGCGAGGGTACGTCCATCAGCGGGTCGTGCCGCCACAGGGCGAGCGCCTTGCGGAGTTCCTCGGCGGCTTGCGCGGTGCGGCCCGCCCGGACGAGGGCGTCGGCGGTCTTCCGGTGCACGGTGAACCGCCCGAGGTCGGTCTCGTCCTCCTCCAGTTCGATCAGATAGCCGGGCGCCCGGGTGGTGATCCGCGCCCTCCCGGCCAGGCCCAGGACCTGACGCAACCTCATGACATAGGTGCGGATCGTGGCGACGGCGCTGGGCGGCGGGGTGCCGTCCCAGACAAAGCTCGCGATGTTGTCCACCGGGACCACTCGGTTCGCGTTGAGCACGAGAGCGGCGAGAATCACCCGCTGCCTCGCGGCGGGCACCCTCAGCTCGTGCCCGCCCGACCGGATGACCAGGGGACCTAACAACAAGAACTCCATAACTGCCTCACCCCTACGAAAACATGATGCGATTCCGTCGATCGCGAGCTCCCCCGTGGCACGCTGGGCGCGCACCACCCGACGCGACAGTGGGTGGAACCTTCTCCGCAGCCGTCACCCGTGTCCGGGTGGCCGGGCGGGCAGGACGATCGCGGTGACGGACAGGCCGTCCCGCACCAGCCAGCGGCCGGAGAGTTCCGTGAGCGTGCGTGGACCGGGCACCAGCAGCCGGGCGTCGAAGGCACCCGACGCATGTCCCGGGGCGACGTCCCGGGGACGGAAGTCGACGACGGCCTCGTCGAAGTCCAGTTCCCGGCCCGTGAGCGGGTACCAGACCTTGAAGACGGCTTCCTTGGCACCGAACATCAGCCGGTCCCACCACACTCCGGCACCTCCGCCCCGACCTGCGATCCAGGAGCGTTCCTCGGGCCGGGCCACGACGTCGAGGACCCCCTCCGGCAGGGGCTGGTGGGGCTCGGCGTCGATCCCCAGGGCGAAGGCGTCGGACGCCCGGGCGAGGGCGGCGGCACGGTAGCCGGCACAGTGCGTCATGCTTCCGACCAGCCCGTCCGGCCACCGCGGCGCCCCGCGGTGGCCGGGGACGACGGGGGCCGGTTCCATGCCGAGTCGGGTGAAGGCCCTGCGGGCGCAGGCCCGTACGGTGGTGTACTCGCGGCGGCGTTTGTCGACGGCGTCGCCGAGTGCCGCTTCCTCCTCGGGGAACAGGCGGGTGTCGGGCAGGTCCTCCCGGGCCCAGGCGGAGGCGACCGTGGCGGGCAGCAACTGGTCGATCACGCGGTCACCGCCGGAAGGATCTGGCGCAGGACCCCTCGGGGCATGCCGCGTTGCCGGTGCTCGCGGGGGTAACCGACCGAGACCTCCTCGAAGCGGACTCCGTCGTGCCAGGTGGTACGGGGGATGTGCAGATGGCCGTAGACCACGGCCTTGGCGTCGAAGCGCACATGCCACTTGGCGGTCTGTTCGGTTCCGCACCACTGGGCGAACTCCGGGTGGTACAGGACCCTTGTCGGATCCCGGACCAGGGGAAAGTGGTTGACCAGTACGGTCGGCAGCTCGGGATCGCGCTCGGCGAGCCGGCGCTCGGTCTCCACCAGCCGGGCGTGGCACCACGCCTCGCGGCTCGGGTAGGGGTCGGGGTGCAGGAGCATCTCGTCGGTGCACACCACACCGGCCTCGTATGCCTGGGTGAGCGCCTGCTCCTTGGTCGCGGCGGTGGGGGTGCGGAAGCTGTAGTCGTAGAGGACGAAGAGGGGGGCGACGGTGACGGGGCCGCCCGGTCCGTCCCACACGGGACAGGGGTCCTGCGGGGTGAGGACGCCGAGCCTGCGGCAGATGTCCACGAGGTGACGGTAGCGTTCCTCCCCGCGCAGCTGGACGGGGTCGCCGGGCGGGGTCCAGAGTTCGTGATTCCCCGGTGCCCAGATAACAGTGTCGAATCGTTCTCGCAGCAGGGTCAGCGCCCACGTGAAGTCCTCGGTAATCTCACCGACGTCGCCGGCCACGATGAGCCAGTCGTCGTCGGACTGGGCACGCATGCCGGCCACGATGTGCCGGTTCTCCGGATAGGCCACATGAAGATCACTTGTTGCCATGAGCCTGCCTGATACCCGTCCGGAAGATCTCATGCAGCACTTTCTACCGGCTGCTGCCCGCGCCGAGGCAGCGGATCTGGGGTGGCTGGAAAGATCTCTGGGGGTTGTAGGGGGTGGCTAGGGGTGGCCGCCGCCGATTCGGGCTGCCTAACCTCCGTTACGTTGCCGACAGGCACATGACCTGCCAGGGCGAAGGACGGACGATGGATCGAAGCGCCGAGGAACCGGACCTGTGGCTCCGGTCCTTCGTGGCCTCCCCCCGGGCCCGGACACGGCTCGTGTGTTTCCCGCACGCCGGAGGATCGGCGAGTGCCTACCACGCCATGGCGGGCGCGCTGCCGCCTGTCGCGGAGGTGCTGGCCGTGCAGTACCCGGGCCGTCAGGACCGGCGGGCCGAGAAGTGCGTCGACAACGTTCCGGAGCTGGTCGACCGGCTGGTGCCGGTCCTGACCGCGTCGGCCGACGACCGGCCGCTGGCGCTCTTCGGGCACAGCATGGGCGCCACCCTCGCCTACGAGGTGGCGCGCCGGCTGGAACGGGAGGGCGGGGCGAACAGCCCGGTCACCGTGTTTCTCTCCGGGCGCCGGGCGCCGCGCTTCGAACGCAGTGAGTACATCCACCAGCGCGACGACCGGGGAATTCTGCGGGAGTTGGAGCTGCTGGGCGGATCCGGCGCCGGGGCACTGGCCGATCCGGAGATCCTCCAGATGGTCATGCCCGCCATACGCGGCGACTATCGCGCGGCGGAGACCTACGTGCATGTGCCGGGACCGTCACTGCGCTGCCCGGTGGTGGCGCTGACGGGGGACGCCGACCCGCGTGCGGCCGTGGCGGAGGTCGAGGCGTGGCGCGAGTACACGGAGGGGCCGTTCACCACGCAGGTGTTCAAGGGCGGTCACTTCTTTCTCAATGACGATCCAGACGCGGTGCACAGCACGGTCCGCGATCGACTGAGCTCGCTTCCGGTCTTCGGCGCGGGCGCTCACTAGGCAGACTCGGAGGAAGCTCGATGCCGCCAGCCGCCGTCAGAGAACTGCTTCGCACCGTCGACCGGCTGGCGCGCTGCGTCGGCTCGCTGCGGTCCGCCGGATTCGGCGAGCCTCCCACGCTCAGCGGACTGGCCGACGACGTGGAAAGGCTGCGCCTCCGTGTCCGCGCACTCGTCGGTGAACCGGCCGACGCCGTGCCGGCCCGCCCGCCGGCCGGAGAACGAGCCACCATTGCGGTCTCCGACGTCCCCTACGACGTCAGGCTGTGGCACGGCGCGGACGACGAGGGTGTGGGCGGCCACGGCCCCGAGGTCTCCCCCGCTCCCGGGCACGCCGGGCGCTGACCGCGCGGAACGACGCCGAGGCGGGTCCGTACCCCAGCACGCCCGGCTCGTCGTCCGGCGCTCCCCCGCCGCCCGGCGTGCCGCTCACACCGACTCCCACCGACTCCCACCGGGACGGAGATCCCCCATGGCTGAGCAGATCGGCATGACGCCTCGGCTTCTCGAGTACGTCCGGCAGACCTCGCTGCGCGAGGACGAGATCCTGCTGGAACTGCGCGAAGCGACGGCCGGGCTGCCCGGTGGTGTCGCCCTGCAGGTGCCCGCGGAGGAAGGGCAGTTGCTCGCGCTGCTGGTCCGGCTCACCCGGGCGGCCACGGTCCTGGAGATCGGCACCTTCACCGGCTACAGCACCCTGTGCATGGCCCGCGCCCTGCCGGCCCACGGACGACTGGTGACGTGCGACATCACCGACCGCTGGCCGTCGATCGGCGCGGAGTTCTGGAAGCGGGCCGGGGTGGACGAGCTGATCGACCTCCGGGTGGGCGACGCGGCGGAGACCCTGGAGAAGCTGCTCGCCGACGAGGGACAGGGCGTCTTCGACCTGGTCTTCATCGACGCGGACAAGGCGAACTACCCGCGCTACTACGAACTGTCCCTGCAACTGCTCGCACCCGGCGGCCTCGTCGTCGTGGACAACACGCTCTTCTTCGGCCGGGTCACCGATCCGCAGTTCACGGACGCCGACACCGAGGGCATCCGTGAACTCAACGCCCGCCTGCGCGCGGACGAGCGGGTGGACCTGAGCATGCTCACGATGGCCGACGGCATCACGCTCGCCCGGCGCAAGGACGCCTGACGGCTCCGGGCTCCGGGCTCCGGGCTCCGGGCGAGGACAGGGCCCTTCTGACGGATCTGCGCGGGAGAAGGGTCCAGGCCGGTCCACCATCACGGGGGCCGTGGCACGTCGCCTCCAGGCGTCGGCCCGCCCGGCCACGTGCCGCGCCGGGCGGGCCGACGCCGTCAGGGCCCGGAGAACTGCGGCGCAAGGTCACCGTCCCACGGTCCTGGACGTCGAGACGTACGCCGGTCCCCAGGGTCATCGCATGTTCCGAATCGGTCCGGTTCGCCGGTCCGGTTCGCCAGTCCCGTATATGACGTCGCGTCATGTCCCGTCCTGGGCAGGGATGTTCCCCGGGAAGCAGAACAGGCACGGCGCTCGCCGGTGATCAGTGCACGACCGCCGTCCGAACCGCCTTCGAAGCCCGCTCTGTGGGCGACCTCGTGGGCGACCTCGGTCGGCGGTGAGACCCCGTGCGCGGCTCCCGCACCCGCACCACGACCACGACGAGACCCGTCGGCCGAAGGTCGCCGGGTTCCGCTGTCCGGCGATATTCGGACGCTATCCGTCCCGCCTAGGCTCGGCCCGGCCGCGAGTGCTCGGTGGCGGGCGGGCTGTCGGCTCATCGACGGGTGAGGACCACTGGCGGCAGCGGTACCTGACGCTGACCCCGGCCTGACGCCTGTCCGGCGGAGTGACGGACTCGAGGAGAACGATGCGGATCGTCCTGCTGACCATCGGTTCGCGCGGTGACGTGCAGCCGTTCGTGGTGCTCGGCGTCGAGCTGAAGGCTCGCGGGCACGAGGTGGTGCTGGCGGCCGGGGCGGAGTTCAAGGGCTTGGCCGACCGGGCCGGTCTCGGCTTCCGGGCTCTCGAAGCGCTGCCCGCCGGGTACGCCGACTCGGTGCTGCGCGATCCGAAGGTGCAGGCCGCCTTGCGGCGTGGGCCGTCGATGTACCGGATGGCCATGGCGGCGCCACGGCTGACCGGTGCCCAGCAGCAGGCCCTGATCGACGAGATGGTGGCCGCCGGTGAGGGCGCGGACATGGTCGTCAACACCACGCTGACCCGGATCGGCGCGCTGGCCCGGCCGGACGTGCCGTGGTGTTCGGTCGCGTCCTGGCCGGTGACCGAGACCGCCGCGTGGCCCGCGCTGGGCGCGCCGGAGCTGTCGCTGGGCGGCGGTTACAACCGGTTCACCCACCGGGCCATGGGCACGCTGGAGTGGCTGGTGTACCGGCCCAGCGTGAACCGCGGCCGGACCGCCGCCGGGCTGCCGCGGCTCGGGCTCCGCTCACCGTTCCGCGACGACGGGGTCACCCGGCCGCTGCTGTACCAGTTCAGCCCGCACGTGTTCGCGCCGCCCGCGGACTGGCCGGAGCACTGTCACATCACCGGGTACTGGTCGGACAACATGCGTTGGGACAATCCGGCGGAGGTGACCGAGTTCGTCGAACGCGGCGATCCGCCGCTGGTGGCCACCTTCGGCAGCTCCTGGGCGGTGGACGGTCCCGGCCTGCTCGCGGCGAGCGTGGCGGCAGCGGCGACGACCGGACACCGGCTGCTGGTCGTCGGCGGCCCGGACGGCCCGCTGCCCGCCGGCGTCGAGGCGATCCGGACCGAGAGCGCCGACTTCGTCTGGCTGCTGCCCCGCGCCGCCGCCGTACTGCACCACGGCGGCCAGGGCACCACCGCGGCCGTGGTGTCCGCCGGTGTGCCACAGGTCGTCGTACCTTGCTTTGCCGACCAGCCGGTGTGGGCGAGCCGGATGGCCGCGCTGGGCGTCGCACCGCCGCCGGTGCCGTTCTCCCGGTTGACCGGCGACCGGCTGGCCGCCGCCGTGCGCACCGCCATCGACGATCCGGCGATCGCCACTCGGGCCGCGGAGCTGGCGGCGGCGGTGCTCGCCGATCGAGGCGTGGCCGCCGCCGCGGACGTCATCGAGAAGCACGCCGTCACCTGGCGCTGACGGCTTCCGGTGACAGCCCCTCCCCAGCCGGAACCGGAGGAACCTTGACCGCTCTCCCGGTCGCAGCGGAGAGATCCGACCCTCGCGAGTCGCACGAAGGAGTCCGCATGACCGCATCCCCGGTCACCCCCGGTGGTCTGCTTCGGACCCACGACCCGTCGGCGGCGCTGCGTGTCGTCCGATCAGCACTGTCCACCCGGGGCACCGTGACGGCCACACCGGACTTCCGGTCCTGGTTCGCCGAACGGCTGGCCATGGCCAGGACCACCACGGTCGCCGGTATCGACTTCGCCGACCTGGTCGGCTGGCGTTTCGCCGACGGCACCGGCAACCTGGTGCACGACAGCGGAAAGTTCTTCGCCATCCAGGGCCTGTCGGTGGCCGCCGCTCACGGCCCGGTGGCGAGCTGGTCACAGCCGATCATCAATCAGCCGGAGACCGGCGTGCTGGGCATCCTGGTCAAGGAGTTCGACGGGGTGCTGCACTGCCTGATGCAGGCCAAGATGGAGCCGGGCAACTGCAACGTGCTGCAACTCTCCCCGACCGTGCAGGCCACGCAGAGCAACTACACCGCCGTACACCGCGGCCGCCCGGTGCCCTACTTGGACCTGTTCCTGTCCGCGCCACCGCGGTCGGTGCTCGCCGACGTGCTGCAGTCCGAGCAGGGCTCGTGGTTCTACCGCAAACGCAACCGCAACATCGTCGTGGAGACCACCGCGGACGTCGAGGTGCTGCCCGGCTTCTGCTGGCTGTCGCTGGGCCAGGTGCGCGCGCTGCTCACCGAGGACCACGTGGTCAACATGAACACGCGCACGGTGCTGTCCTGCCTGTCCTTCTCCGGACCGAACCTCGTGGACGAGCTGGGCCGTGGCACGTCCGAGTTCCGGGCTGCCCTCGTGCGGTCGATCGGAACGGAGTGGGGCGCACTGCACACCGACGGCGAGATCCTGAGCTGGATCACCGACCTGCGGTCCCGCCGCGAGGTCGAGGCCACCCCGATCCCGCTGTGCGAGGTGCGCGGCTGGCGCCGGCGGCCCGACCGGATCACTCACGACACGGGCGCCTTCTTCGACATCCGCGCGGTCGCGGTGGACGGCGGGGGCCGCGAGATCGACAGCTGGACGCAGCCGATCCTCGCCCCGCACGGGATCGGCCTCGTGGCGTTCCTGGTCGCCCGGTTCTCCGGGGTGCTGCACATCCTGGTCGGCGCCCAGGTGGAACCGGGCCTGGACTTCGTCGAGCTGGCGCCGACGGTGCGGTGCACGCCGGACAACTACGAGCACCTGCCGGCCGAGGCCAGGCCGCCCTTCCTGGACGACGTGCTGGCCGCGCCGGACGACCGGATCCGGTTCGACACCGAACTCTCCGAGGAGGGCGGCCGGTTCTTCCACGCCCGTACCCGGCACATGATCGTCGAGGTCGACCCGGTGGTGGCGAACGGTGCCGGACCGGCCCGGCACCGGTGGATGACCATGGCCCAGATCGTCGGGTTGCTCCGGCACAGCGACTACGTGAACGTGCAGGCCCGCAGTCTGGTGGCGTGCCTGCACAGCCTCGTGGCTCGCTTCGACGACGACGCTCCGGTCGCGCCGGGTGGGGGCGCCTGATGGTCCGGCCTCTCGCGGAACCCGCCCCCGGAGCCGGCTTCGACCCGGCGGCGACGGTGCGGATCGGTGTGCTGGGGGCGGCATCCATCGCGTGGCGGCGCATGCTCCCCGCTCTGACCGGTACGGCCGGGGTGACGGTCGCGGCCGTCGCGAGCCGGGATCGGTCCAGGGCCGCGGCGTTCACCGAGCGGTTCGGCGGCGAGCCGATCGAAGGGTACGCGGCGCTGTTGGAGCGCGCCGACATCGACGCCGTCTACGTCCCACTGCCGAACTCCCTCCATCACGAGTGGACTTCCGCCGCGCTCGCGGCCGGAAAGCACGTCCTGGCGGAGAAACCGCTGACGACGTGCGCCGCCGACACCGCTGATCTGGTGCGCCTGGCCGAAGTGAACAACCTCGCGCTGCGGGAGAACTTCACGTTCCTGCACCACCCGGTGCACGCCGTCGTGCGGAACCTGGTGACCGCCGGCCGAATCGGCGAGCCTCGGCACTTCGCCGGCTCGTTCTGCTTCCCGCCGCTTCCCGCCGCCGACGTGCGTTACCGGCCCGAACTGGGCGGCGGCGCGTTGCTGGACGCCGGTGTCTACCCGATCCGGGCGGCACAACTGTTGTTCGGCAACGAGATCGACGTCGCCGGCGCGGTGCTGCAGGTGGATCCGGTCACCGGGGTCGACGTGTCCGGCAGCGTGCTGCTCACGACCGGCAACGTGGTCGTGACGGCCGAGTTCGGCTTCCGGCACAGCTACGGTTCCCGCTACCGGCTGTGGGGCTCGTCCGCCCAACTGCTGCTGGAGCGCGCGTTCACCCCACCCGCGACCCACCAGCCGGTGCTGCGCATCGATGAACAGGACCATGCCGAGGAGATCGTGACGCCGGCCGCCGACCAGTTCGCCCGGTCGGCTGCCGCTTTCGCCGCCGAGGTCCGAGCCCGCCGAGCCGGCGTGCCGGACTCGGCAGCGGCGTCCGACGCCGACACCCTGTGCACCGCCGAACTTCTTGACGCCATCAGGGCATCCGCTCGCGTCGTCACCGTGTCCGGAGGACACTGATGCTCGTCATCGGCCGGGGCTTCATCGCAAGCCACCTCAGCACGATCGCCGACCGGCACCCGCACGCCGTGGTGGTGGCTGCCGGTGTCTCCAGCACACGGGTGACCGATCCGGCGGAGTTCGCCAGGGAGCGGGCGCTCATGGCCGAGGTGACGCGGCGCTGCCTGCGGGAGAACCTGACCGCGGTGGTGCTGTCGACCGCGTCGCACGCGATGTACGGCTCGACCGACCACATCGTGGAGGAACGGGAACCCGTCGCGCCGGGTTCGCCCTACGGGCGGCACAAACTCGGGCTGGAGCGGCAGGTGGCGGACTCGGGCGCGAACTGGCTCGTGCTGCGGCTGACGCACGTCGTCGGCGCACGACAGCGGCAGCACCAACTGCTGCCCGCGTTCGTCGAGCAGGTGCGGTCGGGAACCGTCCGACTGTACCGGGACACCTACCGAGATCTGGTCGACGTGCGCGATGTCGTGTCCGCCGTGGACGGTCTGCTGGCGGCCGGCGTGCACGGCGAGGTGGTGCACGTCGCCTCCGGCACACCGGTTCCGGTGACGGCGATCGCCGCCGGGGTGCGGGCTCGGATGGGCCTGCCGGCCCGGCTCGAAGTCGTCGACGCCCCGCCGGCGCGCACGACGGTCTCCACCGCCCGGTTGCGGGCCCTGCTGCCGACCGCCGTCCTGCCGGGCGGCGCCGGCCACCTCGATCGGCTGCTCGACCGGTACGTGGCCGACTACGCCGGCTGAGCGCGCCCCAGCCGGTGTTTCAGGATGGCCGTCCTGACCGGGCGCGTCCGGTCCAGCCGTCGGCGATGTCGGTCAGTCGTGCGCCGCTTCCGCCGCGACAACCCTGCTTGCACGGGTGGCTTTTGCCGGGCAGGTCTTGGGGCTGACCACCCGACACAGTCGGCATACCGCGCTGCTGCGCGTGGTGTTGACGCAGATCGGCTCGGCCCTGGCCGGCCGGGCAGGAGCCCGACCGGCGTCCGCTCTACCGGGAGATCCGCGAACTCGGCCACTCGGGAAGCGAGTTGGCTGTCCAGCACTGCCGGCGGCGTTACCGGACCGGGCGCGGACACGCACCCGGCCCGGGACCTGGGACCTGGGACCCGGGCCTGCCCCAACCCATCGGGTCACAAGATCGTCGACAGAACCGCGATATTCATCCGCTATCCGTCCCACCTAGGCTGCTGCAGCGCTCACAGGGCCCGCATCCACTCAGTGTCGTGGTCCGGCAGGGGCCGCAGCCTGACGTCAGGCGGGTTGCCAAGTCAACGACGAGTTGGGGTGGTCACGATGTTGGTGCTCGGGTTGAGCGGAAACTTCTCCGCGCGGGACTCGGATCTGGTCCCCCTCATGCCGGACCAGTTGTTCCACGACTCGGCTGCGTGTCTGGTGCGGGACGGCGAGGTGATCGCCGCCGTCGAGGAGGAACGGTTCAACCGGATCAAGAAGACCACCAAGTTCCCGGTCAACGCGATCCGCGCGTGCCTGGATGTGGCGGGGGTGACGGTCGACCAGCTCGACGGCGTGGCGTACTACTTCCCTGAGGACTTCGTCGACACCACGCTCAACTTCTTCTACACCGTCCACCCGAAGGTGCCCACGGTGTACTGCCGCCAGCTGATCAAGCAGTGGTTCGCCGAGGAGTTCGACTGGGATCTCGGCGACGACAAGCTCGTCTTCACCCCGCACCACGACGCGCACGCGGTAGCGGCGGTGGCCAGGTCCGGGATACCGGAGTCGCTGGTGCTGGTCCTGGACGGCCGCGGCGAGGAGAACTCCGGCACCGTCTACCGGGCAGGCGGGGGACAGCTGGAGAAGCTGGCCGACTACCCGGTCTTCAAGTCACTGGGCATGCTCTACCTCAACGCCACCCAACTGCTCGGCTACGGCTTCGGCGACGAGTACAAGGTGATGGGCCTGGCCCCCTACGGCGACCCGGCGACCTTCCGCGACGCCGTCAGCTCGCTGTATCTGTTGGGCGACAAGGGCGACTACAACCTGCTGCCGAACATGACGGTGCCCGACCTGGTCGGCCCGTCGATGCTCGCGAGGGGCATCACACCGCGCCGCAAGGGCGAGCCGTTCACCCAGCAGCACAAGGACTTCGCCGCCGCGACCCAGGAGGCGCTGGAGAGGATCGTGCTGCACGTGCTGACGCACTGGGCCGAGTCGACCGGCCTGTCCCGGCTGTGTTTCGGCGGCGGTGTGGCCCACAATTCCACCCTGAACGGCAACATCCTGCGCTCCGGGCTGTTCCGCGAGGTGTTCGTGCACCCCGCGTCGCACGACGCCGGCGCGAGCGAGGGTGCCGCCTTCCTCGCGGCCGACCAGCTGGGCGGTGCGGCCCGGCCGGTCCGCCGGTCCCGCACCGCGAACTCGGGCCCCGCGCTGGGTACCGAGGCGGAGGTCCGCGACCGCCTGGGCGCGTGGGGTGCGGTGCTCGACTTCGAGCGGCACGAGGACATCGTGCCGGTCGCGGCCGGACTGCTGGCCGACGGCGCCGTCCTGGGCTGGGCGCAAGGACGTTCGGAGTTCGGCCCGCGGGCGCTGGGCAACCGGAGCATCATCGCGGACGCCCGGCCGGCGGAGAACCAGACCAGGATCAACGCGATGGTGAAGCAGCGGGAGAGCTACCGGCCGTTCGCGCCCGTGGTCACCGCCGAGGCCGCCGCCGACTACTTCGACCTGCCCGCCACCGAGGCGAACTACGACTTCATGTCCTACGTGGTTCCCGTCCGCGAGGAGCGCCGGCCGGAGCTGGGCGCGGTCACCCACATCGACGGCACCGCGCGCGTGCAGGTCGTCGACCCGGTCGCGAACGAACGCTTCCACCGGCTCGTCGCGGCCTTCGGCGAGCGCACCGGGACACCGGTGCTGCTCAACACATCCTTCAACAACAACGCAGAGCCGATCGTGCAGACCATCGACGACGTGGTGACGTGCTTCCTCACCACCGATCTGGACCACCTGGTGGTCGAGGACTTCCTGGTGCGCCGGCGTTCGGCGGCCCCATCATCCGACCTGGACGCGCTGGTTCCCCGGTTGCGGCCGGTGACCAGGCTGGCGCGTCGGCTCGGCACCGGGGCCGTCGCGGCAGGTCCCGCCTGGCACGAGATCTCCCTGGACTACGCCGGAGCTCCGGTGGCCAGGATGTCGGAGGAGCTGTTCACGCTGCTCAGCGTCGTGGACGGCGTGCGCACCGTCGGCGAGCTGGCGAAGGAGGCCGGCGTCGTCCCCGACGAGGTACGTGCCGAGCTGTACGAACTCTGGCAGCAGCGGTACCTGACGCTGACCCCGGCCTGACGCCCGTCATGTAAGAGACCGGACCGATCCCGAACACGCGATGGCCCTGCTCGAAGTCCCCCGCGCCGGTCGTCGGCCCCGCTCCCCCGAGACGCGCATGAGAACGGCTTGGGACGGGTCCCGACGATGGCCGAACACCGATCACGAGGGAGCGTGGCGCGATGAAGGGGATCATCCTGGCGGGCGGCAACGGCACCCGCCTGCAGCCCCTCACGTTCGCGGGTTCCAAACAACTCGCGCCGGTCTACGACAAGCCGATGATCTACTACCCGCTCTCCATGCTCATGTTGGCGGGCATCCGGGACATCCTCGTCATCACGCGCCCTGCCGACCTCCCCGCCTTCCAGGCGCTTCTGGGCGACGGCCGGCAGCTGGGGCTGTCCCTCGAATACGCCGCGCAGGACGAGCCACGCGGCATCGCCGACGCCTTCCTCGTGGGGGAGAACCACATCCGCGGCGAGCAGTGCGCGCTGGTCCTCGGCGACAATCTCTTCCACGGCGCCAACCTGCCCGCCATGCTGCGGCGCACGGCGCTCAAGATGGGTGGCTGTGTGCTGTTCGGCCACGAGGTGGCCGACCCGCAGCGGTTCGGAGTCGCCGAGATCGACGCGCAGGGCGAACTCGTCTCCATCGAGGAGAAGCCCCTCAATCCGCGCTCGAAGCTCGCCATCCCTGGGATGTACTTCTTCGACGCCCAGGTCACGGACATCGCCAGAGACCTGGAGCCGTCCCCCCGGGGCGAGTTGGAGATCACCGACCTGCTGCGCGTCTACCTGAGGATGGGCACCGCCGAACTGGTGTGGCTCGGCAGGGGCGTCACGTGGCTGGACACCGGCACTCACGAATCCCTGCTCGAAGCGGGCACTTTCGTGAGGGACACGCAGCGCAGGCAGGGCACCCGCCTCGGCTGCATCGAGGAGATCGCCATGCACATGGGATACATCGACCCGGACGACTGCCAAGCGCTGGGTGCGAGCATGGGCAATTCGCCCTACGGCGAGTACGTCGTGGAGCGGGCGCGCCTGCGCAAGGCGGGCATCGTGCGTCCGCTTCCTTCGGAGGGGCTGTGAATCTGCTGGTCACCGGCGCCGCCGGCTTCATCGGCTCCGCCTATGTACGGATGCTGCTCGCGGGCGACACCGCACAGCGCGGCGGGGTGTCCCAGGTCACGGTGCTGGACAGCCTGACCTACGCCGGGAGCCTGGACAATCTCAATCTCGGCGATCCCCGGCTGACATTCGTCCGGGGCGACATCTGCGACGCCCCCCTCGTCGACAAGCTGATGCGACAGGCCGACCAGGTGGTGCACTTCGCCGCCGAGTCCCATGTGGACCGCTCGATCGCCTCCGCCGACGCTTTCGTGCGCACCAACGTCATGGGCACCCAGACCCTGCTGGACGCCGCGCTGCGACACGGCGTCGACCGCTTCGTGCACGTGTCCACGGACGAGGTCTACGGCTCGGTGGAGAGCGGCTCCCGCACCGAGCGGGACCCCCTCGACCCCAACTCCCCCTACGCCGCCTCCAAGGCGGCCTCGGACCTGCTGGCCCTGGCGTACCACCGCACCCACGGCCTCGACGTGCGGGTCACCCGGTGCAGCAACAACTACGGGCCGCGGCAGTTCCCCGAGAAGATCATCCCGCTGTTCCTCACGACGCTGCTCGACGGTGGTGACGTCCCGCTGTACGGCGACGGGCTCAACCGGCGCGACTGGCTGCACGTCGAGGACCACTGCGCGGCCGTCGAGCTGGTCCGCGCCGGCGGTGTCGCGGGCCGTGTCTACAACATCAGCGGCGGTATCGAGCTGAGCAACCGGGAGCTGACCGCGCGGCTGCTCGCGGCAGTCGGCGCGTCCTGGGCGCGCGTACGGCGGGTACCGGACCGCAAGGGCCACGACAGGCGCTATGCGATCGACTGCACCAGGTCGCGGACCGAGTTGGGCTACCGTCCGCGGCACGACTTCGAGTCCGGGCTGGCCGAGACCTTCGCCTGGTATCGCGACAACCGGGACTGGTGGGAGCCCCTCAAGCGCCGGCAGCCCGCCTGAGAGCGCGTGGCCGGTGCGCTCCTGGCGGACCGGCCGCGCCCATGTTCGTACGAGTCGGCGGCGGGCTCCCGGACGAGGTAGTCCGGGAGCCCGCCGTGTGCTGTCCTCGGCAGGGGGAACCTCACGCAGGGGCCACGACCGAGGTGTCGGTGGCGGGCCGCCCCGTCAGATCGGGCGCGATCAGCCGGACCGTCGTGGAGGGGGTCCGGGGCGCGGCGACGAGATGCAGACGTTCGACCTCCGTCGTCTCCCGCTGTTCCGCTGTCTCCGCCGCCCGTGCCGGCGCGGTCCGCACGGCGTCGCGGCAGGCGCAGGGCTCTTCGTCGAAGCCCGCGAACCGGTAGGCGACCTCCATCATGCGGTTGCGGTCCGTCCGCCGGAAGTCGGCCACGAGATGCACGTCGGCCGCGGCGGCCTGGTCCACGAGCCAGTTCAGGATGACCGATCCGGCGCCGAAGGAGACCACGCGGCAGGAGGTGGCGAGCAGCTTCAGGTGCCACACGGACGCGTGCTTCTCGACCAGCGTGACGCCGACGGCCCCGTGCGGTCCGAACCGGTCGGTGAGGGTCGTGACCAGGACCTCGTGGCCGGGGTCGGCCGACAGCTCGCGCAGTGTCCGGTCGGAGTAGTGCACGCCGGTGGCGTTCATCTGGCTGGTGCGCAGGGTGAGTTCCTCGACCCTGGTGATCTCCTCCTCGGTGGCCCGTCCGATGCGCATGACCAGGCCGAGGGAGCGGAGGAACTCCTCGTCGGGGCCCTCGTGGGCGGACCGTTCGGTCTCCCTGCGGAAACCGGCCTGGTACATCTCGCGCCGGCGCCGGGAGTCCACCGTGCTCACGGCGGGGCTGAACTCGGGCAGGCCGGTGAGGGTGACCGCCTCCTCGGCCGGGTAGCAGCGGACCTCCGGGAGGTGGTAGGCGACCTCGGCCCGTTCGGTGGGCTGGTCGTCGATGAAGGCGATGGTCCGGTGGGCGAAGTTCAGGCCCTCGGCGATCCGCCGGACCGCCTCGGACTTGGGACCCCAGCCGATCTCGGGCAGGACGAAGTACTCGGCGACGCCCAGCTCTTCGAGTCGGGCCCAGGCCAGGTCGTGGTCGTTGCGGCTGCAGACGGACTGCAGGACGCCCCGCGCGTCGAGTTCGACGATCGCCGCCCGTATCGCCTCGGGCAGCCGTACCTCCGCGTCCTCCAGCAGCGTGCCCTGCCAGAGGGTGTTGTCGAGGTCCCAGACCAGGCACTTCACGAGGGCCGGCGTGCCGGGGCCGGTCTTGTCGCTCATGTCGGCTCCACACTTGTCAACGCGTGCTGGGCGAGCAGGAGTTCGCACATCTCGTTGCTGCCCTCGATGATCTCCATCAGTTTGGCGTCCCGGTAGGCGCGGGCCACCGGATGGCCGTCCTGGGCTCCCGCCGACGCCATGACCTGTACGGCGGACGCGGCCCCGCGGGCGGCGTGGCCGGCGCTGACGTGCTTGGCGAGGATGGTGGCGACCACCATGTCGGGAGACCCGTCGTCCCAGCGATGGCTGGCGTGTTCGCAGGCGCGGGAGGCGACCTGTTCCGCGACGAAGAGATCGGCCAGGTGCTTGGCGACGAGCTGGTGACGGGCCAGCGGCTGCCCGAACTGCTCGCGGGACGCGGCGTGCCGGGTGGTCGCGGCCAGGCAGGCGCGCAGGATTCCGACGCATCCCCAGGCGACCGACATCCGTCCGTAGGCCAGGGCGGTGGTCACGAGCAGGGGCAGGGACAGGCCCTCGCCGCCCAGCACGCTGTCGGCGGGGAGGCGTACGGAGTCCAGGCGGACCTCGGCGTGTCCGGCGGCGCGGCAGCCCAGGGGGTCGGCGACCCGTCGTACGTCGACGCCCGGGGCCCGGGCGGGTACGACCACGGCGGCGGCGCCGTCGCCCATCCGTCCGAAGACGATGAGCAGGTCGGCGTAGTGGGCGGCCGTCATCCACACCTTGCGGCCGTCGACCACGACGGTGTCGCCGTCGACGGTGATCCGGGTGTCGATGCCCGACAGATCGCTGCCGGCCTGGCTCTCGCTGAAGCCGACGGCGGCCAGTTCGCCCGAGGTGAGGCGGGGCAGCAGTGCGCGGCGCTGCGCCTGGTCGCCGAGCCGTTCGACGGTCCAGGCGGCCATGCCCTGGGAGGTCATGACACTGCGCAGGGAGCTGCACAGGCTGCCGACGTGGGCGGTGAACTCGCCGCCGGTGCGGCTGTCCCAGCCGAGGCCGCCGTACTCGGTGGGCACACCGGTGCACAACTGCCCGGCGGCGCCGAGCTTTCTCAGCAGTTCGGCGGGGAGCAGGCCCGAGCGGTCCCAGTCACCGGCCCGGTCACCGACGAGGCCGGTGACCGAGGCCGTCGCCTCGGCGAGGGGATCACTCACCGCCGTCCCCTGCTGCCGCGCGCAGACGGCGGACCAGTGCCGCCATTCCCGTGACGGTACGGAAGTTGTCCAGCCGCAGGTCGGCGCCCCGGATCGCGATGCCGTAGGACTTCTCCAGGTGGACGACGAGTTCCATGGCGAACAGGGACGAGAGCCCGCCGGCGGCGAAGAGTTCGGTGTCCTCCTCCCAGACGGTCTTGGTGCGTAGGTGCAGGAAGTCGAGGAGTTCCTTCTCCACGGTCCCCTCGGATGGCATGGTCATGGCTTTCATCCCTCGTATTCGTAGAAACCACGGCCGGACTTCCGGCCGATATGGCCCGCCCGCACCTTCTCCAGCAGCAGGTCGCACGGACGGCAGCCACTGTCACCGGTGCGCTCGTACAGCACGTTCAGCGAGTCGACGAGGTTGTCGATGCCGATGAGGTCCGCGGTGCGCAGCGGACCCGTGGCGTGCCCCAGGCAGCCCTGCATCAGGGCGTCGACGTCCTCGACGGTCGCGGTCCCCTCCTGCACCACCCGGGCCGCGTCGTTGATCATCGGGTGCAGGACCCGGCTGGTCACGAAGCCGGGGGCGTCCCGGACCACGACGGGCTGACGGCGCAGGGTGGTGAGCAGGGCCCGTACGGAGTCCATGGCGGCCTCGCCGGTGCGGGCGCCGCGGATGACCTCGACCGTACGGATCAGATAGGACGGGTTCATGAAATGCGTGCCGACGAGTTCCGCCGGACGCACGGCGGCCGAGGCCAGTTCGTCAATGGGAATGGACGATGTGTTGGACACCAGGACAGTACCAGGGGAAACGACCGCGGAAACCTCCGCGATCACTTTCTCCTTGATTTCCGCTATTTCCGTGACGGCCTCGATGACAGCGGTCGACCCGGCCGCTTCCGACAACGATTCACCGATGATGAGCGGCCCGAGGGGAAGATCGTCCGGCAGGGCGCCCATCAGCCGCGCGAGCCGCAGTTCGTGGGCGACGCGGGCCTCCGCCTCCGCACGTTTGGCCTGGTCGACGTCGATGAGTGTCACCGGGACACCGTGTCCGACCGCCAGCGCGGTGATGCCGACGCCCATGACGCCTGCGCCCAGGACGGTGAGACGAGGCGCCTTTTCAGCAACACCGGCATTGTTTTCCGGCATTTCACTCCCCTTCATTTTTCACAGTTTTGCTGAGCCATCCACCGACGGCTTCGACCGTCGTTTTGAGATGCTTTTCCATCATCGACCAGTGATTTCCCGGAACGTCCAGGACGGAATGCGCGGACGGCCATGAGGCCCGCCAGTCGATGTCGCTGTCCGGTGCCGGTTCCGCCAGGGGGCTCGACGCGCGCACCAGCAGCACGGGCGCCGCGACGGGGGGCGGCTCCCAGTCGTCCAGGAGCTGGAAGTAGCGGCCCATGGCGGTCAGCCGGGTGCCGTCCATCGGGGCGGCCCGGTCCTCGCGCTCGAACATGCCGCTGACCAGGACGTCGTCGAACTGGGTCATCGCCTCGTCCCCGGACAGATAGGTGTCCAGCAGCACCACGGCGGCCGGGCCGGCGCCGAGCGCCTCCAGGCGGGCGGCGGCGGCGTGCGCGAGGGTGCCGCCCGACGAGGAGCCGAGCAGCACCTTCGGCCGGTCGCCGAGGCGCCGCAGGAGGACCTCGGTCTGGAAGTCCAGCAGGGCGGACATGCTTGCGGGCAGCGGCTCGTCGGGGGCGAAGCCGGGCGCGTCCAGCGCGCTGACGCCGTAGCGGCCCTCGAAGGCGGACGCGAAGCGGCTGTACTGATGGGCTCCGCCGAGCGCCACCACCGAGGCGAAGCAGACCAGTTCGGGCGCGTCGTCGCGGACGTGCAGCCGCAGCAGCTCCGGACGGCGTCCGGACGAGCTCAGCAGCTCGGGGCCGGACCCGAAGTCGGGGCGGAGCTTCGCCGCCTGTTGAAGGATCTGGATGCCCTCGTGGATCCGGCCCACCTCGCACGCCTGCCGGAACAGGGCGCTGACCGGGTCGTACGGCGGTTCTCCGGCCTGTCCCCCGGCTCCGGGAGCGGTACCGCGGGTCAGTTCCGCCCGCAGGTGCTCGGCCAGCCGGGCGGGGGTTCCCGAGTCGAGTACGGCGGTGGGGCGCAGCCGCAGGTCGAGAGCGGCGGCGAGGCGGTTGCGCAACTCGACGGCGGTCAGCGAGTCGAACCCGCTCTCCAGGAAGGCGTCCCCCTCGGACAGCGCGTCCGGGTCGGTGTGGCCGAGCACCTCGGCCGCCTGGGTCCGCACCAGCCGCAGCAGGATCTCGCCCTGTTCGGCCTCCGGCGCGGCGGCCAGCCGGGGCCGCAGCGACGCGTCGGTCTCCGGGCCACGCCGACGGGCGGCGGGGGTCCGGACCAGTGACCGCAGCAGGTGGGGCACCGGGCCGCCGGAGCGGACCCGCAGGTCGAGGCCCACCGGGACGAGGACGGGGTCGTCGCCCGCCAGTGCGGCGTCGAACAGCGCCAGGCCCTCCTCGCTGGGCAGGGCACGCACCCCGCTCCGGGCCATCCGCCGCAGATCCGTGTCGCCGAGGCCGTCGGTGAGAGCGGTGCGCTGCTCCCACAGGCCCCAGGCCAGGGAGGTGCCGGGCAGCCCCGCCCGGTGGCGGGCTGCGGCCAGGGCGTCGGTGAAGGCGTTGGCGGCGGCGTAGGCGGACTGGCCCGGACTGCCGAAGACACCGGCGGAGGAGGAGAACAGGACGAACGCCGTCAGATCGTGGTCCCGGGTCAGCTCGTGCAGGTTCCAGGCGCCGTCGGCCTTGGGGCGCAGGACGGCCGACAGGCGCTCGGGGGTGAGTGCGGTCAACAGCCCGTCGTCCAGCACGCCGGCCGTGTGGACCACGGCGCGCAGCGGATGCTCGGGAGGGATCGCCGCGAGGCAGCCGGCGAGCGCCTCCCGGTCGGCCACGTCGCACGCCGCGACGGTGACCTCGGCTCCCGCCGCGCTCAGCTCCTCGATGAGAGAGGCCGTGCCTTCGGCGGCGGCACCCCGGCGGCCGAGCAGCAGCAGATGCCGTACGCCATGGGTGGTGACCAGGTGACGGGCCACCAGTCCGCCCAGGGTGCCTGCGCCGCCGGTGACGAGGACGGTGCCCTCCGGGCCGAACCCGGCGGGCCGGTCGGCGACGGGCGGGCGGGCCAGGCGGGGTACGTACAAGGTGCCGTCGCGCAGGGCCAGTTGGGGCTCGCCCTCGGCCAGGGCGGTGGCGAGTGCCGCTTCGAGGCCGTCACCGCCGTCGGTGTCCAGCAGGACGAAGCGGCCGGGGTGTTCGAGCTGGGCCGTGCGCACCAGCCCCCATACGGCGGCGCCCGCGAGGTCCGCAGGGGCGCCGGTGAGGTCGACCGCGCCACGGGTGAGCAGCACCAGGGGGGTCTCGGTGAACTTCGGCTCCGCCAGCCAGCGTTGGAGCAGGTCCAATACGGCGCCCAGGGTGGCTCGGGCCGCTTCGGGGCCCGCGCCCTCGGCGGGCGGGCACAGGGCCAGCACGGCGTCGGAGGTGGCGGGCACGTCGGCGAGGTCCGGGCACGGCGCGGCCCGGAAGCCGGCCGGCAGCAGACCGCCGTCGGAGGTGCCGAGCACAGCCCAGGTTCCGGTGGACGGTTCGGTGCCGGGCAGCCGGGTCCAGTCGAGGCGGAACAGAGACCGCTCGGCGGCGGCCGGAGCACCCGCCGCCGCCCGCAGGGTCAGCGCGCCGACGGTGACGACCGGGCGGCCGGTGCGGTCGGTGATCCGTACCGACACGGCGTCGCCGCCCTGCTCCGCCGGAGCGAGCACGACTCGCAGGACCGGGTCCGCCGTGGGGGCGATCGTCACGTCGTGCCACGAGAACGGCAGCGGCACGCTTCCCGTACGGCCGGGGTCGGTGCCCTCGGGGCGCAGGGCGACCGTCTGGAGCGCGGCGTCGAGCAGGGCCGGGTGGACGGCGAAGCCGCTCTCGCGGGTCCCCGGCACCGGCTCGGGCAGAGCCACCTCGGCGTGGATCTCGTCGCCGACCCGCCAGGCGGCGCGCAGGCCCTGGAAGAGCGGGCCGTAGTGGACCCCGGCCGCCTCGAAGTCCGTGTACAGGTGGTCGAGGTCGAGGCGTTCGGCGCCGTCGCCGGGCGGCCACCGGCCGGGGTCACCCGGCGCGGAGGCGGGCGTCCCGGCCAGGGTGCCCCCCGCGTGGCGTACCCACGGTGCGGTGGACTCGGGGTCGTCGGGGCGGGAGTACAGCGCCACGGCCCGGCGGCCCTCGGGATCGGGCGCGTCCACGGTCAGGCGGAGCAGTCGGGCCTCGTCGGCGGCGAGGACCAGGGGTGCGGCCAGGGTGAGTTCCTCGACCGTGGCGCAGCCGACGTGGGCGGCGGCGTGGGCGGCCATCTCCACGAAGGCGACGCCGGGCAGCAGCACCGTGCCGGAGACCGCGTGGTCCGCCAGCCACGGATGGGTGCGCGGTGACAGGCGCCCTGTGAAGAGGACTCCGTCGCCGTCCGGCAGATCCACGGCCGCGGTGAGCAGCGGGTGGCCCGTCTCCGTCTGGCCGGCCGACTCGGGGTCCCCGGCGTGTGCGGGCACGTCGAGCCAGTAGTGGGTGCGCTGGAAGGCGTACGTGGGCAGGTCGGTGGGACGGGCCCCGGTGCCGTCGAACACGCGCCGCCAGTCGACGGCCACGCCGTTCGCGTGCGCCTCGCCGAGCGCCAGCAACATCCGGTGCAGACCGCCCTCGTCGCGCCGCAGGGTGCCCAGCACCACGGCGTCGTCCGCGCCGGCGTCGGCCGCGGTGTCGCCGATGCCGTAGGTGAGCAGCGGGTGAGGGCTCACCTCGACGAAGGTGCGGTGCCCGGCGTCGAGGAGCAGGCGTATCGCGTCGTGGAAGCGGACGGTCTGCCGGAGGTTGCGGTACCAGTACGCGTGGGTGAGGTCGCCGGCCCCGATCCAGTCGGCGTCCACCGTGGACAGCAGGGGCACGGCCGGGGCCTTGGGGACGAGCGAGGACAGGTCCTCGCGCAGCCGGTCGCGTACGGTGCTCACGTCGTCCGAGTGGGAGGCGTAGTCCACCGGGATGCGCCAGGCCATGACGCCCTCGGCGGAGAGTTCGTCGACGAGGGCGCCGACCTCGTCGCCGGGTCCGGCGACGACGAGCACGCGCGGCCCGTTGACGGCGGCGACCGTGACCTTGCCCGAGCGGCGTTCCAGGTACGGGGCGAGTTCGGCCGCGGAGAGCACGACGGTGGCCATGCCGCCGCCACCGGCGAGTCCGGCCAGCGCCCGGCTGCGCAGCGCGACCACGCGGGCCCCGTCCTCCAGGGTGAGGGCGCCCGCGACACAGGCGGCGGCGACCTCGCCCTGGCTGTGGCCGACGACGGCGGCGGGCTCGACGCCGTACGACCGCCACAGCGCGGCCAGCGACACCATCACGGAGAACAGCGCGGGCTGGAGGACGTCCACCCGGTCCAGGGACGGCGCGCCGGGCGCGCCGCGCAGGACGTCGGTGACCGACCAGTCGATGTGCGGGGCGAGTGCCTGTGCGCAGTCCGCCATCCTGGCCGTGAACACGGGTGACTCGTCGAGCAGCCCGGCGGCCATGCCGGGCCACTGCGAGCCGAGGCCGGGGAAGACGAAGACGGCCTTGCGTCCGGGCCGCGCGCGGGCGGAGACGACCGCCGGGTCGGGCCGTCCGGCGGCCAGCGCGGCCAGACCGGACAGCAGCGCGGGACGGTCGTCGCCGACGACGACGGCTCGGTCGGCGAACCCGGACCGGGCGGTGGCCAGCGAGAAGCCCACGTCCAGGGGGTGCGCCTGCGGGGTGTCGGTCAGATGGGCGTGCAGGGCGGCGGCCTGTCCGCGCAGTGCCGCCTCGCCCTTCGCGGACAGCGCCCAGGCGACCGGGCCTGGTACCTCGTCACGTATCGCGCCATCGGCGGGTACGTCGGCGGGCGGCGCCTCCAGAACGGTGTGGGCGTTGGTGCCGCTGGCGCCGAAGGAGGAGACGCCGGCGCGGCGGGGGTGATCGGTCTCCGGCCAGGGGGTGGCCTCGGTGAGCAGGGCGATGTCGCCCTCGGTCCAGTCGACCTGCGGGGTGGGACGGTCGAGGTGCAGGGTGCGGGGCAGCAGGCCGTGGCGCATCGCGAGCACCATCTTCATGACGCCGCCGACCCCGGCGGCGGCCTGGGTGTGCGTGAGGTTGGACTTGAGCGAGCCGAGCAGCAGCGGCCGGCCCGCCGGGCGGTTCTGCCCGTAGGTGGCCAGCAGCGCCTGGGCCTCGATGGGGTCGCCGAGGCGGGTGCCCGTGCCGTGGGCCTCCACCGCGTCGACCTCGGCCGGCGAGAGGCCGGCCGCCGCCAGGGCCTGCTGGATCACCCGTTGCTGGGAAGGGCCGTTGGGCGCGGTCATGCCGTTGCTGGCGCCGTCCTGGTTGACCGCCGAGCCCCGGACCAGCGCGAGCACGGGGTGGCCGTTGCGCCGGGCGTCCGAGAGGCGTTCGAGGAGCAGCACGCCGACGCCCTCGCCGAAGCCGGCGCCGTCGGCGGCTGCGGCGAACGACTTGCTGCGGCCGTCGGGCGCGAGGCCGCGTTGGCGGCTGAATCCGACGTACAGGCTCGGTGTGGACATCACGGTGACGCCGCCCGCCAGGGCGAGGGAGATCTCTCCCGCCCGCAGCGCCTGGCAGGCCAGGTGGAGGGCGACCAGCGACGACGAGCACGCGGTGTCGATCGTGACGGCCGGGCCCTCCAGGCCGAGGGTGTAGGCGATCCGGCCGGTGACCACGCTGGGCACGGTGCCGGTGCCGATGAACGCCTCGACGTCCTCCGGTATCCGGGCCAGCCGGGCGCCGTACTCGTTGTACATGACGCCCGCGTAGACGCCGGTGCGGCTGCCGCGCAGGGACAGCGGGTCGATGCCGCCGCGCTCGACGGCCTCCCAGCAGGTCTCCAGCAGGAGTCGCTGCTGGGGGTCCATGGCCAGGGCCTCGCGGGGCGAGATCCCGAAGAAGCCGGCGTCGAAGCCGCAGGCGTCGTGCAGGAAGCCGCCCTCGCGCGTGTTGGACGTGCCCGGGGTGTCGGGGTCGGGGTCGTACAGCGCGGCGGCGTCCCAGCCCCGGTCTGCGGGGAACTCGCCGACCGCGTCGCGTTCTTCGACGAGCAGCCGCCACAGGTCCTCCGGGGTGCGGACCCCGCCCGGGAAGCGGCAGCTCATGGCGACGACGGCGACCGGTTCCCGCGACTCGTCGCGCAGCCGCGTGTTCTCGCCCCGCAGCCGCTCGTTCTCCAGCAGGGAGGCGCGCAGCGCCTCGACCACCTTGTCCGTGGACATCCCTCTCCTCACATCCCGTTCCGGGCCGGTACGCGGTCAGGCACTCTCGCTCCCCAGTGCCAGCCGTACGAGGCCGTCCACGTCCATCTCCTGGATGTCGGCCGTCCGTTCGGACGACTCCGGTGTGCCGCCCTCCCGGTCCGGTCCGGCCAGACGCAGCAGTGCCTCCAGCAGGCCGGAGTCGCGCAGTCTGTCCAGCGGGATCGTGGACAGCGCACGGGTGATCTCCTCGTCGGCCGGAGCCGGCGCCGCCGCGGCCCGCGGGGGGCCGGCCGGGGCGAGACGGTCGGCGCAGTACCCGGCGACGGCCGCCGGGCTCGGGTAGTCGAACACCAGGGTGGCCGGGAGCCGCAGTCCGGTGGCCGCGTTGAGGCGGTTGCGCAGTTCCACCGCGGTCAGCGAGTCGAAGCCGAGCTGCCGGAAGGCGCGTTCGGGGTCGACGGCCGAGGCTCCGGCGTGCCCGAGCACGTCGGCGGCGTGCGCGCACACCAGGTCGGCGAGGACGGCGCGGGCGTCGTCGGCGGCCAGGCCCGCGAGCCTCCCGCGCAGGGCGTCCGCCCCGTCGACGGCGCCGCCGGTGGCCGCCGTCCGGCGGGCGGCGCCGCGCACCAGTGCGCGGAAGAGGGCGGGTACGGCGCCGGTGCCCGCCCTGGCGCGGAGCCTGGCCAGGTCGAGCCGGACCGGGACCAGCACGGCGTCGTCCCGTTCGAGGGCGGCGTCGAACAGGGCGAGGCCCTCGTCGGAGGTGAGTGCCCCCACGCCGCCGCGGGCCATGCGCCGCAGGTCGACCTCGTCGAGGGTGCCGGTCAGCGCGGAGCGCTCGGCCCACATGCCCCAGGCGATCGACTGCGCGGGCAGGCCCCGGGCGCGACGGTGCTGGGCGAGCGCGTCCAGGAAGGCGTTGGCCGCCGCGTAGTTGCCCTGCCCGGAGCTGCCGACGGTGCCGGAGGCGGACGAGAAGAGCACGAACGCGGCCAGCGGCAGGTCGCGGGTCAGCTCGTGCAGGTGGAGCGCGGCGTCCGCCTTGGGGCGCAGGACGCGGTCGAGGCGCTCGGGGGTCAGCGAGCCGATGACCCCGTCGTCGAGGACGCCGGCCGAGTGGACCACGGCGGTGAGCGGGTGGGTGTCGGGGACGCCCGCGAGGAGTCCGGCCAGGGCGTCCCGGTCGGCCGTGTCGCAGGCGGCGGTCTCCACCCGGGCGCCCAGGGCGGTGAGTTCGTCGACCAGGGCGGTCGCCTCGGGGGTGTCGGCGCCGCGCCGCCCGGTCAGCAGCAGGTGCCGTACCCCGTGCCCGGTGACCAGGTGACGGGCCACCAGGCCGCCGAGGACGCCGAAGGCGCCCGTGACGAGCACCGTGCCCTCGGGGTCCCAGGGTTTGCCGGCCGCGGCCTCGGCGTCCGTCGGCGGGGTCCTGGTCAGGCGGGGTGCGAGGGTCCGTCCGTCGCGTACCGCGAGCTGGGGTTCCGTGGCGGACAGCGCGGCGGGCAGAGCTTTCAGCGCCTCGGCCGGGTCCTCGGCGTCGACGAGGACGAACCGGTCGGGGTGTTCGGACTGCGCGGAGCGCACGAGCCCCCACACGGCGGCGGCGGCCAGGTCGCCGATGTCCTCGCCGCGCGCGGTGGCGACACCGCCCCGGGTGACGAGGACCAGGCGGGTGTCGGCCCAGCGGTCGTCGGCCAGCCAGGTCTGCAGCAGGCGCAGGGTGCCCGCGAGCGCGGTACGGGCCGCGTCCGCGGTGTTCCCGCCGGGCGGGCAGAGCGTGACGACCACGTCGGGCAGGGCGGCGCCCCCGTCCACGGCGGCGGTGAGCGCGTCGAGGTTCTCGTGGGTCTCGGGCAGCAGTCGCTCGGTGCCGAGGGCGGCCCACCGGCCGACGGGCGGCTCGGTGGTGGCGGGCAGGGCGGTCCAGCCCAGGGTGAACAGCGCGTCGCGTCCCGGCGCCGCGGCGCCGCGCAGGGCGTCGACGGCGATGGGCCGGATGGCCAGTGCCGCCACGTCGGCGACGGGCCGGCCGGCCGGGTCGGCGGCGGACAGGGCGACCGAGCCGGTGTCGTCGTAGCTCAGCCGTACGCGCAGTTCGGTCGCGCCGGAGGCGTGCAGGCGCACGCCTTCCCAGGCGAAGGGCAGCCTGGCGGTGCCGGGCGCGTCGTCCTGGTCGGCGCCGTCCGGGGCGGCCAGCCACAGACCGTGCAGGGCCGCGTCCAGCAGCGCGGGGTGCAGACCGAAGCCGGCGGCCCCCGTGTGCTGGTCCTCCGGGAGCCGGACCTCCACGTAGACGTCCTGGCCGAGGCGCCAGGCGGCGCGCAGGCCGTGGAAGGCGGGGCCGTATCCGTAGCCGGCGTCCGCGAACCGGTCGTAGAGGCCGTCGACGGGCACCGGCTCCGCTCCGGCGGGCGGCCAGGCCGGGCCGTACGGGTGGGCCGTCGCGTCGTCGGCCCCGGCGGGGGCGAGGACGCCGGTGGCGTGGCCGGTCCACGGGGTGCCGTTGCCGTCCTCGGCCCGGGAGAACACGCCGAGGGTGCGCCGCCCGGAGTCGTCGGGCGCGCCGACCCGTACCTGGATCCGGACGGCGTCCCGGTCGAACACCAGCGGTGCCTGGAGTGTCAGTTCCTCGACCCGGGGGCAGTCCGCCTCGTCGCCGGCGCGTACGGCCAGTTCCACGAAGCCGGTGCCGGGCAGCAGGACCACCCCGGAGACCGCGTGGTCCGCCAGCCAGGGGTGGGTGCGGGTCGACAGGCTGCCGGTGAGCACGAGGTCCCCGGTGTCGGCGACCTCGACGGCCGTGCCGAGCAGCGGGTGGCCGGTGGCACCAGGGCCGCGGGGCGTCGCCGCGGGCGGCTGGATCCAGTAGCGGCGCCGCTGGAAGGCGTACGTCGGCAGCTCGGCCGTGCTGTCGCCGGGGAACGCGGCGGTCCAGTCGACCGCGCCTCCGCGCACCCACAGTTCGGCCGCCGACTTGAGGACGCGTCGCAGGCCGCCCTCGTCGCGGCGGAGCGTGCCGAGGACGACGGCCTCGCGTCCGGCGCTCTCGGTGGTCTCCTCGATGGCCATGGTGAGCACGGGGTGCGGGCTGACCTCGACGAAGGAGGTGAACCCCTCGGCGGCCAGGGCTCGGACGGCGGGGTCGAAGCCGACGGTCCGCCGCAGGTTGCGGTACCAGTAGCCGGCGTGCATGCCGGTGGTGTCGAGCCAGCCGCCGTCCACCGTGGAGTACAGCGGGACCTCGCTCGGCAGCGGCTTGATGCCCGCCAGGGCGTCCATGAGGATGCCGTGGATCTCCTCGACGTGCTCGGAGTGCGAGGCGTAGTCGACGTCGATGCGCCGGGCCCGTACGCCCTGGGCCTCGCACCGCGCGAGCAGGGCCGCCAGGGCCTCCGCGTCGCCCGCGACCACGGTGGTGGCGGGGCCGTTCAGAGCGGCGACCGACAGGGCGCCGGACCAGGGCGCGAGGGCGGCCTCGGCCTGGTCGGCGGGCAGGGACAGGGAGGCCATGCCGCCGCGACCGGCCAGCGCGTCGAGCGTCTTGCTGCGCAGGGCGACCACCTGGGCGGCGTCCTCCAGGGACAGCGCCCCCGCCACGACGGCGGCGGCGATCTCGCCCTGGGAGTGGCCGACGACGGCGTCCGGTACGACACCGAAGGACCGCCAGACCTCGGCCAGCGACACCATCACCGCGAACAGCGCGGGCTGGACGACGTCCACCCGGTCCCAGGCACTGCCCGAGCGCACGGCGTCGAGCAGCGACCAGTCGACGAAGGGCGCCAGTGCCCGTTCGCACTCCTCCATCCGGGCCGCGAACACCGGCGACTCGTCCAGCAGCTCCCGTGCCATACCGGCCCATTGGGAACCCTGACCCGGGAAGACGAAGACCGTACGGCCCACGGTGCCGGCGACGCCGCGTACGAGGTCGGGGGCGGTGCCTCCGTCGGCGAGCGCGGTCAGCGCGGCGGGGAGCCGGGTGCCGTCGCCGACGAGGACGGCGCGGTGTTCGAAGGCGGTGCGGGCGGCCAGGGCCCGGCCGATGTCGGCGGGCGTGTCGTCCGGTGCCTCGGTCAGATGGGTGGTCAGGCGCGCGGCCTGGCCGTGCAGGGCGTCCGGGGACTTCGCGGACAGCGGCCAGGCGACGGGCCGGTCCGGTGCCTGACCAGGTGTCTGCCGCGGGGTTTCCTGCGGGGCCTCTTCCAGGATCGCGTGCACGTTGGTGCCGCTCATGCCGAACGCGGAGATCCCGGCGCGGCGCGGGCGGCCCGTCGCCGGCCACGGGGTCGCGTCGGTGACCACGTCCACGGCGCCGACCGTCCAGTCGACCTGGGTCGAGGGCCGGTCGACGTGCAGCGTGCGCGGCACCTGCCCGTGCCGGAGCGCCAGGACGGTCTTGATCACACCGGCGACGCCCGCGGCGGCCTGGGTGTGGCCGATGTTGGACTTCAGGGAGCCGATCAGCAGGGGGCGCCCGTCGGAGCGCTCCTGCCCGTACGTGGCGAGCAGGGCCTGGGCCTCGATGGGGTCGCCGAGCGTGGTGCCGGTGCCGTGCGCCTCGACGACGTCGATGTCGGCCGCCGAGAGCCGGGCGTTGGCGAGGGCGGCGCGGATGACCCGCTGCTGGGAGGGGCCGTTGGGAGCGGTCAGGCCGTTGCTGGCGCCGTCCTGGTTGACGGCACTGCCGCGCAGGACGGCCAGCACGGGGTGCCCGTGCCGCTGTGCCTCGGAGAGCCGTTCGAGGAGGATCACGCCGACGCCCTCGGCCATGCCCATGCCGTCGGCGGCGTCGGAGAACGCCTTGCAGCGGCCGTCGGCGGCGAGGCCGCGCTGGCGGGCGAAGCTGATGATGGCGCCCGGGCTGGACATCACCGCGACGCCGCCGGCCAGGGCGAGGGAGCAGTCCCCGGCGCGCAGCGCCTGGGCGGCCAGGTGCACCGCGACGAGGGAGGCGGAGCAGGCGGTGTCGACGGTGACCGCGGGGCCCTCCAGGCCGAGGGTGTAGGAGATCCGGCCGGAGATCACGCTGGCCGCGCTGCCGGTGAGGAGGTGGCCCTCGTTCTCCTGGGTCTGGGCCACGGAGGCGCCGTAGTCCTGGTAGTTGACGCCGGTGAAGACGCCGGTGTCGGTGCCGCGCAGGCGGTCCGGGTCGAGACCGGCGCGTTCGAAGGTCTCCCAGGAGGTCTCCAGGAGCAGTCGCTGCTGCGGGTCCATGGCGACCGCCTCGCGCGGGGAGATGCCGAAGAAGTCGGCGTCGAAGTCACCGGCGTCGTAGAGGAATCCGCCGTGCCGCACATAGCTGGTGCCGGGCTGGTCCGGGTCGGGGTCGAACATGGACTCCAGCGGCCAGCCGCGGTCGGTCGGGAACTCCGAGACGACGTCGCCGCCCTCCTCCAGCAGCCGCCACAGCTGTTCGGGGGTGTGCACCCCGCCGGGGAAGCGGCAGCTCATCGCGACGATCGCGATCGGCTCGTCGGCCGCCCCGGTGCCGGCGGGCGCGGGCTCCCGTGTGGCGGGCGTCCGGTGCTCGCCGAGCAGCTCGGCGCGGATGTGCTCGGCGAGCACGGCCGCGGACGGGTAGTCGAAGACGAGGGTGGCGGGCAGCGGGAGGCCGGTGGCGGCGCGGAGCCGGTTGCGCAGTTCGACGGCGGTCAGCGAGTCGAAGCCGAGTTCCTGGAACGCCCTGCCCGGCCGCAGCTGTTCCGGGGAGTCATGGCCGAGGACGGCCGCGGCGTGGGTGCGGACGAGGTCCAGGGTGATGCGGCGCTGCTCGGCCTCGGCGAGCCCGTCCAGGCGCTCGCGCAGCACGTTGGCGGCCGGGGTGGCGTCCGTACCGGGCGCGGCGGCCTCCTCCAGCTGCCGCCTGGCCTCGGGTACGCCGGTGAGCAGGCGGCTGGGGCGTACGGAGCCGAAGACGTCCGCGAACTGCTCCCAGTCGACGTCGGCGAGGGCGATGACGGTCTCGTCGTCGTCGAGGGCCTGCTGGAGGCCGGTGAGCGCGAGGTCGGGCTCGATGAGGGGCAGGCCCTGCTTCTGGACACGGTAGAAGTCGGAGTCGTCGACGGTGTCGCGGACGGTCCAGGGGTTGGCGGCCGACCAGACACCCCAGTCGACGGTGGTGGCGCTCAGGCCCCGGGCCCTGCGGTGTTCGGCGAGGGCGTCGAGGTAGGCGTTGCCGGCGGTGTAGGCGGCGTGGTTGCTGCTGCCCCAGACGCCGGCGATGGAGGAGAACATGACGAACGCGTCGAGTTCGTGGTCGAGCAGTTCGTCCAGGTGCCGGGCGCCGTCCGCCTTGGCGGCGACGACCTCGGCGAAGGCGTCGAGCGGGGTGTCGTCCAGGGAGGCCAGCTGGATGTAGGCGGCGGCGTGGAACACGGCGGTGACGGGGGTGCCCTGTTCCTCCAGTGAGGTCAGCAGCCGGGCGACCTGGGCGCGGTCGGCGACGTCGCAGGCGGGCAGCGACAGCCGGGTGCCCAGTTCGGCGAGTTCGGCCCGCAGTTCGTCGGCGCCGGGGACGTCGGCGCCGCGCCGCCCGGGAAGGACGAGGTGCTCGGCGCCGCCTCGGGCGAGCCAGCGCGCGACGTGGGGGCCGAGGGCGCCCGTGCCGCCGGTGACGAGGACGGTGCCCCGGGGCTTCCACGCGGGCCGGGTGCCGGGCGGGCGGGGGGCGCGGACCAGGCGTCGGCCGAGCAGTCCGGCGGAGCGGACGGCGAGCTGGTCCTCTCCGGTGGCGTCGGCGAGGACCGCGCGGAGCCGGTCGCGGGACAGGGAGTTGAGGGCCTGCGGCAGGTCGACCAGACCGCCCCAGCGGGTGGGGTGCTCCAGGGCGGCGACCATGCCGGTGCCCCAGACCAGTGCCTGGTCGGGTGCGGTGAGCGGGTCGCTGTCACCGGTGGAGACCGCGCCGTGGGTGACGCACCACAGCGGGGCTTCGACGCCGAGGTCGCCGAGCGCCTGCACCAGGACGAGGGTGAGGGCCGAACCGGCGGAGACGGCGGGGTGGTCGGGGTGCGGCCGTCCGGCGATCGCCAGCAGCGACAGGACGCCGTGCGGGGTGCGGCCGTCCAGGGCGGTGGTGAGCCGGTCCGCGAGGCCGACCCGGTCGACGTCGGTGTCCGTGAGGAGCACGGTGACGGCCTCGGCGCCGGCTTCGGTGACGGTCAGGAGGGCGTCCCGTACGAGCTGGTCGTCCTGGTGGCCTTCGGGCAGGACGACGAGCCAGGTGCCGGAGAGGGCGGCGGCGGGCGGGTCGGTGACCGGCTGCCAGTCGACGCGGTAGCGCCAGGTGTCGACGGCGGCGCCGTCTCGCTGCCTGCGGCGCCAGGCGTTCAGGGCGGGCAGGACCGTGCCGAGCGTCTCGGCGTCGACGGCGAGGTCTCCGGCGGCCTCCTCGGCGTCGCCGCGCTCGACGATCCGCCAGAACTCGGAGTCCGCCTCGTCCCCGGTGCCCGCCCGCGCGGTGGGTTCGGCGCCCTGGAGCCAGTAGCGCTTGTGCTCGAACGGGTAGGTGGGCAGGTCGGCGCGGCGGGCGCCGGTGCCCTCGAAGAGGACCGGCCACTGGACGGGGACGCCACGCACCCACAGTTCGGCGGCCGAGGTGAGCGCGCGGGCGAGGCCGCCCTCGTCCCGGCGCAGGGTGCCGGTCACGACGGTCTGCGGGGCCTCTACGGCCTCCAGGGTGTCCTGGACGGACATGGTGAGCACCGGGTGCGGCGAGACCTCGACGAAGACCTGGTGGCGCTGGTCGGCGAGGGCGCGCACGGCACCGTCGAACTCGACGGTCTCGCGCAGGTTCCGGTACCAGTACCCGGCGTCCATCTCCGTGGTGTCGAGCCAGTCGCCGGTGAGGGTGGAGAACAGCGGCACCTGTCCGGTGACGGGCTTGACACCGGCGAGCACCTCGGACACCTCGTCGCGGATGCGTTCGACGTGCGTGGAGTGGGAGGCGTAGTCGACGGCGATGGCGCGGGCCCGTACGCCTGCCTCCTCGCAGTGGGCGATCAGCTCGCGCAGCGCCTCCGCGTCGCCGGAGACGACCACGGCGGACGGTCCGTTGACGGCGGCGACGGACAGGCGCCCGGACCACCGGGCGACGAGTTCGACGGCTCGCTCGCGCGGGACGGCCACGGAGACCATGCCGCCGTGCCCGGCGAGGGCGAGGATGGCCCGGCTGCGCAGGGCGACGACCTTGGCGCCGTCGTCCAGGGAGAGGGCCCCGGCGACCACGGCGGCGGCGATCTCGCCCTGGCTGTGGCCGAGGACGGCGTCGGGCTCGACGCCCCAGGAGCGCCACTGCGCGGCCAGCGAGACCATCACGGCCCACAGCGCGGGCTGGACCACGTCGACCCGTTCGAAGGGAGGCGTGTCCGGGGCGCCGCGCAGCACGGCGTCGAGCGACCAGTCGACGTAAGGCTCCAGTGCCTGCTCGCAGGCGGCGACGGAGGCGGCGAAAACCGGTGAGGTGTCCAGGAGTTCCACCGCCATGCCGGCCCACTGGGCGCCCTGGCCGGGGAAGACGAACACGCGGCGGCCGTCGGTGTCGGCGGTGCCTCGGATCAGCCCGGGGACGTCCTCACCGGCAGCCAGGCTGTCCAGGGCGGCCGACGGGGCGCCGCCCTCCGTGCCGAGGAGCACCGCGCGGTGTTCGAAGGGGGTGCGGCCTGTCGCCAGGGAGCAGCCGGTGTCGAGCGGGCCGGGGGCGTCCGCCTGGGCGAGGCGGTCGCGCAGACGCCGGGCCTGGTGGGCCAGGGCCTGCGCCGACTTGGCGGACAGCACCCAGGGCACGTCCCGCGGCCCGGTTTCGGGCTCGGTCCCGGCCTCGGTCTCCTCGGGGGCGGGCGGTGCCTGTTCGAGGATGGCGTGCACGTTGGTGCCGCTGAAGCCGAAGGAGGAGATGCCCGCGCGGCGGGGTGCGCCGGTGTCGGGCCAGTCGCGTGCCTCGGTGAGCAGTTCCACCTCGCCGGAGGCCCAGTCGACGTGCGGGGAGGGCTCGTCGGCGTGCAGGGTGCGCGGGAGGACGCCGTGCCGCAGGGAGAGCACGGTCTTGATCATTCCGGCGACTCCGGAGGCGGCCTGGGTGTGGCCGATGTTGGACTTGAGCGCGCCGAGCCGGAGCGGGCGGCCGTGCGGGCGGTCCTGTCCGTAGGTGGCGAGCAGGGCGTCCGCCTCGATGGGGTCGCCGAGGGTGGTGCCCGTGCCGTGCGCCTCGACGACGTCGATGTCGGCCGCGGTCAGCCCGGCGTTGGTGAGGGCCTGGCGGATGACCCGCTGCTGGGCGAGGCCGTTGGGGGCGGACAGGCCGTTGCTGGCGCCGTCCTGGTTGACGGCGCTGCCGCGCAGCACGGCGAGCACCGGGTGGCCGTTGCGGCGGGCGTCCGAGAGCCGCTCCAGGAGCACCACGCCGACGCCTTCGGCGAGACCCATGCCGTCCGCGGAGGCGCCGAACGCCTTGCAGCGGCCGTCGGCGGCGAGGCCGCGCTGCCGGGAGAAACCGACGAAGACACCGGGGGTGGCCATCACGGCGACACCGCCGGCGAGGGCGAGCGAGCAGTCGCCTCCGCGCAGGGCCTGCGCGGCGAGGTGGGTGGCGACCAGCGAGGAGGAGCAGGCGGTGTCGACGGTGACCGCCGGGCCCTCCAGACCGAGGGTGTAGGCGACGCGCCCGGAGACCACACTGGCGGCTCCGCCCGCGACCAGATGTCCTTCGCCGCCCTCCGGCGAGGAGCCCGCGAGCGAGGTGTAGTCCTGGTAGTTGACGCCGGCGAAGACACCGGTCGGGGTGGTGCGCAGGGACGCCGGGTCGATGCCCGCCCGTTCGAACGCCTCCCAGGAGGTCTCCAGGAGCAGCCGCTGCTGCGGGTCCATGGCGACCGCCTCGCGCGGCGAGATGCCGAAGAAGGCCGGGTCGAAGTCGCCCGCGTCGTGCAGGAAGCTGCCCTCGCGGACGTAGGAGGTGCCCGGGTGGTCGGGGTCGGGGTGGTAGAGGCGGTCCAGGGGCCAGCCGCGGTCGGCGGGCATGCCGGAGAGCACCTCACCGCCGTCGACGAGCAGGTGCCACAGCCGCTCCGGGGTGTCGATGCCCCCGGGGAAGCGGCAGCTCATCGCGACGACGGCGATGGGCTCGTCGGGGTCGGCCACGGGGACGACGGCCGTCGTGGCCGCGGCCGGGGCGGTGTCGCCGAGGAGTTCGGTGCGCAGGTGCTCGGCGAGGAGCGCGGCGCAGGAGTAGTCGAAGACGACGGTGGCGCGCAGCCGCAGGCCGGTGACCTGGTTGAGCCGGTTGCGCAGTTCGACGGCGATCAGTGAGTCGAAGCCCAGTTCGCGGAAGGCCCGTTCGGGCAGGACGGCGTCGGCGGAGTCGTGGCCGAGGACCGCGGCGGCGTTGGTGCGGACGAGTTCCAGCAGGGTCCGCCGGACCTCGGGCTCGGGCAGTCCCGCGAGGGTGCGGCGCAGTCCGGCGGCGCCGTCGGCGGCGTCCGGGTCGGGTTCGGTCCGGTCCTCGGCGGTGGCCAGGGCACGGACGTCGGGGAGGTCGGCGATGAGGGGGCTGGGCCGTACGGAGGTGAAGACGGGCACGAAGCGGGCCCAGTCGACGTCGGCGACCACGACGACGGTCTCGTCGTCGTCCAGGACGCGCTGGAGGGCGCCGACGGCCAGCCGCGGGTCCATGAAGGGGATGCCGCGTTCGAGGAGGGCGCGTTCGAGGTCGCTGGTGGCGAGGCCGCCGCCCTCGGCGCTCCAGATGCCCCAGACGACGGAGGTGGCGGCGAGGCCCCGGCCGCGTCGGTGGGCGGCGAGGGCGTCGAGGTAGGCGTTGCCCGCCGCGTAGGCGGCGTGGTCCGCGCTGCCCCACACACCGGAGACAGAGGAGTACAGGACGAACGCGTCGAGGTCGGTGTCGGCGAAGACGGCGTCGAGGTGGGCGGCTCCCTGGACCTTGGCGGCCAAGGTGGCGGCCATGCTCTCCGGGTTCTCGTCGCGTACGGGGAACAGCTGGGCCGCCGCGGCGGTGTGCAGGACGGCGCGGACGGGGTGGCCCTCGGCGGCGACCCGGTCGACGAGCGCGGCGAGCGCCTCGCGGTCGGTGATGTCGCAGGCGGCCAGGGTCACACCGGTGCCCAGCGCGGTGAGTTCGGCCGCCAGCTCGTCGGCGCCGGGGGCGCCCGCGCCCCGGCGGCTGACGAGGACCAGGTGGTCGGCGCCGCCCCGGGCGAGCCAGCGGGCGGCGTGGGCGCCGAGTCCGCCCGTGCCGCCGGTGACGAGGACCGTGCCGGAGGGCCGCCAGGGAGCCGAGGGTGCGGGGGTGGAGGGGGTGGCGCGGACGAGTCGGCGGGCGTGGGCGCCGGAGGCCCGGATCGCGAGCTGGTCCTCGTCGCCGGCTCCGGCCAGGAGGTCGGCGAGCAGGTGTCCGGCGCGTTCGTCGCACTGCTCGGGCAGGTCGATCAGACCGCCCCACAGGCTCGGGTGTTCCAGGGCCGCCGTGCGGCCGAAGCCCCAGACGAGGGCCTGGACCGGGTGGGGCACCGGTTCGGACGGGTGCACGGGGACGGCGCCAGAGGTGACGCACCACAGCGTGGTCCGGAGCCCGAGGTCGTCCAGCGCCTGGACGAGGGCCGTGGTGAGCGCCAGGCCGACGGGCAGGGCGGGCAGGCCGTCGTGCGGCCGCTCGTCGAGGGCCAGCAGGGACAGCACTCCGGCGGGGGCGGCCTGCGTGCCGGGCCCGGTGGTCAGCAGTTCGCGCAGGTGGCCGGTGAGCCGGGACCGGTCGGTGTGGGTGTGGTCGAGGACGACGAGTTCGGGGTCGGCGCCGCGCTCGCGCAGGGCCTCGACGGCACGGGTCACCGCCGCGTCGCCGGTGTGACCGTCCGGGACGAGGACCGGCCAGCGGCCCCGCAGCGGTCCGGCGGCCTTGGCCGTGAGCCGCTGCCAGGAGACGTGGTAGCGCCAGCCGTCGAGGACGGCCCGGTCACGGCGGTCGCGGCGCCAGGCGGAGAGGGCGGGCAGGACGTCGCTCCAGCTGGCGGCCTCGACGCCGAGTGTGGCGGCGACCGCGGCGACGTCCTCGCGTTCGACGGCTTCCCAGAAGGCGGCGTCCGCCGGGTCGGTGGTGTCCCGCGTGGTGCCGGGCCGGGTCTGCGGCTCCAGCCAGAAGCGCCGGTTCTGGAAGGCGTACGTGGGCAGTTCGACCCGCTCGGGCCGGTGAGCGGCGAACACGGCCGCCCAGTCCACCGGCACGCCGTGCGCGTGCGCCTGGGCGAGGGCGGTGAGCACCCGGTGCAGGCCGCCCTCGTCGCGGCGCAGGGTGCCGGTGACCAGGGTCGGCGGGGCCGGGACCGCCGCGTCGGGGTCGGCGAGGTCGTCGAGGGTGTCCTGCGTCGGGACGGTGAGCACGGGGTGCGGGCTGATCTCGACGAAGACGCTGTGGCCGCGCCGGACGAGGTCGCGCACGGCGGCGTCGAACTCGACGGTCTGCCGCACGTTCCGGAACCAGTAGTCGGCGTCCAGGCCGGTCGTGTCGAGGGATCCGCCGGTCACCGTGGAGCAGAACGGGATCGTGGCGGCGGTGGGCCGGACGCCGGCGAGCGCGTCGAGCAGGCCGTCGCGGAGCCGGTCCATGTGCGCGGAGTGGCCCGCCACGTCGGCGGCGACCCGCCGGGTCCGCACCTCGCGTTCCTCGCACTGGCGGAGGAACTCCTCCAGTGCCTCAGGGTCCCCGGAAACCACCGCGGAGGCCGGGCCGTTGACGGCGGCGACCGACAGACGGCCGTCCCAGGCACGCAAGCGGTCCCGCAGGGTGTCGGCGGGCAGCGCCACGGAGGCCATGCCGCCTGCGCCGGACAGTTCCAGCTGGGCGCGGCTGCGCACGGCGACGATGCGGGCGGCGTCGTCGAGCGACAGGGCGCCGGCGACGTACGCGGCGGCGATCTCGCCCTGGGAGTGGCCCACGACGGCGTCGGGTTCGACCCCGTAGGAGCGCCAGACGGCGGCGAGGGAGACCATCACGGCGAACAGCACCGGCTGGACGACGTCGATGCGGTCCAGCGGCGCCGCGTCGGGCTCGCCGCGCACGACCGCCGACAGCGACCAGTCCAGGTGCGGGGCGAGGGCCTGTTCGCACGCGGCCATGCGGGCGGCGAACACCGGTGACTCGTCCAGGAGGCGCCGTGCCATGCCCGCCCACTGCGAGCCCTGGCCGGGGAAGACGAAGACGGTCCTGCCGTCGCCCGCGCCGGTGCGGCCGGTGACCGTCTCGGCGGCGCTGGTGCCCGCGGCGACGGCGGCGAGCCCGCGCAGGAAGCCCTCGGGCCGGTCGGCCACGACGACGGCCCGGTGCTCGAAGGCGGAGCGGGTGGCCGCCAGCGAGTGGCCGACATCGGCCGGGCGGAGGCCGGGCCGGTCGGCGAGCCAGGAGGCGAGCCGGGCGGCCTGGTCGCGCAGCGCCTCGGGGCTGCGGGCGGACAGCGGCCAGGGCACGGCGGCCGGCAGGGGTGTCGCGCCCGGCACGGACCCGGACCCGGCGTCCGGCGCGGTACGCGGCCCGGCCTCCGGCAGGGGCTCTGCCGCGCTCGGCCGGCCGTCCTCGGGCGCCCCCTCGTCGGCGGGCCGCTGCTCGGCCTCGGATGCCTGCTCGATGATGACGTGCGCGTTCGTGCCGCTCATGCCGAACGAGGAGACGCCCGCGCGGCGCGGGTGGTCCGCGACGGGCCAGTCGCGGCGCTCGGTGAGCAGCCGCACGCCGCCGGAGCTCCAGTCGACGTGCGGGGTGGGCGCGTCCACGTGCAGGGTCTGCGGCAGGACGCCGTGCCGGATCGCCATGACGACCTTGATGACACCGGCCAGGCCCGCCGCGGCCTGGGTGTGGCCGATGTTGGACTTGACGGAGCCGAGCCAGAGCGGCTGGTCCTCGGCGCGGTCCTGGCCGTAGGCGGCGAGCAGGGCGTCGGCCTCGATGGGGTCGCCGAGCCGGGTGCCGGTGCCGTGCGCCTCGACGGCGTCGACGTCGGCCGGTGCCAGCTGGGCGTCGGCGAGCGCGGCGCGGATCACGCGCTGCTGCGAGGGACCGTTGGGGGCGGTCAGGCCGTTGCTGGCGCCGTCCTGGTTCACGGCGCTGCCACGCAGCACCGCGAGGACCGGGTGGCCGTTGGCGCGGGCGTCGGAGAGCCGCTCCACGAGCAGCACGCCGACGCCCTCGCCCCAGCCGGCGCCGTCGGCCGCCGCCGCGAAGGGCTTGCTGCGGCCGTCCGCGGCGAGGCCGCCCTGGCGGGAGATCTCCACGAAGGCGCCCGGCAGGGCCATCACGTTGACGCCGCCGACGAGCGCGAGCGAGCACTCGTTGTCGCGCAGCGACCGCGCGGCGAGGTGCAGCGCCACCAGCGAGGCGGAGCAGGCGGTGTCGACCGTGACCGAGGGCCCCTCCAGGCCCATGACGTAGGAGACGCGCCCGGACATGACGCTGATCGCGTTGCCGGTCATCAGGAAACCCTGGACGCTTTCGGGCGCCCCGTCGGCCAGCGACATGTACCCCTGGTCGATGGAGGCGGCGAACACGCCGGTACGGCTGCCGCGCAGCGACACGGGGTCGATGCCGCCCCGTTCGACGGCCTCCCAGCAGGTCTGGAGCATCAGCCGCTGCTGGGGGTCCATGGCGAGCGCCTCGCGGGGCGAGATGCCGAAGAAGGCAGGGTCGAACCCCCCGGCCTCGTCCAGGAAGGCCCCGGTGAGAGGGACGCCGGAGCCGGCCAGCCCGGCGGCGTCCCAGCCCCGGTCGGCGGGGATCCCGGAGTAGGTGTCGCGGCCGTCCGCCACCAGCTCCCACAGGTCCTCCGGACTGTGCACCCCGCCGGGGAAGTGGCAGCTCATCGCGACGACGGCGATGGGCTCACGGCTGCGTTCCTCGACGTCCCGCAGGCGTCGCCGGGTCTGCTGGAGGTCGATGGTGACGCGGTTGAGGTAGTCGCGGAGCTTCTGCTCGGTGCGGTCGCTCACTGTGCGGTCTCGCCTTCTCCTGGAAACGGCTGTACGTGGATCCGGGGCGTCACGAGATGCCCAGCTGGTTGTCGATGAGGTCGAAGATCTCGTCGTGCGAGGCGGACTCGATGTGGTCCGCGGTGACCTGGTCGGCGGGTTCGGTGGCTTCGAGGCGGGCCAGCACCTCGCGCAGCCGCTGGGAGAGCCGGTCGCGGTCGGGGGCGTCCGGCGCGAGGCCGGCGACCAGTTCCGCGAACCGGTCCAGCTCGGCGAGCGGCGCGGACGCCTTGGCCGGGCCCGGCCGGCCGGTGGTGGCCGCGAGATGGCGGGCCAGTACGTCGGGGGTGGGATGGTCGAAGACCATGCCCGCCGGCAGCCGGACGCCGGTCGCGGACGACAGCCGGTTGCGCAGCTCGACGCCGGTGAGGGAGTCGAAGCCGAGTTCCTTGAACGCCCGGGTGGGCTGGACCAGTTCGGGCGAGGGGTGGCCGAGGACGGCCGCCGCGTGGCCGCGCACGAGGTCCAGCAGCGCGGCGTGGGCGTCGGCCTCGGACAGCCCGGCGAGCCGTTCGGCGAGGCCCGCGGCCCGGCCGCCGCCGTCACCGTTCACGGCGGCGGCCCGTCGGCGCGGTGCCCGGACCAGGCCGCGGAGCAGTGCCGGGACGTCCTGTCCGCCACCGGCGCGCAGCGCGGCGGTGTCCAGTCGCGCGGCCAGCAGATAGGCGTCCTCGGAGCGGAGGGCCGCGTCGAAGAGGGCCAGCCCTTCCTCGGAGGTCAGGGGGGTGACCCCGCTGCGGCTCATGCGCCGCAGGTCCACGTCGCCGAGATGGCCCGTCATACCGCTGCGTTCCTCCCACATGCCCCAGCCGATGGAGAGGCCCGGCAGGCCCTCGGCGCGGCGGCGTTCGGCGAGCGCGTCCAGGGCGGCGTTGGCGGCCGCGTAGTTGGCCTGTCCGCCGCCGCCGAGCAGGGCCGCGGCGGAGGAGAACAGGACGAAGGCGGCGAGGTCGTGGTCCCGGGTCAGCTCGTGCAGGTTCACCGCCGCGTCCGTCTTCGGACGCAGTACGCGCTCCAGCTGCTCGGCGGTGAGGGAGGAGACCACGGCGTCGTCGAGGAGTCCGGCGGCGTGCACGACGGCCGTGAGGGGGCGTGTCACGCCGGCCAGGACCTCGGCGAGCCGGTCGCGGTCGGCGGCGTCGCAGGCGACGACGCTCGCCTCGGCGCCGAGCGCGGCCAGTTCGGCGCACAGTGCGTCCGCGCCGGGGGCGTCGGGGCCGCTGCGGCTGGTCAGCAGCAGGTGCCGTATCCCGTGCTCGGTGACGAGGTGACGGGCCACCAGGCGGCCGAGAGTGCCCGTGCCGCCGGTGATCAGGACGGTGCCGTCGGCGTCGAGGGCGGTGGGCGGCAGCAGCACGTTCTTGCCGGTGTGCCGGGCCCGGCCGACGTACCGGAACGCCTCGGGGGCCCGCCGTACGTCCCAGCAGGTGAGCGGCAGCGGGGTGAGCGTGCCCTCGCGGAACAGGTCGAGGATCAGGTCGAGCGTCTCCGCGATCCGCTCGGGGCCCGCCTCCGCCAGGTCGTACGCCCGGTAGCGGACCCCGGGGTGGTCGGCGGCCACGCCGTCCGCGTCGCGGATGTCGGTCTTGCCCATCTCCAAGAAGCGCCCGCCGCGCGGCAGCAGCCGCAGGGAGGCGTCGACGAACTCCCGTGCCAGGCAGTCCAGTACGACGTCGGCGCCGCGTCCGCCGGTCGCGTCGAGGAAGCGGTCGGCGAAGTCGAGGGTGCGTGAGGAGGCGATGTGGGCGTCGTCGAGGCCGAGGCCGCGCAGGACGTCCCACTTGCCGGGGCTCGCGGTGCCGTACACCTCGGCCCCGGCGTGCCGGGCGAGCTGGACGGCGGCCATGCCGACACCGCCGGCCGCGGAGTGCACCACGACCGTCTCCCCCGCTTTCAGGCCGCCGAGGTCGAACAGGCCGTAGTGGGCGGTGAGGAAGGCGATGGGCACGGTGGCGGCGCGGGCGTAGGACCAGCCGGGCGGGATCGGGGCGAGGGTGCGCCGGTCGGCGACCGCGACGGGGCCGAAGGCACCGCCGAAGACACCGAACACGCGGTCGCCGGGGGCGAGGTCGCTCACGCCGGGGCCGGTCTCCAGGACGGTGCCCGCCCCTTCGCTGCCGAGGATCCGCTGGTCGGGGGCGAGGCCGAGGCAGACCGCGATGTCCCGGAAGTTCAGGCCGGCGGCGCGGACGGCCACCCGGACCTCGCCGGGGGCCAGCGGGGCGCCCGCCTCCGGGGACGGTACGAGCGCGAGGCCGTCGAGGCTGCCCGCTCCGGTGGTGTCCAGCCGCCAGAGCGCTTCGCCGGCCGGCGGTGTCAGCGTGCCGGGCCGTCCCGCCCTGGCCAGCCGGGGGACGAGCGGGTTCCCCGCGCGGGCGGCGAGCTGTGGTTCCCGTGTGGCGAGGGCGAGGCCGAGCAGGTGGGGCAGGGCGTCCGCCGACTCCTCGGTGTCGTCCAGGTCCAGCAGGACGAAACAGTCCGGGTGTTCGGTCTGGGCGGCCCGGACCAGGCCCCAGGCGCCGGCGTGCGCCGGGTCGGCGGGGTGTCCGCCGGGCCCGGTCGCGACCGCGTGCCGGGTGACGACCACGAGGGGGGCGTCGCCGGAGCGGGGGTCGGACGGCCATCGCTGGACGACGGCGAGGGCGGCGGTCGCGATGTCCCGGACGCGGGCGGCCTCGTCGGGGCCGGTGGCGGTGGGGCAGGTCCAGACGACCGCCGTGGGCTGCGCGCCGGAGCCGATGTCGTCGTGGTCCGCCCAGCCGGTGAGCGGGCCGGCGGTGTCGGTGCCGCCGGGGGCCGGGGTCCAGTCCAGGCGGTACAGGCCGTCCCGGCCCGTCGCGGCCGCCGTGAGAAGGTCCGGGGACAGGGGCCGCAGCACCAGCGACTCGGCGGACAGCACCGGCTGCCCGGTCGGGTCCCAGGCGTCCAGGCTCACCGCGTCGGGCCCGGCCGGGCCGATCCGGACGCGCAACGCCGACGCGCCGGCGGCGTGGGCGGTGACGCCGTTCCAGGAGAAGGGCAGCCGGGCGGGGCCGGGCCGGTCGCCGAGGAGGGCGGACGCCTGGAGGGCGCCGTCCAGCAGTGCCGGGTGGACGAGGTAGCCGCCGCTGTCCGACTGCCGTTCGAGCGCGACCTCCGCGTACACGTCGGTGCCGTCGCGCCAGGCGGCGCGCAGCCCCTGGAAGGCGGGGCCGTAGCGGTAACCGGCCTCGGCGAAGCGGTCGTAGACGCCCTCCAGGTCGACCGGCTCGGTACCGGCCGGGGGCCAGGCGTGCGGCGCGGACGGGCCGTGGGCGCGGTCGCCGGGGGCGAGGGTGCCGGTGGCGTGCGGGGTCCAGTCCGCGCCCGGGGCGGTCTCGGGGCGGGAGTACAGGCCGAGGGGGCGCCTGCCGCTGTCGTCGGGCGGTCCGACGCGCAGCTGGAGGTGGACCGCGTCCCGCTCGGGGAGGACCAGCGGGGCCTGGAGGGTGAGTTCGTCGACGAGGGCGCTGTCGGCCTCGTCGGCGGCGCGCAGGGCGAGTTCCAGGAAGGCGGTGCCGGGCAGCAGGTTGGTCCCGGAGACGACGTGGTCGGCGAGCCACGGGTGGGTCCGGGTCGAGAGCCGCCCGGTGAGCAACCGCTCCCCCGAATCGGCCAGGTCCACGGCGGCCCCCAGCAGCGGGTGGTCCGTGGCGCCCAGTCCGGCGGCGGCCACGTCTCCGGTGCGGACGGGGGCGTCGAGCCAGTAGCGGGTGCGCCGGAAGGCGTAGGTCGGCAGGTCCGCCGGACCGCGCGTGCGGCCGAGGGCGGCGGGCCAGTCGACGGGCACGCCCTGGACATGGGCCTCGCCCAGCGACAGCAGCAGCCGGTCCCGGCCGCCGTCGTCGCGGCGCAGCGAGCCGACGACCACGCCCGGGACGGCGGCGTCCTCCAGCACCTCCTGGACGGCCGGGGCGAGCACGGGGTGCGGGCTCGACTCGACGAAGGTGGTGTATCCGGCGCCGGTCAGGGCCCGTACGGCGGGTGCGAACTCGACCGTGCCCCGCAGGTTGCGGAACCAGTAGTCGGCGGTGAGTTCGGGCCCCTCGATCCAGTCGGCCTCCAGGGTGGAGAACATCCGGGTGCCTGCCGCGCGGGGGGTGATGTCGGCGAGGACATCGAGCAGTTCGGCGCGCAGGGGGTCCATCCCGGAGGAGTGGGAGGCGTAGTCGACCTCGATGCGCCGGGCGCGTACGCCGTCCTTCTCGCAGGAGGCGAGGAGTTCCGCCAGGGCCGCGGTCTCGCCCGCGACCACGGTGGAGCGCGGGCCGTTCACGGCGGCGACCGAGATCCTCTCGCCCCAGCCGGCCAGCAGTTCGCGGGTGCGGTCGGCGGGCAGCGCCACCGAGGCCATGCCGCCGTGCCCGGCGACGGCGCGCAGCAGCCTGCTGCGCAGGGCGACGACCTTGGCGCCGTCCTCCAGGGTGAGTGCCCCGGCGACGACCGCCGCCGCGATCTCGCCCTGGCTGTGGCCGAGTACGGCGTCCGGTTCGACGCCGCAGGACCGCCAGGTCTCGGCCAGCGACACCATGACGGCCCAGAGCGCGGGCTGGACCACGTCCACGCGCTCCAGGTCCGTGGCGGAGGCCAGGACCCCGGTCAGGGACCAGTCGACGTGCGGGGCGAGGGCGCGTTCGCAGGCGGCCATGCGGGCGGCGAAGACCGGCGAGGAGTCGAGCAGGTCCAGTGCCATGCCGGTCCACTGGGCGCCCTGGCCGGGGAAGACGAACACGGTGCGCCCGACGGCGGTCGCGGTGCCCCGGGCCACGGTGGCGAGGGGTGCGTCGGCCGCCAGGGCCCGCAGTCCGGCGGTCAGTTGATCGCGGTCGCCGACGAGGACGGCCCGGTGGTCGTGCCGGGTGCGGGTGGTGGCGAGGGCCAGTCCGATGGCGGCGGCGTCCTGCCCGGGGTGGGCGTCGGCGTGGCGGGCGAGCCGTTCGGCCTGGGCGCGCAGTGCTTCGAGGGTGTGGCCGGAGAGGACCCAGGGGACGGCGGGTCCCTCGGGGGGCGCGGGCCGCTCGATGTCCTCGTCGACGTGCTCCAGGACCAGGTGGGCGTTGGTGCCGCTCATGCCGAAGGAGGAGACTCCGGCGCGGCGGGGCCGGTCGGGGCCGGCGGGCCAGGAGCGTTCCTCGGTCAGCAGTTCCACCGCGCCGGCGGACCAGTCGACCTGCGGGGTCGGCGCGTCCACGTGCAGTGTCCGGGGCAGCACCCCGTGCCGCATCGCCTCGACCATCTTGATGACACCGCCCACGCCGGCGGCCGCTGAGGTGTGCCCGATGTTCGACTTCAACGACCCCAGCCACAGCGGCTGTTCACGGTCCTGGCCGTAGGTGGCAAGCACCGCCTGCGCCTCGATCGGGTCCCCGAGCCGGGTTCCGGTGCCGTGTGCCTCGACGACGTCCACGTCACCGGGCGAGAGCCGGGCGTCGGCGAGCGCCGCGCGGATCACGCGCTGCTGCGAGGGCCCGTTGGGCGCGGTGAGCCCGTTGCTGGCGCCGTCCTGGTTGACCGCGCTGCCCCGCACGAGGGCCAGCACCCGGTGGCCGTTGCGGCGGGCGTGGGACAACCGCTCCAGCAGCACCATGCCCACGCCCTCGCCGAAGCCGACACCGTCGGCGGCCGCGGCGAAGGGCTTGGAGCGGCCGTCGGGGGCCAGGCCCCGCTGGCGGCTGAACTCGACGAACAGTTCGGGGCTGGACATGACGGTGACACCGCCGGCGAGGGCGAGGGCGCATTCACCGGAGCGCAGCGCCCGGGTCGCGAGATGCAGGGCGACCAGCGAGGACGAGCACGCGGTGTCGACAGTGACCGCCGGGCCCTCAAGTCCCAGGACGTAGGCGACGCGGCCGGAGACGACACTGCCCGAGTTGCCGGCGCCGAGGAAGCCCTCGACCTCCTCGGGGATGTGGGGCAGGAGCCGGGCGGCGTAGTCCTGGTGCATGACGCCGACGAAGACGCCTGTCGCGGAGCCCTTCAGGGCCGCCGGGTCGAGGCCCGCGCGCTCCAGCGTCTCCCAGGAGGTCTCCAGGAGCAGCCGCTGCTGCGGGTCCATGGCGAGCGCCTCACGCGGCGAGATGCCGAAGAAGCCCGCGTCGAACTCCCCCGCGTCGTACAGGAAGCCGCCCTCCCGCGCGTACGAGGTGCCGTGGCGTTCGGGGTCGGGGTCGTGGAGGGCGTCCAGGTCCCAGCCGCGGTCGGCCGGGAAGGCGGCGATGCCGTCGGTGCCGGAGGAGACCAGGTTCCACAGGTCCTCGGGCGAGCGGACGCCGCCGGGGTAGCGGCAGCCCATGGCGACGACGGCGATCGGGTCCTCGTCGGTCGCCGCTCCCCCGCCGCCGACCGGGACGGCGGTCGCCACGCGGCCGGGGTCCGCGCCGAGCAGTTCGCCGCCGAGGTGGGCCGCGAGGACCTCGGGGGTCGGGTGGTCGAAGACGAGGGTGGCGGGCAGCCGCAGTCCGGTGGCGTTGCCGAGGCGGTTGCGGAGGTCGACGGCGGCCAGCGAGTCGAAGCCGAGGTCCCGGAAGGCGCGGCCCGCCTCGACGGCCTCGGGCGACGGGTGGCCGAGGACGGCGGCGACCTGGCCCCGGACCAGGTCGAGGAGTTCGCGGCGGCGGGCGGGGGCGTCCAGGGCGGCGAGCCGCTCGGCCAGGGGGCCGCGGTCACCGTCACCGTCGGTGGCGGAGGCCAGGGCGGCCTGGCGGCGGGCGGGCAGCCGGACCACTCCGTGCAGCAGACGGGGTACGGGTTCGCTCTCGGCGCGGGCGCGCAGCGCGGCCGTGTCCAGCCTGAGGGCCACCAGTAGCGGTTCGTCGACGGTGAGCGCGGAGTCGAGGAGGGCGAGGCCCTGCGCGTCGGTCAGGGGCGGCAGGCCCGAGCGGGCGACACGGCGGACCTCGTCGTCGCCGAGGTGCCCGGTCATGGCGCTGCGCCGCTCCCACAGCGTCCAGGCGACGGACCGTCCGGCCAGGCCCCGGGCCCGGCGGTGGTGGGCCAGGGCGTCCAGGAAGGCGTTGGCGGCGGCGTAGTTGCCCTGTCCGGGGCCGCCGAAGGTACCGGCGGCGGAGGAGAAGAGCACGAACGCCGCGAGGTCCATGTCGGCGGTGAGCCGGTGCAGGTTGAGTGCCGCGTCGGTCTTGGGCCGCAGGACGGCGTCGACCCGCTCGGGGGTGAGGGAGGAGATCACGCCGTCGTCGAGCACTCCGGCGGCGTGGACGACGGCCGTCAGCGGATGCCGTACGCCGGCCAGGACCTCGGCGAGCCGCTCCGCGTCGGCCGCGTCGCAGGCGACGACGCTCACCTCCGCGCCGAGCGCGGCCAGTTCGTCGCGCAGTTCGGCCGCACCGGGGGCGTCCGGGCCGCTGCGGCTGGTCAGCAGCAGGTGCCGTGCGCCGTGTCCGGTGACGAGGTGACGGGCGACGCGGGCGCCGAGCAGACCGGTGCCGCCGGTGATCAGGACAGTGCCGTCGGGGTCCAGGGAAGGGGCCGCGTCGTCGTCCCGTACGGGAATCCTGGCCAGCCTCGGTACGAGGACCTCGGAGCCGCGCACCGCGAACTGTGTCTCGGCGGTGGCGGTGAGCACGGCGGCGAGGGCGGCCGGGAGGTGGGCGTCCGGGTCGAGGTCGACGAGGTGGAGGCGGTCCGGGTGCTCGGTCTGCGCGGAGCGCACCAGCCCCCACACCGCGCTGTGCGGCAGGTTCGGTACGTCCTCGCCGGGCCGGGCGGCGATCGCGCCCCGGGTGACGAGGACGAGCCGTGTCCCGGTGAACCGGTCGTCGGCGAGCCAGTCCTGGACGAGGGCGAGGGCGTCGTGCACCGCGGTGCGGGTGGTGTCGGCGAGCCCGTCGGACTGGTCGTCCGGGGCCGCGCCGAGGTCGGCGAGGACGAACTCCGGCAGGGGCCCGTCGGCGTCCCGGAGCGCGGCGAGGTCCGCGTGGCGGGCGACTCCCGGAGTGTCCTCGGTGGGGCCCAGGACCGCCCAGGAGGCCGCCGTGGGGCCGGGCACCGGACGGACCGGTGTCCAGTCGAGGCGGAACAGGGAGTCGTGGTGGCGTCCGGCGGCCGGGGCCGTGGAAGTCCCGGCGCCGACCGGCCGCAGGGCCAGGCCCGCCACGGTCAGGACGGGCCGTCCGGCCTGGTCGAGGGCGCGCAGTGTCACCGTGTCGGGGCCGGCGGGGGTGATGCGCATCCGCAGACCGGTCGCGCCCTGCGCGTGGAGGACGGCCCCGGTCCAGACGAACGGCATCCGGCCCTCGGCGGCCTCACCGAGGCCGGTCGCGTGCAGGGCGCCGTCGAGGAGCGCGGGATGCAGCCCGAACCGCGCCGCCTCGGCCCGCAGCTCCGACGACAGGCTCGCCTCCGCGAACACCTCCTCCCCCAGCCGCCACGCCGCCCGCAGCCCCTGGAACGCCGGCCCGTACGCGAAGCCGCCCTGCGCGAAGCGCTCGTACAGACCGTCCAGGTCCACCGGCTCCGCGCCCGCCGGCGGCCAGTCCGCCGCCTCCGGCTCCGGCTCCGCGTCCTCGGCGGCGGGAGCCAGCAGCCCCCGGGCGTGGCACGTCCACGGCAGGTCGTCGGTGCCGTCCGGGCGGGCGTGCAGGCTCAGCGGGCGGCGCCCGTCCCGGTCCGGGGCGCCGACGGCGAGCTGGACGGCGACGCCGCCCTGCGGGGGCAGGACGAGCGGGGCCTCCAGGGTGAGTTCCTCGACCTGGCCGCAGCCGACCTGGTCGCCCGCGCGGACCGCCAGTTCCAGGAAGGCGGTGCCGGGCAGCAGGGCGGCGTCACGGACGGCGTGGTCGGCGAGCCAGGGGTGGGTGCGGGTGGAGAGACGGCCGGTGAGGAGCAGTCCGTCCCCGTCGGCGAGGGCGGCGACCGCGCCGAGCAGCGGATGGTCGGCGGCGGCGAGGCCGGCCGAGGCCATGTCGCCCTGCGGCGCGGCGGAGTCCTCCAGCCAGTACCGGCGGCGCTGGAACGCGTACGTCGGCAGGTCGGCCCGGCGGGGGCTCCACGCGGCGTAGGCGGCACGCCAGTCGACGCGTACGCCGTGGACGTACAGCTCGCCGACGGCGGCGAGGAACCTGGCCCGGCCGCCGTCGTCGCGGCGCAGCGTGCCGATGACCACGGCCTCGTCGACCCCGGCGGCCCTGGCGGTCTCCTCCATCGGGACGGTGAGCACCGGGTGGGGGCTGATCTCGACGAGGACGTGGTGGCCGGCGGCCAGCAGGGCGCGGGTGGTCTGTTCGAACTCGACGGTCCGGCGCAGGTTGCGGTACCAGTAGCCGGCGTCGAGGCCGGTGGTGTCGAGCGGTTCGGCGGTGACGGTCGAGTAGAAGGGGATGTCGGAGGGGCGGGGGGTGATGTCGGCCAGCAGCCGGAGCAGTTCGTCCTGGACGCGCTCGACGTGGGCGCTGTGCGAGGCGTAGTCGACGGGGATCCGCCGGACTCTGAGGTCGCGGGCGGTGAGCCGGTCGATCAGGTCGTCGAGCGCCGCCCGGTCGCCGGAGACGACCACGGAGGCGGGCCCGTTGACGGCCGCGACGGACAGCCGGCCGTCCCCGTCGCTCAGCAGGGCGCGGACCTCGTCGACCGGCAACGGCACGGACGCCATGCCGCCCGCCCCGGCGAGCGCGACGATGGCCCTGCTGCGCAGCGCGACGACCTTGGCGCCGTCCTCCAGGGACAGCGCCCCGGCGACCACGGCGGCGGCGATCTCGCCCTGGCTGTGCCCCGCGACGGCGGACGGCTCGACACCGTACGACCGCCACAGCGCGGCCAGCGACACCATCACGGCCCACAGCGCGGGCTGGACCACGTCGACGCGGTCCGGCGGCGGGGTGCCGGGGGCGTCGCGCAGTACGTCGGTCAGGGACCAGTCGGTGTGGGGGGCCAGGGCGCGTGCGCAGTCGGCGATCCGTTCCGCGAAGACGGGGGCGGTGTCGAGGAGTTCGGCTGCCATGCCGGTCCACTGCGAGCCCTGGCCGGGGAAGACGAACGCGGTGTCGGCTCCGGGGCCGCCGGTGCCGCGGAGCAGCCCGGGCTCGGGGGTGTCCTCGGCCAGGGCCCGCAGGCCGCGCCGGAACCCCTCCTCGTCCGCGGCGACCACGACGGCACGGTGTTCGAGCGCGGCCCGGGTGGTGGCCAGTGCGTGGCCGATGTCGACGGGCCGCTGTCCGGGGTGTGTGTCGAGGTGGGCGGCGAGGCGGCGGGCCTGGGCGCGCAGGGCCTCGCGGCTGCGGGCGGAGACGGGCCAGGGCAGGGCGGTCGGGAGGCCGGGCTCATCGGTGGTGCCGGGCTCCGTTCCCGGGGCCGGGGCGGACTCGGGCTCGTGTCCGGCCTGTTCGAGGACGACGTGTCCATTGGTGCCGCTGATCCCGAAGGACGAGACGGACGCCCGGCGCGGTGCGCCGGTCTCCGGCCAGGGCCTCGCCTCGGTGACGAGTTCCACCGCGCCCGAGGACCAGTCGACCGTGGGGGTGGGCCGCTCGACGTGCAGGGTGGGCGGCACGACGCCCCGGCTCATCGCCATCACCATCTTGATGACACCGCCGACGCCCGCCGCGGCCTGGGTGTGGCCCATGTTGGACTTCAGCGAGCCGAGCAGCAGGGGCCGGTCGGTGGGCCGGTCCTGCCCGTACGTGGCCAGCAGGGCCTGTGCCTCGATGGGGTCGCCGAGGGGCGTACCGGTGCCGTGCGCCTCGACCACGTCGACGTCGGCGGGGGTGAGCCCGGCGTCGGCGAGCGCCCGTCGGACGACCCGCTGCTGGGCGGGTCCGTTGGGGGCGGTCAGGCGGCTGCTCGCGCCGTCCTGGTTGACGGCGGTGCCGCGTACCAGGGCGAGCACGGGATGGCCGTTGCGGCGGGCGTCGGACAGCCGCTCCAGCAGGAGCATGCCGACGCCCTCGCCCCAGCCGGTGCCGTCGGCCCCGGCGGCGAAGGACTTGCAGCGGCCGTCGGCGGCGAGCCCGCCCTGCCGGCTCATCTCGACGAACGGCACCGGTGTCGACATGATCATGGCGCCGCCTGCCAGCGCCAGCCCGCACTCCCCCCGGCGCAGCGCCTGGGTGGCCAGGTGCAGTGCGACGAGGGAGGACGAGCAGGCCGTGTCCACCGTCACCGCCGGGCCCTCCAGACCGAAGGTGTACGAGAGGCGGCCGGAGGCGACGCTGTCGGAGTTGCCGTTGCCGATGTACCCCTGGATGTCGTCCGGGACCTGGCGCAGCCGTAGTCCGTAGTCCTGGTACATCACGCCGACGAAGACCCCGGTGTCGCTGCCGCGCAGTCCGGCCGGGTCGAGGCCCGCTCGTTCGAAGGCCTCCCAGGTGGTCTCCAGCAGCAGCCGCTGCTGCGGGTCCATGGCGAGCGCCTCGCGGGGCGAGATGCCGAAGAAGCCGGGGTCGAAGTCGGCGGCGTCGGTGAGGAATCCGCCCTCGGCGGCGTAGGTCGTACCGGGACGCTCCCGGCCGGGGTCGTGCAGGGCGGCGAGGTCCCAGCCCCGGTCGGCGGGGAAGCCGGCGACGGCGTCGGTGCCGGAGGCGACGAGCTGCCACAGCTCCTCGGGGGACACGACGCCCCCCGGGTAGCGGCAGCCCATGCCGACGATGGCCACGGGTTCCTGCTGCCGGGCCTCCACCTCGTGCAGCCGTCGCCGGGTGCGGTGCAGGTCGGCCGCGACCCGCTTGAGGTAGTCGCGGAGCTTGTCGTCGTTGAGCGTGCCGTCAGTCACTGTGCACCGTCACCTTCGGGGCCTTCGTGCGGGAGGGGCCGGGCAGGGGGAGCCGCCGTCGCGCGGAGGGGGGCAGGGGGGTCACGACATACCGAGTTCGTTGTCGATGAACTCGAAGAGCTCGTCGTCGCTGGCCGTGTCCATCCGCTCCTCCAGGCGGTCCCGCGCCGCGCCACCGGTTCCCGGGCGCAGCCTGCTGATCAGTTCTTCGAGCCGGCCGAGCAGTTCGGGCCCGGCCGTGCCGTTGTCCAGGGCGCCTTCCAGCAGGCCGAGTTCGGCCAGGCCCGCGGCGTCGGCGGCGAGGCCGGTGGCGGCGCTGTCGGGGGCGAGTTCGACGGACAGTTGGCGGGCGATGGCCGCCGAGGTGGGGTGGTCGAAGAGCAGGGTGGCGGGCAGCCTGAGGCCGGTGGCGGCGCCGAGCCGGTTGCGCAGTTCGACCGCGGTCAGCGAGTCGAAGCCCAGTTCCAGCAGGCCGCGTTCGGCGTCCACCGAGGCGGGGCCGGGGAAGCCGAGCACGGTGGCGGCGTGCCCGCGCACCAGGTCGAGCAGGGTCCGTTCGCGCCGCTGCTCGGGCTGGCCGGCCAGGGTGCGGCGCAGGGTGTCGGCCGCGTCCGGGGCGACCTCGCCGACGGCCGCGCTACGGCGGGCGGGCGGGCGTACGAGTCCGCGCAGCAGCGCGGGAACGCCGCCGGTGCCGGTCTGGGCGGCCAGGGCCCCGGTGTCCAGCCGCAGCGGCAGGACGACGGGTTCGCCGGTGGCGTTGGCCGAGTCGAACAGGGCCGCGCCCTCGGCCGGGGAGAAGGCGACGATGCCGCCGCGGGCGATGCGCCGGAAGTCGGCCTCGTCGAGGCCTCCGCTCATGCCGCTCTTGTTCGCCCACAGGCCCCAGGCGAGCGACGCGGCGGGCAGGCCGTTCGCCCGGCGGTGGTGGGCGAGCGCGTCCAGGAAGGCGTTGGCCGCCGCGTAGTTGCCCTGGCCCATGCCGCCGAAGATCCCGGCGATGGAGGAGAACACCACGAACGCGGACAGGTCCATGCCCTCGGTCAGCTCGTGGAGGTTCCAGGCTGCGTCGACCTTGGGCCGCAGGGCGGTGTCCAGCCGGGCCGGCGTCATCGTGTCCACGACCCCGTCGGCGATGGTCCCCGCCGCGTGCACGACGGCGGTCAGCGGGTGGGCCTCGGGCAGCGAGCCGAGCAGCCGGGCCAGTGCGTCCCGGTCGGCGACGTCGCAGGCCACGACCTCCGCGTGGGCGCCGAGTGCGGCGAGTCCGACGACCAGGTCGGCGGCGCCCTCGGCGGCGGGACCCCGGCGGCTGGTGAGCAGCAGGCGCCTCACACCGTGTTCGGCGACCAGGTGATGGGCGAGCACGGAACCGATGGCGCCGGTGCCGCCGGTGATCAGGACCGTGCCGGGGCGTCCCCAGTCGGGTGTCTCAGGCTGCTCGGCGGCGGGTACGCGGGCCAGCCGGGCGATGTGCGCACGGCCCTCGCGCAACGCCAGTTGGGGTTCGCCGGACGCGACGGCGGCGGCGAGAGCGTCCCGGGAGCCTTGCGTCCCGTCGAGGTCGGCGAGGACGAGACGGCCGGGGTTCTCGGTCTGCGCGGACCGCACCAGCCCCCATGCGGCGGCGTGGGTCAGGTCCGGCGCGTCCCCGTCGGCGCCGGCCGGGACGCCGCCCCTGGTGACGAGCACCAGCTTGGACTCCGCGAACGCGTCGTCGGCCAGCCACTCCCGTACGAGGGTGAGGGTCCGGCCGGTGACGTGCCGTACGGCGTCGGCCGTGCCCTGTCCCGCCGGTGCGGCGGGGACGTGGGCGAGGACGGCCGTGGGCCGGGCGGCTCCCTCGGTGACCTCCCGGGAGAGCGCCTTGAGGTCGATGGCGGAGCGGGTGATGCCGTGAGCCGCCCAGTCGGGTGCCTCGGCGCCGATGACGGCCCACCCGTCGGAGCCGGCGTCGGCGGGCCGGGGCAGTGTGGGCCATTCGAGGCGGTACAGGTCGTCGTGGTGCGCGGTCCGGGCGGCGCGTACCTGGTCCGGGGAGACCGGGCGGAGCACCAGGGACCGGATGGAGGCGACCGGTTGCCCGGACGTGTCGGTGGCCCGGACGGAGACCGCGTTGTTGCCCGCGGGGGTCAGGCGGATGCGCAGGGCGCGGGCCCCGGAGGCGTGCAGGCGTATGCCGTTCCAGGAGAACGGCAGCCACCCCTGGTCGGTCCCTTCGAGGACGCCGAAGATCAGCGCGTGCAGGGCGCTGTCGAGGAGCGCGGGGTGCAGCCCGAACCGCGCGGCCTCGGCCTGCTGTTCGGACGGCAGGCTCGCCTCCGCGAACACCTCGCCCTCGAGCCGCCACACCTCGCGCAGCCCCTGGAACGCGGGCCCGTATCCGAACCCGCCTTCGGCGAACCGCTCGTACAGCCCGTCCAGTTCCACGGGCTCCGCGCCGGCCGGCGGCCATGTCGCGGACGGGGCGGGTGCCGCCTCCTCGGCGGCGGGGACCAGCAGCCCCCGGGCGTGGCAGGTCCACGGCAGGTCGGCGGACGAGGTGTCCTCGGGCCGGGTGTGGACGCCGACCGGCCGGGCGCCCGAGGCGTCCGGCGCGCCGACGGAGAGCTGGAGGACCACCGCGCCCCGCGCGGGGATCACCAGCGGTGCCTCCAGGGTGAGTTCCTCGACCTGGCCGCAGCCGACCTGGTCGCCCGCCCGGACCGCCAGTTCGAGCAGGGCGGTGGCCGGGAGGAGGGCGGTGCCGTAGACGCCGTGGTCGGCGAGCCACGGGTGGGTGCGTACCGACAGCCTGCTGGTGAACAGGACTCCGTCGGTGTCGGCGAGCGGGACGGCCGCGCCCAGCAGCGGATGGTCGGCCGACAGGAGTCCGGCGGCGGCCATGCCGCCGGCCGGTGCGGTGGCCTCCAGCCAGTAGCGCTCGCGCTGGAAGGCGTAGGTGGGCAGGTCGACCTTGCCGGGCCCGCCGGGGGCACCGGCGTCCAGCACGGTCGGCCAGTCCACCGCCGTACCCCGGACGTGGAGGTGGGCGAGCGCGTCGGTCACGGCACGGGACTCCGGCCGGTCCTTGCGCAGCAGCGGCACCAGGGCGCCCGCGGCCGACGGGTCCGCGAGGTCCGTGGGGGCCGCCGGGTCCTCGGTGAGGCAGTCTCGTCCCAGGGCGGTCAGTGAGCCGTCGGGGCCGAGTTCGAGGTAGGTGACGGCGCCCTCGGCGGCGAGCCGCCGCATGCCGTCGTGGAAGCGGACCGCCTCACGGACGTGCCGCACCCAGTACTCGGGCGATGTCAGCTGTTCGGGGGTGGCCAGTTCACCGGTGACGTCGGAGACCAGGGGGATGCGCGGCGCCCGGAGGTCCAGGCGTTCGGCGACCCGCCGGAACTCGTCGAGCATGCCGTCCATGTGCGGCGAGTGGAACGCGTGGCTGACGGTGAGCCGCCGGGCCTTGCCGCCGCGTTCGCGCCACCGTTCGGCGACGTCCAGGACGGCGTCCTCGTCGCCGGAGACGACGACGGAGGCCGGGCCGTTGACGGCGGCCACCGCGACGCGGCCCTCGTGGGAGGCGAGCAGCCCGGCGGCCTCCTCCTCGGAGGCGGTCAGCGCGACCATGGCGCCGCCCTCGGGCAGGGCCTGCATCAGCCGGCCCCGGGCCGCGACCAGCGCGGCGGCGTCGGGCGCCGACAGCACCCCGGCCACATGCGCGGCCGCCAGCTCGCCGATGGAGTGCCCGAACAGCAGGTCCGGCACCACGCCCCAGTGCTCGACCAGGCGGAAGAGGGCGACCTCGATCGCGAAGAGCGCCGGCTGGGTGTACTCGGTGCGGTCCAGGAGGGCCGCCTCGGGCGACCCGGCGAGGGCGAAGGCGACCTCGCGCAGCGGCCGGTCGAGCAGCGGGTCCAGTTCGGCGCAGATCGCGTCGAAGGCGTCCGCGAAGACCGGGTGGCGGGCGTACAGTTCGGCGCCCGCTCCGGCGCGCTGGCTGCCCTGCCCGGCGAAGAGGAACGCGGTCCTGCCCGCCACGGCCGTGCCCTGGGTGGTGCCGGGCGCGCCGCCGTCGGTGGCGAGCGCCTTGAGGCCGCCGATCAGCGCCTCGCGGCTGTCGCCCACGACGGCGCCCCGGTGCTCGAAGGCGCCGCGGCCCGCGGCAAGCGTGAGCGCGATGTCGGCCGGACGCAGGGCGGGACGGGCGTCGGCGTGCTCCAGCAGCCGCTGGGCCTGGGCCCGCAGGGCGACCCGGCTGCGCGCCGACAGCAGCCACGGCACCGCGGCGCCGTCGCCCCCGGTCCCGGCCTCTTCCCCTGCGGGCCGCTCGTCGGCGCCCGCCGGAGCCGTCACGCCGTCCGGCGCGTGCTCGTCCGGGACGTGTTCCAGGATCGTGTGCGCGTTGGTGCCGCTGACGCCGAAGGAGGAGATCGCGGCCCGGCGTGGTCGCCCCTGGTCGGGCCAGGGGGTGTCCTCGGTGAGCAGCGACACGGCGCCCGCCGACCAGTCGACGAACGGGGTCGGCGCGTCGACGTGGAGGGTGCGCGGCAGGACTCCGTGCCGCATGGCCAGCACCATCTTCTGCAGGCCGGCGATACCGGCGGCGGCCTGGGCGTGCCCGATGTTGGACTTCAGCGAGCCGAGCAGCAGCGGCCGGTCCGCGGGGCGGTCCTGGCCGTACGTCGCGAGCAGCGCCTGCGCCTCGATCGGGTCACCGAGCCGGGTGCCCGTCCCGTGCGCCTCCACCGCGTCGACATCCGCGCCGGCGAGCCCGGCGGAGGCGAGGGCCTGGCGGATGACGCGCTGCTGGGAGGGGCCGTTGGGGGCGGTGAGACCGTTGCTGGCGCCGTCCTGGTTGACCGCCGAGCCCCGCACCAGGGCGAGCACCGGATGGCCGTTGCGCCGGGCGTCGGAGAGCCGTTCCAGGACGACCATGCCGGCGCCCTCGGCCCAGGCGGTGCCGTCGGCCGCGGCGGCGAAGGGCTTGCAGCGGCCGTCGGCGGCGAGCCCGCGCTGCCGGCTGAACTCGATGAACGCGTCGGGGGTGGACATCACGGTGACTCCGCCGGCGAGGGCGAGCGAGCACTCGCCGGAGCGCAGCGCCTGGGCCGCGAGGTGCACGGCGACCAGCGAGGACGAGCAGGCCGTGTCGACGGTGACCGCCGGTCCTTCGAGGCCGAAGGTGTAGGAGATCCGGCCGGAGGCGACGCTGCCCGCGCTGCCGATGCCGAGGTAGCCCTCGGTCTCCTCGGTGGGCTGCTGGACGCGGGAGCCGTAGTCGCGGTAGCTGGAGCCCACGAAGACCCCGGCCCGGCTGCCCTTCAGCGACGCCGGGTCGATGCCGGCCCGCTCGAACGCCTCCCAGGAGATCTCCAGGAGCAGCCGCTGCTGCGGGTCGATCGCCAGCGCCTCACGCGGGGAGATCCCGAAGAACGCCGGGTCGAAGTGGTCCGCGTCGTGCAGGAAGCCGCCTTCGCGGGCGTACGTCCGGCCGAGCTTCCCGGGGTCGGGGTCGTACAGCTCGTCGAGGTCCCAGCCCCGGCCGGTGGGGAACTCGGTGATGGCGTCGGAGCCCGACGTCACCAGCCGCCACAGGTCCTCCGGGGTGGTGACGCCGCCGGGGTAGCGGCAGCTCATCGCGACGACGGCGATGGCGTCGTCGTCGGCCACCGCGGTCTGTACGGGTGAGGACGCCGGCGCGGGTACGGAGGCCTGTACCGGTGCCGTACCGCCGAGTTCGGTCCGTACGTGGTCCACCAGGGCGGTGACGGTGGGGTGGTCGAAGACCAGGGTGACCGACAGGCGCAGTCCGGTGGCCTCGGAGAGCCGGTTGCGCAGGTCGACCGCGGTGAGCGAGTCGAAGCCGAGGTCCTTGAAGACCCGGCCGGGGTCGATGCCGTCGGGGTCGGGGTGGCCGAGGACGGCGGCGACCTCGGTGGCGACCAGGCGGGTCAGTTCCTCCTGCCGCTCCTGCGCGGACAGGGCCGCGAGGCGGGTGGCGAGGGAGTCCGCCTCCGTGTCCTGCCCGTCGGCACCGCCGGCGGCCAGGACGTCACGCGCGTCGGGCAGGTCGCGCAGGGCCGCGCAGGGCCGCAGGGCGGTGTAGGCCGGCGCGAAGCGGTCCCAGGCGAAGTCGCAGAGCACCAGCCTGGGCTCGGACCGGCCCATGGCTTCTTCCAGGGCGGTGACCGCCAGCTCCGGGTCCATCGGCGGCAGTCCGTTGCGCACCAGCCGTTCCCGGGCCGCGTCGGCGGCGCTGTCACCCGCCCACAGGCCCCAGGCCACGGAGGTGGCCGGCAGGCCGAGCGAGCGCCGCTGCTCGGCGAGGGCGTCCAGGAACGCGTTGGCGGCGGCGTAGCTGCCCTGTCCGGTGCCGCCGAGGGTGCCGGCGAGCGAGGAGAACAGGACGAACGCGGTCAGGTCCAGGTCGCGGGTGAGGGCGTCCAGGTTGAGGGCGGCGTCCATCTTGGGGCGCAGGACCCCGGCGGCCCGCTCGGGGGTGAGGGTGTCGAGGACGCCGTCGTCCAGGAGGCCGGCGGCGTGCACGACGGTGCGCAGGGGGCGGTCCTCGGGGATGTCCGCGAGCAGGGCGGCGAGCGCGTCCCGGTCGGCGGCGTCGCAGGCGGCGACCGTCGTCTCGGCGCCCAGGCCGGCGAGTTCGGCGACCAGTTCCGCCGCGCCGGGGGTGTCGGGGCCGCGGCGTCCGGTGAGCAGCAGGTGCCGGGCACCGGAGCGGGCGAGCCGGCGGGCGACATGGGCACCGAGGGCGCCGGTGCCGCCGGTGATCAGTACCGTGCCGTCGGGCGCGAAAGCGTCCGCCGTCGTCTCCTCGGCCGGCCGGGCCCGGACGAGTCTGCGGCCGTAGACGCCCGAGGGCCGGATCGCGATCTGGTCCTCGCCGTCGAGGCCCGCCAGTACGGCGGCCAGCCTGCCACCGGCGCGTTCGTCCAGGTCGGAGGGCAGGTCGAGCATTCCGGCCCAGCGTTCCGGATACTCCACGCCGGCCACGGCGCCGAGTCCCCACAGGGTCGCCTGGGCGGGTGCGGTGAGGGCGTCGGAGCGTCCGACGGACACCGCGCCGCAGGTCGCGGACCACAGGGGGGCGTTGATCCCGGCGTCGCCGAGTGCCTGGAGGAGGAGGGTGGTGAGGGCGAGCCCGGTCGGCAGGGCGGTCCCCTCGGCGTACGGCTGCTCGGCGAGGGCGAGCAGCGAGAGCACGCCGCCGTCCGGGGCGGCCTCGGCGCCCAGCCTGGCGGCCAGGACGGCCCGGTCGGTGCCGTCGGCGGCGATCTCGACGGGTACGGCGGTGGCGCCGTGCCGTTCGAGGGCGCGCAGCGCGCCCGCGACCACGGGGTGGGCGGCGGCGCCGGCCGGTATGACGACCCACCAGGTACCGGTGAGGGCGGGGGTGCCGGGGGTGAGGTGCAGGGCCTTGAAGGTGACGCGATAGCGCCAGCCGTCGATCGTGGTACGGCCGCGGCGGCCCCGCTGCCAGTCGGCGAGTGCGGGGAGCACCCCGTCGAGGGAGGCACGGGCCGTCGTGTCCTCGTCCGGCAGGTTCAGCGCGGCGGCGACGGCGGGCAGGTCGTGCCGTTCGACGGCGTCCCAGAAGGCCGTGTCGGCGGGCTGGGCAGCGCCGTCCCCGGCAGCGGGCGCCGCCGTCGGCTCCAGCCAGTACCGTCGGCGCTGGAAGGCGTAGGTGGGCAGTTCGACGGGGCGGGCGTCGGTGCCCGCGAACACCGCCCGCCAGTCCACCGGGACACCGTGGACGTGCGGCCCGGCGAGCGCGGTCAGGAACCGGCCGGGGCCGCCGTCGTCGGTGTGCAGCGTGCCCGTGACGAGCCCGGCGACCTCGGCCGCCTCCAGGCTCCTCTCCAGCCACACCGCCAGCACCGGGTGCGGGCCGACCTCGACGAAGGTGACATGCCCGGCGTCGATGAGCGCGGCGACCGCGCGGTGGAACTCCACGGGTTCGCGGAGGTTGCGGTACCAGTACTCGGTGTCCAGGGCGGTGGTGTCGAGGGCGCCGCCGGTGACGGTGGAGTAGAAGGCGATGTCGGTCCGGCGCGGTGTCACCCCGGCGAGCGCGTCCAGCAGTTCTCGGCGCAACCCGTCCACCTGGGGCGAGTGCCCGGCGAAGGTGACGCCCGGGATCATCCACCGCATGACGCCGTCCTCGGACAGCCGGTCGCCGAACTCCTCCAGGGCCTCCGGGTCGCCGGAGACGGTCACGGCGGCGGGCCCGTTGACGGCGGCGACGGACAACCGGTCGTCCCAGGGCGCCATCCGCTCGCGCACCTGGTCGCCGGGGAGGGCGACGAAGAGCATCGCGCCCCGGTCGACCAGCGCGGTCAGGATGCGGCTGCGCAGGGCGACGATCCTGGCGCCGTCGTCCAGGGACAGCGCCTCCGCCACCACTGCGGCGGCGATCTCCCCCTGGCTGTGCCCGATCACCGCCGACGGCTCGACACCGCAGGACCGCCAGAGCGCGGCCAGCGACACCATCACCGAGAACAGCACCGGCTGGACGACGTCGACCCGGTCGAGCGGCGGGCTGTCGGGCTCTCCCCGCAGCACACCGGTCAACGACCAGTCCACGTACGGCGACAGCGCCCGCTCGCACTGCGCCACCCGCTCCGCGAAGACCGGGACCGAGTCCAGCAGCCCCACTGCCATGCCCGCCCACTGCGAACCCTGACCGGGGAAGACGAAGACGGTACGGCCCGGGGTGGCCGCGGTGCCGTGGACCACGGCGGGGTCGTCCTGTCCGGCGGCGAGTGCGGCCAGGCCGGTGAGCAGGGTGGTGTGGTCGGCGCCGACGACGACGGCACGGTGTTCGAAGGCGGACCTGGACGTGGCGAGGGTGAGGCCGACGTCGTGGAGCCGCAGTTCCGGACGGTCCCTCAGATGGGTGTGGAGCCGCGCGGCCTGCTCGCGCAGCGCCTCCGGGGTCCGGCCGGAGAGCAGCCACGGCACGGCGGTCGCGGGTGCGTCCCCCTCGGGCTCCGGCGCGGGCTCCTCGCCGTACGGCTCCTCGATGATCACGTGGGCGTTGGTGCCGCTGAGACCGAAGGAGGAGACGCCGGCGCGGCGCGGGTGACCGTTGCGGATCCACGGCCGGGGCTCCGACAGGAGTTCCACGGCGCCCGCCGACCAGTCGACGTCGGGGGTCGGCTCCTCGGCGTGCAGGGTGCGGGGCAGCATGTCGTGGCGCATCGCCTCGACCATCTTGATGATCCCGGCGACGCCCGCGGCGGCCTGGCTGTGCCCGATGTTGGACTTCAGCGAGCCGAGCAGCAGCGGCCGGTCCGCGGGGCGGTCCTGACCGTACGTCGCGAGCAGCGCCTGCGCCTCGATCGGGTCACCGAGCCGGGTGCCCGTCCCGTGCGCCTCCACGACGTCGACCTCGGCCGGGGCCACGCCCGCACCGGCCAGCGCGCTGCGGATGACCCGCTGCTGCGCCAGGCCGCTGGGGGCGGTCAGCCCGTTGCTGGCCCCGTCCTGGTTGACGGCCGAGCCCCGTACGAGGGCGAGCACACGGTGGCCGTTGCGCCGGGCGTCCGACAGCCGCTCCAGGAGCAGCAGTCCGACGCCTTCGGCCATGCCGAAGCCGTCGGCGGCGGCGCCGAAGGACTTGCAGCGGCCGTCCGCGGCGAGACCCCGCTGTCTGCTGAAGCCGGTGAAGGACAGCGGGGTGCCCATGACGGTCACACCGCCCGCGAGCGCCAGGGAGCACTCGCCGGAGCGCAGGGCCTGGGCCGCCAGGTGCACGGCGACCAGCGAGGACGAGCAGGCCGTGTCGACGGTGACCGCCGGTCCTTCGAGGCCGAGGGTGTAGGCGATCCGGCCGGACAGGATGCTGGTGGAGATACCGGCGATGAGGTGTCCCTCGACCTCCTCGGGTACGTCGCTCAGGCCGCCGTAGCCCTGGTAGGCGGCGCCGGCGAACACGCCGACCTGGCCGCCGCGCAGGGAGGCGGGGTCGATGCCGGCCCGCTCCAGGGCCTCCCAGGAGGTCTCCAGGAGCAGCCGCTGCTGCGGGTCCATGGCCAGCGCCTCGCGCGGCGAGATCCCGAAGAAGGCGGGGTCGAACTGCCCGGCGTCGTAGAGGAATCCGCCTTCGGAGCTGTAGGTCGTACCGGGCCGGTCGGGGTCGGTGTCGTAGAGGCCGTCCAGGTCCCAGCCGCGGTCGGCGGGCAGTGCGGAGATGACGTCCCGGCCCTCGGCGACGAGCCGCCAGAGGTCCTCCGGGGTGCGGACGTCGCCGGGGTAGCGGCAGCTCATGCCGACGATGGCGATCGGGTCGTCGGCGTCGGCGGGCACGTGCGCGGGCACGGCCGGTCCGGTCGGAGCGGCCGTGTCGGGGCCGAGGAGTTCGACGCGCAGATGCCGGGCGAGCGCGTCGGCCGAGGCGTAGTCGAAGAGGACGGTGAGCGGGAGCCGCAGACCGGTGGCGGCGTTGAGCCGGTTGCGCATCTCCACGGCGGTCAGCGAGTCGAAGCCCAGTTCACGGAAGGCGCGTTCGGGGGCGATGGCGTCGGCGGAGCCGTGGCCGAGCACGGCCGCCGCGTGGCCGCGTACGAGGTCGGTGAGCAGGCGGTCGCGGTCGGCGGGGGGCAGGTCCGCTATGCGGTCGCGCAGCGAGGAGGCGGTGTCGTCGCCGTCCTGGGCGGGTGCGGTCTCCTCGGCGAGCGCGCGGCGGACCTCGGGCAGGTCGCCGATGAGCGGGCTGGGCCGGGCCGAGGTGAACACGGGTGCGAAGCGGTCCCAGTCGACGGCGGTGACGAGGACGACGGTCTCGTCGTCGGTCAGGACCTGCTGGAGCCCGGTCAGCGCGACCTGGGGGGCCATGAAGGGGATGCCCCGGCCGCGCAGCTGCTCCTCGACGAGGTTGGCGGCCATGCCCGCGCCGCCCTCGGGGTCCCAGATGCCCCACACCACGGAGGTGGCGGTGCGGCCTTGGGCGCGGCGCCGGTCCGCGAGCGCGTCGAGGTGGGCGTTGGCGGAGGCGTACGCGCCGTGGTCGGCGCTGCCCCAGACGCCGGAGATGGAGGAGAACAGGACGAAGGAGTCGAGGTCGTCCCGGTCGAAGACGGCGTCGAGGTTCTCCGCGCCGGCGACCTTGGCGTAGAGGATGTCGGCGAACTCGTCGGGGTCGGTGTCGGACAGTGGCACGAGCAGGCCCGTGCCGGCGGCGTGGATGACGGTCCTGATCCGGGAGCCGTCCTGTTCGATACCGGCCACCAGTTCGGCGAGCCGGTCGCGGTCGGCGACGTCGCAGGCGGCGACGGTGACCCGGGTGCCGAGCGCGGTCAGCTCGGCGGCCAGGTCGGCCGCGCCGGGGGTGTCGGCGCCCCGGCGGCCGACCAGGACGAGGTGCTCGGCACCGCTCTCGGCCAGCCGGCGGGCGAGGTGCGCGCCCACGCCGCCGGTGCCGCCGGTGACCAGAACCGTGCCGCGCGGCTGCCAGGCGTCCGCGCGGGCGGGGTCGGCGGGCCGGGCGCGAACCAGCCGCCGGCCGTACGCGCCGGAACGGCGTACGGCGACCTGGTCCTCGTCGTCCCGGCCGGCCAGGACGCCGCACAGCAGGGCGGCGGACCGCTCGTCGAGCGTGCCGGGCAGGTCGACCAGACCACCCCAGCGCTGCGGGTGCTCCAGCGCGGCACACCGGCCGAGGCCCCAGACCATGTGCTGTCCGGGGCTGGTCACCGCGTCGTCGCGGCCCGTCGTGACCGCTCCCCGGGTGGCGCACCAGAGCGGGGCGGTGACGCCCGCGTCGCCCAGGGCCTGCACGAGGGTCAGGGTGAGCGCGAGGCCGAGGGGAAGGTGGGGGTGGCCCGGGTGGGGGCGCTCGTCGAGGGCGACGAGGGAGAGGACGCCGTGGACGGGGCCGGTGGCCGCCTCGGACAGGTGCGCGGTCAGCGTGGCCCGGTCGGCGTGGGCCTCGGTCAGGACGACGGGCACGGGGACGGCGCCGGCCTCGCGCAGCGCCCGGACCACGGCGTCCCGCGCCGGGTCGTCCTGCGTGCCGTCAGTGACCGCCACCAGCCAGGTACCGGTCGGGGCGGCTTCGGTGCGGCCCGCCGGGGCGGCGGCGAGGGGCCGCCAGTCGATCCGGTAGCGCCAGGAGTCCACGGTCGCGCGTTCGTCGCGCCGCCTGCGCCAGTCGGCCAGGGCGGGCAGGACGACGGTCAGCGGATCCTCGGGGCGGACGCCGAGCGTCGTGGTGAGCGCCGGGAGATCCTGTCCGCCGACGCTCTCCCAGAAGGCGGCGTCCGCCGGGTCGGTGGCGCCGGCGGTGTTCTCGGCGCCGGCCCGGGGCCGTTCCAGCCAGTACCTGCGCCGCTGGAAGGGGTACGTGGGCAGGTCGACGGTGTCGCCCGGGTGCCCGGCGAGCAGCGTGTCCCAGTGCGGCGCGAGTCCGCCGGTGTGGGCCTCGGCGAGGGAGAGTAGGAACCGGTCGAGGCCGCCCTGGTCGCGGCGGAGGGTGCCGACGGCGACGGCGTCGCACTCCTCGGCCTCGGCGGTCTGGCTGATGCCCACGGTGAGCACCGGGTGGGCGCTGGACTCGACGAAGAAGCGGAAGCCCTGGGCGAGCAGGGTGCGGGTGGCCTCCTCGAACCGCACGGTCTGCCGCAGGTTGCGGTACCAGTACTCGGCGTCCAGCGCGCCGGAGTCCTGCCAGCTCAGGTCCACGGTGGAGAAGAACGGCACTTGGCCGGTCGTCGGCTCGATGTCCGCGAGGCACTCCAGGAGCCGTTCGCGGATCTCCTCGACGTGCGCGGAGTGGGAGGCGTAGTCGACGGGGATGCGGCGGGCCCGTACGTCCGCACCCTGGAGTTCGGCCACCACGCCGTCGATCGCCTCGGTGTCGCCCGACAGCACCGTGGCGGCCGGGCCGTTGGCGGCGGCCACGAAGAGCCTGCCGTCCCACTGCCGGAGGCGGTCGGCCAGCTCCTCCGGCGGCAGCGGGACCGAGGCCATGCCGCCCCGGCCGGCGAGGGCGGTCAGGGCCTGGCTGCGCAGGGCGACGACCTTGGCGCCGTCCTCCAGGGACAGGGCTCCGGCCACCACCGCGGCGGCGATCTCGCCCTGCGAGTGGCCGAGCACGGCGTCCGGTTCCACACCGGCCGAACGCCACAGCGCGGCCAGGGAGACCATCACCGCCCACAGCGCGGGCTGGACCACGTCGACGCGGTCCAGCGGCGGGGTGCCGGCGTCGCCGCGCAGGACGGCGGCGAGCGACCAGTCCACGTGCGGGGCCAGGGCGCGTTCGCAGGCGGCCATGCGGGCGGCGAAGACCGGCGAGGAGTCGAGCAGGCCGAGTGCCATGCCGGTCCACTGGGAGCCCTGCCCGGGGAAGACGAAGACGGTACGGCCCGCGGGTCCCGCGACACCGCGGACCACCCCCGCCGCCTCGCCGCCGGTCACCAGGCCGGTGAGTCCCGCACGGAATCCGTCCGGGTCGCCCGCGACCACCACCGCGCGGTGCTCGAACGCCGACCGGCCGGTGGCGAGGGCCCGCGCGACGGCGCCGGCACGGAGGCCCGGGTCCGCGTCGAGCAGGTCGACGAGCGGGAGCAGCTGCCGCGCCCGCTCGGTCAGCGCCTCCTCGCTGCGGGCGGAGAGCACCCAGGGCACCAGAGGCAGTGGCATCGGGTCACCGTGGGGCTCGGTGGCCCGGACGGTGTCGTCGGGCTCGGTGGTCCCGGCGGGGGCGGGGTCCTCCGCCGGGGGTGCCTCCTCCAGGATCACGTGGGCGTTGGTGCCGCTCACGCCGAATCCGGACACGGCGGCGCGGCGGGGGCGCTCGGGACCGGTGGGCCAGGAACGCTCCTCGGTCAGCAGCCGGACCGCGCCGGAGGACCAGTCGACCTGCGGGGAGGGCGCGTCCACGTGCAGTGTCCGGGGCAGCACCCCGTGCCGCATCGCCTGCACCATCTTGATCACACCGCCCACCCCGGCGGCCGCCGAGGAGTGCCCGATGTTCGACTTCAACGACCCCAGCCACAGCGGCTCTTCACGGTCCTGGCCGTACGTCGCGAGCAGCGCCTGCGCCTCGATCGGGTCCCCGAGCCGGGTCCCCGTGCCGTGTGCCTCCACCGCGTCCACGTCACCGGGCAGCAGCCGGGCGTCCGCCAGCGCCGCCCGGATCACCCGCTGCTGCGAGGGACCGTTCGGCGCCGTCAGACCGTTGCTGGCCCCGTCCTGGTTCACCGCGCTGCCCCGCACCACCGCCAGCACCCGCCGACCGTGCCGCCGCGCGTCCGACAACCGCTCCAGCAGCAGCACGCCCGCGCCCTCGGACCACGAGGTGCCGTCGGCGCCGGCCGCGAAGGCCTTGCAGCGGCCGTCGGGTGCCAGGGCACGCTGTCGGCTGAAGGCGACGAACGGGTCGGGGTGCGGCATGACGGTGACACCGCACGCGAGGGCGAGGGAGCACTCGCCGGAGCGCAGCGCGCGTATCGCGAGATGCAGGGCGACCAGCGAGGACGAGCACGCGGTGTCGACCGTCACCGCCGGGCCCTCCAGTCCCAGGGTGTAGGAGATCCGGCCGGAGATCACGCTGCCGGCGGTGCCGGTGTGGAGCAGGCCCTGGACGTCGGACCGGTCTCGGGAGCCGTCGCCGTACTCGTTGGTCATGGCGCCGACGAAGACGCCGGTCGCGGAGCCCTTCAGGGCCGCCGGGTCGAGGCCCGCGCGCTCCAGCGTCTCCCAGGAGGTCTCCAGCAGGAGCCGCTGCTGCGGGTCGGTGGCGAGGGCCTCGCGCGGTGACATGCCGAAGAACGCGGCGTCGAACTCCCCCGCCCGGTGCAGGAATCCGCCGTGCCGGGTGTAGGAGGTGCCCGGCCGGTCGGGGTCCGGGTCGTAGAGGGCGGCCGTGTCCCAGCCCCGGTCGGCCGGCCACTCGGAGATGGCGTCGGTGCCGGAGGACACCAGGTCCCACAGCTGCTCGGGGTCGTCGGCGCCACCGGGGTAGCGGCAGCTCATCGCGACGATCGCGATGGGCTCGTGCCTGGCGTCCTCCTCCTCGCGCAGCTGCTGACGCGCCTGCCCGAGGTCCGCGGTCGCCCGCCTGAGGTACTCAAGAAGCTTCTGTTCGTCCGGCATCTTCGCGGTGCTCCTCAGGCCATTCCGAAGTTGTTGTCAAGCAGGTCGAACAGCTCGTCGGCGCTGGCCGAACCGATCGCGTCGGCGTCCGCCGGGCCGGTGTCGGGCGCTGTGCGCCGGGCCCAGGTCCGTACGAGGTCCTGCAGGCGCGCGCCGAGCTCGTCGGCGCCCCGGGCGCGGGGGTCGGCGGAGGTCAGGGCCGCCTCCAGCGCCCGGAGTTCGGCGAGCGCGGGAACGGCCGGGCCGGGCCGGGCGCACAACCCGTCGTACAGGTGGTCGGCGAGGGCGGCGGGGGTGGGATGGTCGAACACCACCGTCGCGGCGATGGGGACGCCGGTCGCCGTGCGCAGCCGGTTGCGGAAGGACACGGCGAGCATCGAGTCGAACCCGACGGCGGAGAACGCCTGGTCGGCCGGGACTGCCTGGCGGCCGGAGTGGCCGAGGACCGCCGCCGCGTGGTCGCACACCAGGTCGAGCAGCAGCCGGCGTCGCGCGGGTTCGTCCAACGGGTCGAGCCGGCGGGCGAGTTCGGCGGCGTCGTCGTCCTGGTCGTCCCGCGTGGTCTCGTCCGGGGCGGAGGCCGCCTCGGGCAGTTCGCTGAGCAGCCTGAGCGCCCGGGGGTCGGGCACGGCGGCCACGACGCGGTCCCAGCGGACGTCCGCGAGGATCGCGGCGGGTTCGTCGTGGTCCAGCGACCGCTGCAGGGCCGCGAGGACCGTGTCCGCGTCCAGGGGGCGCTCCACCGCGTCGGATCCGGCGGGCGCGGGTTCCTGGCCGCCGAGGGCGAGGGTGACCCAGCGGTTCCCCCGGTCGCGGCGGTCGCGGGCCAGCGCTTCGAGGGCGGCGTAGGCGCTGGTGGCGGCGCCACGCCGGGCGGCCCCCCAGACACCGCTCAACGGGAACAGCACGGCGAGGGCGACGGAGTCCGGTGCCGGGTGGCCGTCGAGCAGCGCGTCGAGGTCGGCCACCGGGCCGAGGACGGACCGCAGGGCGCCCTCCAGGTCCTCGGGGGTGAGTTCGGCGAGCGAGGCGCCGGGGTCGTGGGCGCGGGCGAGGTGGACGGCGACGGTCAGAGGTGCCCCGCCGGTCGGGCCGGCCAGGGCGTCCGGGCCGTCGGGCACGGTCAACTCGGCTCCCAGTTCGGCGAGTTCGTCGCGCAGGGCGGCCACGGCCACCTGATCCGCGCTCCGGTCCCCGGCCAGGACGACCTGGCGGGCGCCGCGCCGGGCCAGCCAGCGGGCGATGTCGGCGCCCAGCACCCCGGTGTCGCCGGTGATCAGGGCGGTGCCTCCGGCCGGTGTCCGGTCGCGGCCCGCCGAGGCGTCGGGGGCCGGGGCGTGGACGAGTCGGCGCGCGAGAGCGCCGGTGGGCCGTACGGCGAGGTGGTCCTCCTCGTGGCCGCCCGCGAGGAAGGCGGCGAGGTGGCGCGCCTCGGCGGGGCCGGGGTGCGGCGGCAGGTCGGCGATGCCGCCCCAGCGCCTCGGCTGTTCCAGGCCGACGACCCGGCCGAGCCCCCACAGCTGGGCCCCGCCCGGACGGGTGAGCCGCTCGTCGGGGCGGACGGCGACCGCGCCGCCGGTCACGCACCACAGCGGGGCGTCGATCCCCAGGGTGTCGAGGGCCTTGAGCAGTTCGAGGGTGGTGGCGGTCCCGGCGAGCACCAGGGCCTCCTGCGTCGGCGCACGCTCGTCCAGGGCCAGCAGGGACAGCACGCCGGAGACCGGCCGGGCGGCGTCCGCGACGGCGTCGGCGACGTCCTGCGCGGTCCGGGCCGCGTCGCCCGCGTCGACGGTGACGGTACGGGCCCGCGCGCCGCCGAGCCGCAGCGCGTCCTGGCACGCGCCGACGAGCGGGTCGTCGGTGTGCTGCTTCGGTACGACGAGAAGCCAGTCGCCGTCGAGCGGCGCGGCGGGCGGGTCGGCCACCGCCTGCCAGCGGACCCGATAACCGAGGGACCGTACGGCGTCCCGGTCGAGCCGGGCGCGTCGCCAGCCGGACAGCACCGGCAGCACCTCGCGCAGCGCCGGGGCGAAGCCCTCCGGCGTGGCGTCGGCGTCCGCGCCGAGGGCGGCGGCCAGCCCGGCCGGGTCGCCGCTGTCCACGGCCGCCCAGAAGCGGTCCTGCGCGGCGTCGGCCGCCGCGCCGGCCACCGGGGCGGTGCGGCCCGGGGTGGGCAGCCAGAACCGGGTCCGCTGGAAGGCGTAGGTGGGCAGGGGGACGGGTCGGGCGCCGGGCGCGGCGTGGGCCACGACGTCCGGCCAGGCCACCTCGGCTCCGGTGGTCCAGGCCTCGGCGAGCGAGGCGAGGAACCGCGCCCGGTCGCCGTCTTCGCGCCGCAGCGTCCCGACGGTGGTGACGGTCCGGCCCGCCCCTTCGGCGGTTCCCTCGACTCCGGCGGTGAGCACGGGGTGCGGGCTCGCCTCGACGAAGAGGTCGAATCCGGCGTCCAGCAGCCGTGCGGTGGCCCGCGCGAACTGCACGGGCTCGCGCAGGTTCCGGTACCAGTAGTCCGCCGTCAGCAGCGATCCGTCGAGGGGTTCGCCGGTGACCGTGGAGTACAGCGGTGTCCCGCCCGTGCGGGGCGTCACGTCGGCCAGTGCGGCGAGCAGGTCGTCGCGGACCCGGGACACCTGGGCCGAGTGGGCCGCGTAGTCGACGGGGATGCGCCGGGCCCGTACGCCGTCCCTCTCGCAGGCCGCGAGGAGGTCCGTGAGCGCGTCCGGCCGGCCGGCCACCACCACCGCGTCGGGGCCGTTGACGGCGGCCACGCAGACGTGGTCGCCGTGGGATGCCAGGAGAGCGCGGGCCCGGTCCTCGGAGACGGCGAGGGACACCATGCCACCGGCCCCGGCCAGCGCCACGAGGGCCCGGCTGCGCAGGGCGACGACCTTGGCCCCGTCCTCCAGGGACAACGCCCCGGCCACCACGGCGGCCGCGATCTCCCCCTGGCTGTGCCCGACCACCGCCGACGGCTCCACACCGTACGACCGCCACAGCGCGGCCAACGACACCATCACCGCCCACAACACGGGCTGCACCACATCCACCCGCTCCAACGACGGCGCACCGGGCTCACCCCGCAGCACACCGGTCAACGACCAGTCCACGTACGGCGACAGCGCCCGCTCGCACTGCGCCACCCGCTCCGCGAAGACCGGCGCCGCATCCAGCAGATCCGCCCCCATCCCCGCCCACTGCGACCCCTGGCCGGGAAAGACGAAGACGGTACGGCCGCCGCCGCGGGCCTGTCCCTCGACGGCCCCGGACGCGGCCGACCGGTCCGCGAGGGCGGCCAGCGCGTCCAGCAGTTGACCGCGGTCGCTGCCGACGACGACGGCCCGGTGCGGGAGGGCGGACCTGGTGGTCGCCAACGCGTGGGCGACGTCGGCCGGCCGCAGTTCGGGTCGGTCGCTGAGGTGGGCGTGCAGCCGCGCGGCCTGTTCGCGCAGGGCCGGCTGCGAGCGGGCGGACAGGAGCCAGGGCAGCGCGGGCGACGCGGGGGCGCCGGGCCGGGCGCCGGTGTCCTGAGCGGCGGTCGGCGGCTCCGGGACGGCCGGCTCCGGGGGCGCCTCCTCCAGGACCACATGGGCGTTGGTGCCGCTCATGCCGAACGCCGAGACTCCGGCGCGCCGGGGGCGGCCGGGGGCCGGCCAGGGGCGGGCCCGGTCGAGGAGCCGGACGGCGCCGCCGGACCAGTCGACCCGGGAGGTGGGGTCGTCGGCGTGCAGGGTCCTGGGCAGCGTCGCGTGCCCCATGGCCAGGACGGTCTTCATCAGTCCCGCGACGCCCGCCGCGGCCTGGGTGTGGCCGAGGTTGGACTTCAGCGAGCCCAGCCAGAGCGGCCGGTCCGCCGGGCGGCCCTGGCCGTAGGTGGCCAGCAGTGCCTGTGCCTCGACCGGGTCGCCGAGGACGGTGCCGGTGCCGTGCGCCTCGACCATGTCGACGTCGGCCGTGGTCAGGCGGGCGTGGCCGAGCGCCTCGCGGATCACCCGCTGCTGGGCGAGGCCGCTCGGGGCGGTGAGGCCGTTGCTGGCGCCGTCCTGGTTGACCGCCGTCCCCCGGACCAGGGCGAGCACGGGGTGGCCGAGGCGCCGGGCGTCGGACAGCCGCTCGACGAGGATCATGCCGGCGCCCTCGCCCCAGCCGGTGCCGTCGGCGCCGTCGGCGAACGAGCGGCAGTGGCCGTCGGGCGAGAGACCGCCCTGCTTGCCGAACTCCACGAACACGTCCGGGGCGGCCATCACGGCGGCGCCGCCGACGAGCGCGAAGGAGCAGTCACCGGCGCGCAGCGCCTGACCGGCGAGGTGCAGGGCGACCAGTGAGGAGGAGCAGGCCGTGTCGAGGGTGACGGCCGGGCCCTCGATGCCGAGCGTGTAGGCGATCCGCCCGGACGCCACGCTGGTGACGTTGCCGCTCAGCAGATGCCCTTCGACGCCGTCGGCCGACGTACCCGGTCCGGTGCCGTAGCCCTGGGAGGCCACTCCGACGAAGACGCCACCGCGGCTGCCACGGACCGACAGCGGGTCGATCCCGGCGCGTTCGAGGACCTCCCAGGACGTCTCCAGGAGGAGCCGCTGCTGCGGGTCCATGGCCAGCGCCTCACGGGGCGAGATCCCGAAGAAGGCGGCGTCGAAGTCGCCCGCCCCGTCGAGGAACCCGCCGCCTGAGCTGTAGAAGGTGCCCGGCCGGTCCTGGTCGGGGTCGTACAGGGAGTCCAGGTCCCAGCCCCGGTCGGTGGGGAAGGCGCCGATGGCGTCCACCTCGTCGGCCACCAGCCGCCACAGGTCGTCCGGGGCACGCACGCCCGCGGGGAAGCGGCAGGCCATCGCGACCACGGCGAGCGGGTCGTCGGCGGGATCGGTGGTGTGCGGGGCCGGGGGTGCGGTGGTGTCCGGGTCGGCGGCGGGCCGTGCGGCCCCCGTGAGGCCCTCGCGGATGTGCCGGGCGAGGCCGGTCGCCGTGGGGTGGTCGAAGAGGCCGGTGACCGGCAGGCGGAAGCCGGTGGCGGCGACGAGCCGGTTGCGGAGTTCGACGGCCGTGATGGAGTCGAAGCCGATGTCGCGCAGCGGGCGTTCGGGGTCGACCCGCCCGGCCGACCCGTGGCCGAGGATGGCGGCCGCCTCGGTGGTGATCAGTTCGACGAGGAGCCGGTCGCCCTCCGCGTCGGGGAGGGCCGTCAGCCGGTCGCGCCACCGGCCGGCGTGGTCCTCCGGGGCCTCGGTGCCGGCCGACGGCCGGCCCTCGAAGGGTCCGGGGGCAGCGGCGGTCTCGGTGAGTGTGCCCAGGAGCCTGCTGGGGCGTCCTGAGGTGAAGACGGGGACGAACCGCCGCCAGTCCACATCCGCGACGACGACCTCGGTGCGTCCCGTGTCCAGGGCCTGGCGGAGTGCGGTCAGCGCCGTTTCGGGTCGCAGGCCGACGAGGCCGTGCCGGCGCAGCCCGGCGCCCGCGTCGCCGTCGGCCATGCCGGTGCCCTCCCAGGGGCCCCACGCGACGGAGAGCGCGGTGCGCCCCTGGGCCCTGCGCCGGGCGGCGAGGGCGTCCAGGTGCGCGTTGGCGGCGGCGTACGCGGCCTGGCCGCCGCTGCCCCAGATGCCAGCGATGGAGGAGAACAGCACGAAGGCGTCGAGCGGTTCGTCGGCGAGGAGTGCGTCGAGGTGGTCGGCTCCGTCCGCCTTGGCGGCCAGCTCGGCGTGGAGCTGCGCGGGTGTGCACTGCTCGGTGCGGGTGTCGGAGACGGTGCCGGCGGCGTGGAAGACCGCGCGCGGTGTGTCCCCGGCCGCCCGGAGCCGCTCGACGAGCGCGGCCGTCGCGGTCCGGTCGGCGAGGTCGCAGGCGGCCACGGTGACCCGGGCGCCCGCCTGCTCCAGCTCGGCGACGAGCGCCGCCGCGCCGGGGGCGGCGGCGCCCCGCCGGCCCGCCAGCACGAGGTGCCCGGCCCCTTCCCGGGCCAGCCAGCGGGCGACGTGCCGACCGATACCGCCCGTGCCGCCGGTGACCAGCACGGTTCCCCGGGGGCGCCAGCCGGTGGGGGCCGGCACGTCGCCGGGCACGACCCGGCCGCCGGAGGCCGGAAGGCCCTGCGGAAGGCCCTGCGGAGCGCCTACCAGCCGCCGGCCGAGCAGGCCGGACGGGCGGATCGCGATCTGGTCCTCACCGGCGAGTCCGTCCGTCGTGCCGTCGCCGTGCTCGGCGTCGACGCCGTCCGGGCCCTCCAGGCACGCGCACAGACCGCGAAGTGCGGCGGGGTCGAGCCGTTCGGGGAGGTCGACCAAGCCGCCCCAGCGGTCGGGGTGTTCCAGGGCGGCGACCCTGCCGAATCCCCACAAACGGGCCTGGGCGGGCGACGGCGGTGTGTCCCGGCCCGCGCCGACCGCGCCGGACGTGACGCACCACAGCCGGGCGCGGCTGCCGGTGTCGCCGAGGGCCTGGAGCAGGGTCAGGGTGAGGGCGAGCCCCGCCCCGAGCCCCGCCCCGAGCGGCGCGTGGTCGGGGTGCGGGAGGTCGGTCAGGGCAAGCAGGGAGAGCACGCCGGTGGCCCCGGCGGGGAGCCGTTCGGCCAGTTCCGTGCGTCCGGCGCCGGCGGCGATCCGGACGACGGTCGTCTCGGCGCCGTGCTCCGCGAGGGCTCGTTCCACGGCCGCCGCCGTCTCCGTGACCGCGGGGTCGTCCGGCACCGCGAGGAGCCACGAGCCGGACAACCGGATGCGGGCGGGCAGGGCCAGCGGCTGCCATTCGACGCGGTGGTGGTGCCGGGCGGCGGCAGACTCCTGGTCCCGGCGCGCACGCCAGGCGGACAGCGCGGGCAGTACGTCACCGAGCGGCGCCCGTTCGTCGAGTCCCAGCAGCGAGGCGACCGACGGTGCGTCGGCCGTACCGACCAGGTCCCAGAGAGGGTCCGGGTCCGTGATGGCGCGGTCCGCGTCCTTCGCCGCGGCCGGGCGCGGCCAGAACCGTTCGTGCTGGAAGGGGTAGGTGGGCAGGTCGACCTGCGGGGCGGTGGTGTCCCTGTGCCCGGCGGTCCAGTCGACGGCGACCGCGCGGACGTGCAGGCGGGTGAGGGCCGCGAGGACCGAGGCCCCCTCCGGCTGTCCCTTGGGCAGCAGCGGGACCGCCGCGACGCCGGGCCCGTCCTCCGGCAGACAGGCCGGCACCAGGGCGGAGAGCACACCGCCCGGCCCGGCCTCCAGGAACGTCGTCGCCCCGTCGTCGGCCAGCCGCCGTACGCCGTCCATGAACCGCACCGCGCCGCGCACGTGCCGCACCCAGTACTCCGGGGAGCACAACTCGGTGGTGGAGGCGGGCTCACCAGTGAGGTTGGAGATCACGGGGATGCGGGGCTCGGCGTACGACAGGCCCTCGGCCACCTCGCGGAAGGCGTCGAGCATGCCGTCCATCCGGGCGGAGTGGAACGCGTGGCTCACGGTGAGCCGCCGGGTCCGGCGCCCTCGGCGGCGGAACTCCTCGGCCGCGCGCAGAACGGCGTCCTCGTCACCACTGAGCACGGTGGCCGCCGGTCCGTTGACGGCCGCGACACCGACCGTGGCGTCGGCGGTCTCTCCGGGAAGGCCGAGTTCGCCGAGCACCCGGAGCACTTCGTCCTCACCGGCCTCGACCGCCACCATGGCGCCGCCGCCGGGCAGTTCGTCCATGAGACGGCCGCGGGCGGCGACCAGGGCGCAGGCGTCGGGCAGGTCCAGCACCCCGGCGACGTGCGCGGCGGCCAGCTCGCCGACCGAGTGGCCGATGAGCAGGTCCGGGACGACTCCCCAGTGGTCCAGCAGCCGGAACAGGGCCACCTCCAGCGCGAACAGCGCGGGCTGGGTGTACCGGGTGCGGTGCAGCAGCGGGGCCCGCTCGTCGTCCTCGGCGGCGAACAGGATGTCCCGCAGCGACAGGTCGAGGTGGGGCGCGAAGTGGGCGAGTACGTCGTCCAGCGCGTCGGCGAACACCGGCTCGTCGCGGTACAGCGCGGCTCCGGCGGCGGCCCGTTGACTTCCCTGACCGGGGAAGAGCAGCACCGTACGCCCGGGTGCCGCCAGGCCGGTGACCAGATCCGGGTCGGACGTCCCGGCGGCCAGGGCGCCCAGCGCCCGGCGCGCGGTCGTCTCGTCGTCCCCGGGCACGGCGGCCCGGTGCTCCAGCGCGGCCCGGCCGCGGACGAGGGCCAGGGCCACGTCGGGCAGCGGGGTGCCGGGGCTCGTGTCGAGGTGGGCGAGCAGTCGGGCGGCCTGGGCGCGCAGCGCGGCGGGCGTCCGGGCGGACAGGAGCAGCGGCAGCGTCCGGGCCGGGGACGGTCGCGTCTCCTCCGCGCCGCCGGTCGCGGTCGCTCCGGCCGTGCCGTCCGCCTCGCCCGTGCCCTCCGCGTCGTCCGCGTCGTCCGCGTCGGGTGCCTGTTCCACGATCACGTGTGCGTTGGTGCCGCTGATGCCGAACGAGGAGACGCCGGCGCGGCGCGGGCGTCCGGTCCGGGGCCACGGGGTGGGCTCGCCGAGGAGCCGCAGGCCCGCCGTGTCCCAGTTGATGTGGGTGCTGGGTTCGTCGGCGTGCAGGGTCCGGGGCAGTTCGCCGTGGCCGATGGCGAGCACCATCTTGATGACGCCGGCGACGCCGGCGGCGGCCTGGGTGTGGCCGATGTTGGACTTGACCGACCCCAGCCACAGCGGCTCGTCGGTGGTCCGTCCGGCGCCGTACACGGCCTGGAGCGCCTGGGCCTCGATGGGGTCGCCGAGCCGGGTGCCGGTGCCGTGCGCCTCCACGGCGTCGATCTCCGCGGCCGTGAGCCGGGCGTCGGTGAGCGCGGCCCGGATGACGCGCTGCTGGGCCGGCCCGCTGGGCGCGGTCAGGCCGTTGCTGGCGCCGTCCTGGTTGACGGCGGTGCCGCTGAGCACCGCGAGCACCCGGTGTCCTGCGCGGCGGGCGTCCGAGAGGCGTTCGAGGAGGAGCATGCCGACGCCCTCGGCCCAGCCCGTGCCGTCGGCGCCGGCCGCGAACGCCTTGCAGCGGCCGTCCGGGGCCAGTCCGCGCTGGCGGCTGAACTCGACGAACAGCTTGGGCGTGGTCATGAGGGTGACACCCCCGGCGAGGGCCTGCGCGCACTCGCCCCGGCGCAGGGCCTGGGCCGCCAGGTGCAGGGTCACCAGCGAGGAGGAGCACGCGGTGTCCACGGTGAGCGCGGGCCCGTCGAGGCCCAGTTCGTACGAGATCCGGCCCGACATCACGCTGGCGGTGTTGCCCGTCATGACGTGGCCCTCGGACACGCCGGGCGCGCCGTCGAGGACGCCGGGGTAGTCCTGGCCGTTGGTGCCGACGAACACGCCGACCGGCAGGCCGCGCAGTGCGGTGGGGTCGATACCGGCGTGTTCGACGGTCTCCCAGCAGGTCTCCAGGAGCAGCCTCTGCTGCGGGTCCATGGCCAGGGCCTCGCGGGGCGATATCCCGAAGAAGGCCGCGTCGAAGCCTCCGGCGTCGTGGAGGAATCCGCCGCGCCGGCTGTAGGTGGTGCCGGGCCGGTCCGGGTCGGGGTCGTAGAGCCGGTCGGTGTCCCAGCCCCGGTCCGGCGGCCAGTCGGCGATGACGTCCCGTCCCTCGGTGAGCAACTGCCAGAAGGCGTCCGGACCGTGGACGGCGCCGGGGAAGCGGCAGCCGATGCCGATGATCGCGATCGGGTCGTCGTCGACGGCGGTCGTCCCCCCGGGGAGGGTCGCGCCGGTCTCCTCGGTCGGGGGGTCCGACGGGGCGAGTTCGGCGAGGAGGCGGGCGGCGAGCGCCCGGGGTGTGGGGTGGTCGAAGAGCAGGGTGGTGGGCAGCCGCAGTCCGGTGGCCGCGCCGAGCCGGTTGCGCAGTTCCACGGCGGTGAGGGAGTCGAAGCCGAGTTCGGCGAAGGCCCGGCCGGGGGCGATGTCGGTGGCCGCGCCGTGGCGCAGCACCGTCGCGGCGTGGGTGCGCACGAGGTCGGTGATGTGGCGGGACCGTTCGGCGGCGGGGAGCGCGGCGAGCTGCCCGCGCACCTGCCCGTCCTGCCCTTCCTGCCCGGCGGGTCCTGCCGGTGCCCCGGTCCGAGCGTCGGCGGCTCCGGGCAGGCCGCTCAGCAGCGCCGTGGCGCGCAGCCCGACGGCCTCGCGGAAACGCTGCCAGTCCACGTCGGCGACGACGCAGAGTTCGTCGTGGTCCGCGAGGGCGGCGGTCATGGCCCGGACGGCCGCCCGGGGCTCCATGGGGGTGATGCCGAGGCGGCGGAGGCGGTCCGCGATCCGGTCGTCGACCATGCCGCCGCCGGCCCAGGCGCCCCAGGCGAGGGAGGTGCCGGGCAGTCCGGCGGCCCGGCGTTCGGCGACCAGGGCGTCGAGCGCGGCGTTGGCGGCGGCGTAGTTGCCCTGGCCGGCGCTGCCGAGGACGCCCATGAAGGAGGAGAACACGACGAAGTCGGCGAGGCCGATGCCGTCGGTGACCTCGTGCAGGGTGCGGGCGGCGGTGACCTTGACGCGCATCAGGGTGGCGAGACGGGCCGGGTCGAGGGCGTCGAGGGTGCCGTCGTCGAGGACCCCGGCCGCGTGCACGACCGTGGTGAGCGGCTCCTCCTCGGGGATGGCGGCGACGACCGCCGTCAGCTGCGCGCGATCGGCGACGTCACAGGCGGCGACGGTCACCCGCGCGCCGAGCGCGGTCAGTTCGGTGCGGAGTTCGTCCGCGCCGGGGGCGTCGGGTCCGCGGCGGCTGAGCAGCAGCAGATGGGCGGCTCCCCGCTCGGCGAGTTCGCGGGCGACCTGGGCCCCGATCCCGCCGGTGCCGCCGGTGATGAGGACGGTGCCGCTCGGGCTGGGGCGGGCCTCCGCCGGACGGCCGGGACCGACCGGGAGCAGGCGGCGCCCGTAGACGCCGGAGGAGCGCACGGCGACCTGGTCCTCGTCGGTGACGCCGGCGAGGACCGCGCCCAGCCGGTCCGCGGCCCGCTCGTCCAGCACGGCGGGCAGGTCGACGAGGCCGCCCCAGTGGCCGGGCCGTTCCAGGGCGACCGTCCGGCCCAGTCCTGCGACCGCGGCCTGCGCACTCGCTCCCGGCCGCTCGCCGCCGCCCACGGCCGCCAGGGCCCGGGTGGCGCACCACAGCGGGGCGTCCGTGCCGGTGTCGCCGAGCGCCTGGACGAGGGCGAGGGTCAGGGACAGCCCGGCGGGTACGTCGGGATGGGCCGGGTGCGGGCGTGTCTCCTCGGCCAGCAACGAGAACACACCGGCCACGGGCTCCGCGCCCGACGCGGCACGCAAGGAGGCCGCGAGGAATTCCCGGTCCTGGTCGGGGGCGGAGACGACGACGGGGACCGGTTCGGCCCCGGCCGCCGTCAGCGCGGCCAGTACGTCGGCGCCGCCGCCGCTGTCGTCCGCCGGAAGCACGACGAGCCACCGCCCGGACAGCGACGCCCTCGGCGCGAGCGTCAGCGGGCGCCACCCCACCCGGTGACGCCAGCTGTCGGCACGCCGCCCCCGTATCCGTTCGGAACGCCACGCGGACAGGGCGGGCAGCACCTCGCCCACCGCCCCGGGGTCGACCCCCAGGGTGTCGGCGAGGGCCGCGGAGTCCTGGGCCTCGATCTCCCGCCACAGTCCGTCGTCGGCCGGGGCGGCCGGGTCCGACGCCCGCGGGGTCTCCAGCCAGTAGCGGCGGCGCTGGAACGGATACGTGGGCAGGTCCACGAGGCGGGCACCGGTGCCGGCGAGGGCCGGCTTCCAGTCGACGGGGAGCCCTCGTACGAAGGCTTCGCCGAGCGCGTGGTGCAGGCGCCGCAGCCCGCCCTCGTCGCGCCGGAGCGTACCGAGCACGACGGCCTCGCAGCCCGCCTCGTGGACGGTCTCCTCGATGCCCATGGTGAGCACGGGGTGCGGGCTGACCTCGATGAACCCCGTGTACCCGGACTCGGCGAGGGTGCGGACGGCGGGTGCGAAGCCGACGGTGGCCCGCAGGTTGCGGTACCAGTAGTCGGCGTCCATCCGAGCGGTGTCCAGCCAGCCGCCCTCGACGGTGGAGTACAACGGCACATGGGCGGCCGACGGCCGCAGTCCGGCCAGGGCGTCCAGGAGCGTCTCGCGTATCTCCTCCACGTGGGCGGAGTGCGAGGCGTAGTCGACGTCGATGCGCCGGGCCCGTACGCCCTTGGTCTCGCAGTGCGCGAGCAACGCGGCCAGGGCGTCGGGGTCGCCGGACACCACCCCGGCGGAGGGGGCGTTGACGGCGGCGAGCGACAGGCCGGGGCGGTCGGCGAGCAAGTCGGCCAGGCGGTCGTGCCCGAGGGCCACGGAGACCATGCCACCGCGTCCGGCCAGCACACCCAGCGCCTGGCTGCGCAGGGCCACGACCTCGGCCCCGTCCTCCAGGGACAGCGCGCCCGCCACGACGGCGGCGGCGATCTCGCCCTGGCTGTGGCCCACGACCGCGTCCGGCACCACACCGAACGACCGCCACACCTCCGCCAGCGACACCATCACCGCGAAGAGGGCGGGCTGGACCACATCGACCCGGTCCCACGCCCGCCCCGAGCGCACGGCGTCCAGCAACGACCAGTCCACGAACGGCGCCAGAGCCCGCTCGCACTCCTCCATCCGAGCCGCGAACACCGGCGACTCCGCCAGCAACTCCCCCGCCATACCGGCCCACTGCGAGCCCTGGCCGGGGAAGACGAAGACGACCGGTCCGGTGGCGGAGGCCTCGCCGTGCGCCACATCCGCGCCGGGCGCGCCGTCGACCAGTGCCGCGAGTCCTTCCTCCCAGGTACGCCGGTCCCCGCCGACCACGGCACGGTGGTCGAACAGCGAACGGGACGTCAGCAAGGAGAAGGCGAGGTCGCGGGCGGCGGGCCCGGCGGTGTCCCGGAGCAGGGGCAGCAGGCGACGCGCCTGGTCGCGCAGCGCGTCCGGGGTACGGGCGGAGAGCACCAGCGGGACCGGGGAGGTGTCGGGAACGGGGAGCGCTTGCGGTTCGGGGGCGGGTGGCGCGTCCGGCTCGGGGGCGGGTGGTGCTTCCTCCAGGATGAGGTGGGCGTTGGTGCCACTGATCCCGAACGAGGAGATCCCCGCCCGGCGCGGACGCCCTTCGACCGCCTCCCACTCCCGCTGCGCGGTCAGCAACTCGACCCCGCCCGAAGCCCAGTCCACGAGCGGCGTCGGCTCATCCACATGCAACGTCCGCGGCAACGCGCGCTGTTGAAGCGCCATCACCATCTTGATCACACCGGCCACCCCGGCAGCCGCCTGCGCATGCCCGATGTTCGACTTCAACGACCCCAGCCACAAAGGCCGTTCGGCCGACCGCTCCCGCCCATAGGTCGCCAGCAACGCCTGCGCCTCGATCGGATCACCCAACCGCGTGCCCGTGCCATGCGCCTCCACCACATCCACGTCAGCAGCCGTCACACCCGCCGACGCCAACGCCGCCCGGATCACCCGCTCCTGCGCCCGACCACTCGGCGCCGTCAACCCATTGCTCGCACCGTCCTGATTGACAGCACTGCCCCGCACCACTGCCAACACACGGTGACCATTGCGCCGCGCATCCGACAGCCGCTCCAGAACCAGCAGCCCCACACCCTCGGCCCAACCCGTACCCCCAGCCGACGCCGCGAAGGACCGGCACCGCCCATCCACCGACAAACCCCGCTGCCGCGAAAACTCCACAAACGTCCCCGGCGACGACATCACCGTCACCCCACCCGCCAACGCCAGCGAACACTCCCCCGCCCGCAACGCCGACACCCCAAGATGCACCGCCACCAACGACGACGAACACGCCGTATCCACCGTCACCGCAGGACCCTCAAGCCCCAACGAAAAAGCCACCCGACCCGACAACACGCTGCCGGCACCACCGGTCAACCGCTGGCCGTCCACGCCTCCGGCGGGGATGTGCAGTGCGGGTCCGTAGTCGTGGTACATGATTCCGGCGAAGACGCCGGTGCGGCTGCCGCGCAGCGTCTGCGGATCGACACCCGCCGACTCCACCGCCTCCCACGACGCCTCCAGCAACAACCGCTGCTGCGGGTCCATGGCCAGGGCCTCGCGGGGCGAGATCCCGAAGAACTCCGCATCGAACTCCGCCGCATCATGTAAGAACCCGCCATGCCGCGTGTACGACGTCCCCGGCCGATCCGGATCCGGATCGAACAACCCCTCCACATCCCAACCCCGGTCCACCGGAAACCCCGACACACCATCCCGACCCGACTCGACCAGCTCCCACAACCCCGCAGGCGACACCACCCCACCCGGCAACCGACACGCCATCCCCACCACCGCCACCGGCTCCCCCACACCAGCCTGGAGTTGCCGGTTCTCGCGGCGCAGCCGGGCGGTTTCCTTGAGGGCGTCCCTGAGGGCCTCCACGACGTTCGTGTCGGAGGAGGACGAAGAAGGTGACGAGGACGACGGCGTTCGGGTCATGAGCTTTCTTCTCCCAGTGCTGTTCAGGACTCGATGCCTTCGCGGGCCATCCGGACCAGATCCGCCACATCCATGGCGTCGATCAGTTGTTCCTCGGCGGCCAGTTCCTCCGCGTCGGCCGCAGGGTCCGGTCCGTCGGGGACGGTGTCGTGTGCCCGGTTCTCCCCGCTCCCCGTGACCTCCGGGCCCGCGGCGGGGAAGAGTTCGGCCCGGAGCCGTCCGGCCAGTGCGGTGGGGGTCGGATGGTCGAAGACGACGGTCGCGGACAGCCGTAGTCCCGTCGCCCTGCCCAGCCGGTTGCGCAGTTCCACGGCGCTGAGGGAGTCGGCGCCGAGTTCCTTGAAGCTCCGGCGCGCGTCGACCGTCTCCGCGCGGTCGTAGTTCAGGACGGCGGCGGCCTCGGTCCGCACCAGGGCGAGCAGCTGCTTCTCCCGGGCGGCGGCGTCGAGTTCGGTGAGCCGGGCCACGAGCCGGGCGCCCGGCGCTTCGCCGGACGTGCTCGGGCCGGGGCCCGCCGCTTCGCGGATGCGCGCCGGGGCGAGCCCGCGCAGCAACGGCGGTACGCCGGTGCCGGCGGCCCGTAGCGCGGCGGTGTCGAGGGCGAGCGGCACCGAGCAGGCGTCGCCGGAGGCCAGCGCGGCGTCGAGGAGTCGCAGGCCCTGGCCGGGGGTGAGCGCGCGGATGCCCGCACGGGCGAACCGGCGGCGGTCGGTCTCGCCGAGCCCGGCGGCCATGCCGCCCTCCGCCCATGGGCCCCAGGCCAGTGAGGTGGCCATGAGACCGCCGGCCCGCCGATGCTGTGCCAGGGCGTCCAGGTAGGTGTTGGCCGCCGCGTAGTTGGCCTGTCCCGCGCCGCCGAGCAGTCCCTGCACGGAGGAGAAGAGGACGAAGGCGGTCAGGTCGAGATCGCGGGTGAGGTCGTGGAGGTGCCGGGCGGCGTCCGCCTTCGGTCGGAGGACCGCTTCGAGGCTCTCGGGAGTGAGGGCGTCGAAGACACGGTCGTCCAGGACACCGGCGGCGTGGACGACGGCCGTCACCGGACGGTCGGCGGGCACCGTGGCGAGCAGTGCCGCGAGCGCCGCACGGTCGGAGACGTCGCAGGCGGCGAGCGTGGCCCTGGCCCCCGATTCGCCCAGTTCCTGGCGGAGTTCGGCGGCACCGGGGGCGGCGTCGCCGCGTCGGCCGACGAGCAGCAGATCGCGTACGCCGTGCGCGGTGACCAGGTGGCGGGCCACGGCGGCGCCCAGGGCGCCGGTCGCGCCGGTGATCAGTACGGTGCCGTCCGCCGGCCAGGGCCCCTCACCGGGCCCTGGGGGCACGGGCGTCGTGGCACGTGTCATTCGGGGGACGAGTACGCGCCCGGCACGGACGGCGAGCTGGGCTTCGCCCGAGGCCTCCGCGGCGGCGAGGGCGGCCGCCATGACCCGCCGCGAGGCGGGTTCGTCGTCGAGGTCGAGCAGGGTGATCCGGGCGGGGTGCTCGGTCTGTGCCGTGCGGAGGAGCCCCCAGACGGCGCTGTGCGCGAGGTCGGACACGTCCTCGTCGGGCCGCGCGGCGACCGCGCCCCGGGTGACGACGACCAGACGGGAGGCGGCGAATCGCTCGTCGGCCAGCCAGCCCTGGGCCAGGACCAGCGCCCGCCCGACGGCCCGCGCCACGTCCGTACCGTCCTCCGTACCGTCCGGGGATGAGCCGGTCAGCGGTGCCAGGACGACGGCCGGGGCGTCGGCCGTACGGTCGATGTCCTCGGCGAGCGCCGGAAGGTCCGGATGGGCTCGGACGGCGGCACCGGCAGCCGTCGGCGTTCCGGCCGTGAGGGCCGCGTCGGCCGCGTCGCCGACGACCGCCCACCGCTCGGGGGGCGCGCCGGAGCCCGGACCGGCGATGCCGGGCAGCGCGGTCCACTCCACCCGGTACAGCGGGTCGTGTCCCCCGCTCGGTGCCGCGCGGAGTCCCTCGGCGGAGACCGGGCGCCGCGACAGCGCGCCCACCGACGCCACCGTGCGCCCCGCCGCGTCGGCGAAGGCGAGGGTGACCGCGTCGGGCCCGGCGGGTGCCAGCCGGACGCGTGCCGCGGTGGCCCCGGCCGTGTCCAGGCGTACCCCGCTCCACGCGAAGGGCAGCCGGGTCTCGTCGCCGCCGGGCAGCGCGCCCAGTTCGATGGCGTGCAGTGCGGCATCGAGCAGCGCGGGGTGCAGTCCGTACCCGGTCGCGGCGGTGGACTGTTCCTCGGGGAGGGCCAGTTCGGCGAAGACCTCCGTGCCGCGTCGCCACGCGGCACGCAGCCCGCGGAAGGCGGGGCCGTAGCCGAAGCCCTGTGCGGCGAGTGCGTCGTACCAGCCGGTCAGGTCCACCTCCTCGGCGTCGGGCGGCCAGTTCGCGAAGTGGTCGGCATCGGCCACCGCCCCGGCGGCCGGGGCGAGCACCCCGACGGCGTGCAGCGTCCAGTCGCCGCCGTCCGTCCCGCCGTTCTCCTGGTCCCGGGCCGAGGCCGCCGCGGGCCGGGTGTGCACGGTGACGGACCGCCGGCCGTCGGCGTCGGCACCCGCCACCTGGACCTGGAGCTCGACGGCGCCTTCGTCCGGCAGCCCGAGCGGTGCCTGCAGGGTCAGCTCCTCCAGCAGGTCGCAGCCGGTGCGGCGGGCGGCGTGCAGGGCCAGTTCCACCAGCCCCGCGCCGGGGAAGAGGACGGTGCCGAGGACGGTGTGGTCGGCGAGCCAGGGATGGGTGTCCAGGGACAGCCGCCCGGTGAGGACCAGCGTGTCGGAGTCCGCGGGTCGCACCGCGGCACCGAGGAGGGGATGCCCGCCGGTACCGAGCCCGAGCGCGGAAGCGTCCCCGGCAGTGACCGGTCCGGCGCTCGGCCAGTAGCGCCTGCGCTGGAAGGCGTACGTGGGCAGATCGACGCGGGAGGCGCCCGTGCCGGCGAACACCGCCGCCCAGTCGGGGCCGACGCCTCGGACGTGGAGCCGGGCGAGTGCCTCCGCGAGGGTCCGCTCCTCGGGGTGGCCGCGTCGCAGCAGGGGAACGAACTCCACCTGGGCGCCTACGGCTGCGGCCTCGTCCTCGTCGTCGTCGTCGGGGAGACAGTCGCGGCCCATGGCGGTCAGGACGGCGTCCGGGCCGATCTCGACGAACGTCGTCACTCCCTCCGCCCGCAGAGCGCGTACGACATCGGCGAACCGCACCGTCTCCCGGACGTGCCGCGCCCAGTAGCCAGCGTCGGCCGGGTTGCCGTCGGCCGAGCTGCCGTCGACCGGCCCGGTGACGGGCTGTCCCGTCATGTCCGACAGCAGCGGTACGGCGGGCTCCGACAGGTCGAGCCCCTGAGCCACCCGACGGAACTCCTCCAGCATGGGATCCATGCGGGGCGAGTGAAAGGCATGGCTGACCCGCAGCCGCCTGGTTCTGCGACCGCGCGCCGACAGCTCACCGGCGATCTCGACGACCGCGTCCTCGTCACCGGACAGTACGCAGGAGAGCGGCCCGTTGACGGCGGCGATCGCCACCCGCGCCTCCCGGCCGCGCAGCAGTGCGGCGACCTCCTCCTCCGGCGCCCGGACCGAGACCATCGCGCCGCCCTCGGGCAGCGCCTCCATGAGACGGCCGCGCTCGGCGACCAGCGTCACCGCGTCCGGCAGTGACATCATCCCTACGGCGTGGGCCGCCGCCAGTTCGCCGACCGAGTGGCCGGCCACCCGGTCCGGCCGTATTCCGAGGTGTTCGAGGAGCCGGAAAAGGGCCACCTCGACGGCGAACAGCCCGGCCTGGGTGAACACGGTCCGGTCCAGCAGGGCGGCGTCCGGGGAGTCCGCCCCGGCGAGGACGACCTCGCGCAGCGGGCGCCCGAGGCGGTCGCCGAACGCCTCGAAGACCTCGTCCAGTGCCTCGGCGAACACCGGGAACCTGGCGTGGAGTTCACGTCCCATGCCGACGCGCTGGCTGCCCTGCCCGGTGAAGAGGAACGCCGTCTTCCCGCCGCTCGGCACGCCGTACGGCACACGGGACGGCGGGTCGCCGTCCGCGAGCGCCGCCAGATCCACGAGCATCCGGTCCGGGTCGTCGCCGACCAGTACGGCCCTGTGCTCCAGCGCGGCGCGCGTGGTGCCCAGCGACAAACCCACGTCGGCGAGTCCGGCCCGGGGCGTCACGCTCAGATGCTCACGCAGCCGCCGCGCCTGCGCGCGCAGTGCCTGCTCGGTCCGGCCGGACAACGGCCACAGGACCGTTCCGGGCGACGGCTCGGGGGTCGCTTGCGGTTCGGGGGCGGGGGGTGCTTCCTCCAGGACGAGGTGGGCATTGGTCCCGCTGATCCCGAAGGACGACACCCCCGCCCGGCGCGGACGCCCGGCCACCGCTTCCCACTCCCGCTGCGCGGTCAGCAACTCGACCCCGCCCGAAGCCCAGTCCACCAACGGCGTCGGCTCATCCACATGCAACGTCCGCGGCAACGCGCGCTGTTGAAGCGCCATCACCATCTTGATCACACCGGCCACACCCGCAGCCGCCTGCGCATGCCCGATGTTCGACTTCAACGACCCCAGCCACAAAGGCCGTTCGGCCGGCCGATCCCGCCCATAGGTCGCCAGCAACGCCTGCGCCTCGATCGGATCACCCAACCGCGTCCCCGTGCCATGCGCCTCCACCACATCCACGTCAGCAGCCGCCACACCCGCCGACGCCAACGCCGCCCGGATCACCCACTCCTGCGCCCGACCACTCGGCGCCGTCAACCCATTACTCGCACCGTCCTGATTGACCGCACTGCCCCGCACCACTGCCAACACACGGTGACCATTGCGCCGCGCATCCGACAGCCGCTCCAGAACCAGCAGCCCCACACCCTCGGCCCAACCCGTACCCCCAGCCGACGCCGCGAAGGACCGGCACCGCCCATCCACCGACAAACCCCGCTGCCGCGAAAACTCCACAAACGTCCCCGGCGACGACATCACCGTCACCCCACCCGCCAACGCCAGCGAACACTCCCCCGCCCGCAACGCCGACACCCCAAGATGCACCGCCACCAACGACGACGAACACGCCGTATCCACCGTCACCGCAGGACCCTCAAGCCCCAACGAAAAAGCCACCCGGCCGGAGAGCACACTCGCCGCGCCTCCGGTCAGGCGTCGGCCCTCTGAGGAGGAGTCGGGTGGGGTGGAGCCGGTATCGGAATCCCTGAAGGTGAAGGTGCCGGCGAAGACGCCGGTGCGGCTGCCGCGCAGCGCGTGCGGATCGACACCCGCCGACTCCACCGCCTCCCACGACGCCTCCAGCAACAACCGCTGCTGCGGATCCATCGCCAACGCCTCACGCGGCGAGATCCCGAAGAACTCCGCATCGAACTCCGCCGCATCATGCAAGAACCCGCCATGCCGCGTGTACGACGTCCCCACCCGATCCGGATCCGGATCGAACAACCCCTCCACATCCCAACCCCGGTCCACCGGAAACCCCGACACACCATCCCGCCCGGCCTCCACCAACTCCCACAACTCACCCGGCGAACCCACCCCACCCGGCAACCGACACGCCATCCCCACCACCGCCACCGGCTCCCCCACACCCGCCTGGGCGAGGTCCTCCGGGGCCGGCGTGCCGTCGGCCGGCGCGTTCCCCAGGTGCCGGATCAGTGCCTCGGGCGTCGGGTGGTCGTAGATCAGCGTGCTGGGCTGGCGTGTGCCGGTCGATCTGCCGAGAAGGTCGCTCAGTTCGACGCCCATGAGGGAACTGAAACCGAGCTCCTTGAAGGAGGTGCCGATCTGCACGGCGTCGGGCGAGTCGTGGCCGAGGACGTGGGCCACGTGTGCGCGGACCAGCTCCTCCGGTGCGGGCCGTCGGTCGCCGGGGACGGTCGGGGAGGCCATGCCGGGTTCCGGTGACGGGAGTTCCGGCGCGGCCGGGTCCTGCGGGAGCGAGGCGACGGGGGAACCGAGCCAGTAGCGCTGCCGTTGGAAGGCGTAGGTGGGCAGGGCGACGCGACGTGCTCGGGAGCAGGCGAAGAGCTGGTTCAGGGCCCCGGTGGCGCCGCCCACGTGCAGCTCCGCGAGGGCCGAGTAGAGAGTGGACCCTTCGTCGCGGTCCCCCCGAACGGCGGGGACGAAGAGCTGGTCGGCGCCGTCGGGCGCGCAGTCGCGGGCCATGGTGGAGAGCACCGCGTCCGGCCCGATCTCCAGGTGGAGGACGATGCCGCGGGCGTGCAGGGTCCTGACCCCGTCGAGGAAGCGGACCGCGTCGCGGGCGTGGCGGACCCAGTGGTCGGGAGAGCGGAGTTCGTGCTCGGTGGCGGTCCGGCCGGTCAGGTTGGAGACCACGGGGAGGTGCGGTGTGCGGTAGGTGAGACTCTCGGCGACCTGGCGGAACTCGTCGAGCATGCCGTCCATGTGGGGTGAGTGGAAGGCGTGACTCACCCGCAGTCGTCTGGTTTTACGGCCGCGGTCGCGCCAGCGTCCGGCGAGGCGGAGCACGGCGCCCTCGTCGCCGGAGAGCACGGTCGAGGCGGGTCCGTTGAACGCGGCCACGGTGACCTGGCCGGCGAAACCGGCCAGGTCGGGGCGGAGTTCCTCCTCGGACGCCTGGACCGACACCATGGCGCCGCCACCCGGCAGTTCGTCCATCAGCCGGCCTCGGGCCGCGACGAGCGCGCAGGCGTCCGGCAGGTCCAGTACGCCGGCCGCGTGTGCCGCGACCAGTTCGCCGACGGAGTGGCCCAGTAGGGCGTCCGGAGTCAGACCCCAGTGTTCGAGCAGCCGGTAGAGCGCGGTCTCGAAGGCGAAGAGCGCCGGCTGGGTGTAGCCGGTCCGGTCGAGCAGGGCCGCGTCAGGGGTGCCGCCGCTGTCGAGGACCAAATCCCGCAGCGGCCGGTCGAGATAGCGGTCCATCTCCTCGCACGCCGCGTCGAAGGCGTCCGCGAAGACGGGGAAGGTGGCGTGCAACGCCGCGCCCATGCCGGGCCGTTGGCTGCCCTGCCCGGTGAACAGGAACGCGAGGCCGCCCTCGCGCGCGGTGCCCTCCACCAGACGCGGCACGGGGCGGCCTTCGGCCAGGGCCGCGAGCGACGCGAGGAGGTCGTCGCGATCGGTGGCGAGGGCGACCGCGCGTCGCGCGAAGTGGGTACGGGTCGTGGCGCAGGAGTACGCGATCTCGCCGGTCCCGAGTTCGGGGCGGTCGGCGAGATGGCCGAGCAGGCGTGCCGCCTGGGCGCGCAGGGCGGGCTCGTCGCGGCCGGAGAGGGCGACGGGGGCGGGCAGCGGGGCGTACGACAGGTCGGGGGCCGCGGGGGTGCCCCGGCCGCACCAGTCGGACAGCACCAGATGGCAGTTGGTGCCGCCCATGCCGAACGAGCTCACCCCCGCGGTCCTCGGCAGGTCGTCGTGGGGCCAGGGCGCCAGTTCTCGCTGGACCGTCAGATTGAGGCGCTCCAGGGGCACCGAGGGGGGCGGGGCGGTGAAGTTGAGGCTGGGTGGAAGGGCCTGGTACTCGATGGACAGGATGACCTTGAGCAGACCCACGACACCGGCGGCGGCCTCCAGATGGCCCACGTTGGTCTTGGCGGAGCCGACGGCCAGGGGCCTGCCGGGTGTCCTCTCGGTGCCGAGGGCCGCGCCGAGGGCCGCGGCCTCGACGGGGTCGCCTGCCTTCGTCCCGGTGCCGTGCAGTTCGACGTACTGCACCTGGTCGGGGCGGGTCCCGGCGCGCCGGTGGGCGAGCCGGATCACCTCACGCTGGGCGCTCTCGTCGGGGACGGTCAGCCCGGAGGAGGCGTTGCCGGCGTTGTTCACGGCGCCGCCGAGGATCAGGCAGCGGATGCGGTCGTCGTCGGCCATGGCCCGGTCGAGGGTCTTGAGGACGACCAGGGCTCCGCCTTCGCCGCGTACATAGCCGTTGGCGCGTTCGTCGAAGGTGTGGCATCGCCCGTCCGGCGAGAGGGCGCCGGAGCCGGCGGCGACGAGCGCGCCGTCCAGGGCGAGGTTGAGGTTGACGCCGCCGACCAGGGCGGCCGTGCAGTCGCCCGCGCGCAGGCTCTCGCAGGCCAGTTGGACGGCGACCAGGGAGGAGGACTGTCCGCTGTCGACGGTCTGGCTCGGCCCCCGCAGGTCGAGGGCGTGGGACAGCCGGTTGGCGATCATGGTGCGCTGGGTGCCGACGGCGGTGTGGCGGGTGATGCCGGCGGCGCCCAGGCGGGCGCGCAGGGTCGCGTAGTCGTCGGTGGCGGCGCCGACGAAGACGGCGGTCGGTGTGTCGGCCAGGGTGCCGGGGACGATGCCGGCGTGTTCCAGGGCCTCCCAGCCGAGTTCCAGCACCAGGCGCTGTTGGGGGTCCATGGCGGTGGCCTCGCGCGGGGAGATCCCGAAGAAGGAGGCGTCGAAGAGGTCGGCCCGATCCAGGAAGCCGCCCCACCGCACGCGTGCGGCGTCCGGTGCCGCCCCGGCCGACATGATCGCGTCGGCGTCCCAGCGGTCGGACGGCGCCTCGGTGATGGCGTGCCGCCCCGTCGCGAGGAGCCGCCAGAACGTCTCCGGGTCGGGCGCGCCGGGCAGTCGGCAGGAGTATCCGACGACCGCAATCGGCCTGCGGGGATCCCCGTCGTCCTTGTTCGGCATTTCTTCCGTTTCCGGCTTCCCGGCCATCCGGGCAAGAGGAATTACTCGGGCCACGGAAGAACTCTGACAGTCCCGCATATCGTTTCGGTAGCGCGGCCCGCGACACCCGGCGGTGGCTCGAAACAGAGTCGGATGACCCTTCTCGCAGGGCCGGGCGATGGGTACGGTAGCTGCGCATCAGTGGTCTCGAAGGCCTTGTCGCGCGGTTGGCACACCGAGAGCACCATTGTCCTGTTCACGCCTTTTCTTTTCGAGATACATGGGAGTCGGCTATGGCATTGGGCTTTCTGTTCGGCGGCGGAGTCGGCACGGAAGTGCATGGTCTGGAGATGTACGAGGCCCATCCCGTGATGCGGGTGCCGGAGCCCCAGGAGGAGCGGCGGAGCGCCCTGGCGATCCGCGAGACGGCACTCGCCCTCGGTGCCCGCGACGTGCCGGCGGAGCAGGGGGCTCAGCCCTGCGGTGCCGGGCCGACCGAGTCTCGACGACACCATGACGGCGAGCCGCCTGGCGGGCTCGATCGAGCGGCGGGAACTGTTCGCGATGCTGGCGCACACCCGTCATACCCCCGAACTGTCCGCCGAGGAGACCGGAACAGGGCCTCGCGCCGGCGTTCGCGCCGGCCGAGGGCGACCTGGTGGCGGCGTACCGGGGCGAGGGCCGGACCGGGGTGCATCTGTCCGGGGACTTCGGGCCGACGTCCGACGGCCGACGTCCGACGGGGCCATGCGGATCCTGCTGCTGTCGGGCGGGCGGAAGGCGCTGGACGCGTCGGCTGCCGGACTTCCGCCGGGCACCGTCGCCCCCTTGCCGGACCGGCCGATCGCCGTGCACTCGCCGCTGCGCGGTCACTTCCGCGAGTTCATGGCGCCGTACATCGACGCGATGCCGTTCGAGGCGCCCGAACCGCCACTGGTCTCCTGCCCGAAGCGCAAGCCCCTGACCACGGCGGAGGACGTCCGGGATCTGTCCGACCGGAGCCCCACGGACCCGATCAGCCTCGTGGACGTCTGCGACGAGACGAAGGACCAGGGCGTGCGCCTCGGCCTCATCCTGGGCAGCTCGATCCCGGACGGCATCCTCGGGTTCCCGTTCCTGGTGGTGCACGTCGACAAGCAGGAGCACATCCAGCAGGTGCTGACCAGCGTGTACGAGTTCGGCGGGGACCTCTCGCAACTGCGGGCCCGGTGGGCGCGGCGGCCGACGTGTCCTCCAGCGTGGGGGGCACGGAGTGCGACACGCTGATCGAGGACCGGCTCGAAACCGACCTCGACGCGGGGACACGGAAGGTGGTGGCGCGGCACTTCCACCCGGAGGCCGGCAGCCCGTACCGGCTGCGGCGCGCCGCCCGACCCGACTTCGACGCACGGGGCATCACCCGCCATGAGCGGCTCACGGCGTTCGGTCCGTTCCCGGTGGACATCCCGCCCTCCCAGGACCCGGCGGACCTGGTGCCGCTCGACGTGCCGCGCCCGCCGACCGGCCGTGTCCGGGACACCGGCGGCACGACCGGCACCCCCTGCCGGGTCTTCTCCACGCCCGCCATGCTGCTGCACCGCGGAGCACGGCGCCGCCGGTCCTTCGTCACCGAGGGGTTCGCCCAGGGACGGACCTGCCTCCAGGCGACCCGTACGGGACCGCATCTGGTCGACAACGGTGTGGGAGGTGTCGGACCGGTATGCCGGGCAGGTGTACGCCGTCGACATCAACGCGGCGGGCCTGCCCGTCGAGCAGTACGCCGAACTCATGCCCTATGTGCCGAATTACCCCGCAGGTGATAATGAATCTCTTACGCAAAGAGGACTGGTCAACAGCCGTGGAATACGGCACCGTAGGACAGGTTCGACTGACCGTGCTGCATGAAGGCCCGTTCCTTCCCGGCATCCTCGAACGCGACCAGGTGCTGCGTTACGACACCGGCTCGAGATGGCCGCCCTCTGCAAGGACATCTCCAGCCTCTGGAAATCTACTCGTCAGTTTACGAATGGATTCCGACGTGCTGCAAAGAATACACGCATGATACTGATCGACCGCAAAGACGAAATATTCACGTTACACGAATTCCTCGCGAGCAGCCGCCGCGGCAATGGACACGTCGTCCTCGTCAGCGGCTCCGTGGGCATCGGCAAGTCCGAGTTACTCTATGCCTTAGCCGAGGAGGCGTCCGCGACCGGTTCCGAGGTCCTGCGAGCCGTCGGCCGGGAGGACGAGCGCGACGTCCCGTTCGGTGTCGTCCATCAGCTCGTCCGGGACCTTTCGCTGCCCGCCCCGCTCCGTACGCAGATGACCGTCCTGGAGAACGGTTACGCCTCCGATCCTCCCGCCCGTCCTGATTCGGCCGCCCTGCAGGCCCATGTCGCCCGCGGCCTGTGCCGTGCGCTGCTGCACGCAGGCGGGGCGGGCGGCCTGCTGCTCTGCGTCGACGACGTTCAGCACACCGACTCCGCTTCCCTGAACTGTCTGCTGCAACTGCTCCCGCACACGAGATCCGCCCCTGTGATGGTCGTGTTCAGCCGCCCGGACAGTGCCCGCCACCGTCTCCCGCTGTTGAGCACCGAACTGCTCCGCCATCCCTTCTACCGGCGTGTCCGGTTGGCTCCCCTGTCCCCGGAGGGCACGACCGAGCTCACGACGAAGGCCCTGGGCACGGAGGAGTCACAGGGCCTCGGCCCCGTCTACCACTCCCTCAGCGGAGGCAATCCGCTGCTCGTCCACGCCCTGCTGAGGGACCACCGCGACCGGCTGGTGGACGGCGACAGCGACGCGGGGTCCGAAATCCCGCCCGCGGGAGAGGAGTTCGCGCAAGCGGTGCTTGCCTGTCTGCACGGCCGGGAGCCGGACATCCTCGGCGTGGCCCGCACGATGGCGCTGCTGGACTCCTGCTCCTCCCCCGACCGCATAGGCCGCCTGCTCCGGCGCGGTCCGTCCTCGGTGGCGAACGCGCTGCGGCACATGGAGGCCGCCGGGCTCGTCACCGACAACCGTTTCCGTCATCCGGCGGCACGGTCGGCCGTCCTGGACGACATCCCCTGCGGCGTGCTGCGGCAACAGCGAGTCGACGTCGCGGAGTTACTCCACCACGAAGGACTTCCGGCACCCACGGTCGCCCGGCATCTGGTCGCCGCGCGACATGTGCCACCCTGCTGGGCCGTCCCCGTGCTGTTGGACGCCTCCGAGCAGGCGCGCCGAAGCGACGACGTCGGCTTCGCCCTGGAGTGCCTGGAACTGGCGCTGTCCGGCTCCGACGACGCGCGGGAACGGGCGCTCACGACGACGATGCTCGCGCGGCTGGAGTGGCAGCTCAACCCCTCCACGGTGGCTCCCCGTCTGGGGCCGCTGTCCGAAGCGCTGCTGGCGGGCGGCCTGCCCGCCCATCTGGCCGTTCCGCTCTCCCGTGCCCTGCTGTGGCACGGGCGCTTCGACGAGGCCGCCGAGGTGATCCGCGCGCTGGGCCCGAAGGTCCCGGGCCCGCACGGCCTGTTCACGGAGATCAGGGAGTGGCTGCGGAACCGCTACCCCGTGATGGTGCCTCTCCTGCCCGCCGCCGATGACGGCCCGGGCATCCGCGACGGCAGAGAACCGGCGGCCACCAGACCCGTCCTGCTCGCCGAGACCGTCCTCGGCTCGACACTGCGCAACGGCGGCGACGAGTCCAGCGCCTGGAGCGCCGAACAGGTGCTGCGCTCCTGCCCCCTGGGCGACACCAGTCTGTACGCGCTGGAGTCGGCGCTGCTCGCGCTCGTCTACGCGGACCGGCTCGGCCAGGCCTCCGTCTGGTCGGCCAAGCTCCTGCAGGAGGCCACCGTCCGGCAGGCGCCCACCTGGCAGGCGCAGTTCACCGCGATCCGCGCCGAACTGGCCCTGCGACAGGGCGATCTGAACGATGCCTGCGACCTCGCCCGCTCCGCCATGACCCACCTCTCCCCCCGCAGTTGGGGAGTCGCCGTCGGTGCGCCGCTGAGCACGCTCGTCCTGGCCGCGACCGCCATGGGGGCGGACGACGTCGCCGAGGAGTACCTGCGGCACTCGGTGCCGGAGGCGATTTTCGAGTCACGGTACGGCCTGCAGTATCTCTACGCCCGGGGCCATCACCACCTTGCCGCGGGCCGGGTGCACGCGGCCCTGGACGACTTTCTGCGCTGCGGCGACCAGGCCCGCGCCTGGGACATGGATCTGCCCGCCTTCCTGCCCTGGCGCAGCGGCGCGGCGGCCGCACATCTGCGCCTCGGGCAGCGGGACCAGGTCCGCCGACTCGCGGACGCGGAGCTGGCCCGCCCCGGCAGCGCCAAATCCCGCAGCCGCGGTGTCGCCATGTGCCTGCTCGCCGAGATCGCCGAACCGCGGCGCCGGGCGAGCCTGCTGCTGGAGGCGGTCGGTGTCCTGCGGCTCACCGGGGACAGGCTCGAACTGGCCCGGGCCCTGGCCGCGTTGAGTTCCGCGCAGCGCGCGATCGGTGAGGCGGAACAGGCACGGCGAGCGTTATACCAGGCGCTGCACCTGGCCGATGTGTGCGGCGCCGGACCTCTGCAGCTCTCCCTGCCGCCGCGCTGCAGGGAGGAGACACCGCCCGCCCCGGGCACCGTTCCACGCGATCCCCTCAGCGCCGCGGAGCGACGGGTCGCGTCCCTGGCCTCCCTGGGCAACTCCAACCGTGAGATCGCCGACCAACTGTGCGTCACCATCAGCACGGTGGAACAGCATCTGACCCGCGTCTACCGCAAGCTCAACGTGACCAGGCGCGCGGATCTGCCCAGTGAGTTCAAAACCCTGGCCGTAGGATCCATCTGACCGAACCGCGCCGCCCTTCCCATCACGGGCGCCGCCGAGTCTCGTGGCGCCCCTGGCGCCCGTCGCGGTGGATCACCACAGCTCCTGCGGCTGACCCGTCACGTGGCGCCCTGGCGCCGTTGCCGGGGCGTCGATCGTCTTCAGCCGTGGGAGCCTGTCACGCGTTCGGGCGGCGGCCGGGCATCGGCTTCGCACAACCGTCGAGGCACACGCCACCGGGCCGGGCAAGGCGGCGCACGTTCGGCCTGCCTCACGCGCCCATCGGCTCACTGCCGAGTGCCTCCGTCCCTGTACCCCCGCCGGCACGGACGGTTTGCACGGACGATGCCGCGACCCGCAGCGAGCCGGGTGAGGGTGTCGCGCCGACCCGGGCCGGTGTCCGACGGTGCGGCCTGCAGCGGCGGGTCCGGCGCATGTGCGCGGACTCCACCAGCTTGAACACCATCACCAGGGCCGCGGCCGGAGTGCCGGCCCGCCATGACGCGGGTGCGACGGGCGCCTACCATTCGAGCGGTGGATCGGCGACGCACTGGTCGTAGTACCCCCAGCATGTCTGGCTGCACCGCTGCCACTCGTAGAAGTCGTCCGCCAGGGGTTCGCAGTCGCGCAGGCAGTTGTCCACGCCCTGGTTGCAGAAGATCAGCTGTTGACGCTCCTCCTCGGTGAAGCTGGGCACGATCCGCTCGGCGGCGGCGCGGCGCCTGCTCCGGGTGGGCCGGCCCGTCGTGTACCGGCCGGAGCTCCGGCGGACGGCCGCCTCGGCGTGGAAACCGGGGATGGTCATGGTGTCGCTCCCGTCAGGGTGATCCGGACGAGCAGGCCGCGCCGACCGTAGGTCGGCCGACGCCCCCGAGCGAGCAGCCCTCACCGTCCAGGTTACGCGCAGGGTGCGCGCTCCGAGGTGCACGACGGAGCAGGCCGGCGCAGTCTGGAATCAGCGCAAGTGTGTGCGAGTCCTCGTGCCCAACTGCCCATCCCCCACCACCGTTCGTCACTGTCCGTTCCCGGATCTCCGGTTGCTATCCGGTCGTTTCCGCCGGTTCTCCCGGCCGGGCCGCCGCGGACCGCGACCGCCCGCCACCCGAGGGGTGAGAAGGATGACCGAGGGTGAAAAGCAGAACGGCACCGCCCGGGCCGGTGAACACCGCCCGCACCGGGTGCGCCTTCCCGGCTTCGTCACGGACGAGTCCATCGGCCTCGGTGACGCCGTCAAGCGCGTGACGAGCACGATGGGGGTGAGGAAGCCCTGCGGCGGCTGCGAACAACGCGCGGCCGCGCTCAACCGATGGCTGGTGTTCTCGACGGGCCGCGGTCACCGATCGTGAGGACGACGGTCCGTACGGCACGAGCTCCGCAAGGCACAAGGAGTCACCCATGGACCACCCGACGGAACCCGCGGCGGACCTCCCGACCGGTCCCCCGACGGATCTCCCGGCAGACCTCCCGACCGGTCGCGGGACCGGTCCCGCGACGGACTCGCCGATCACCGAGGGACACCCCGTGCATCCGGACCCGCTCCTCGCGCCGGCCGCCGCCGACGCCGCCATCGTCCCGACCTGTGCCGAATGCGGGGCCGCGCGGGCGGAGCAGGTCGCCTCGGACACCGCCAACAACTACGTGTACGTGCTCGGCCAGATCGATTTCCGGGCCCCGAGCCTGGCGGTCGAGAAGGAGGTCGCCCAGGCGGTGGCCCGGTCCGCGAACGCGAACCTGACGGACCGCCAGGCGGTCTGCGCGGCCATCGCGCGGCCGGAGAACCGTTACCTCGCACGGCAGTTGTGCTACGTGCTGAGCGTCCAGGGCATGGAGACGTACCTCCTCCGGCCCCGGGATCCCGTGGACTTCGACAGGCTCGTGGAAGCCGTCCGCCCCGAACCCAAGGGCACCGACCTGGATGTGGTCATCGGACACCGGGGGCCGCTCGCCCCGCCGTCGCTCTGCAACGGTCTGACCCTCCCGGTCGTGGCCTTCGAGCAGGTCTACTCCTTCACAAGCGACGAGTTGATCGCGGGGATCGGCAAGCCGGAGGGGACGAGCGACAAGTGGTTCACCCGCTCGTCCAACGAACTGTTGCGCCGTGTCCTGCAGTTGGGGGACAACGCGGGCGACACCGACGAGCATCGCGCCATCAACTACCTCGCGGTCCGGTACCCCCGCATCTATGAGAAGACCGTGGAGGCGTTCGCCGCCGACGCGAGCCTCAGCGGGGTCGTCTTCCGCGAGTCCCGGCTGAGCGGTGCCCGCAGGATCCTCGACGTCGTGCTCTCCTACACGGGCCGCCAGACGGACGTGACCGAGAAGTTCTTCGTCCGGGTGGACGTGACCGAAGTCTTCCCGTTCCTGGTGAACAAGCTGGCTCCCTACTACGACCGTTGATGCGCGCCGCCCGACCGGCGCGGGAGCAAGGAGGTGTGAGAGATGAGTGTTCCGGGCTTCACCGCCGAATCGGCGCTCCAGCGGACCGGCGGACACTATCGGACGTCCGGCGGTGGCCGTGCCGGCCGCCTGTCCGCCGTCATCCCGCAGGACGATGCGGCGGGATTCTGCAGCGTGGTGGAGTGCCCCGCCGTCTGCCGCTCGGCGTGCCGTGGCAACCCCTACGGATTCCGGTGCCAGCAGTGCCTGAAGGAGTGCCGTCACGGGTGCACCAACCCCGGCTCCGACGGAACGTCCGCGCGTCGCGTCGCCGTGAACGTCTGGTGAGGATGCCCCGAACGGCCCGAGGATGACGACACACCGAGGACGGTGCGATGGCGGAACCGCTGGAACAGACCGGGCTCGCGCGCCTGATGGCGCGCGGCGCCGGCCGGCCGGAGATCGTCGTGGCGGTGGTCGACGGCCTCGTCGCCCTCGGCCACCCGGGACTCGCCGGCCGACACCTGCGCGTGCTGCCCGGCGGGACCGGCGACCGGGGCGGGCAAGGTGACGTTGCCTGCCGCCCGACAGGCAACGACGCGTCCTGCCGCCACGGCACCTACGTCGTCGGACTCCTCGGCGCCGACCGGACCTCGCGGCCGCCCGGCATCTGCCCGGGCTGCACCTTCCTGCTGCGCCCCATCTTCGCGGCGGGCCACGTCACCGGCCGCCCCTCCGCGCCCGCCATGCCTGCCACGCCCGCCGTCCCGGCCACCCCGGCCGCGCGGCCGGAGGACCTCGCCGCCGCCATCGTCGAGTGCGTCGACGCCGGCGCCCGGGTGCTGAACCTGAGCGTCGCGCCCGACCGTCCCTCCAGCACGGACCACCGCGAGCTGGAGTGGGCGCTCGACCACGCGGCCAACCGGGGCGTGATCACGATCGTGGCCGCCGGGAACCAGGGCACGGTCGGCACCTCCGTCCTCACCCGCCACCCGTGGACCGTCCCCGTGGTCGCGTACGACCAGCGAGGTCGGCCGATGAACCTCTCCAATCTGGGAGGTTCGATCGGCGCACGCGGCCTCGGTGCTCCGGGCGAGGGAGTCGTCGGCCTCGGCGTCGACGGCCGCCCGCTGGCGGTCACCGGCACGAGCGCGGCCGCCCCGTTCGTGGCCGGCGCCGTCGCACTGCTGCTGTCGGCCTTCCCCACCGCCCCACCCGCCGACGTCCGGTCCGCCCTCCTGCTCACCGCCGTCGGCCCCCGCCGCACGGTCGTCCCACCCTTCCTGGACGCCTGGGCCGCTTACACCGCCCTCGCCCGGACCGGCAACGCCCCCCTCCCGCACGGCAACCGGCCACTCAAGAGTCCGGAGTCCCTCCGCTGATCACGGTGTTCCTCATCGACGCGCCCCGACCGGCAGTATCGACTTCGCCGGTGCCGAGCGCATCCAGAATGCGGTGCTCACGTGCCACGGTCAGATCGTGGGTGGCGCATGGGGAGCGCGGGCGAGGCCCCCAGCGGGCGGACGAAGGGGTCGGCGAGGACTTGCCCGTTCATACCGTGACGTTGCTTCTCGCCCTTTCACGCTTGCTGCTTGGCGCGAACGGCTTCACGGTCCGGACCGGTCGCCGGGGTCGCCGACGGTGTGGTGCGGGGCCAGGTCCAGGCGTACCGCAGGATGAGGGCGAGAACGATCACTTCCAGTGCGACGCCGAGGCCGTAGAAGTACGTCCAGGACTCGCCCACCGCGTTGAAGGCCGCGAAGGGGACCTGTACCGAGGCCACGACGAGGTTCGTGATGCGGTTCGCCCGGGCGGGCAGCGCCGCCGACAGCACGATCATGAGGATCGGGATCGCCATGAGCACGAGGAAGGTGGTCAACAACGTCTGGCTGATGCTGAACTCCCAGACGACGCCGGCCTGGATGTCATCGATGACACCGGGCTTGAAGAAGGCGAGGATGTCCACGTAGACGTACAGGAACATGAAGCTTGTCCACGCCGCGGCGAGCTTGGCTCTCACCGGGATCCGCTGGTTCTCCAGTGCGGTCGTGGTGGGTTGACGCGTTCTCATCGTGGGCTCCGTTGTCGTGGTGAGGACTGGTAGGCCCACGATCACTGGGTCCGGGCGGCGGGCACATCGGCGTCGAGGCCGGACCCGCCTCGGCCGTTGAGAGGAGTGGCGTCTCGTTCTTTCGGTCGGTCCGGGACGCCTCGGTGGCCCCTAGGCTGGGTGCGTGACCACCAATGCCCTGAGCCCGCTGTGGGCCGAGCCCCGCGCCGCGGACGCTCCCGAACGGGTGTCCCGCGACTGGGTGCTGGTCGGGGTGGTGATGGTGACGGCGCTGCTCGAAGGAGTCCTCCGGGACGACGTCGCCTGGCGGCCGTTCGCGACGATCGTGGCGGTCGGACTTGCGCCGCTGCTGTTGTGGCGGCGTACCCACCCGTTGGCCTGTGTCGTGGTGGCCTTCGGCACCGCGATGGCGTTGGGACTGGCGAGCCTGCTGGGCGGGGCCCCGAGCGTGGGCCTCGACACGATGATCTACGTCCTGGTGCTCGTCTACGCGCTGGTCCGCTGGGGCTCAGGGCGTGAGATCGTGACCGGGCTGGCGGTGGTGGCGGTCGCCGCGGGAATCGGTACGGTCGCCGACTACACCGGGCCGACCGACGTCATCGGCGTGTTCGCCGTCCTGGCCGCGGCGGCAAACGGAGCGGCGTTCCGCTACCGCGCCGAGAGCTGGCGCCGGGCGTTGGACCAGAGCCGCACCCAGGAGCGGGTCGGCCTCGCGCGCGAGTTGCACGACATCGTCGCCCACCACGTCTCGGCGATCGCTGTGCAGGCGCAGGCGGGCCGGGCGATGGCCGGGCAGCGACCTGGAGCGGCGCTCGAGGCGCTGGAGGTCATCGAAGGGGAAGCGTCTCGGACGCTCGCGGAGATGCGGGCGATGGTCCGGGTGCTGCGCGACGGAGCGCCGGCGGAGTGCGCCCCCCAGCCCGGCGTCGCCGACCTGACGTCCCTCGCCCGACGCGCCCCGGTCCCGGTCGTCGACGTAGAGTTGCCGGACGACATGGGCGAACTTCCGCCCCAGATCGACGCGGCGGTCTACCGGCTGGCGCAGGAGGCGCTGACCAACGCCCTGCGGCACGCCCGCAACGCCTCGCGTGTGGAGATCCGGGTCGTGGAGGGCGCGGGAAGGCTGCGACTGCGCGTGAGCGACGACGGACAGATCGACCGGGCACGGTCGGTGAACCACGGCTTCGGGCTGCTGGGGATGACCGAGCGCGCGCAGCTGCTCGGCGGCACGCTGCGTGCCGGGCCGGGGCCCGAGGGCGGGTGGACGGTCGACGCCGAGATGCCGACGAAGGTACGGCGATGACGGTGCGCGTGCTGGTGGCCGACGACCAGGATCTGGTGCGCACCGGCCTGTCGATGATCCTTGAAGCGCAGCCCGACATCGAGGTCGTCGGCCAGGCCGCCGACGGCCACGCCGCCGTCGAGCTGGCGCATCGGCTCCGCCCCGACGTGTGCCTGGTCGACATCCAGATGCCCGGCCTCGACGGCATCGAGGTGACCAGGCTCCTCGCAGGGCGCGGCGTCCCGGACCCGATCGCGGTAGTGGTGATCACGACATTCGACCTCGACGAATACGTCCATGGCGCGCTTCGGGCCGGCGCCCGGGGTTTTCTGCTCAAGGACGCCGGGCCGGCGCTGCTCGTCCAGGCCGTCCATGCGGCCGCCGTCGGCGATGCCCTGATCGCACCGAACATCACCCGACGGCTGCTGGCCACCCTCGCCGCCAGGGAACCGTCGAGCCGACGGACCCAACCGATCGAGCCGCTCACCGAACGCGAGGAGGAGGTGCTGACGCTGGTCGCCCGTGGCCGCACGAACGCCGAGATCGCCGCCGAGCTGTTCATCGGCCTGACGACCGCCAAGACCCACGTCGCCAGCCTGCTGGCCAAGATCGGCGCCCGCAACAGGGTCGAGATCGCGATGTGGGCGTACGACACCGGCCGGGTGGGTGCCTGAGCCCGGGTCCACCGCGCTGTGGTTGGTCTGTGGACGACGAAACGGCCGCTTGCTCCCTAGCTGTTTGCGGAGCCAGCCATGCCCACCCGGAGGCTGCAATCGCCATGGAGCCCACCATGGAACCTTTCCTCCGCACCCCAGAAGCACAGGCGGCCGACAATCGGCCGGGGCCTTCCCAGCGGTTCCTCTGAGGAGTTGCTGGGGAGTTTCTCGTCGCTCGGGGAGGCTCTGGGGAGTTGGAGCGACACAAACCGGTCCCCCTGCGAAAGACACCGACATACACGTTCCGGCAGGCAAGAGACTCAATGGGCGCCGGAAGCCCCGGTCAGTGGCCCGCCCCCGGGGTCTCCATGGATGTGGTCCCCGCCGACGCGGGGCGGTTCGTTCGTCTGGCTCCCGGTGGCAGCCCGCCGTTCGTGGTCCCCGCCCGTTACCGACTTCGTAGCCCCACAACGGGGTTACCGGCCTTGAGAGACCGGCGGCATGCTGGTGTGCCCGGCAGATGGTGGAGTCGACATCGACCTCCCAGACGATCAGCCCGGCCGCATCAGCCCCGGCAGGTCATCCTGGCGGCAGGGTTGCTGTCGCGCGCCTGGTGACGGGGGCGACGTACGCCGCCGCTCACGCATGCCGACCCGCAAGCACCGTGCGGGACGCGCGCTACAGCGAGCCCGCGTCGTCGGCGGTGGCGGGAACGTCGGTATCGGTGGCGCGGCCCGCGGCCGGACCCCCGGTACGGGCCCCGGTCTCGACCGCCGGGGCCAGGAAGGCGGCGCACACCACACAGGCCAGGACGACGAGCATGGCGGGGCGCAGGCCGACCTGGTCGCCGAGAAAACCGAGTCCGGGTGGTCCGACGAGGAAGGCGATGTAGCCGATGACGGCGACGAGACTGACCCGGGCCGTCTGGTCGGGGCCGGACTCCCCGGCGGCCGAGAGCGCGAGGGGGAAGCCGAGCGAGGCGCCCAGTCCCCACAGCAGTACGGCCGCCCCGGCCATGGCAGCGTTGTCGGACACGATGACGACGAGCAGGCCGAGGGCTCCGGAGAGGGCGCTGGCGCGTACGACGACGGTGCGGCCGAAGCGGTCGAGGAAGTAGGTGCCGCCGAAACGGCCCAGTGTCATCGCGGCGGCGAAACCCGCGTACACCAGGGACCCCGCGGTGGCGTCCATGCCGTGGCCGTCGACCATCAACAGCGGCAGCCAGTCGTTGGCCGCCCCCTCGGCCAACGCCATCGCCAGCACGATCGCGCCGATGAGCAGCAGCCGTCCGTCCTTCCACACCGCCGGGCGACGCCTCCCGACGCCCGCATCATCATGCCCCGAGGGCGCGGCGCGGCCGGTGCCCTCGGGGACGGCACGCATCGCGTGAAGGAGGAGGGCGGCGGCGAGCAGGACGATCGCCGCGAGGTGCCAGGACACCGGTACGCCCGCCGCCGTCGCCGCCATGCCCGCCCCGGCTCCCAGCACGGTGCCCAGGCTGAAGCAGCCGTGCAGCGCGGGCAGGGTGGTCCTGCCCCCGATCCGCTCGACATCCGTGCCGTCGACGTTGACGGCCACGTCACCGACGCCCATCCCGGCGCCGAAGGCGCACAGGCCCGCGGTCACCATCGGCACCGAGGCGGAACCGCTCCCCCAGGAGATCGTGGCCATCCCCGCGACGAGGAGCCAGGTCCCCCAGACGATGACGGGCCGCGTCCCGAACCTGGACACCAGCCGTCCCGAACACGAGATGCCCGCCATCGAGCCGAGCGACAGCCCGAACAGCACCAGCCCCATCTGCGCGGTGGAGAGTTCCAGCCGGTCCCGGATCGCGGGTGTGCGTGTCACCCAGGAGGACATCGTGATCCCGGCCAGCAGGAAGAGCAGGAACAGCGCGTGACGCCGCCGACGCACGGCCTCGTCCATCAGAACACTTCTCCGTCCGGAGTGGGGCGGCTCGCGGCCGGGCCTCGTCACCCCGCCCGGCTCGGATAAATGTACATGCCATTTCACCCGCGGCAGAGAGCGCTTTCAGATCGCTGGACCGATGCGCGGAACCCTATGAGGCGGACCCGCCGGATTCCTCCGTGGACGGCTCCAGACGCTCGTAGGCGTGTACGCGGCTCTCCAGCCCCTGGGGGTTCGGGGCGTAGACGGCGACCATACGGGCGTACTCCGGCGCCCAGTAGCGACCGACGCTTCCGGCCGGCACCTGGACGACGTCGCCCGTGACGGCCTCGACGGTCTCACCGTCGCACGCGACGAACAGACGGCCCTCCACGACGTAGTTGAACTCGTCGTGCGGGTGCTCGTCCGTCCATGACTCGCCCCGCAGTTCCCACTCCATGAGGGCGACTCCCGGCCGTCGGCCCTCGCCCGGCGGCACGAAGGCGTGGCCTTTCGGCCGTCCCTCCCTGCTGACGAGGGGGCCGGCCGGATATCTCCGCGGTGCCATCGTTCGTCCCTTCAGTCCCTCAGTCCTTCAGCCCTTCGCGAGTTCCAGCAGGGCGAGCGTCGCGCTGTTCGCCTTCTCGGCCAGGGGTGCGAGCGACCGCTTCTTCCCGTCCCACATGGCCCAGCGGTTCGCGCCTTCGAGGACGGTCATCACCAGCTTGACCTGCTGGACGGACGGCCCGAAGCCCATGTCCTCGGCCGCCGCGCGGTAGAGCGCCTCGTACAGGTCCACCCAGGCGTCGACCTCCTCGCGGAGCGCCGGCGGGAGGAAGTGGACGACCTGGTCGGTGGCCACCAGCAGGTCCCACAGGTTGCTCTCGGGAAGCTCGATCTGCCGTGTCAGATGCACCCGCACCATCCGGCGCCAGCCCTCCCCGGGGTCCGGGACACCCCGCACCTCGTCGAGCAGGGCGATGCCGAACTTGTAGAAGTGCCAGCGGAGGGACTCGGCCACGATCTCGTCGCGGCCTTCCGGGAAGTGGTTGTACAGGCTCGGGGCCTTGATCGACATCTCCTTGGCGATCATCCGCATGGTGACCGAGTTGAAGCCGTTCTCGGTGGCCAGCCGGAGGAACGCCTCCAGGATCGCCCTGCGGGAGGCGCTCTGGCGACTCCAGTCGAGCTCCCCGAGGTGCTTGTCGAACTCCTCGACGGCACGAGGCCACCGCTCCTCGCTCACCGACTCCTCCTTCGCCTGCCCGCAACCTTCACCTGCCTGCAACGCGGGAAACTACCTTACGTTAGTCAGTCTCCGGCAACCCCGCACTAGCGAAACTACCGTACGTTAGTTAGCCTGAGGCATGCCCGTTCAGACAGACCTCGCCGCCGCTCTTCGCTCCGCGGGAGTCGAGTGCGACGACACTCCTGCGACCCGAGCCCTGTACTCCTCGGACGCGAGCCTCTACCGCGTCGTCCCGTCCGCGGTCGTGAAGGCGCGTGGCGAGGACGACGTGATCGCGGCCCACGAGGTGGCGCGCGAGCTTCGGGTACCGGTGACGATGCGCGGCGCGGGCACCAGCATCGCCGGCAACGCGGTCGGAAGCGGCATCGTGGTCGACACCCGTCGTTTCAACCGGGTGCTCGGCATCGACCCGGTCGCGCGCACGGCGCGGGTGGAACCGGGCGTGGTGCACGCGGATCTGCAGCGCGAGGCGGCTCTCTACGGTCTGCGGTTCGGGCCGGACCCGTCCTCGCACAGCCGCTGCACGGTCGGCGGAATGATCGGCAACAACGCCTGCGGGTCACGGGCGTTGGGCTACGGGCGGACGGTGGACAACGTCGAGTCGCTGCGGGTGCTGTACGGGAACGGCGAACTCGCCGTGGAGCGGGGCGGCCCGGCCGCCGGCGAGACCGCGAGGCGGCTGGCGGCCGTCGGCGACGCCAACCTGGCCCATCTGCGCACCGAGTTCGGCCGTTTCGGCCGCCAGGTCAGCGGCTACGGCCTGGAACACCTGCTCCCGGAGCGGCGCCGCGTCGAACGGTTCCTGGTCGGCAGCGAAGGATCACTGGCCACGGTCCTGGAGGCCACCGTCCGGCTGGTCGACGACCGGGTCGAACGCCGGATGCTGGTGCTCGGCTACCCGACGATGGCCGACGCGGCCGATGCCGTACCGGCGCTGCTCGCCGCCGCGCCGGGCCGTCTCGTCGCGTGCGAGGGCATGGACTCGCGCATCGTGGACCTGGTGCGCGAGAAGGGCTCTGCGGTACCCGACCTGCCGCGGGGAAACGGCTGGCTGTTCGCGGAGGTGGCGGGCGAGGACGCGGCGGACGCGGTACGGCGCCTCGTCGCCGCCGGCGCCGCGCTGGACACGCGGCTGGTCGTCGACGCGCGTGAGGCGGCGGCGCTGTGGCGCATCCGTGAGGACGGCGCCGGGCTCGCGGGCCGGTCGCTGCCGACCCCGGCGTACGGCGGCTGGGAGGACGCCGCCGTTCCGCCGGAGCATCTCGGGGCGTGGCTGCGCGACTTCGAGGAACTGTTGCGTGCGCACAACCTCCAGGGCGTCCCGTACGGGCACTTCGGCGACGGCTGTGTGCACTGCCGGATCGACTTCCCGTTCCGGCCCGGTGACCCGGCCTCGGCCGGGGTCTTCCGTGCGTTCATGACCGCCTGTGCGACACGGCTGCGCGACTACCGCGGCACCCTGTCGGGCGAGCACGGCGACGGCCGGGCCCGCGGCGAACTGCTGCCGCTGATGTACGACGAGACCTCCCTCGCCCTGTTCCGGCAGGTGAAGGCCGTGTGCGACCCCGACGGCATCCTCAACCCCGGCATCATCGCCGAACCGGTCCCGATCACCGACGACCTGCGCCCCGTGCGCCCCCGGTCGCCGGTGCGTCCCGGGCTGCGGCTGGTGCACGACGCCGGGGACCTCGGTGCCGCCGTGCACCGCTGCACGGGCGTCGGGAAGTGCGTGGCCCCGAAGACGGCGGGGGTGATGTGTCCGTCGTATCTCGCCACGAGCGACGAGCGGGACTCGACCCGCGGGCGTGCCCGGGTGCTGCAGGAGGCCCTCGACGGCGGTCTGCTGCGCGGTGGTCTGAAGGACCCGGCCGTCGCCGACGCGCTCGATCTGTGTCTCGCGTGCAAGGGGTGTTCGAGCGACTGTCCCAGTGGCGTCGACATGGCCACCTACAAGAGCGAGGTACTGCACCAGCGGCACGACGTCGCCGGGCTGCGCCGGCCGCGCTCGCATCTGTTCCTCGGACGGCTGCCGAAATGGGCGCGGCTCACGGCGCCGCTGGCGCGGCCCGCCAACCTGCTGCTGCGGGTCCGACCGTTCGCCGCGCTGGCCAAGTGGGCCGCGGGCATCGACCACCGGCGGTCCGTACCGGAGTTCGCCTCCCCCACGCTGCGAAGGGCGACGGCCGCGTCAGCCGCGTCGCGCGCGGGAGACGCGTCGCCCGACGTGTGGATCTGGGCCGACTCCTTCACCGACCACTTCTTCCCGGAGTCCGGCCTGGCGGCGATCCGGTTCCTGGAGGCGCACGGCCTCACGGTCCGCGTCATCGGGGAGGACGCCTGCTGCGGCCTGACCTGGATCACGACCGGTCAGCTCGACCGGGCCCGGACCATCGTCGACCGGACCGTGCGGACGCTCGCGCCCTACGTCCGGGGCGGGGTCCCCGTCATGGCATTGGAGCCCTCATGTCTCGCGTCGTTGCGCAGCGACGCGAGCGAACTGTCCGACGCCGAGGAGACGGACGTGGTGGCGTCGGGACTGCTCAGCTTCGCCGAGCTCGTCGAGCGCCTCGGCCTGCCGCTGCCCGACCTGGCCGGGGTGGAGGTCGTGGCGCAGCCGCACTGCCACCACAGCGCGGTCATCGGCTGGGACACCGACCGGCGGCTGCTGGAGAGGGCGGGCGCGACGGTCACCAAGGTGCCGGGGTGCTGCGGTCTGGCCGGCAACTTCGGTGTGGAGAAGGGGCATTACGAGGTGAGCGTCGCGGTCGCCGAGACGCATCTGCTACCGGCGGTGCGGGCCCACGCGGACGCGGTGTTCCTGGCGGACGGCATGTCCTGCCGGATCCAGCTCGACGACCTGGCCCAGGTGCCGACGCTGCATCTGGCCGAACTGTTCGCGTCCCGTGTCTGAGCCCGCCTCCGCCGCCCCCTGGTGACACGTCTGCGGAGCCGGGCCCGAGGGTCCGGCTCCGCAGACGTGTCACCCCCGGGGAGGGACGGTTCAGTGGATCTCGTTGCGCAGGGTTCCGACCTGCTCCAGGACGACCTCGACCTTGTCGCCGGGGCGCAGCCACAGGGGCGGGTTCCGCTTCGCGCCGATGCCCTCGGGGGTACCGGTGGCGATCACGTCGCCGGGGCTGAGGGTGAGGAACCAGCTGATGTAGGCGATGATCCGGGCGATCGGGAAGATCATGTTCTTGGTGTTGGAGCCCTGGACCCGGGTGCCGTTGACGAAGGTCTCGATGTCCAGGTTCTGTGGGTCGCCGATCTCGTCCAGGGTGACGATCGCCGGCCCGAACGGCGTCGCCCGGTCCACGGCCTTGCCCGCGAGCCACTGGGTGCCGCGGTACTGGAGGTCGCGGGCGGTGATGTCGTCGAGGACGGACAGGCCGGCCACGTACGACAGGGCGTCGCCCTCTTCCACGCGGGCGCACTCCCTGCCGATGACGACGGCGAGTTCGCCCTCGAAGTCGAGGTTGTCGGTGACGTCGGACCGGTCGATGGCGTCGTAGGGGCCGATCAGGCTGCTGGCGAACTTGGCGAACAGATCGGGGTGGGCCGGCAGGGCGCGGCCGGTCTCACCGACGTGGTCCGCGTAGTTCAGGCCCACGCACAGGACCTTGAGCGGGTCGGTGACCGGTGGCCCGAGCACCACGGAGTCGAGGCTCCCCACGGGCTCCAGGGCTCCGCCGTCGAGGACCGGTCCGACGGCGGCGGCGATCCGGGCCAGCCGGTCGCCGTGCGCCTGGAGGAAGGCACGGACGGACGGCAGGTCCGGGGAGGGCCGGTGACCGGCGGCCCGGAGCGCGGAGTTGAGGTCGAACACCTGGTCGCTGTCGAGAAGGCCGGGCTTCCAGCCGGTGCGGGATGCGTAGGAGACGAGCTTCACGTCATGTCCTTCGGGGTGGGTCGTAGGGCGGTGTGTGCCGTTCATGGCTGCGCCCTGCCCGCCGGGGAGGGTCGCGGGCAGGGCGCCGTGTGAGGGCCGAGGAGGCGTCAGGAGAGGCGGATCATCTTCTTGTTGGCGAACTCGTCGAGGCCCAGGCGGCCCAGCTCGCGGCCGATCCCGGACGCCTTGACGCCGCCGAACGGCAGGTCGGGCCGGCTGCGGATGAGGGTGTTGAGGCCGACCATGCCGACCTCCAGGCGCTCGGCGATGTCCGCGGCGAGGTCCTCGTCGCGGGTGAACACGGCGGACCCGAGGCCGAACCGGGAGTCGTTCGCCAGCTCGACGGCCTCCTCCACGGAGTCGACCCGGTACAGGACGGCGACGGGTCCGAAGAGTTCCTCGCTGTGGGCGCGCATGTCCGGGGTGACCCCGGTGATGACAGTGGCCGGGTAGAACGCGCCGGGGCCGTCGGGGAGCACGCCTCCCAGGTGCAGGTGGGCGCCCTTGACCACGGCGTCCTCGACCTGCTCGGCGATCTCCTGGCGGCCCGCCTCGGACGCCATCGGGCCGATACGGGTCCCCGGGGCGAGCGGATCGCCGGTGTTCCACTGCTTCGCCCGCTCGACGAACCCTTCGAGGAAGCGGTCGTAGACGTCGCCGTGGACGATCAGGCGCTTGGAGGACGTGCAGGACTGGCCGGCGTTGCCGAACCGGCCGGTCGCGGCCAGGTCGAGCGCGAGGTCGAGGTCGGCGTCGGGCAGGACGATGAACGGGTCCGAGCCGCCGAGTTCGAGGACGCACTTCTTGAGATGGCGGCCGGCCTGTTCGGCCACGATCCGGCCTGCTTCCTCGGAGCCGGTCAGCGAGACGCCCCGCAGCCGTACGTCGGCGATGAGGGCGCCGATCTGCGAGGAGGACACGATGAGGTTCTCGTAGACGCCCTTCGGGGCACGGGCGTCGGCGACGACGGCGTCGATGAGGAGCGCGGTGCGGGTGCAGGAGCGGGCGTGCTTGAGGAGGACCGTGTTGCCGAGCAGCAGGTTGGGGGCGACGAACCGCGCGACCTGGTAGAGCGGGAAGTTCCACGGCATGATCCCGAGCACCGGGCCGGTGGGAGCCGTCCGGACGACGGCCCGTCCCCCGGCCGCGACCTCGATCACCTCGTCGGCCAGCAGCCGGGCGCCGGCGGTGGCGTAGTACTCGTAGATCGACGCCGCGAGGTCGACCTCGCCCTCGGCCTGGGCGAGCGGCTTGCCCATCTCGGTCGCCATCGCCTCGGCGAGTTCGGCGCCGCGCTCGCGGTGCAGCCCGGCGATACGGGCCAGCAGGGCGACCCGGTCCTCGACGCCGGTCCGGGCCCAGTCGCGGTAGGCGTCGGTGGCACGGGCGAGCGCCTCGGCGGCCTCCGCGTCGGTCATCATCGTGTACTCGGCAAGCACCTCGCCGTCGAGCGGCGAGATGGTCTGGTACGTGGGCATGGCTGGTTTCTCCAAACCGCTTGCGGGGGTGGGGGGTCAGACCGCGGACGGGACGCGGACCTCGTAGCTGGGGTATCCCTGGGCCGCCTCGGCCTCGGTGAGCGCGATGAACCTGTCGAGGCCGCCGACGTAGAAGTTGGCGGTGCGGGCCTTGCGCTTGCCGGGGATGTTGTTGCCGAAGATCCACGAGCCGGTCTCCAGGAACAGGGAGCCCTTGAGCGCGTCGAGGCAGGTCTGGAGCCAGTTCTCCTCGGCCTCCGCGCGCAGCCGGATGGAGGCGCCGGGGGTGTCCTTGACGCTCTCGACGGCCCGGGCGATCCACTTGGCCTGGACGCCGATGCCGGAGGGGTTGTTGACGAACGGGCCGTTGGGTCCGAGGACCATGAACAGGTTCGGGAAACCGGACACGGTCATGCCCATGTGGCTGCGGGGGGCGTCGGCCCAGTGTTCCTTGAGGGTCCTGCCGCCGGTGCCGCGGATGTCCATGTTCCGGTAGCTGCCCTCGACGGCGTCGAAGCCGGTGGCCAGCACCAGGACGTCGAGCTCGTGAAGCGTGCCGTCCCGCGTGACGATGCCCTCGGCCACGAACTCCTCGACGGGGTTCTCCCGGGTGCTGACCAGGGTCACATGGGGCTGGTTGAAGATCTCGAAGTAACCGGAGTCGCAGATGGGGCGCCGGGCGAACAGCTCGGTCGGGGTGAGCTTGCGCGCGGTCTCCGGGTCCTTGACGATCTCCTTGATCTTCCGCTTGATGAAGTCGGCGGCCAGTTCGTTGGCGGCGCGGTCGCTGGTGACGTCGCAGAAGGTCTCGTTGGCGAAGGTGTAGTTCCCGCCCTTGCGCCAGGCCCACTCGAAGATGGCCTCGCGCTCCTCCTCGGAGACGCTCCAGATGCTGCGCGTGGTCTCGTCGATGCCGAAGCCGATCTTGGAGGTGCGGAACTCCTCCCAGCGGTCCTCGCAGGTGGCCTTGAACTGCTCCAGCTCGGCCTCGGACCACTCGCGGTTGCCGGCCGGGACGGTGTACTGCGCGGTGCGCTGGAACGAGGTCAGGTGGAAGACGGTCTTGGCGGCCTCGGTCATGAACTGGATGCCGGTGGAGCCGTTGCCGATGACGCCGATACGCAGGCCGGTGATGTCGAGGTCGTCCGGCCAGTCGGCGGTGTGGACGACACGGCCCTCGAACCGGTCGATGCCCGGGAAGTCGGGGACGTTGATCCGGGAGAGCAGACCGGCGGCGGTGACGAGGAAGCGGGCATGGAACTCGCCCCTGTCGGTGACCACGTGCCAGCGCGCGCTCTCCTCGTCGAAGGCGGCGCCGACCAGGGTGGTCTCCAGCCGGATGCGGGAGCGCAGGTCCCAGAAGTCGACGGCGTCCTCGACGTACCGGCGGATCTCGGGGCCGGGGACGTAGCGGGTGCGCCAGTCGGTCCGCTGGAACAGTTCCCGGTCGTAGGGCAGCTGGTACATGAAGCTCTGTGTGTCGGAGAGGGCCCCGGGATAGCGGTTCCAGTACCAAGTGCCGCCGACCTTCGGCGCCTTGTCGATGGCGATCGCGTCGAGACCGGCGTCGGCGGTGAGGGTGCGCAGTGCCATGACGCCGCCCATGCCGGTTCCCACGACGAGTGCGTCGATCTCACGCACGGTTTCTTCGCTGCCCATTTATGGCTCCTTTGCGGGGTCTCGCGCACGGAAAAGCGACTCGGTCGGAGAGGCGGACAGCATGCTCCTGCATACGGTCATTCATTTCGCCGAGATATCCGAACGGGAGTCGCGTGCGATTTCGACAACGCGACGTTACGTCCAGGAAATAATGATCGCCAGATGCTATTGATGCGAAGGTGACGGCCGATTGTTTCCGGAACTGAAATGATCAATGCGGCCACAGGGGAGCCTCAGGCGACGGCGGCCGGGCGACCGTGCGGCAGACAGCGACGCAGATGCCCGAGGGCTGCCTCGACCGGGGGGTCCACGCATCCGGATCGCCAGGCCGCACGCAGGTGGACATCGGGCACGAGTTCGCATTCGCGATGGGCGAGTGGAATGAAGACGACGTTGGGGTTGGCCGTCGATCGGGCGACGGACCGCAGGGCGAGGTGACAGCCGACCTCGGCTCCGACCAGGGCCAGACACGAGGGGGTGTCGGGGGCGAACTGCACGTTGTTGACCCCGCCGGCGCCGTGCGCGTAGCCGAGGCGCCACAGCCGGTCGGTGGTGACCGACCCGGTGGCATAGGGCAGGGAGACGAACGGCTCGGCGGCCACGTCCTGGAAGGAGACGACCTGGCAGGCGGCGAGCCGATGGGTCCGGGGCACCGCGACCACGAGGGAATCGTTGATCAGGACCTCGCTGTCGAGGCCGGGGGGCAGGTTGTCGAAGCGGCCGAGCCCGACATCCACCTCCTGGTCCAGCAGGCGGCGGATCGTCGGCCGGGAGACGGCCTGCGAGGTCAGATCGAGGCGGACACCGGGGTTGTCGGCGCGCATACCGCGGGAGAGGGCGGCCACCAGCGGGTGGGCCGCGACGCCGCAGAACTCGACCCGGACGGTCCCGGACTCGCCGGAGACGGCGGCGCCGACGGCGGCTTCGGCGACGGCGACCGCCGCGAGCACTTCGCGGGCGGGCCCCATGAGGGCCTTGCCGGCGGGCGTGAGGGAGACCGAGCGCGTGTTGCGCTCGAACAGGCGGCCGCCGAGGTCGCTCTCGAGCGCCTGGATGGTCCGGCTCAGGGGAGCCTGGGCCATGAAGAGCTGCTCCGCGGCACGGCCGAAGTGCAGGTGTTCGGCGACCGCGAGGAAAGCCTGAAGTTGTCGGACGTTCACGGTCGTACACCTCCGCTTGTGATGCTCGGCACCCACCATAGGCTAACGTCCGTTAGTTAGCTAGAGTCTCTGCGCAACGAGATTGATCCGGTTCCGACAACACACCATTTCCAGTTCGGGCGTATTCCGATTTCACGGCACCGGACCCGTTGACGGGCTGTTCGCCGGTCCTTACGTTTCATTTCACTTTCCCCACGAACAGGTTGAGGCGGCTGTTGAAATGTCTCTTGCAAGCAGCACCGAAATTCCGGCCGGCGCCGCCGGTCATACGGGGGGTCTGCTCCTTGTCGGTCCGCAGCAATACCCGAGTCTGGAGCGGGAGCGGGCACTGGCCGAGGAGTTCGGTCTGGAGTTCGTGATCGCACCGGACCGGCACGCGTTCCGCGCCACGATCCCGGAGGCGACCGTGGTGATGGTGACCCCGTACGCCCCCGTGGAGGCCCAGGACTTCGAGGCGATGAAGAAGTGCGTCGCCGTGGTGCGGTACGGCATCGGCTACGACAACATCGACGTGGCGGCGGCCCGGACGAAAGGGGTGCCGGTCGCGATCGTGCCGGGTGCGGCGACGGAGGAGGTCGCGTCGCACGCGCTGACCATGGGGCTGCTGCTGGCACGGCGCATCCCGGCCGGGCAGTCGGCCATCGAGGCGGGCCAGTGGGCCGGCAGCGTCGGGATGGACACACCACGGTTCTCCCAGCTGGACGTCGCGGTCGTGGGCATGGGCCGGATCGGCCGCCAGGTCGCCCGGTGGTACGCGGCGCTGGGCACGAACGTCCGCGCCTACGACCCGTTCTCGACCTTCGACTCGGTGCCGGCCGCGCCGCTGGGGGAACTGCTCGAACAGTCCGATGTGGTGTCGCTGCACCTGCCGCTGTCGGCCACGACGAGGAACCTGGTGTCGGCGCAGGTCATCGGCCGGATGCGGCCCCGCTCGGTGCTCGTCAACGTCTCGCGCGGCGGGCTCGTCGACGAGGCCGCGCTGGCGGACGCCCTGCGCTCCGGCCATCTGGCGGGCGCGGGTCTGGACACCTTCACGACCGAGCCGCTGCCGGCGGACCACGTACTGCGCGGCGTGCCGAACCTGGTGATGACCCCGCATGTCGCATGGCGGTCCGACCTGGCGATGGACGCGCTCCAGGAGGCCGTCGTCCTGCGTGCCCGCCAGGCCCTGACGGGCCTGCCGCTGTCGGACCTGGTCACCTGACCGGACCGGCGTCCCGGCGCGGCCACCTCCCCCCACACCAGAACGTCTGCGCGGGCACCAGCCCCGGCGCAGCGAGCTCCACGCGGTGAGCACGTTCCTGAACAGGACGGCATCCCCGGGGAGGCGACACCAACCCCGACCAGCCCGGCGCTTGTACGGGTGGGCCCCACCAGGAAGAGAAACTCATGGCAAGACACGAGCAGGTCCCCACCGTGAGTGGTGCGAGAGGAAAGGCGGAAGTCGTGGATCAGCCGCGACGACTGCAGGGCAACATGGGCGTCGGAGAGCTCGCCATGAGCGTGCTCGCGTTCTCCGCGCCGCTGACCACGGTGGCCGGGTTCATCCCGGTGCTGCTGATGTTCGGCGGCAAGACGGGGCCGGCGATCTACATCGTGGCGACGGTCGTGCTCCTGGCCTTCTGCGTCGGCTTCACCCTGATGGGCCGCACGGTGGCGAACCCCGGCGGCTTCTACGCCTTCGTCACCCAGGGCCTCGGCCGCCCGGCCGGTCTGGGCGGCGCGTTCCTGGCGACGTTCGGCTACTTCATGATCGGGTTCTTCGCCCCGCCGTTCTTCGCCATCACCGTCCAGAGCTATGTGGAGAAGAACCTCGGCGGTCCCCACATCGCGTGGGGCTGGTACGCCGTGGCGATCGTCGCGGTGACCACCGCGCTGGCCTACCGGCGCATCGACCTCTCGGCGAAGGTGCTGACCGTCGTCATGGTGCTCGAAGTCGTGGTGGTCGTCGTCTTCGACATCGCGTCCTTCACGCACGGGGCCCCCGCCGGCACCGGAGGTGCCTCGCTGGCCCTGCCCTGGGTCACCGACCCCAACATCGGTCTCGCCCTGCTGTTCGTGGTCGGCAACTTCTTCGGCTTCGAGGCCACCGTCATCTTCCGCGAGGAGGTCAAGGACCCCGACCGGACGATCCCCCGGGCCACCTATCTGTCCGTGGCCGGCATCGGCGTCTTCTACGCCTTGGCCGCGTGGGCGTACCTCGCCTTCACCGGCGCCGACGAGGCACAGGCGGTCGCCACGGCCAACCTCGGCGGGCTGTTCACCGACTCGATGACCGCGATGGTCGGCAAGACCGTCATGGACGTCGTCACCGTGCTGCTGATGACCTCGATCCTGGCGTCGATGCTGTCCATCCACAATGTCGCGGCGCGGTACCTGCACTCCCTCGGCACCGACGGCGTGGTGCCGACGGCGCTGGGCAAGGTGCATGTCAGGCACGGGTCGCCGTACGTGGCCGCGTCCCTCATCGGTGTGCTGTGGGCGATCGGCGTGGTGCTGTTCGTGGCACTGGGCAGCGACCCGAACGTCCTGTACGCGCGTGCGTCCGGCATCGGGTCCCTCGCGATCCTGCTGCTCCTGTTCGCGGCGAGCGTGGCGGTGTTCTGCTACTTCCGCCGCAATCCGTCCTCCGAGCCCGTGTGGAAGACCACGGTGGCACCGCTCGTGTCGGCCGCCGGGGTCGGTGTGGTGGCGTACCTCGCGGTGACGAACTACGCGGACCTGCTCGGCGGCTCCGGCTTCGTCACGTCGTTCTTCCTCTTCTTCACCTTCGCCCTGTTCGCCGTCGGGATGGTCCACGCGCGGGTGCTGCGCAGCCGGCGTCCCGAGGTCTACCAGCGCATCGGCCGCCAGGAACTGTGACGGCCCTCCGCTGACGGCGGCCGACCTCGATCGAGCGATCACGCCGTTCACGTCCTTCGCACGAGCGAGGTCGGCGCCCCATGCTAACTATCGTTAGTTAGCTACCGTTCATCGCACCCGTAGAGACCCTTCCGCAGCAACCGAGGTAGCCATGAGAACTCCGGCAGAGACAGCGCCGAGCCGCGCGGCCTCCCCCACCGGCGACGGGTCCCCGTTCCGGGTGGCGGTCGTCGGCGCCGGCCCCAGCGGGTGTTACGCGGCCCAGGCCCTGCGCAAGGGACAACCGGACATCGAGGTCGCCGTCCTCGACTCGCTGCCGACGCCCTTCGGGCTGGTGCGGTACGGCATCGCCCCGGACCACCAGGGCGCGAAGGCGGTGTCGCGTCAGTTCGAGCGGCTCTTCGCCCAGCCGGGAGTGGAGTTCGTCGGGAACGTGTCCGTCGGGACCGACCTCGGCTTCGACACGCTGCTGGAGAACTTCCACGCGGTCGTCCTCGCGACCGGGCTGGGGGCGGACCGGCCACTGGACATCGACCAGGACCCGGACGCCCGGATCGTCGGCGCCGGAGACCTGGTCCGGCTTCTGAACTCGGACCCGGACGCCCGCTTGCGGCACCGGCGGGACGGTCTCCGGGGGCTCGGTTCGGAGGTCGTCATCCTAGGCACCGGGAACGTCGCGGTGGACGTCGCGCGGCTGCTGTCGAAGTCCGACCTGGACTTCATCGCGTCCGACGTCGACGACGACGCCCTGCGCACGGTGGCACCCGACCCGGTGCGGACCATCCACATCCTGGGGCGATGTCCGTCGCGGCTGGCGAAGTGGGACGCGTCGATGGTGAAGGAACTCGCGCACGTCGTGGGTGTCCAGGTACGCGTGGACGGAACCCCCTTGGTCGACGAGGACTCGGTGCCCCCGCGCACGACGGTGGACGTGCGGTTCGAGCGGGTTCCGACCTCGATCCGGCGGCACGACGGCCGCGTCCGCGTGACGACGCGCCGCGCGGGCGGCGGCCCGGTCGACCACCTCGACGCCGACACCGTCATCACGGCGATCGGCTTCGACGCCCCGGCCGCACATCTGGCCCGGTCGAACGGTCCTGAGGCGCCGAACGTGTTCCGCGTGGGCGGGCCCGCCACCGGCCGGCTGGGCAATCTGGCGGAGAACCGCAAGCTGGCGGCGGAGACGGCGAAGGACATCCTCGCGTTCCTTCGCGGCCAGGAACCACGCCGCCGTGCGGGCCTGGCCGGGCTGCGTGACCGGCTGCCCGCCTCGGCGGTGGGCTTCGAGGCGTGGCAGCGCATCGACGAGGCGGAGCGACGACGTGCCCGTCCCGACAGATGCCGGACGAAGTTCACCACCAGGGACGAGCTCCTCGCCGCGGCGACGGGACCCGATGCCCTGCTCCCCACCCCGACGGCCACGACCGGACCGTCCGCAACCCAGGAGACATGAGATGACCGTCGTACACGTCCTGTTCGGGACCGAGTCGGGCAACGCGGAGATGGCCGCCGACGACATCGCCGCCGCGTTCGGTGGCCAGGGATTCGAGACCGTCACCACGGAGCTGACCGACATCGAGGTGTCCGATCTTCCGGCCATGGAGATCGCCGTGTTCGTGAGTTCCACCTACGGGGAGGGCGGACTGCCGGAGACGGCGGCGCCGTTCTACGAGGCCCTCATGGCGGAGCGCCCCGATCTGACCGGTGTGCGGTTCGCGGCGTTCGGGCTCGGCGACAGCGTCTACGAGACGTTCAACAACGCGATCGAGACCCTCCGTACGGCCCTCCTGGAGCTCGGCGCGGAGCAGCTCGGGACCACGGCCAGGCACGACGCCGCGTCGACGACCCCCGCCACGGACCTCGCCGCCGCGTGGGCCCGTGACCTCCTGGCCCTCGTGACCGTCTGACCCCGCCCCGCCCCGCCCCGATCAGAAGGAGTGACCGGTAGATGAGCCTGACCATCGAGGACGCCTCGGCCCTGTTCCCGTGGAACGACGAGCGGTTCCGGGCCGACCCGTACCCGGCGTACGAGCGGGCACGGGCGATCGCGCCGGTGCACCGGACCAGGGAGAACACCTACGTGGTGCTGAACCACGCGGACACCATGCACCACGCGAAACGTCCGTGCATGCGGATCGCGGAGCCGCCGTCCTTCGCCGTCCCCGGTGCGCCGCCGCACCCGTGGACCGCGTTCGACAACACGGTCCTGTCGAAGGACGCACCGGAGCACACCCGGATGCGGCGGCTGACCAACCGCTGGCTGACACCGAAGATGATCGGCACCTGGGCCCGGCTGACGCACGACTTCACCGTCGAGGCACTCGACCGGCTCGGCCCCGGCGATGTGGTGGACGCCCACTTCGACCTGGGCGTGATGCCGACCCATCTGACGATGTGCCGCATCCTCGACATGCCCGTGGGTGATGTGGAGGGGATGTTCTGGGCGCTGTGGGACGCGATGCTCATCAACGCGACCGCACCGGGTGAGGACATCCACGCGAGGTCGCTGGCCGGGATGACCTTCATGTTCGCCGAGACCGAGCGGTACGTACGGGAGAAGCAGAGCGCCGACGAGCCCGGGAACGGTCTGGTCGACGAGCTCCTCGCCGCCCACGGGCGCGGTGAGCTGACCTGGCGCGAGGTCCTGGAGACCACGGTGCTGCTGTACATGTCGGGCGGCCCGAACCCCGCCTACCTCATCGGCGCCGGCTTCAAGCTGTTCGCCGAACGACCGGACCTGATGGCGGAGTTCAGGGAAAGGCCGGAGATCCGGGACGCGTTCATCAACGAACTGGCCCGGCTGAACCCCGTGGAACTCATCGTCACCCGCTTCCCCGACGAGGACGTCGAGATCCAGGGCGTGCGCATCCCCGCCGGGTCCTGCGTCAAGTACCCGATCGGCGCCGCGAACCGGGACCCGGCGGTGTTCGAGAACCCGGACGAGTTCGACCACGCCCGGCCGCCGGAGGCGAGCCGGAACCTGACGTTCGGGCTCGGTACCCACGCCTGTGCCGGACAGCTGCTGGCGCGGGCCGAGACCAGAGTGATCCTCGGCCTCGTCGCCGAACGCCACTCCTCGGTCGAACTCGTAGGCGATCCGCTGGAGGTCCGCACGGACCGCCTGGTCGCCTTCGACAAACTGCCTGTCCGCCTCTCCTGAGCCAGGTCCCCGGAGCACGCCTCGCCGCGGCCCGACCGTGATCAGTCGCCGCGTCACCTGCCGGAGCCGGTCGGCCGTTACGGCCGCAGCGTCGTCGTCGGCGCCGAGACGGATCGCGTCCAGCACCCTGGTCCACGAGGTGCGGTCCGGCGTCAGCGCGGCGACGAACGAGTACGGCCAGCCAGGAATGATCTGCGCGGTCTCCTTGAAGCGGCCCCGGACGTGGCAGAACCACCGCTCCGGCGAACACGCCGCGTCCGAGCGCAGCCACGGGGAGACGTCTACCGTGAGCACGAGCCGTCCGTCGCAACGCGGCAGCGGCATCGATGCCAGCAGATCCCGCAGCCGGTCCGTCTCCGGACGGCCGTGGTCCAAAGCACCGTGCAGCGAGCCGTAGCCCCGGCGATGCTCGGCCTCAGCGACAGCTCCACCGGCTTCTTCACCGGACCGTCCGCGCACAACAGCGCGTCGGCCGGCTCGAAGTACGCGTCCGCACGGGCCGGCAGACAGTCGAATGCCGGCGGCCGCACGGTCGGCGGCGAACGCCGCCGGGCGCGCGGTTGTGCCGACGGTGGCGGTTGCCGAGGTCGAGCCGCAGCGCCGAAAGGTGTACCGCGTCGAGAACGGCGAGGCATCGACCCGGCCGGACGTCCTCGCCGGAGGCCGAGTCACCCGGTGCGAGTGACTCCGAGGAGCGTCAGAACCGCCCCGTCCTCGATCGAGCCGGAGTCCGGCGCGTGGTCGCGGTCAGCGCGGCGGCCAGTCGCAGCCGGTCGGGGAGGCGTTCGTCCGGGACGACACGTACGGCGTCGAAGGGTTCCGGTCCTGCTGTGAGGCGGGGAACCCCGCGCAGCACGAAGCGGTCTCCCGGTGCGACCAGTCCGTCCAGAACGGCCTCGGTCAGCAGGTGGTTCAGGTGGACCAGGGCGGCCGACATCGTGCAGTCGGCAGTGGCGAGGTGGACCACTCCGCCGACAGGCGGACAGGACGGCGCCGGAGCGCCGCCGGACGCCGGCCCTGGCACCCGGAGCACCGGATGGAGCACCTGGAGCTTCGGGTGGGGCACGTCGAAGGCGATGTCCCCGCCGTTCGGGACCTCCGCCGGAGCATGCAGCAGTTTCAGCAGGCGGCGCAGCGCGGCGGTGGCCGCGGGTGGCCCGGGCGCGGTCCAGGCGACCGACGCGTCCCGGGTCATCCGGGCGAACGGGAACCGGGCCCTGAGTTCCGCCGGGTTACCCGCGAGGAACACGGTCCGGGTGAAGGCCCGCCGCCAGGCGGCGCCCTGCGCCGCGTCGAGGCCCAGGGCGAACGCGCAGGTCTGCCCGGCCCAGGCTGCGAGGTCCAGGTCCCGCACCACCACGGCGACCAGAGTGGTGTCGGCCTCGGCGGACGCGGCGCCCACCGAGGCCAGTCCCTCCGTCGTCGAGAGGTCGTGCCGTGAGGTCAGCTCGGGATGCGCGCGGCTGAATCGTTCCCGCAGGGCGGTCCGCAGGGCTCGCTGCACCGTGTCGGTACCGGCGTCGATGTCTCCGGCTGCGGCTGCGGATACCGGCGCGGTCGTGTCCCCGTATGGGTCGTGGTCCGAGGTCACAGATACACCTCTGTCAGGAGGTCGCCCGCCGGCCGGTGGCGTCGGCCGAGGAGGGACGAGGTCAACTTATAGGGATCGACGTGCAGTCGAACCCTTCTGTGCCCGTCCACCCGCTCGGCGAGGGACCGCTCCGGTGACCGCGGATCCGTGAGCGCCGCGGCGATGAGACGTTCGGCGCGGCCGAGATACTGGCGCAGCAGCTCCGACCGGTAGCCCTCGGCGTGCCCGGGACCGAGTACGGCGATGAAGTACAGCCGCATACCGAGCCGTACGGCGGCCGGACTGTGCCCGGATCCGGCCGCGTCGAGCAGGGCGCCGGCGTGGTGATCGCGCCAGCCGCCCTCGCGTGCGGAGCGGATCGTGCCGTCGATCGGGACCCGTCCGACGGGCACCCGGACCACACAGGGCCCGAGCGCCGTGAGGACCCGGGCGAGGCGCTGGTAGTCGGGGTCCAGCTGACTGTCGTAGAGCAGGACGACCTCGTCGTACTCGGCTGCCAGCGGCATGAGTTCACGCAGGGCGCAGGCCAGGTAGTTGGGCCGGCCGTCGGAACCGACCAGGGGGCGCAGCGGCAGCCCGTGGCGTGTGAGGTCGAGGAAGACGGGGCCTCCGAGCGGCCGGTGGTCAAGGCACATCCCGAGGGCTCCGAGCCTGTCGATCATCTCGGTCAGGCCCAGCCCCGGCGGCTGGTGGGCGAGCAGTCCGGGGTCGGTCAGGCCGAGCGCCTCGTACTGCCGGGTCCAGATGCCGAGGACCCGGGTGGCGGCGGGATGCGTCCAGCCCTGCTCGACTGCGTCCGCGTAGGGACGCAGGGCGGCCGCGGGGACGGTATCGCCGGCGGCGCGGAAGGCCACGTACAGCTCCCCGATGCCGCACTCGTCGAGGGAGGCGTAGTCGATGTCGCCGTAGCGGCGGTCCAGGAACTCCCAGAAGCCGAGGGTCTGTTCGGTGGGGTGGTAGGTGGTGTGGCTGTAGCGGAGGCTCACCTCGGCCACCTGGCGGGTGGCGCGGTACATCACGTCCGACCACAGCAGTCCCTTGAGGTGACTCGGGGTGAGCGGCTTGGACGGCGTGACGGTGACGGGGGCCAGCAGGACCCGGTGCCGGGCCGATCGGCTCCCGGTCCCGGTCCGGGGCCGCGGCACGGTCGTGACGGCGGTGGCTGCCTCGCTCACCGCGGGATCCGGAGGGCGCCGTGGACGAAGAACACCCGGCGTGCTCCTCGTGCGCTGCGGGGCGGCACCGGGTCGGGCCAGCGGGCGAAGTCGGCCCCGGGCTGGCCGGGCTGCACGGCCCTCACCGTGTAGCCGCACTGGTCGAAGAGACGCTCGGGGACATCGCAGCCGGACACCCAGGGAGTGCCCCAGCCTTCGAACACGGAGAGCAGCGGCTCCATCTCGGGCAGCGTCAGGGCGGCGGTGTTCACCATGTCGGCGGCGATCCTGCTGCCGGGGGCGGAGCAGGCGGCGATGCGGGTCAGCAGTCGGCGCACCTCGTCCGACGGCAGGTAGTACAGCAGTCCCTCCAGCACCCACACCGAGGGGCGGGCCGGGTCGTAGCCGCGCTCCCGCAGTGTCGTCTCCCAGTCGAGACCGGTGAGATCGGCCGGGACGGTACGGAGGTCCGCGCAGGGCCTGGCCTCGGCCATCCGCTGCCGTTTGCGGGCGAGCAGAGCCGGTTGGTCGATCTCGAACCAGCGGGTGCCGGCCGGCCAGCGCAGCCGCCAGGCCCGGGTGTCGAGGCCGGCGGGCGCCATCACGACCTGGCGTATGCCGCCCTCGAAGGTGAGGCGGCGCAGGTGGTCGTCGAGGAAGCGGGTGCGGATGGCGTTGAAGTCGGGGGTACTCGGCACGTCGGACTCGTCGGTGCGGCGGCCGGTGACCGCGGCGATCTCGGCGAGCAGTGCCCAGCCCGCGGCGCCGGCCAGACCGGCGGCGTACGGGTCCGTGTAGAGGCGGTCCGAACGGCTCGTCTCGGCGGCGCGCAGCGCCGCGGTCAGCAGCGCGGTGCGTTCCAGCGGGCCCAGGGGCACCGCGTCCGTGACGGTCGGGGTCTCGTGCATGGTCATGCGCGCTCCTTCTGGGGCAGCGGGTCCGGTGCCACGCCGTAGCGGCCGACGAGCCGCTCCCACTGGCCGGGATCCTGTCGGAAGAGCCGGTCCTTGACCTGGGTGGGCCTGACACCGCCGGCGACGGTGTCCTGCCAGTCGCGCAGGAAGGCGTCGGCGGGCAGCCTGAGCGTGGTGGGCGCGGCGAGTCGGCCGTCGGCCCGGGCCGCGCGGTAGCCCGCCGACTCGCGGGCCAGTCCGTCGTCGAGCCGCGCATCGAACGCGGCGGTCTCGTCGTCGTGCCACGGGGTGCCCGCGGGGGAAACCGCGAAGACGTACCGGCCGGTTCCGTCGGTGGTGTCCACCCGGGCGGAGACGTTGCGCAATTCGAGTCCGCTCGCGTCGAGGGCACGGGCCACGGCCCGGGTGACCTGGGCGTCGCGCAGCCGCTCCCCCGCGTGGTCGCTGCGGGTGGCGCGGCCCGCGTAGGCCAGGCGGGGTACTCCGCCGGTCCGGTCGACGACCCGGACGACATCGCCGACGGCGTAGCGGTAGAGGCCTCCGACGTGGCTGAAGACGACGTGGTAGTCGCGCCCCGGTTCGAGGTCCTCGGGCGAGAGGGTCTCGGCGTCGGGCGTCGGGTCGTCGTCCGCGTCGACGAACTCGTACACGGAGGCGGTGGCGACGGGGCTTCCCGCGCTGCCGTGGCGGTCCAGGGCGACCGCCACCGGGCCCTCGGAGGCCGCGACCGGGGCGGGCAGCACGCTGACGCCGGCGCCGAACTCCTCGCGCAGCCGGGGCAGATAGAGGGTGGCGAGGCCGGTGGTCCAGCAGAACAGGGCCCGCAGCCGGGGCCACACATGAGCGGGGCGTATCGTCCCGAACCGGTCGGCGAGGGCCTCCAGTTCGGCTGCCCGGAGCGGGTCGGGGCTGCCGTGCGGGTGACCGCCGAGGGTGCCGTCGCGGATCTCCTTGACGATCCGCGGCCACCACAGCCGCAGTTGGTGGGGCAGGGCGGCGACCATCGCGGGGTTGATCCCGATGACGCAGCGGACGTCGCCCGTCACCGCCATGCGCAGCCGCAGATACGCCTTCTCCAGGTGGTCCCGCGCGTCGACGGGTACGGGCAGTTCCGCCCAGGCCGTGTCGACCGTGCCGGGCTCGGCGGACAGGGGCTCACCGAAGGTGTCCCCGAAATTCACCTGGCTCGCGCCGACATGGGGCTTGCCGGAGCTGGTGGTGGGCGGGGCGGACAGCGGGTCGTGCTTGAGGTTGAGCACCGCGTCCGAGCGCTGGAGCACCTCGGGGAAGTGGGTGAGCAGCGGTGCCCAGGCCGCGTAGTAGAAGGGGAAGAAGGTGGTGCGCATGAACCGGGGGGTGACCGGGATCTTCTTGTGGGCGCCGGTGCTTCCGCTGCTGGTGAAGAAGACGGCGGGCCGGTCGGCGGTGAGGACGTTCGCCTCACCGGCCGCACTCCGCTCGATCCAGGGTTCCAGATCGGCGTACGTCTGGATGGGCACCGCCCGGCGGTACTCGTCGAGGGTGCGGACACGGCCGAAGCCGTGCGCGGTGCCGTAGTCGGTTCCGGCGTTGAACCGCAGGAGGTCGGTGAGGACGTGACGCTGGTGTCCGGCCAGGTCGTCGAGGGCGGAGCTCAGCTGTGCCCGTTCCGCCTGCACACGCGCGGTGTAGCGTGCCGCGCGGTCCGTGATCGTCCCTGGGTCAGCCGAGTTCATTGGTGATCAGCTCCCGTACGGTGGCCGCGGTCCGCGCGGCGTCGCTCTGCTCCGTGAGGACGGTCATGGGCAGGTCCCGTATCTCCTCGCGCACGAGCCGGTCGAGGTCGGTCTGGTAGCGCTTGAAGCCGTACGGGCCGGGCAGCGGGCCGTAGTGCTCCAGTGGGTTGAGGTCGGCGCCCTCGCGCGAGCGGGTCCAGGCGCTCTCGGGGGTGACGTCGAGGTAGATGACCCGGCCCGGCCGGGGGAAGGACCGCCACCAGGTGAGGAGGGGGTCGTCGGGCACACCGGCCAGCCGGCACTTGGCGAGGAACTTGTAGTAGTAGGAGTCGACGACCGCGGGGATGCGGGGATCGCCGTTCAGGAGCTGGTCCCGCAGATGCACGACCGCCGTGTGCACCATCGCGGCGAGGAAGTCCGGGGACCACCGGGTCTCGTGCGGGGCGACGTCCTGCACAACGTCCCTGCGCAGCCGGGCGATGAGGGCGTGTTCCGGGGCCAGGAAGGTCTCGTCGAGGGAGACGAGCCGCCAGGGTGCGGCCGAGCGCCGCAATTCGGTGAGCACCGAGGACTTTCCCGCGTAGTCCGGCCCGAGAAGGACGAAGAACCGAGGGACGGAATCGTCCCGGCAATTGTCTTCGTTCCCTGTGTCGTTCAGCGCATTCGAGGCTTTTCGGTGCGGCACCGAATTGTTACGGCTGGAGGGCATAGCTCTTTTCCTCTCCCTACCGGATGTCACGGAATTCTCACGCGCTGCGGACGCCGGACGAGAAGAACGGCGTGACGAGGCGGCGCCCGGCTCTGTCGGCACCGGGGGTGGCCGACCCGCTGAGGGCCGGCGGGTCAGCCCTCCGTCGGCCGGCGTCCCCACGCGGAGACCAGCAGCGTGGTCATGTCCTGGCCGCGGGGCGTGCCGAGGGCGTCGAGGAAGTCGGTGAGCTGCTCGGCCGTGACCAGGCCGCTCTCCACCAGGGTGTGGCCCTCCTGGCGCAGCCGGGTGCCGATCAGCTCGTCGTCGGCGGGCGACTGGCCGGGACCGGCGGGCGTCACCCTGGACTCGACGTCCGTGAGGCCCGCCCGGCCGAGGGCGGCCGGCAGAGCCCTGGCCCACCGCATGTCGGCGCCCTGGGCCTCCATCCGGCGCACATAGCCGCCGACGAGGGCCCGGCCGACGGGGGTGGGGGCGTGATCCGCGGGCAGGTAGTAGAAGTCCTCGGCCACCAGCCAGCCGCCCGGCGCCAGCCAGCGGGTGATGCGGCCGAGCGCCTTCTGCGGCTCCCGCACGTGCTCGAGGACGGCTCGGGCGAGGATCAGGTCGAACGAGCCGTCCGGGAACTCCGCCGTGGTCAGGTCCGCCTGAAGGACGCTCAGGTTGGCCGCCCGGTCGGGCTCCAGGTACCCGGTGTCGGTGTCCAGCGCGAGCACCGAGCCCTCGCGGACCCGTTCCGCCAGCCAGTACGACATGGATCCGGCGCCGGCTCCGAGGTCGAGACAGCGCCACGTCGGGGCGGGGTCCAACCGGTCGACGATGGAGGTGCTCACCACGTCGTACTTCTTCTCGAACAGCCGGATCTGGTCGAGCGGGGAGAGGTGTCCCTGGGTCAGTGATCCGGTGCTTCGGGTGGACCGTGCGTCCGTTGTCATGCCTGTCTCTTCCTCCGGGCGAATACGGATGCGGCGGTGGGCGGGACCTGGGAGGACGCGGAGGGCCGGGGAGCGCGCCGCTCCCGGTTGGAGGGCCGCTCCCCTCATCCGGTCGTCCGGTCATTCGGTCAGCCGGCCGCGACGGTCTCGGCGACCAGGGTGCACAGGAACAGGTCCGGCGGCGCGACCTCCAGGGCGCTGATGCCCTGCTGCCCGTCCACGTTGCGCCGATCACTCATGTACGCGTCGAACGCGCCGCGGTCCGTCCACTGCGGGTAGTTGACATAGGTCCGGCCGTCGGTGCCGATGTACGGCGTCGCCGAGACGAACCCGGGGAAGTCCTTCTTCCAGTCCCCGCTGCGGCGCAGCAGGTCCGCCATGGCCTCGGCGGCCGCCCGGTCGGCGACGTGCCGGACCGCGACGCAGACCAGACCGGGAGGGCTGTTCGCCGACGGGCCCCGTACACCCGGTTCCGGCGTGCCGCCGACCAGGTCGGTGCGGAGCAGGGCTTTCCTGCCGAGCCGGTCCAGCAGTGCCTCTTCGACGCGGGCCGGGTAGCCGTCGCGGGCGCTCGTCTCGTCGCGCCAGGCGACGGAGTGCACGACGACGTCCCCGTCGAGACCGAGGTGGATCCGGGAGGAGAGGAATCCGTCGGGGCGGCTCGGGTCCGAGGTCTGTTCCACCAGCGCCCGCACGGCCTCCTGGGCCACCCCGGTCCCGTCCGTGCGCAGGACCAGGAAGGTGCGGAAGCCCTCGCGTGCCGCGTCAGCGGAAGTCATCGGCGAACTCCACCGCCCACTCGCGGAAGGTGCGCGGCGGACGGCCGAGGACCTCCTCGACGGTCGTGGTGATCAGCTCGGGCTCCTTGGTGAGCATCTCGAAGTACTCGAGCGCGCCGCTGGCGTACGCGGGCGGCCAGCCCGCGGACACCATGGCCTTCAGCGCGGCCTCGGCCGGTACGTCCTGCCAGGTCGGCTCGGTCCCGATGATCTCGCCGATGATCTTCACCTGCTCGATCTGGGTGAGGACCTCGGGCCCGGTGACGACCAGGCGCCGGCCGGCGAGTTCACTGCTCTGCAGGGCCTGTACCGCGACCGCGGCGACATCGCCTTCGTGGATGGAGGAGCGGGCGGCGGCGCCGTAGGGGGACCGCACGATTCCGGTGGCCTTGATCTGCTGGGCGTAGGAGAGCCGGGCGTTGGCCGCGAACCCGGTGGTCTGCAGGAAGGTCCACTCCAGACCGGTCTTCTCGATCAGCTCCTCGAGGTAGGCGTGGCAGTTGTTGTCCGTGTGCTCGTAGCCGATGTGCACGCCGATCGAGGAGACGAAGACGATGCGCTTGGCCTGTCGTGCGATGCGCTCCAGGACCGCCGGCGCCGTGTCGACGTTCAGGGTGAAGAACGGCCACATCAGCAGGACCGACTCGACTCCGTCGAGGGCGGGCAGCAGACTGTCGGGGTCGGCCAGGTCGCCGTGGAAGACCTCGAACCCCTCGTCCGGCAGGCGTCCCGCCCTGGGGTCGTCCGCCAGGAGCAGGGCTCGCGTGGTGACACCCTCGTCGATCAGTTGTCGGACGACGATGGGGCCCACGTTTCCGGTGGCTCCGATGACCAGAGCCGTATTGTCCGCTCCCATGACTCTTTCCTTTCCCTTGACTCCGTTGGATTCCCGTGGGGTCCCGCTGGGGGCCCTCGGCCGAGCGACTTTTATCCGGCCAGGACGAATAGCGGTGCGCGCACGCACAGGACGTGCGGCGCCGCGACCGTTATTCGCCGTTGTTATTGTCCGGGAATTCGGGCTTCAGTTTCACAGTCCGGGAATCCGACGGGCAAGGAACTTTCTTCTAAGATTCCGCGAAGTTGTCGACCGAGGGAGCCGACGCGGTCAGCGGCGCTCGGCGACCACGTCGAGGTCCAGGGTGAGGTGACGGCCCATGGACCCCTTCCCCTTGGTGACACCGAAGGCGTACCGGTCGACGGTGGTGACCGCGTGGACCACCAGTCGTCGTTCGTCGCCCGAGACGGTGTCGAGCGTCAGGGCGGCCGGCTTGCTGATCCCGCGCACCGTGAGACGCCCGTGCAACAGATGGGCCTCGTCACCGGCCTCTACGCGCTCGCCGCGGAAGTGCATCTCGGCGTGGGTGGCGACATCGAGGAACGCCGCCTCGCGGACATGGGTGTCCCGCTTCTCGTTGCCGGTGTCGATGCTCGCCGCGGAGATCACGGCCTCGACGGTCGAGGACGTCGCGGGGTCCGCCACCACCACCTCGCCCCGTGAGACGGCGAAGGTGCCGCGGACGACGACCAGTCCGAAGAAGTTGCGGATACGGAAACGGACGGCCGACTGTGCGGGGTCGATGACGTACGTGCCCACCTCGGGCCTGTGGTGCACGGCGTTGCCATGAATGGCCATATTGCGCTCCTCTGCGCTGTCGGAAAAGGGAACCGGCGCGCGGGGGGCGCCACCGGCTCCGTACGGCACCCCCGCCTCCCGGACGTGACGGCGGGGACCCCAGGTGGTTCGCAGGGTCACCGGGGCGTCCGGGGCGGGAGAGAACGAGGGCTTGTCAGGCCGTGACGGGGTCCGGGCGCTCGACGCCCTTGTCGCGGATCCGTCCCGTCTGACGGGGTACCAGCGCGGCGGCGACGGCGGCGAGCAGGACGGACCCGGTGCCGACCCACAGCGCGGGGGTGAGTCCGTCGACGAACTGCCGGGCCGACAGGTAGCCGCCCTGGGCGGAGAAGACGGCCGACATGGTCGCGACGCCCAGTGCGCCGCCGACCTCGCGCAGCGCGTTGTTGGCACCGGAGGCGATGCCCTGTTCCTCAGGGCGGACGCTGCTCATGACGAGGTTGGCCGTCGGGGCGAAGAAGAAGCCCATGCCGATGCCACTGATCACGAGGGACGGTACGAGTTGCGGATACGACACGTCGGTGGAGACCGCCAGGGCGAGGAGCCCGACTCCGGTGGCCTGGCACACCAGGCCCGTGACCACTACGGGCTGTCCGCCGAAGCGGTCGGAGAGAGCGCCCGCGATGGGCGCGGCGATCATCGGCATGGCGGTCCACGGCAGCATCCGCACCCCGGCCTCCATGGGTGAGTAGCCGCCGACGTCCTGGAGGAACTGGCTGAGCAGGAAGATGGACCCGAACATGCCGACGAACATGAACAGGCTCGCGGCGTTCACGGCGCTGAAGGCGCGGCTGCGGAAGAGGCGCATCGGCAGCATCGGGGTCGCCGCCCGCCTCTCGTAGGCGATGAACACGACGATCAGGGCCGCGCCGCCGATCAGTCCGGCCAGGACGGCGGAGCTGGACCAGCCGTCGCTGTTGCCGCGGATGAGGGCGTAGACGATGCCGAACATGCCGACGCTGGCGAGGGCGGTGCCGACCAGGTCGAGCCGTGGGTAGGGTCCGCGGCTCTCGTTCAGCCGCAGCAGGGCCAGCGGGAGGAGTACGGCTCCCAGCGGGACGTTGATCCAGAAGATCCACTGCCAGGAGATGTGCTCGGTGAGGGTGCCGCCGATCAGCGGGCCGGCCGCCACGGCGAGGCCGTTGACCGCGCCCCACACACCGAAGGCGAATCCCCGCCGCTCCGGCGGGACGGCGGCGGACAGCAGGGTGAGTGTCAGCGGCATCATGATCGCCGCGCCGAGCCCCTGCACGGCCCGCGCCGCGATGAGTGCCTCCATCCCGGGTGCCAGCGCCGCACCGGCGGAGGCGACGGTGAAGATCCCGAGGCCGACGGCGAAGAGCCGCCGGCGCCCGAACCGGTCGCCGAGGGCGGCGCCCAGCATCAGGAGCACGGCGAAGGTGAGTGTGTAGGCACTCACCGTCCACTCCAGATCGCCGAGTCCGCCGCCCAGGTCCGCACGGATCGAGGGCAGGGCGGTGGTGACGACAAGGTTGTCGAGTGCGGCCATGAAGCCCGCGGCACTGGCGATGATCAGCGCCCACGACGCGGTGTCGCGACGGGCTGCCGGTCCCTCTTGCATGACGCTCCTTCAGGAGTGGAGTGGGTGGGCGGTGACCGTGGTCCGGCCGGCGCGCCTCGGCGGCGCTATCCGCCGATGGCGTGCAGTCCCCCGTCGACGTGGAGGACCTCGCCGGTGGTCTTCGGGAACCAGTCGGACAACAGGCCGACCACGCCGCGGGCCGCGGGCTCGGGGTCGTTGATGTCCCACTCCATCGGGGAGCGGTCGTCCCACACCTTGACGAGATGGGCGAAGCCGGGGATGGAGCGGGCGGCGACCGTCTTGACGGGGCCGGCGGAGACCAGGTTGACGCGGATGTTCCTGTCGGCCAGATCACGGGCGAGGTAGCGCGACGCCGATTCGAGGGCGGCCTTGGCCACGCCCATCCAGTCGTACATCGGCCAGGTGACCTGCGAGTCGAGGCTCATTCCGACCACGGATCCGCCGCGCCGCTCCATGAGGGGCAGCACGGCCGTGGTGAGGGATTTCAGGGAGAACGCCGAGATTTCGACGGCCGTGGCGACCGACGACCAGGGCGCGTTGAGGAAGTTGCCGCCGAGGGCGTCCTGGGGGGCGAAGCCGATGGAGTGCACGAGCCCGTCGAGGCCGACTCCTTCACCGAGGTGCTCGGCGACGCGGGCGGGGAGCTCGTCCAGGTGCCGCTGGTTCTGGACGTCCAGCTCGATGACGGGGGCCGGCTTCGGCAGCCGACGGGCCGCCCGCTGGACGACCGGGAGGTGACCGAAGCCGGTCAGGACGACCTCGGCGCCCTCCTCCTGGGCGAGGCGTGCCACATGGAAGGCGATGGAGAAGTCGGTCAGGACGCCGGTGACCAGGATGCGCTTGCCTGCGAGGATTCCACTCATGGTGCTCAGTGACCCATACCCAATCCGCCGCCCCGTCAGGACAGGACGGCTCCAGTGGTAGCGGTGTGTGAGGCTGCGGTTCATGAAGGCGCACGGCATTCATCGCCCGGCCTGCTCGTAAACTATACTTTACGCGGGATCGCGACGGCCACACACGGCCCCCCTACGCCCGGCAACAGACCGGAAAACACGGGGGGTTGGCCGTAAGCAGGGGGCACTGACGGGAGAGGTACGGCAGTTACCCTTGGGACAGCGCAACAAGCCCTACCCTGGGGCAGGTTCGCAATGGTTTCGCTCGCAACAACCGTGCGTCACGCCATGCGTGGGGTGCGGTCGGCGTCAGTCCCGGTCCGTCGCGGCGGGGAGGGCCTGCTCGTCGAGCGCGTCGAGCATCCGCAGGAGCTGACGGCGCATCGCGGGGGTCATCTCACCCGCCCGCATCGCGATGGTGCGCACCTGGCGGTCGGTGAGCTTGCGCTCCAGTTCCTCGACCTCCTCGACCTCCTCGACACCGAGCAGGTAGGCCGCCGTGATGGGCGGCATGTCCGGCGTACGGCGCTCGTCGAAGAACTTGGCGAGGGCCTTGACCACCGCGATGGTCGGATTGGTGTTGCGCCCGGAGCGCAGCCCCGCCAGATAGACGCGGGAGACCGTCGTGTCGTGGGAGGGGTCCTCGGTGATCTTCCGGGCCACGTACGGCGTGGAGTACGACTGCGTGCGGCCTTTGTCACTCTGGTACGTCACGGACGCAAAGAGATCGTTCAGGCACTGGGTGAAGTCACCGGCGGGCTGATGCCGGTTCGCGGCCCCGCTCTCGCCACCCGGCACAGGACGCTCCCTTCCGTGCGTGGTCGAAGTGATGTGCCCTCAGACTTTAGCGGAGACAGACACCGTGTTGCACGGCGTCGGCCCGCTCCGGTACGGACGGTGCCGGACCCCTGCAGCGTACGGCGTACGGGGTCACGGCACGGTAACGCGAGCGAAGAGTGGGGCTGCCGTGGAGCAGCGCCCGAGCGTGCGGCACGGCCGACGGCACGCGGCGGCTGATGCCGACGGCCGGCCGGACACGCCGCAGCGGGCGTCCCCGGCCGGCCGCTGCATCGTCCGGCGCGCGGTGTCAGTCCCGTACGGACCCGGCCGTCTCGGTGTACGAGCCCGCTTGGTCCGCGGGCACACTGCCGGAAGCCTCGATCGTTGTCAACGCCCTGGACAGACTCACCAGCCAGCGCGCGTCCGAGTCCAGGTCGTGGCCGCCGCCGTCCGGGACCGCACAGGGTTCGTCGACCGGGGCGCCCCTGGCTCTGCGCGCCAGTGCCGCGGCCACCACCGCGGCCCCGGCATACAGTTCGAGGTCGCGGCCCGTCAGGCCCTTCGCCTCCCCGGCGGCCCGCGCCGCGCGTTCGTCACCGAGGGCGCAGTACGGCGTGAGGCGCACCAGGCCGTCCCGTATCTCGATCACCCGCCGGTAGTAGGCGCGTGCCCGCCAGGGCCAGACATAGGAGCCGCGGGTCCACCACCACTCGGAGACCTGGGGCAGGGCCAGTTCGGGGAAGGTGTCGTGCAACGCACGCCAGAGCGGGCCGAGTTCACGGAACCTGGTACGTCGCACGAACGCGGACGCGATACGGGCGACGACCTCGACCGTGACGGGGTGGGTCACGCCGGCGACCAGCGTCCACACGCCGAACAGGGTGGTCACGTACCAGATGCCGTTCAGTACCTCCGAGTCCACGGTGAACGCGAACTGGGCGGCCAAGGACAGGACTTTGAAGACACTGGCGCACAACTCGGCCACCAGCGCGACCGAGAGGATGCGCAGCGCCATGCGAAGGTTCCTGCGGATCGTGACGACGGAGTACACCAGGGACCAGCGCATCGCCATGGCGGCGACACCGCCGATGTAGCCGGACACGACCAGGACGAACCCGGCCGCGCTGCCGTCGTCGCGGTTCAGCCACTCGGAGGGCGAGGCGCGCAGCGCCCCCGGCGAGGCCGCCCACACCGCGGTGGCCGCCGACGCGAACAGCAGCAGGCACAGGACCGAGGCCAGCTGGGAGCGGTCCCCCTCGGGTCCCGCGGCCGAGAGGTGGAAGAACCTCAACAGCCAGAAGGCCGCGGTCATGCAGACCACACTTGTCACGAGCACGTTGACGCCTCTGGTCGCGGTCAACAACCAGGCGTAGACGTAGGGATGGAAGAGCACCAGCGCGAGCGCGATGCAGACGGTGCACCTGGTGATGGCCTTGAGGGGCAGGTCGGCCGGCGACCGCCGGACATGGACCACCCGGATCGCCGCGCAGAGACAGACCATGACGTCGATGTAGGTGCAGATGAAGATCTTGATGTGCACTGCTCACCCCGTACCGAGAGTGTGGTCACGTCCGGTGATCCGACCGCCGGGAGAGCCGTCCCCCGGAAGCCGTCACACAGGTCACAGCCAGGAGGTCCGGCTCATGAGTGCCTGTCCCATGCGTTCGAGTACGGGGTCCTCGGCCCCGGCGGTGCTGTCCATGCCCCGGCAGGCACCGCGCATGGCGGACCGTTCCAGGATGATCGTGGCGATCAGTTCGGCCTCCAACTCCTCCTCGGAGTCGTAGACCGTTCGCATGCGCACGTGCTCTCCGTCGGCCCCCGGTCCGTCACCGAGAGGTTCGGCCGCGGGGACCGAGAGATGCCCGACCAGAATGTGGCCCACCTCGTGGAGAATGATGTGGTCCTGGTGCGGACGGGTGGTGTCCTGCTGATAGAAAATCACGTCGGCCGTCTCGGTCGCGACGCAGACACCCAACGGCCCGGGCGACTCCAGAGGGTACGGGATCAACCGAATTTCTCGATTCCGGCGGGCGCCCAGTCGGGCACATAAGTCGTGCACATCGAGCGGATACCCGACTTCAAGGTCACGTAAGAGATTGCGGCATCGCCGCCGCACCCTGCGATTCATCATGCTCCCCCCAAAGCTCCATGCGAATTCCAGCAACCTCGGCCGACCCTAACCCAGCACAGCAGATCCACCCAAAAAATTAACAACGGCGTAACATTCATCGGTCGCGCTTTGCCGAAAAGTACAACCGCCATGCGTGCTCCCCTCACCCAACCGTCACCTGCCGGAAATGTCCTGGTCGACAACGGGGCGGATGCGACACGTAATACCCATCACTCCGGCACCGCGCAACCGACGCCCTGGACCCCTATTCACCTGGCAATTACACCGGGCGGGGAGCCGAAATCAGCAACGGCGCGCGGAAAGATGTCGGCCATATATACACATAGAATCCCGGCCAGGCCCGGCGAGTGCCCGGCTCTCCCCGGCCGTGTTCGTTCCCCGTCATCCTCCGCCGTCACTCCGGCAACTCCGGTGCCCGGCCGGGAAGCCCTCGGCTCGCACGCCGTACGGGACCGAGTCCGGGGTCCGGTCGGCCGGTTCGAGTCGGTCACCTACTCCGCGCGAGGTGAGCGGGGTGCGCCACCGGCTCTCCTCGCCGCCGGCCCCGGTGGTCTGCGCGGCGCGATGACGCCGGCGGGCCAAGACTCCCTCACCGCGGCGGCGGAGTCGCCGTCCGCGCCCTCCCGCCTGCCGGAACCGCTCATGCCCGACGGCACGACCGAGCGCGAACAGCCCCGGGGCCACCGGGCCGCCACCCGCACCGAACCGCCGCGTTCCCCGCCCGCCGAGCAGACGAGCTCGGGCCGTAGCACACCTGCCGTACTCGCCGCCGGACGCCGAGAACACACCGAACGTCCACGCGCTCTCACCCTCCACAGCGTCACATGACCGCATCGGACGAACCGGGCAGACGCCGGGGCCCTGCGATCCCGGGCGCCTCGACGCCCGGCGGCCACAGCCCGACAATCAGGTCACTAAGTTCACACTCAGCGATAGAGCGTACATATGGCACTAAACGATCACCTGGCAATGCCTAGCGAAAACTTCATCCTGGCTTAGAGGAAGGTCCTTGACCCTTCCTCCATCGAACAACGAAGCTAAGGACAGCGCCTGGCGGACTTTCGCCGACGGCCACGGAAAGACAACCGATCGCCGTATTGCGACGGACCACTCATCGCAGCGATCCCTGAAACGGACCGGAATTCCCCACCCGCTTTACCGACGCAGGTTCGCCTGTGGATTCGGTGTGTCCGGACCGGTGTCTCCCGAGTTTCAACGATTAGGCGATCCACGGTTTCACGATGCCAAAAGCAGCACCGAGCAGTTCGGGCGAGGAGGGGTTCATGGACACCGAGGTGATAGTTGTAGGAGCCGGTCCGGCAGGGCTCATGCTGGCGGGTGAGCTACGCCTGGCGGGCATCCGGGTGACGGTGCTCGAACGGCTTCCGGAGTCCACCGGCGAGTCCCGCGGACTGGGCTTCACCACACGCGCCATGGAGGTGTTCGACCAGCGGGGGCTGCTGCCCCGCTTCGGCGAACTGGAGACCAGCGCACAGGGCCACTTCGGCGGCGTACCGCTGGACCTGTCCGTTCTCGACGGCGCGCACCTTCCCAACAAGACGATCCCCCAGTCGCGCACCGAAGGCGTACTGGAGGAATGGGCCGTCGAACTGGGCGCCGACCTCAGGCGCGGACACGAGCTGGTCTCGTTCACCGAGCACACGGACCACGTCGAGGTCGAGGTCCGCGGTCCCGAGGGGGCGCTGTCGCTGAGCGCCGCCTACCTGGTCGGCTGCGACGGCGGGCGCAGCACCGTACGCAGGATGGCCGGCTTCGACTTCCCCGGCACGGCCGCCACCCTGGAGATGTACCTGGCCGACGTGCGCGGTCTCGACCTGCGGCAGCGCATGATCGGCGAGACGCTGCCCGGCGGCATGGTGATGGTCGGTCACCTCGACGACGGCATCACCCGTCTGATCGTGTGCGAGAACGGCACCCCGCCGAAGAAGCGCACCGAGCCCGTCCCCTACACGGATGTGGCGGCGGCCTGGCAGCGGCTGACCGGCGAGGACATCTCCCACGGCGAGCCGGTCTGGATCAGCTCCTTCGGGGACGCCACCCGGCAGGTCACCGAGTACCGCAGGGGCCGGGTGCTGCTGGCCGGTGACTCCGCCCACATCCATCTGCCGGCCGGCGGCCAGGGGATGAACACCAGCCTCCAGGACTCGGTGAACCTCGGCTGGAAGCTCGCCGCGGTGGTGCGCGGTACCGCACCGCAGTCGCTGCTCGACACCTACCACTCGGAGCGCCACCCCGTCGGCGAGCGCCTGATGATGAACACCCGGGCCCAGGGACTGCTGTTCCTGAGCGGCTCGGAGATGCAGCCGCTGCGTGACGTGCTGCGCGAGCTGACCGCCCATCCGGACGTGACCGTGCACCTGGCCCGCATGGTGAGCGGTCTGGAGATCCGCTACGACGTCGGTCCGGGCGACCACCCGCTGCTCGGTCGCCGGCTGCCGCACGTGGAACTGGTCGGCGGCGAAGCCAAGACCAGCACCACGCAGCTGCTGCACCCCGCGCGGGGCGTACTGCTGGACCTGGCGGACGACGCTCCGCTACGTGAGGCGGCGGCGCCCTGGGCGGACCGGGTGGACGTCGTCACGGCCGCCCCGCACGAGCCCGGCCCGCTGGCCGGCACGACCGCCGTACTGGTCCGCCCGGATGGCCACGTGGCGTGGACGGCGACCCGCCCGGAGGACCTCGCGCCCGTCCTGGAGCGCTGGTTCGGCCCTGCCTGAGACACCACTCGAGGAATCCACGGCGGGCCACCACGCCCCGGCCGAAGCGCAGGCAAAGGAGACGCACCTCATGCACAGCACCCTGATCGTCGCCCGGATGGAACCCGGTTCCAGCGGCGACGTGGCCCGGTTGTTCGGCGAGTTCGACACCACCGAGATGCCGCACCTGATGGGCACCCGGCGGCGGCAGCTCTTCTCCTACCGCGGCCTGTACCTCCACCTCCAGGACTTCGACACCGACGACGGCGGCGCCGCCATCCAGGAGGCCAGGCACCACCCCGCCTTCGTGGGGATCAGCGAGGACCTGAAGCCGTTCATCAACGCCTACGACCCGGCGACCTGGCGATCACCGGCCGACGCGATGGCCACCCGCTTCTACCACTGGGACTCGGCCACATGAGCGCGCCCGCAGCAACAGCCGCGCCGTCCGAACCGGCGAACCGAGCACCCGACGAGGTGGGAAACGGAGATCACGTCCCGTGGGCCGTCGCATAGTCATCACCGGAATAGGGGTCCTGGCTCCCGGAGGAGTCGGCGTCAAGGACTTCTGGAGCCTGTTGAGCGAGGGCCGCACCGCGACCCGCGGCATCACCTTCTTCGACCCGTCGCAGTTCCGCTCACGGGTAGCCGCCGAGATCGACTTCTCGCCCGAGGCACACGGTCTGACTCCGCAGGAGATCAGACGGATGGACCGGGCTGCCCAGTTCGTCACCGTCGCCACCCGCGAGGCACTGGCCGACAGCGGGCTGGAGATCACCGATCTCGACCCGTGCCGCACGGGTGTCACCATCGGCAGCGCGGTCGGCGCCACCATGAGCCTCGACCAGGAATACAAGGTGGTCAGCGACGGCGGCCGGCTGGACCCGGTCGACCACAACTACGCCGTCCCCCACCTCTACGACCACTTCGTGCCTAGCTCGTTCGCCGCCGAGGTGGCGTGGGCGGTGGGCGCCGAGGGGCCCTCCACGGTGGTCTCCACGGGCTGCACCTCCGGTCTCGACGCGGTCGGCCACGCGGTCGACCTGATCCGGGAGGGCTCGGTCGACGTGATGATCGCGGGAGCAACCGACGCCCCGATCTCGCCCATCACCGTGGCGTGCTTCGACGCCATCAAGGCGACCACGTCGCGCAACGACGACCCCGAGCACGCGTCCCGGCCCTTCGACGGGACCCGTAACGGATTCGTCCTCGGTGAGGGCTCCGCCGTCTTCGTGCTGGAGGAGCGGGAGGCCGCCCTCAAGCGCGGCGCCCATGTGTACGCCGAGATCGCCGGGTACGCCTCACGGTGCAACGCCTTCCACATGACCGGGCTCCGGCCGGACGGCCGCGAGATGGCCGAGGCGATCCGGATGGCCCTGCACGAGTCCCGGCTCAACCCCGAGGACATCCACTACATCAACGCGCACGGCTCCGGCACCAAGCAGAACGACCGGCACGAGACCGCCGCGTTCAAGCAGAGTCTCGGCGAGCATGCCCGGCGCGTGCCGGTCAGCTCCATCAAGTCCATGGTCGGCCACTCGCTGGGCGCGATCGGCTCCATCGAGATCGCGGCGTCGGCTCTCGCCATCGAGAACGACCTGGTGCCGCCGACCGCCAACCTGCACACCCCGGACCCGGAGTGCGACCTGGACTACGTGCCGCTGACCGCCCGCGAGTGGCGCACCGACACCGTCCTGACCGTCGGCAGCGGATTCGGCGGATTCCAGAGCGCCATGGTTCTGACCACGGCCGACCGCGGCTGACAGCCGACCGCACAGGTGGAAAGGAGCATGGCGTGACACACGCAGCGGTGGTCACCGGAGTGGGCGTCACGGCCCCCAACGGGCTGGGCGTCGAGGACTACTGGACGGCGACCTGCGAGGGGCGCAGCGGTATCGGGCCCGTCACCCGTTTCACCCCGGACAGCTACCCGTCCCGGCTGGCGGGCGAAGTACCCGGGTTCGTGGCGGAGGAGCATCTGCCGAGCCGGCTGATCGCCCAGACCGACCACATGACGCGGCTGGCGCTGCTGGCCGCGGACTGGGCACTGGAGGACGCGGGCATCAAGCCGGACGAGCTGCCGGAGTTCGACGCGGGTGTCATCACCGCGAGTTCGTCCGGCGGGTTCGAGTTCGGCGAGCGCGAGCTGCGCAACCTGTGGAGCAAGGGCGGCGCGCACGTCAGCGCGTACCAGTCCTTCGCCTGGTTCTACGCGGTCAACACCGGCCAGATCTCCATCCGGCACGGGATGCGCGGGCCGAGCGGGGTCGTCGTCAGCGACCAGGCGGGCGGCCTCGACGCCCTCGCCCAGGCACGGCGGCAGATCCGCAAGGGTTCCCGTGTCATCGTCTCCGGCGGGGTGGACGCCTCGATCTGCTCGTGGGGCTGGGTCGCCCAGCTTGCGGGCGGCAGGCTGAGCCCCTCGGACGACCCGGACCGGGCCTATCTGCCCTTCGACACCGCGGCGGCCGGGCACGTACCGGGCGAGGGCGGCGCGATCGTCGTCCTGGAGGACGCCGAGGCGGCCAGTCGGCGCGGGGCGCGGGTGTACGGCGAACTCGCCGGGTACGCGGCCACCTTCGATCCCGCACCCTCCACCGGGCGACCGCCCGGTCTGCGCCGAGCGATCGAACTGGCCCTGGACGACGCCCGATCGGCGCCGGGCGACATCGACGTCGTCTTCACGGACGCGGCGGCCGTCCCCGAGCTGGACCGTATCGAGGCGGACGCCCTCAAGGCGGTGTTCGGCCCCGGCGGAGTGCCGGTGACCGCGCCCAAGACGATGACCGGCCGACTGCACTCGGGTGCCGCGCCGCTGGACGTCGTGGCGGCCCTGCTGTCCATCCGCGACCGCACCATCCCACCGACGGTCAACGTGTCGCCGGACGAGGCGTACGAACTCGACCTGGTGACCGACCGGCCCCGCTCCGCGGACGTCCACACCGCTCTGGTCGTGGCCCGCGGACACGGCGGATTCAACTCGGCCGTCGTCGTACGACGGGCCGGCTGAGCCGGGCCACAGCGCCCGCGACGGACGCCCCACACGACAGGGAGTGACCCACACGATGAGCAAGCACGAGTTCACCATCGACGATCTCAAGCGGATCCTGCACACGTCCGCCGGTGTCCCCGAGGGGGTCGACTCCGGGGCCGACATCCTCGACATCGCCTTCGACAGCCTCGGTTACGAGTCGCTGGCGCTGCTGGAGACCTGCGGGAGCATCGAGCGCGAGTTCGGGATCAGCCTCGACGACGACGCGCTGGGCATCACCGACACCCCGCGTACCCTCCTCCGGCTTGTCAACGAGCAGCTCGTGGTGCCCAGCACGACCTGACCGACGCAGCCACCACCGCGGTCTCGCCTCGCCGGGCCGCGCCACCGATCCACAAAGGGGAGCACATGTCACAGCAAGGCGAGCGGGTGGCCCTGATCTCCGGGGCCACCAGCGGAATCGGGCTGGCCGCCGCGCGGGCCCTGGGCGGGTCCGGACACCGGGTGTTCATCTGTGCCCGGGACGCCCAGAAGGTCGACTCGACGGTCAAGCAGTTGCGCGAGGAGGGCATCAACGCGAGCGGCGCCGCCTGCGACGTCCGTTCGCGGGACGAGATCCAGGCGCTGGTGCGGGCGGTCGTGGACACGTTCGGGCCGGTGGACGTGCTGGTCAACAATGCGGGTCGGAGCGGCGGCGGAGTCACCGCCGACCTCGCCGACGACGTGTGGTTCGACGTCATCGACACCAACCTCAACAGCGTCTTCCTCATGACCCGAGAGGTGCTCACCACCGGGGGCATGCGTGAGAAGGCCCGCGGCCGGATCATCAACATCGCCTCCACCGCCGGCAAGCAGGGTGTGGTCCTGGGCGCCCCCTACTCGGCGTCCAAGCACGGCGTGGTCGGCTTCACCAAGGCACTGGGCAACGAGCTGGCGCCGACCGGCATCACCGTCAACGCGGTCTGCCCCGGGTATGTCGAGACGCCCATGGCCCAGCGGGTCCGGCAGGGCTACGCGGCGGCCTACGACACCAGCGAGGACGCCATCCTCGAGAAGTTCCAGGCCAAGATCCCGCTCGGCCGCTACTCCACACCGGAGGAGGTCGCCGGGCTGATCGGCTACCTGGCCACCGACACCGCCGCCTCCATCACCGCGCAGGCCCTCAACGTCTGCGGCGGCCTGGGCAACTTCTGACCCGCCCGCCGGACGCGTACCGCGTCCGGCACCACCGGCATCGACCAGCAAGGAGTAAGGACATGTCGCAGGAGGGCCTCCGCGAGGTCGAGCACGACATCACGATCGACGCCCCGGCGGACGCCGTCTACCGGCTTGTCGCCGAGGTGGAGAACTGGCCGCGGATCTTCCCGCCGACCATCTACGTCGACCACGTGGAGCGCGGCGAGGGCCAGGAGCGCATCCGGATCTGGGCCACCGCCAACGGCGAGGCGAAGAACTGGACCTCGCGCCGCACCCTGGATCCGCGGGCGCTGCGCATCACCTTCCGCCAGGAGGTCTCCACGCCGCCGGTCGCGGCGATGGGCGGCACCTGGATCATCGAGCCGCTGTCGGACTCCTCCTCGCGGGTGCGGCTGCTGCACGACTACCGGGCGGTGGACGACGACCCCGAGGGGCTGAAGTGGATCGACGAGGCCGTCGACCGCAACTCCCGCTCCGAGCTGGCCGCACTGAAGTCGAACGTCGAACTCGCTTATGGCACAGAGGAGTTGACGTTCTCCTTCGAGGACACCGTGCAGATCGCCGGCTCCGCGAAGGACGCGTACGACTTCATCGACGAGGCCGACCTGTGGGTCGAGCGGCTGCCGCACGTGGCGTCCGTGCGATTCTCCGAGGACACCCCGGGACTGCAGGTCCTGGAGATGGACACCCGCGCCAAGGACGGTTCGACGCACACCACCAAGTCGTACCGGGTGGCCTTCCCGCACCGGAAGATCGCGTACAAGCAGGTCACCCTGCCCGCGCTGATGACGCTGCACACCGGGATCTGGACCTTCACCGAGAACGACGGCGGTGTCCGGGCCACCTCGCAGCACACGGTGGTGCTCAACACCGCCAACATCGCGAAGATCCTCGGCGACGAGGCCACCGTCGCCGACGCCCGGGAGTACGTGCGCTCGGCGCTGAGCACCAACAGCCGGGCGACGCTGGGCCACGCCAAGGACCACGCGGAGCGGCGGCGCTGACCATGGCAGAGGACCAGCGGACCAGGGCCGGGAACCGGGTGGACACCCAGGTGGTCGTCGTCGGAGCGGGGCCGGTCGGGCTCATGCTCGCCGCCGAGCTGCGCCTGGGCGGCGCGGACGTCATCGTGCTGGAGCGACTGCTCGCGCCCACCTCGGAGTCGAGGGCGTCCACCCTGCACGCCCGGACGATGGAGCTGTTCGACAGCCGGGGCCTGCTGGACGCGCTGGGCACCGCGCCGGGTGACATCCGGGGCCACTTCGGCGGGATCCCCCTCGACCTCACGCTGCCCACCAGCCACCCCGGCCAGTGGAAGGTGCCGCAGGACCGCACCGAGGCACTGCTCGGTGCCTGGGCGGGCGGGCTCGGCGCCGACGTCCGGCGCGGTCACGAGGTGACCGCGCTGACGGTGACCGAGGACCATGTCGACGTCGAGGCCGTGGGACCGTCCGGTCCGCTGACGGTACGGGCCCTGTGTGTGGTCGGCTGCGACGGCGAGCACAGCACGGTCCGCCGCCTCGCCGGGCTGGACTTCCCCGGTGCCAACGCGGCCCGGGAGCTGATCCGGGCGGACGTGGCGGGCATCGAGGTGCCCAACCGGCGTTTCGAGCGGCTGGACGCCGGGCTCGCGATCGCGGCCCGGCGCGGGGACGGCGTGACCCGGATCATGGTGCACGAGTTCGGACGCACCGCCGTGCCGAGGACCTCTCCCCCGGACTTCGCCGAGCTGGCCACCGCCTGGAAGCGGGTCACCGGCGAGGACGTCAGCGGCGGCACCCCGCTGTGGATCAACGCCTTCGGCGACGTCTCGCGGCAGGCCGCGCGCTATCGCGACGGACGGGTGCTGCTGGCCGGCGACGCCGCCCACGCCCAGATGCCGATCGGCGGCCAGGCGCTGAACCTCGGCCTTCAGGACGCCGCCAACCTGGGCTGGAAGCTGGCCGTGCAGGTGGCCCGCAAGGGCTCGCAGGGGCTGCTGGACAGCTACCACGCCGAACGGCACGCCGTGGGCGAACGGGTGCTCTCCGGGATCCGGGCGCAGGCGCTGCTGCTGCTCCGCGGCCCGGAGGTGAACCCCCTGCGGGCGGTCCTCGGCGAACTGATCCGCTCCGACGACACCCGTCGGCATCTCGCAGCCACCATCAGCGGCCTGGACATCCGTTACGACGTCGGCCCCGGCGACCATCCCCTGCTCGGCAGGCGTCTCCCGCCGTCCGCGCTGGAGACCGCGGACGGGAGGCCGACGAGCACCGCGGAGCTGCTGCGCGGCGGCCGCGGACTGCTGCTCGACCTCTCCGGCGACGGCGGCCGCACGTCGGAGCCGGCCGCCGTGGCCGCGCCCTGGCGCGACCGCGTGCACACCGTGGCCGCCACCGTCACGGACGGCGGTCTCCTGTCGGACCTGGACGCCGTGCTCGTACGGCCGGACGGCTATGTCGTCTGGACCGGGTCCGACGGAACGAGTCCCGAGGCGGCGCTGCATCGCTGGCTCGGGTTGCCCCACAACGAACACCCCATCTCTGGAGGACTTTCATGAGCAGGCTCGCCGGCAATACCGCGCTCGTCACGGGTTCGAGCCGAGGAATCGGCCGGGCGACCGCCGAGCGTCTCGCACAGGACGGCGCACTGGTCGCGGTGCACTACAACACCGACGCCGACGCGGCCGGGAGGGTCGTCGCCGGTATCGCGGAGGCGGGCGGCAAGGCGTTCTCCGTCAGGGCCGAACTGGGTGTCCCCGGTGACGTGGACGCGCTGTTCGAGGCACTGGAGGCGGGCCTCAAGGAGCACGGCGCGACCGGGCTCGACATCCTGGTGAACAACGCGGGCGTCATGGGCGGCGTGGCCCCCGAGGAGGTCACTCCGGAGATCTTCGACCGGCTGGTCGCGGTCAACGCCAAGGCGCCGTTCTTCATCGTCCAGCGGATGCTCGGCATCCTCCAGGACGGCGGGCGCATCATCAACATCTCCTCCGGGCTGACCCGCTTCGCCAACCCGCAGGAAGTGGCGTACGCGATGACGAAGGGCGCGGTGGAACAGCTCACCCTGCACTTCGCCAAGCACCTGAGCGGCCGGGGCATCACGGTCAACTCGGTGGCCCCCGGCATCACCAACAACGGCACCCCGGTCTTCGACATCCCGGAGGTCGTCGAGCAGATGGCGGCCCTGTCCGCCTTCAACCGGGTCGGCGAGACCCGTGACATCGCCGACGTGGTCGCCTTCCTGGCCTCCGACGACGCCCGCTGGATCACCGGCGGGTTCATCGACGCCAGCGGCGGCACCCTGCTCGGCGGCTGACACACGGACAGCCGCGAACACGTACACCCGCGGTCCGGCCGGACGAGGTCGGCCGGGCCGACGGACGGGACGAAGGGCGAGGAGCCAGGCGCATGACCACCGACAGGGCCGCGACGGCCGACTCCGCGAGGACCGCCTTCGGGTGGGGCCTGCTGTGCGTGCTGTCCGCGAACATGCTCATCGATGCCCTGGAGGTGTCGGTTGCCGTCGTCGCCCTGCCGTCGATCGGCTCCGATCTCGGTCTGTCCCGGACCGCTCTCGGCTGGGTGGTGAGCGGCTTCGCCCTCGGCTTCGGCGGTTCCCTGCTCCTCGCGGGACGCGTGGTCGAACTGCTGGGCCGCCGCCGGGTGTACCTCGCGGCGCTGCTGGTGTTCGCGGTGGCCTCCCTGCTGGGCGGGCTGGCGACGAGCGGGCCGCTGCTGATCGGCGGACGGTTCGTCAAGGGCGTGTGCGCGGCGCTCACCGCGCCCACCGGACTGGCCATCATTGCGGCGGCCTACCCGGCGGGGTCGGCACGCGACAAGGCGGTCTCGGTGTACTCCCTGTTCGGGGCGGGCGGCTTCTCGGCCGGGCTGCTGCTGTCGGGGCTGCTGACCGAGGTGAGTTGGCGCTGGACGTTCCTGTTCCCGGCGCCGGTCGCCCTGGTGCTGTTCCTGTTCGGGCTGCGCCTCGTCCCGGGCCGTGCACCGGGCGAGCCGGCCACCGCGCCCGCCCGGCCGGCGGGCCGGCCCAAGGCCGCGACGCACACGCCCGCCGACGCGCTGTCCGCCGGGGCCGGCGTCTCCGACCGGTACGACCTGCCGGGCGCCGTCACCTCCATCGGCGCGCTCGCGGCCCTGGCATGGACTCTCACCAGAGGGCCGGAAGCGGGCTGGGCGGACCCCCTCACCCTCACCGGGCTGCTGCTCGCAGCGGCTCTGGGGGCCGCCTTCGCCCACGTCGAGCGGGCCGCGCCCCGGCCACTGACGCGTACCCGGCTGTTCACCGACAGGCTGCTGGTGCGCTCCGCGTCGGGTGCGGCCGCGCTCAACGGCTCGTATCTCGGCTTCCTGTTCGTGGTGACCCTCGATCTCCAGGAGGCGCGGGGCTGGCCGCCGCTGCGGACCGGTGCGGCGTTGCTGCCGGCGGCCCTGCCGCTGGCGGTGGCGGTGGCGGCGGGGTTCTCGGCGCGGCTGGCGGGCCGCTACGGCACGACCCGGCTGATCGCGACGGGGACCTGGGCACCCCCGGCCGGCTACCTGTGGTACCTGCTGGCCGGGGACCACCCTTCCTATCCGTCCGCGACCCTGCCCGCCCTGCTGCTCGTGGGGCTGGGCTTCGTGCTCCAGTTCGCCGCGCTCAACACCCAGGCCATGTCCGCTGTCCCGGACGCGGACCGCGGCGCGGCGGGCGGCATCTACCAGACCTCGGTGCAGTTGGCGGGCGCCCTGGTGACCGCGCTGGTCGCAGCGCTCCTGGGCGCCGGGGCCGACGACGCGCGCCACACCGCCCTGGTGCTCGTCACCGTGGTCGGCGCGGCCGGCACGGCGGTCGCCCTCATGGGGCTGCTGCCGCCGCGCCGCTCGCGCCCGACCGCCGTACCGGCGCACCGGGACGGCTGACGGCGACACCGCCGCGCCTCTCGGCCCGATGCGCCCCCTCCGCCCGGCCCGACACCCGTTCCCGCACCACCCACACCCTGTCACCGCACCACCCGAGAGGAAGCCCGTGTCCGAGATCGCTCCGCTGAAGCTGGCCGTCATCGTGGGAAGCACCCGTTCGGGGCGCATCGCGCCCCTCGTGGCGGCCTGGGTGGCCGACCGGGCCGACCGCCACGGCGGCCTGGACGTCGACCTCGTCGACCTGGCCGAGGCCGCTCTCCCCGACGACCTCGACGGCAGCTCCCCGCAGGTGACCGCGCTGGCGCCGCGGCTCGCGGCGGCCGACGCCTTCGTGGTGGTCACGCCCGAGTACAACCACAGCTTCCCCGCTCCTCTGAAGACCGCGATCGACTGCTTCCGCACGGAGTGGCAGGCCAAGCCGGTGGGCTTCGTCTCCTACGGCGGCATGGCCGGCGGGCTGCGCGCCGTGGAACAGCTACGCCAGGTGTTCGCCGAGACCCACACCGTGGGTGTACGCGACACGGTGAGCTTCCACAACGTCTGGGAGCAGATCGGCGACGAGGGCGAGTTCCCCGTCGACCCCGCCGGCTGCGACGCCGCCGCCAAGACCATGTTCGACCAGCTCGTGTGGTGGGCGCGCACCCTGCGCACCGGCCGCACCGAGGACCCGTACAGCGTCTGACCGGCAGCCCGACCGCACCACCACACCTACGACAAGGGGGCCACCGTGCCGGCAACCGGCCTGCTCCAGCATCCCTACGACACCGTCGCCGAGGAGGGGACAGCACCCGACGTCGACGTACCCCGCGTCCTGCCCGCGCGCGCCACCGGGACCGGTGACGGACAGCGTGCCGCGGGCCTGACCGGGACGCCCCCGCGACCCGCGGACGAGGTCACGGACCCCGGACCCGCCACTGAGGGCGCGAGCACCGCGGTGGACCGGGACGGCCCGGCGGCCCTCGCGTTCGCCGGACTGATCCGGGTGGACCGGGGCAACCCGACCGCGGAGGAACTGGCTGCCGTGGTCACCGTGCTTTTCGCCCGTGCGGCGGCCGGCTCCGACGACGACACCGCAGGGGGCCACCTGGTGCGGCCCTCGCCCCGCTGGCGCCGGTTCGGCCGCGGGCACGGTTACCGCACGGCCCACAGCTGGCAGGCGGGCCGGCGTCCCCGGCACGCGGTACGGGGAGCGCTGTGAAGATCCTCTTCGTCGCCGGCGGCAGCGCGGCGACCGTGTTCGCGCTGGCCCCGCTGGCCACCGCCGCGCGCGGGGCCGGACACGAGGTCATCATGGCCTCGGTCGGGGACATCGTGCCGGTCGTCGCCGGGGTCGGTCTGCCGGCCGTGTCGATGACGTCCTCCCCGATCAGCGACTTCATCTACCGGGACCGGGACGGCACGACCTTGACGCCGCCCACCGACCCGGCCGAGCAACCGGCGTTCACCGGCCGCTGGTTCGGCCGGATGGCCGCCGCCACGCTGGACGCGCTCACCCGCCTCGCGCATGACTGGCGGCCGGACGTGGTGGTCGGCGGCACCATGATGTACGCCGCCGGTCTCCTCGCCAGGCGTCTCGGCGTGCCCTACGTACGGCATGCCTGGGACGCGGTCGAGGCGACCCTGCTCGACCCGGCCGCGGAGGACGAACTCCGCCCGGAACTGGACCTGTTCGGACTTCCGGGGCTCCCCGCCCCCGACCTGTTCATCGACGTCTGCCCGCCCAGTCTGCGGCCCGCCGACGCGGCCCCCGCCCATCCGATGGCCTGTCTGCCCGCCAATACCCAGCGGGAGCTGCAGCCGTGGATGTACACCCGCGGCCAGCGCCCCCGGGTGTGCGTCACGGCCGGCAGCCGGGTCGCCAACGACGACGGCACCGAATACCTGCGCCAGGCCTACGAGTTCCTGCGCACCCTGGCCCTGGACGTGGCCGCGCTCGACGCGGAGGTGGTGATCGCCGCCCCCGAGAACGTGGCCGCCGACCTGCGCGCCGAACTCGGCGACGTGCACGCGGGCTGGGTCCCGCTGGATGTGGTTCTGCGCACCTGCGACCTGCTGGTGGGCCACGCCGGCGGTGTCACCACCCTCAACGCCATGCACGCGGGGGTACCGCAGCTGCTGCTCCCCCAGTGGGGCATCCTCGGCCCCCCGACGCGGCGGCTGGCCGACTACGGCGCGGCGATCACACTGACGCCCGCCGAGGCCACCAGGGAACGCCTCGCGGAGTCCTGCCGAACCCTGCTGACGCGGCCTTCGTACACCACACGGGCCACGGCCCTCGCCCAGGAGATCTCAGCGATGCCGCCGCCGGCCGAACTGGTGGGCGTGCTCGAGAAGTTGTGACCGCGACGGCCGGATCCACGGCCGCACGAGGAGGCATTTTCCCATGAAAGCCCTGGTGCTCTCGGGCGGGGCGGGCACCCGCCTGCGGCCGTTCAGCCACTCCATGCCCAAGCAGCTCATCCCGGTCGCCAACAAGCCGGTGCTCGAACACGTCCTGGACAACATCGTCGCCATGGGAGTCACCGACATCGGCGTCATCGTCGGTGGCTGGGAGTCCGAGATCACCGCGGTGCTCGGTGACGGTTCCCGGCTGGGCGCCCGTCTGACCTATCTGCGGCAGGACTCCCCGCTCGGTCTCGCCCACTGCGTGTCCGTCGCCCGGGACTTCCTCGGCGACGACGACTTCGTGATGTACCTCGGCGACTGCATGCTGGTCGAAGGGGTCACCGAGGCGGCCGAGGAGTTCGCGCGCACCCGTCCCCCCGCGCACGTGATCGTGCACAAGGTCGCGGACCCCTCCGCCTTCGGCGTGGTGGAGATGGACCCGGACGGCACCGTGCGCCGGCTGGTGGAGAAGCCGACGGACGCGCGCAGCGAACTCGCCCTGACCGGCGTGTACTTCTTCACCCCGGAGATCCACCGCGCGATCGACTCCATCGAGGCCAGCGCCCGCGGCGAGCTGGAGATCACCGACGCCATCCAGTGGCTGGTCACGGACGGCGCCGAGGTCCGGGCCGGCCAGTACCACGGCTACTGGAAGGACACCGGCCGGATCGACGACGTACTGGAGTGCAACCGCAAGCTGCTGGACGGCATGGTTCGCCGGATCGACGGCGACGTGGACGATCCTGCCGCGCTGAGCGGCGCGGTCGTCGTGGAGGCGGGCGCCCAGGTGGTGCGGTCCCGGATCGAGGGCCCGGTGATCATCGGGGCGGGCACCAGGGTCGAGGACTGCACGATCGGCCCGCACACCTCGGTCGGCCGGGAGTGCGGCCTGCGGGACTCGCGCCTGGACTACTCGATCGTGCTGGACGGCGCGGAGATCCACCGGGCCGGCCGGCTGCACGGGTCCGTCATCGGGCGCTCCGCCGTAGTCGGCCCGGTGACCGACGACAGCGGCCGCCAGCGGCTGGTGATCGGCGACCACAGCCGCGTACAGGTGGCGGGGTAGCCGTGCTCGATCCCGTCCGGATCGGCGTCCTCGGCTGCGCCGACATCGCGCGCCGCCGGATGCTGCCCGCCCTGGCGGCCGCCGGGGACACGGTCCTCGCCGCGGTCGCCAGCCGGGACGCCGGCAAGGCGGCCCGCACCGCCCTGCCGTACGGCTGCCGGGCGGTGGCCGGTTACCTGCCGCTGCTCGCGCTGCCCGAGGTCGAGGCGGTGTACGTGCCGCTGCCCGTGGCGCTGCACGCCGAGTGGGTGGAGGCCGCGCTGCTCGCGGGCAAGCACGTGCTCGCGGAGAAGCCGCTGACCACCGACCCGGACCGCAGTCGCCGACTGTTCGCGCTGGCCCGGGCCCGCGGACTGGTGCTGCGCGAGAACGTGATGTTCGTCCATCACCCGCAGCACGCGGCCGTACTGCGGCTGCTGGCCGACGGCGCGATCGGCGAACCGCGCTCGTTCCACGCGTCGTTCGCGGTGCCGCGCCGTCCCGATGGTGACATCAGGCTCGATCCGGCGCTGGGCGGCGGGGCGTTGTGGGACGTGGGCGTGTACCCGGTGCGGGCCGCCGTCCACTTCCTGGGCGCGGGCCTGCGCGTGGCCGGTGCCGTTCTCACCGAGGGACGGGACGGGCGAGGCGTGCACATCGCGGGCAGCGCGCTGGTGCGCACCCCGGACGGGGTCGGCGCCCACCTGGACTTCGGCCTGGACCACGCCTACCGCTCGTCCTACGAACTCCGGGGCAGCGAGGGGCGGATCACGGTCGACCACGCCTTCACCCCGCCCGCCGACCGCCCCGCGGTACTGCGCCTCGACCGGGGGGCGACCACCCGCGAGGTGGGCGTCGGCGCGCACGACCAGGTGGCGGCCACGGTCCGTGCGTTCGCCCGGGCCGTGCGCGCGGCGGCCGCCGACGGCCCGTCCGGCACAGCCGGTCCGGCCGCCCCGGCCGGTACGGACACCGTCGACCGGTCCGAGGAGGCGAGCCTGCGGCAGGCGGACCTGCTCGCCGACGTGCTGTGCGGCGCCGGCCGCGACCTCGCGCGGACCTTCACGCCCCCATCCACAACGGAGTACTCATGAGGATCCTCGTCACGGGCGGGGCGGGCTTCATCGGCTCGGCCTACGTCCGCGCCCTGCTGGACGGCGCCTACCCGGGCACCTCGGACGTGCGTGTCACGGTCGTCGACAGCCTGACCTACGCGGGCAATCGCGCGAACCTGCCGGCCCGCCACGACCGCCTGGACTTCGTCGAGGGCGACATCTGCGACCTGCCGCTCCTGCTGGAGGTGCTGCCCGGCCATGACGCGGTGGCGCACTTCGCCGCGGAGTCGCACGTGGACCGCTCGCTGGTGTCCGCCGCGGAGTTCGTCCGTACGAACGTGATCGGCACCCAGAACCTCCTCGACGCCTGCCGCGCCACGGGGGTGCCGCGGCTGCTGCACGTCTCCACGGACGAGGTGTACGGCTCCGTCGCCGAGGGCTCCTGGACCGAGCGGAGCCCGCTACTGCCCAACTCCCCCTACGCGGCGTCCAAGGCTGCCTCCGACCTGATGGCGCGTGCCGCCTGGCGCACCCACGGGCTGCAGGTGTCCGTCACCCGCTGCTCCAACAACTACGGCCCCCACCAGCACCCGGAGAAGGTCATCCCGCTGTTCGCGACCAACCTGCTGGAGGGCAGGCCGGTCCCGCTGTACGGCGACGGCGCCAACGTCCGCGAGTGGCTGCACGTGGAGGACCACTGCCGGGCCCTGCACCTGGTGCTCACCGAGGGCGGGGCCGGTGAGGTCTACAACATCGGCGGCGGCGACGAGCTGACCAACCTGGAACTCACCGAGCGACTGCTCGCCCTGTGCGGCGCGGACCGGTCGATGATCACCCGGGTCGCCGACCGCAAGGGCCACGACCTGCGGTACTCGCTGGACGCCGGCAAGATCCGCGACGAGTTGGGTTTCGAGCCGGCCATCGGTCTCGACGAGGGCCTCGCCGCCACCATCGCCTGGTACGGCGACAACCCGGACTGGTGGAAGGCCGCCAAGGAACTCACGAGGCAGACCTCATGAGTACGCGTCGGGCCACCGCGGGCACGGTGGTGGGCCGGGGCTTCCTGGCCCACAGCCTGGCCCCGGTCGCCGAACGGCACCCGGACACCGTGATCCTGGCCGCCGGCGTCTCCCTGGCGAGCACGACGGCACCGGAGGCGTTCGCCCGGGAGGCCGCGCTCCTGGACGACACCATCGAGGCGTGCCGGGCCGACGGCCGGCGCCTGCTGTTCTTCTCGACCTCGTCCACCGGCATGTACGGCGGCCTCGCCGGCCCCGGCCGGGAGGACGACCAGGTCGTCCCGGGCACGCCCTACGCGCGGCACAAGCTCGCTCTGGAGGAACGGCTGCGCGCGTCCGGCGCCGAGCACCTGATCCTGCGGCTCAGCCATGTCGTGGGCCCTCGCCAGCCGTCGCACCAGTTGCTGCCCACCCTGGTGCGCCAGCTGCGCGAGGGCCTGGTCCAGATCCATCTGCGGGCCACCCGGGACCTGATCGCCGTGGCCGACGTGGTCACGGTCGTGGACCGGCTCCTCGCGCAGGACCCGCCCGGCACGGTCGTCAACGTGGCCTCCGGCGCGGCCGTGCCCGTCGCGGACATCGTCGACCACCTGGAGCGGGTGCTCGGGCTGGACTGCCGGCGGGAGTTCCGGGACACCGGCTCGGGCTGCGCGGTCTCCGTCGAGCGGCTGCGCGCGCTGGTGCCCGAGGTGGCAGGGCTCGGTTTCGGACCCGGCTACCACCGCGGGGTGCTGGACGCGTACGCCGCCTCCCTGGCCCCGTCGCCCCACCGATCGGAGAGGTAGCAACCACCCATGACCAGGCATGCCGCGAGCCCCGTGCTCGTACCACCGCGCCCGAGAGGCGACGCCGGGCTGTCCGGCCGGCTCGCCCTGTCCGCGGCCACCACGGCGGGCGCACATCTGCGGATCGAGGACGTCCACGGCTGGCTCACCGACCGCGACCGGGCGCACCGCTTCGAGGTGGAGCGGATCCCGTTCGCCGGTCTCGACGCCTGGTCCTTCCACCCGGACACGGGTGATCTGGGCCACCGCACCGGCCGGTTCTTCACGGTGCGCGGGCTGCGGGCGCGGGTCGAGGGTGACCCCGCCACCGAGTGGGAGCAGCCGGTGATCGAGCAGCCCGAGGTGGGCATCCTGGGCATCCTCGCCAAGGAGTTCGGCGGGGTGCTGCACTTCCTGATGCAGGCCAAGATGGAGCCGGGCAATCGCAACCTGCTCCAGCTGTCGCCGACCGTGCAGGCCACCCGCAGCAACTACACCCGGGTCCACCAGGGAGCGCCCGTACGGTACTTGGAGCACTTCGTCCGGCCCGAGCGGGTGGTCGCCGACACCCTCCAGTCGGAGCACGGCTCGTGGTTCTACCGCAAGGCCAATCGCAACCTCATCGTCGAGACCGACCGCGAGGTGGAGGCGCACGACGACTTCCGCTGGCTGACGCTGGGTCAGATACATGCCCTGCTGCGGTGCGACAACGTCGTCAACATGGACGCCCGGACCGTGTTGTCCTGCCTGCCGTTCCCGGACTCCGCGCCGGGCGCCCTGCATGCGGACACCGAGGTGCTGTCCTGGATCACCGGCGAGCGCTCCCGGCACGACGTACGCACCGAGCTGGTGCCGCTGGCCCAGGTGCGCGGCTGGATCCGTGAGGAGCACCGGATCCGGCACGAGCACGAGCGGTACTTCGACGTGGTGGCGGTCAAGGTACGGGCCGGCAGCCGCGAGGTCACCTCATGGACGCAGCCGCTGTTCGAACCACGGGGGCTGGGGATCACCGCGTTCCTGACCCGGCGCATCGGCGGGGTGCCGCACTACCTGGTCCACGCGCGGGTGGAGGGCGGCTTCCTCGACACCGTCGAACTCGGGCCCACCGTGCAGTGCGTGCCGGGCAACTTCGCCCACCTGCCGCCCGACCGGCAACCGCCCTTCCTGTCCACGGTGCTGTCCGCGAAGCCGGACCGGATCCGCTACGAGGCCGTGCACTCGGAGGAGGGCGGCCGCTTCCTCAACGCCGAGAGCCGCTACCTGGTGGTGGAGGCGGACGAGGAGGAGGCCCCGCTGACCCCGCCGGAGGGCTACCGGTGGGTGAGCGCGGGGCAGCTCACCTGGCTGGTCCGGCACGCCCACTACATCAACGTCCAGGCCCGCACGCTGCTGGCCTGCCTGTACGCCATGGAAACCTGAGAGGAACCGTCATGCTGAGCGGCACACTCACCCTGGACGCCGTCGAGATATTCCTGCCGGAACGCGAAACCACCGTCGAGGAGCGGGCCGAGGCCTTCGGTCTGAGCCCGGCGCAGGTCCACCTGTTCCGCAGCATCCACGGCCTCGACACCCTCCGCTACGACCCCGACCTCAGCCTCTACGACCTGGTGCTGCCGCCCGCCCGGAAGATCCTCGCGGACGTCGACCCCCGCTCGGTCAAGTACGTGGTGTACCCGCACGCCGTCCCGCACGCCGGTCCCTCGACGGTGGACCCGGTGCAGGAGATGCTCAAGATGCTGGGCCTGGAGCACGCCACGGCGTTCGCGCTCACCCAGCAGAACTGCGCGGGCACGGTCTCGGCCGTCGACGTCGCCGGGCGGCTACTGCAGGCCGACGGCGATCCGGAGGCGCGAGCTCTGGTCCTGACGGGCGAGAAGATCTTCACCCGCGACCTCCAGATCATCTTCAACTCTTGTGTCATCGGCGAGGCGGCGGGCGCCTGCCTGCTGTCGTGGAACGGCCCCGGCGATCCGGTGCGCTCGTTCGCGGTGCGCACCTTCGGCGAGTACGCCGCGGGCGTCCAGATGACGGCGGAGGAACACCGGGAGGCCGGCGCCGACCGCCCGAGGGTGATGGGCGAACTCATCGAGGAGGTGGTGACGGCGGCGGGCTGCACCTTCGACGACATCGACATCGTGATCCCCACCCACCCCAACCGGACGTTCTGGGGCCAGATCGTCCAGGACCTCGGGTGGCCGCCCGACAAGCTCTATCTGGAGAACCTCGCCCGCTACAGCCACTGCCTGACGGCGGACCTGATGGTGAACTACGTGACCCTGCGGGAGGAGGGCCGTCTGGTGCCCGGCCGCAACTACCTGTTCCTGGCCACCGGGATCGGCTCCACGTTCACGGCCATGGTCTTCACCGCCGCGCAACAGGACGAGCCGGGGCCGACCGGCTCCCGCGTCCTGGCGGACACGACTACAGGAACGGAAGGCCACTGACCATGCCTCTGCGACTGAGCGCCGGTGCCGTGGTGACACCGCCCGGCGACACCTACGAACCCGACGAGACGGTCCTGCGCTACAACCGCGACCTGGTCGAGCTCTTCGGCGGCAAGATGGACGAGGACCTGCTGCGCTCGGGCGGCCAGGCCAGCCACACCCAGATGGTGGACCTCCTCGTCCAGCGGCTCCCCGCCGACGTCGCGGTCCCCGACCTGGTCGTGCTGGCCGCCGCGCTGCCCGACGTCAACCCGGTCCGGGCGGTCTCCGCCCATCTCGGGCTGATCACCGGCGGCAAGGCCGAACAGTGCTTCTCGGTGACCGAGCAGGGGCTCGGCGCCGCGTTCACCGCGCTGCGCATCGGCGCCGCGCACGAGAAGACCGACCGGTCGACGGTGTTCGCGCTGGCGGTGCTGGAGCAGACCACACTGCCCGCCCACGACCCCGTGGTCCACGACGGCGTCTCGGTACGGGACTCAGGTGTGCTCCTGCTCTTCGAGCGCGGCTCCGGCTTCGGCGAGGTCTCCGACGTCCTGCGCCTGGCCGACGCGAGCGAGCTGGGCCCGCGGCTGGCCGAGCTGACCGTGGACGCGCCGCGCCCGCTGGTGGTCATGGGCCCCTGGACCGGCCAGGCGGCCGCGCCGCCCGGCCTCGACGTCCACCGTGTGCCGCCCGGCGGCTACTGCACCAGCGTCTGGGCGGCGCTGGCGGAGCACTGGGCACACTGGCGCGAGCGCTACGACACCGTGGTGCTGTGCGACACCGACCCGAGGTCGGACACCGCGCACATCGCCGTCCTGGGACGGGGCCGATGAGCGCGCCCCCGGAGGCGGAGCGGGCGACCTACACCGCTCCGGCCTCCGCTCCGGCCTCTCCGCAGGTCGCCGAGCGCCTCGCCGAGGAACCCGCCACCATGCACAACCGGGTCGCCGAACTCACCGAGCTCAGGCGGTCGGTGCTGGACGGACCGGGCGAACGGGCCACCGCCGCACAGCGCGCCAAGGGCAAGCTGACCGTGCGCGAGCGCATCGACCTGCTCCTCGACCCGGGCTCGTTCACCGAGGTGGAGGCCCTGCGGCGGCACCGCTCGACGAGCTTCGGCCTGGAGGCCAAACGGCCCTACACGGACGGCGTGGTGACCGGCTGGGGCACGGTGAACGGCCGCACGGTCTTCGTGTACGCCCATGACTTCCGGATCTTCGGCGGCGCGCTGGGCGAGGCGCACGCGGCGAAGATCCACAAAATCATGGACATGGCCATCGCGGCGGGCGCACCGCTGGTCTCCCTCAACGACGGCGCCGGCGCCCGCATCCAGGAAGGCGTCAGCGCCCTCGCGGGCTACGGCGGCATCTTCCAGCGCAACACCCGGGCCTCCGGGGTCATCCCGCAGATCAGCGTGATGCTCGGCCCGTGCGCGGGCGGCGCGGCCTACAGCCCGGCCCTGACGGACTTCGTGTTCATGGTCCGCGAGACCTCGCAGATGTTCATCACCGGGCCCGACGTCGTCAAGGCGGTCACCGGCGAGGAGATCACCCAGAACGGGCTCGGCGGCGCCGACGTGCACAGCACCACCTCGGGCGTGGCCCACTTCGCGCACGCGGACGAGCAGTCCTGCCTGGAGGACGTGCGCTACCTGCTGTCGATGTTGCCGCAGAACAACCGCGAGCACCCGCCGGCCCTGCCCGTCGCCGATCCGCCGGACCGCCGCTGCGAGACCTTGGCCGAGGTGGTCCCGCTCGACGGCGGCACGCCCTACGACATGCGGCGGGTCATCAAGGAGATCGTCGACGACGGCGAGTACTTCGAGGTCCACGAGCACTGGGCGGGCAACCTGCTCTGCGCACTCGCCCGGCTGGGCGGCCAGGTGGTGGGGATCGTGGCCAACCAGCCCCAGTCCATGGCCGGGGTACTGGACATCGACACCTCGGAGAAGGGCGCACGCTTCGTTCAGATGTGCGACGCCTTCAACATCCCGCTGGTCACCCTTCTCGACGTACCGGGCTTCCTGCCGGGCGTGGACCAGGAGCACAACGGCATCATCCGGCGCGGCGCCAAGCTGCTGTACGCCTACTGCAACGCCACCGTGCCCCGTATCTCCCTGATTTTGCGCAAGGCCTACGGCGGCGCGTACATCGTCATGGACTCCCGGTCCATCGGCGCCGACCTCACCTTCGCCTGGCCGAGCAACGAGATCGCCGTGATGGGCGCCGAGGGTGCCGCCAACGTCATCTTCCGCCGGCAGATCGCCCAGGCCGACGACCCCGACGCCGTACGGGCCGAGATGGTCGCCGCCTACAAGTCCGAGCTCATGCATCCCTACTACGCGGCCGAGCGCGGGCTGGTGGACGACGTCATCGATCCGGCCGACACCCGCGAGGTGCTGATTCGCTCGCTGACGATGCTGGCGGACAAGCACTCCGAACTTCCGTCGCGCAAGCACGGAAATCCGCCGCAGTGAACCAGCCATCCAGGCCGCCGAATTTCGCGCAATCTTAGAGAACATCATCTTGCCCGCCCGGCACCGAACCGGAAAGCTGGAACGGTGAATTACGGGCGGCTCCGTCTGCCGCTATTGCGCCGCGCCGCCGATTCCATCCCCTCATTCCTCACAGGAGGCATTGTGTCCACCATCGACGAAGCAACCCGCAAGCACGTGAAGAGCATTGTCTGCGACATCCTCGAAGTGGAGCCCGAAGAGGTCACCGAGACCAGCCTGCTGGCCGAGGAGCACGGCGCCGACTCCCTGCGCTCCATCGAGATCCTCGCCTCCGTCGAGGTCTCCCTTCAGGTCTCCATCGAGCAGGCCCAGATGAAGCGCATGATCAACCTCGAAGGCATCTACGAGGTGCTGGAGGAGGCGAGGGCGAAGGCCAAGTAGCGGTCGGCAGGGATTCAGCAGGAACCGGAACCGACCCATGAGGGGTATTCATGAATTCAACTCTTGCCCGAGCTGACAGCAGGCCGGCGTCCCAACGCGTTGTCATCACCGGGCTCGGGGTTTTCTCCAGCATAGGCACGGGTGTCGCTGAGTTCACCGAGGGGTTGCGCACCGGGCGCAGCAACGTCGCACCGATCACCGCGTTCGACACCTCCGGTTTCGAATACGCCAACGGCTGCGAAGTGGCCGCCTTCGAACCGGAGAAATGGATTCACCACACTCCGGTGAAGGAACTGGGACGGGCCACCCAGTTCTCGGTGGCGGCCGCCCGGATGGCCGTGGAGGACGCCGGTCTCACCGACGAGGACCTGCGCGGTCTGCGCGGCCAGATCTCCATCGGCACCACCGACGGGGAGTCGCGGGACGCCGACACCCTGGTGGCGCAGCGGGTCGCGGGCGGTCCGCAGGGAATGGACCGCGCGCTGGCGCGGCGGCTCGGCGTGAACGGCCTGTCCGCCGCGGTGGCCCGGGAGTTCGCCCTCACGGACGTCGAGGCGCTCACCCTGGGCACCGCCTGCTCGGCGGGCAACTACTCCGTGGGCAACGGCTTCGACGCGATCCGGGTCGGTGACGCGGACTTCGCCCTGTGCGGCGGGGCGGACGCCATCTGCCTGAAGAACTTCGTCTCGTTCTACCGGCTGGGCACGGTCGCCCCCGACGTCTGCCGACCGTTCGACAAGGACCGGCGGGGCCTCGTCAACAGCGAGGGGGCCGGGGTGGTGATGCTGGAGAGCCTGGAGTCGGCACTCGCCCGCGGTGCCCGCATCTACGCCGAGGTCCTCGGCTACGGGCTGAGCTGCGACGCCCACCACCCCGCGGTACCCGACCAGTCCAGCGTCTCCCGGTGCATGACCTCGGCGCTCGAGAACGCGGGCGTGGCGCCCCACGAGGTCGACCTGATCTCGGCCCACGGCACCGGTACCAAGGCCAACGACACGACCGAGTCGCGCGCGATCCGCGACGTCTACGACAACCTGCCGCCCCGCACCATCTCGCTGAAGTCGATGCTGGGGCACGCCATGGGCGCCGCGAGCGCGCTGGCCACCATCGCCTGCTCACTGGCGATCACCCACGGCTTCATCCCGCCCACGATCAACCACGTCGAGACCGACCCGGAGTGCGAGATCGACTGCGTGCCCAACGAGTCGGTCGCGGCGGACCTGCGGATCGTACAGAACAACGGCCTGGCCTTCGGCGGCAACAACTCCGTGGTCGTCCTCGGCCGTTACGACAAGGAAGCACGGTGACCGGCATGCCCTATCCGGTGATCAGCACATGGTCGGCGACCTCGCCGTTCGGCGTCGGGCGTTCCGCGTTCACCGCCGGGATCGCCGAACGCCGGTCGGCCGTCGGGCCGTTGGACCCCCTGGAATGGCAGGTGCCCACCACCCACGGCGCCGTGGTGCCCGGCTTCGACATCCGTGCGAGCCTCGGCCGCAAGGGCACCCGGATGATGAACCGGGTGACCGGCCTGACGATCACGACGGTCGGCCACGTCCTCGAAGAGGTCGCCCACCCCGAGGACGGCGCCGACGACGTCGCACTCGTGCTCGGCACCACCGCGGGCAGCCTGCAGAGCTCGATGGAGATCACCCACAGCTCCCTGACCGGCGCCCGGCCGTATCACGTGGAGCCGGCGACGATCCCGTACGCGGTGATGAACGGCGCGGCCGGCCGCTGCGCCATCTGGTACGGCCTGCGCGGCCCCAACAGCACGCTCGGCGCCGGCCGGCCGACCGGCATGGTCGGACTCACCTACTCGCGCCGACTGCTGCTGACCGGGCGGGCCCGGCAGGTGCTCTGCGGGGCCGCGGAGGAGTTCTCCACCGCACGGTCCCTGGTCGAGCACTACGGGCGGTTCGAGGACGAGCCCGAGACCGCGCTCGGCGAGGGCTGCGCGATCTTCCTGCTCGGCCTGGAGCCGGCGCCCGGCACCAGGCCGCTCGCGTCGGTGCTCTCGGTGCGGACCCGTATGGTCGCCGACGGCGACTGGGGTGCGGCGGTGGGGCACTGTGTGGAGGCGGCCCTGTCGTCCGTCGAGGAGAAGGCGGACCAGGTCTGGGCGGTGTCCCACTCCGGTACGGCCGACGGGGCGGGTCAGGCCGAACACGCCCGGCTGACCGAGCTGTTCGGTGCCGAAACGCTCGTGCCGCCGGTGGCGGACCTGATCGGTGAGACCCATTCGGTGTCCTCGGCGTTCCAGATCGCGTCGGTCCTGAGCCTCGCCGAGCAGGACCCGGCGTCCGCGGGGCGGACCGCGGTGATCACCTCGGTCGACCCGAGCGGGATGGCGGCCGCCGCCCTGCTGCGCATCGCAGAGTCCTGACGCGTCGCGCGCGGCGGGCCGAGCGGCCCGTCCGCCCGTCCGTCCGCCCGTCCGTCCGTCCGCCCGTCCGCCCGTCCGCCCAGTCTGGTCCGGCTGGTCCGGCTGATCCCGCTGATCCAACTGGTCCCGGGTCGTCCGGCTGGTCCGGGTCGGCCGACTGGCCCGGTCGGGGCGGCAGGGTACGGCTGGCCTGACCGGTCGGGCCGTCCCGGATGAACCAACAGGCTCGGTCGGCCCGGCAGGTCCGGCCGACCTTGCTGAGTCGGCTCGCCTGGCTAGTCCGGTCGGCCGCCCTTCTTGGTCTGGCTGGCTTGGCTCGTCCGGTCGGTCCGGTCGGTCCGAGTGACCCGGCCGACCCACCGGCTTCGCCGTCGCCGGGTCCGCCCGAGTCATTTCTGTTCGCCCCGTCGCCTCGTTCCGCGGTCGCCGCCCGGCGGCCCTCGCCGGGGCTCCGCCCACCGAGGCACGATCCCAGGAGACCTGTATGCAGAGCACCGGACAAGCCCGCCCCGTCGCCCTGGTGACCGGCGGTTCCCGTGGCATCGGCCGGGCCGTCGTCCTCCGCCTGGTGCGGGACGGATTCGACGTGGCCTTCTGCCACCGCTCCAGCGACGACGCCGCCCGGACGCTGGAGAAGGAGGCGACCGACCTGGGCGGACGCGCCGTCGGGACCCGGGCCGACGTCGTCGATCCGCAGGCCGTCGGCGAGTGGGTGACACGGACCGAACAGGACCTGGGCCCGCTGCGGGTGGTCGTCACCTCGGCCGGTATCGTCCGGGACGGCCCGCTCGCCACGATGGAGGACGCCGACTGGCACAACGTCATGGACGTCAACCTGACCGGCACCTACAACGTGTGCCGTGCCGCCGCCTTCCCCATGATCAAGCGCAAGTCGGGCTGCGTGATCAACGTGTCCTCGGTGTCCGGGGTCCTCGGCAACGCCACCCAGACCAACTACTCGGCCACGAAGGCGGGAATCATCGGCTTCAGCCGCTCCCTGGCCAAGGAGCTCGGCCGGTTCGGCATCCGGGTCAACGCCGTCGCGCCGGGTTTCATCGACACCGAGATGCTGCGCGGACTGTCCGAGAAGACCCGTGACACCCTGGTGTCCTCCATCGCACTGGGCCGCTTCGGGACCGCGGAGGAAGTGGCCGACAGCGTGTCCTATCTGGTGAACGCGACATACGTGACCGGGTCTGTCCTGCGGGTGGACGGCGGAGTCGTCGGGTGACCGGAGGGACGTGGGTTCCCGTCAGGACGGCCGCTCCGCAGGGGTGACCGCAGGAACGACCGTCCTGACGGCGATCCGTCCTCTCCTCGCGATCCCTGCTCACGATCCCTACTCGCGGGCCCGGCTCGACGGGCCGTCCAGCGGCCGGTGGAGCGGGTCGGCTCCGACGGGAGCCACCTGCGGGAACCGGATGTGTGCCGTCAGCCCGCGCCCGCCGGGGCCGTTCTCCAGGGTGAGTTCACCTCCGTGGGAGACGACCAGCATGTGCGCGATGGAGAGCCCGAGACCCCACCCCTCGCTGCCGGCCTTCCCTGGACGCGCGCCCCTGCCGCCGTCATCACTCCTGTCGTGGCCGCCCCCGCCCTGGCGGGAGCTCCGGCCGCCGAACCGCCCTCCCCGCACGGCCTCCTCCCGTTCCCGCTGCGTCATGCCAGGCCCCTCATCGGTGACCCGGATGTGCACCTGGTCGCCGGTCGTCACAGTGCGCACGACGACGGCACCGCGGGGCCGGGACATCCTGACGGCGTTGTCCAGCAGGATGTCGATCACCCGTTCCAGCGTGCCGCTACGGGTCATGACGGTCGCTCGGCCGGTCATGAACGGTGCGTCCAGGACCACTTGGCGGTCGACGGCGGCATCGGCCCACGCGGCGACGCGCTCCCGTACCACGAGGGCGGCGTCGACCTCGATGGGCGGGCTGACGGTGGCGGTCGACGCCTCGCGCAAATCCGACACGGTGGCACGTAACCGTTCCAGGTCATTGGTGATCATGTGGTGCACCTCGGCGCCGGGGGCCGACAGATGGGCGGCCAGCCGTTCCATACGGATACCGAGGAGGTGGAGGGTGGTGCGCTGCTGGTGCGCGATGTCCGACAGGAGCATGCGGTAGCGCTCGTCGACGGCCTGGGTGGTGGAGGCGATGCGGTTGACGGATTCGACCAGTTCCCGGGTCTGCGCCGGGCCGGCGTGCTCGGCCAGGAGCTCCACGGGTTCGCCGCGCTCCAGCTGGCGTATGGTCCGGGTGACCGCGTTCAGGGAGGCGAGCAGTCTCACGCACCAGCAACGGTAGGCAGCACCCAGGAGCGCCGCGGCGAGACCCACCACAGAAGCGAACAGGGTCAGGAGCATCGGCGGGTGCCTCTCGTACGGCGTAGGGCGGTCTGCTGCCACGGTGGAGCGGAGACCGGTGGCACGGACGCACAGCTGACTCACAACGATCGGACAGAAGCACCGCACCCTGCCGGCACCACGCGGCACACCTGGGGCCTGCGGACGTGACCCGCGGATTCCGGGACGCAGTGTCGCCCAGGACGTGACCCCGCAGGCCGGAGCGCGAGCAGGTCAGAGCGCAAAACGGAAACCGACTCCGCGCACGGTCTGGATCAGCTCGGGCGCTCCGAGTTTCCGGCGCAGGCTGACCATGTGGACACCGAGGGTCCGGGTGTCCCCCACGCTGGGCTGGCCCCAGACATGGCGCATGATCGTCTCCCGGTCGAAGACCTTGCCCGGCTCTCCGGTGAGCAGTACGAGCAGATCGAACTCCTTGCGGGTGAAGAGCAGTTCCGCTCCCTCCATGAACGCGCGGCGCTGTTTGAGATCGATGGAAAGGGGGCCGACCACCCGTGATCCGCCGCTCGACCGGGCCCAGCCGACGGCGCGCCGGACCACCGCCTCGATACGGGCCACGAGTTCACGCAGGCCGCACGGCTTCACCACATAGTCGTCGGCCCCCATGCGCAGGCCGAGGACGCGGTCGAACTCGTCGTCGCGACCGCTGACCATGATGATGGGAACGCTGGACGAGGCGCGGATGGTGCGGCAGACGTCCATGCCGTTGCCGTCCGGCAGTCCGACGTCCAGCAGGACCGCGTCCACATCCGCGTAGCGTTCCAGGGCCGTCTGGCAGGTGTCGGCTATCGCTGTCTCGAAGCCGTGGTCGTTGAGTCCGCTCCTGAGCGCGTCGGCGATTTCAGCATGGTCCTCGACGATCAGAACTCGCATGGGGCCCTCCGCTGGCTACGCCGATGATCGTGGTGACGAAAGAGTCCTGGGAGGTGGCACTGACCGGAACCCGCCACCTATTGGATAACTATAGTGTACGTCGCCGACCTTGACAGCTCCGGACACGCCCGGATTCACGTCCCTCGCGGTCTGGGGTGTCGCTTCCCTCGCACCGCAAACGCCTTGATTACAGAGGCAGTTGAGAACCGGGGCGAAGCAGCACGGGGCGAAGGTCCGCGCTCGCGGCGGGCAGGTTGTATCTGGCCATGACAACGAACTACCTCAGGGCGAGGGCGGCCCTCCCCACGACCGGCAACAGCCCGCGCATCCACTTCAGTTCGGGTCTGCGGCCGGTGAACAGCACGCAGGTACTCGGGGTCGACCCCGGCGAAGACCGTGTGGGAGTACACCGTGCGGGGAAATCCGGCTGCGGTCCGCCCGGCGGCGGACGTGGTCCGCGTCGCGTCACGCGGATTCCGGAATCGCAGCAGCCCCAGCGCCTCGTCCGAGGCGCCCAGTCGGCAGCCGCCTGCCGCGCGCACCAGGACGCGGGCATGGGCCCGCTGGGTCAGCTCGGGTTCGAGTAACCGCGCGAAGGCGCCGACGTCTTGGCGGGCGACGTTGACGGCACGCTCCGGTGGCGCGTCGCCCCACAGGCCGTCGACCATCCGGTGCCGCGGCACCGGCCGGTCCGCCTGCACGAGAAGGAGTGCCAGCAGCGACCGCTGCTTCGGTGACCCCAGGACGAGTCGCATCCCGTGCCGCCAGGCTCTGAGAGGTCTGAGCACCGAGAAGCGCGGTTCGCCGTCCGCCTTGGTCTCGCTCTCGGGGCTCACTTCTTCCTCTCCTTACGATCAACCGCCGCTGAACCATGGGGTGTTCAGGCTGCAGTTCAGGTTGCTGTTCATGCCGCTGCCCATGTGGATGTCCAAGCGGTCGTCCAGGTTCCTTCGAGGACGTCAAATCCGTCGCACGTGCGCACGTACGCGGCAAGACCCTGCTGCTATCAGCCGGTTGCCGCGACAAGGCGGCGACGGGAACAGTTCCGAGACCCTCACCACACGACCCCGCGTCGGGCGCCGTCCCCGGCCGTTCCCGCGCAGCGGGGGGACACGCGAAGGGACTCGCCGGGAACGGATCGGATAGCGCCCCTGTTGCCTGGTGTTGACGGTCGTGGTCAGCCGTGGCGGAATCACCGGCAGGTGATCAAAGGCATCCACCGCATCAACCACAACCCACAACCCACAACTGCCATAGTCCTTCCTCGCCCACACCGGCCTGACCATCCACCCGGCACACCCACCGGACTTACGAAAAGATCAGTAGTGCCGGTGCCAGACCAGCGTGTACCGCCAGAACAGCCGTCGATGCAACCGTGCACCGGGTAGCACCTGGTGGGCATCGCGAACGATGTCTGTGAAGGCCATGGTCGCGGGTCGGGTCGGGGCGGTCATTGAGGCTGGTCGCGGTGTCCTGCGGCCTTTGTTCTTGATCCAGGCCATGGCGATGTTCGCCGGAATGGCCACAGCGTCGATCAGGTAATCGCTGCGAGACCGGGGGCGATAGACGCCGACGACGACCAGGGTTCCACCGGGCGCCAGGTGCCGCCGGAAGCAGGCGAGGGCGTCGCTGAACGGCATGTGGTGGATGGTGGCGACACATGTGATGACGTCGTAGGGGCCGGGCGGCAGCACCCCCTCCAGTGCGTCTGCGACGGTGAAGGTCACCGGGGCGGCGGGGTCTGTGAGCTCCCGCGCGCGATCGACGATCGAGGCATCGACGTCGACCCCGTGCACCGCTCGGGCCCGTGAGGCCAGCAGTCTGGCGAGGTCGCCGCTGCCCGATCCGACGTCCAGAGCCCTGTTGAAACGTCTCGGGAGCCGGCGCAGGATCCACCGGTGGTAGTGGGCGTTGTGGTCCCAGGGGCGGGTGGCATGAAACTGCTCAAGTGCCCGCATGATGCCGGGCAGCAATGTCGTCATGCGTGAGCCCATCAGCCCATCAGCCCCTCGGTCGCTTGCGAACCTCAGCCGAAGCAATATGCGAGCCGGCCGGGGCGTCCGGCCCGGAACGACCGTCAGCCGCCTGGGCCGGACTACGCGGCCGAACAGCTGTCCAGTGGTATGACCCTATACGTTCCCGAGGTTGGCGGATGGGAACGGTTGGATGGGCGGCGATGTCCCTTGCCACAGGGCAGCCCTGCGCCCGCCCACGGATGCGCCTCCGGGGGCTTGCTGATCATCAGGCTGACACGGCCCCAACCCCCGTGACAGGGTGCGGTGATCGGATCGGGCAGACGGAGGGAGCTTCCGTGGAAGCACAGATGTGGGACGCACTGGTCGGCGTGGCAAAGAGCGCGTACACCGCCGGGCTGGGCGAGGGAGCGGTGCCGCGTCCGCTCATGATGCCGCTGGTGCGCGGCGAGTTGGTCGGGATGATCTGGGTCCGCCCGATCGAGGTCGGCCAGGACGCGCTCACCGGGATCGCGGAACTCGCGAACGTCGCCGCGGCTGCCGGCGCGGACGAGGTGGTCCTCGTCTGGGAGACCCACGACGTTGCCACCGCCTGCGAGTTGCCGGTCGTCGGCCCGGTGCCGTGCCTGAACATGGTGCTCGCCACGCGCGACGGGCACGTCCTGCACCAGTTCCCCTACACCGAACAGCTCCTGGCACGCGGTCCCGAGGGCTGGGCGTCGGTCGCCCCCGACTGGAGTCCGGCCCTCGCGCCGCAGCCCGGTGGCGAGCTGGTGCCGCCGATCCAGGCGGCGGTGGACTTCTCCTTCACCCCGCTTGAGCTGGATCACCCCTCCCCGTTCGGCGTCACCGTCGTGCTGATGGAAGAGGACGGCTACCGAGTACGCCTCACCGAAGCGTTCGCGCGCTGACCCCGTCATGGCAGCAGAGCCTTGACGACGACGCGCTCCGCCGCATCCGAGCCGCAGAGGAACGGATCTCACAGAGCAGGACCGCGGGTGTCGACGCTCAAAGGACGGGCACGTGACCTTCGCTCGGCCGTGGAAGACGTTGCCCGGCAGAGCGGCGGTCAGGAACGGATCGAAGGAATGCAGACCCGGAGCGAGCCCGATCTCGACACACACCGCTGCCCCGGACGCACCACCCAGCTGGTCAGCCGCGAGCTGGATGCCGGCGGCGATCCCGGCATCGCCTTCGGTGACGCCGCTGACTGCGATGTACTGCAGCCCCACGATGCCGAATCCCATCCCGGCCGCGACGAGGAGCATGGCCGAGCAAAGAGAACACGATCAGCGAGACCGCCGGCGGCAGCATCGTCAGGCCCGCGCCCAGCGGGCCGATGCCCGATCGGTCCTGCAGATGGAAGGTGAACAGCAGGAACGAGGTCGACAACGCCCCGCTCAGCTTCCCGACAGAACGAACCCGAGCACTGGACCGCAACTGGCCACTGCCGCCCACACGCTCAGAGCCCGCGACCGACGCGGACCTTCGGGGAACATCACGATGGTGGCCATCGCGGCAGGCAGCGCGACGGCCTCGCACAGCATCGCGACGGCCCTCGGACCCCGGCTTGCCCCGGCACCGCCAACTTCTTGGCCAGGCAAGCGAGATGGCGACGAGAGATCCCCGTGAACAGCCGATGCGACAGGACCGCCCGATTGACCACGAGCGCCACACCAGGATCATGCCACCGGCCAGGCGCGACGCCTCACCCGCCATCACACACCAACTCGTAAACCGGGCCGACCGTGCCGCATCCCACCGTCCGCTCGCCGTCGGTGCGGCCCGCGGCCGCACTCTGCACCGCGTCGCTGGTCGCATTCATCGGCCGTGCGAAAGGGGACGGGCGTTCTCGGTAGCGTGACCATCTGCTGCAGGGAGTGCCCGACCGGTCCGCGCGACGGCTTCCGGCTGAAAGTGATGAGGCTGCGATGAGTGAACTGACGAAGCCCGTGGTCAACGTTCCGGAAGGTGACGCTCCTACCGAGCTGACCATCCGGGATCTGGTCGTCGGGGACGGGACTGAGGTGAAGCCGGGCATGGTGGTCAGGGTCCACTATGTCGGGGTGACCTGCGAGTCCGGCAAGGAGTTCGATGCCTCGTGGGACCGCGGTCAGCCGTTCAAGTTCGCCCTGGGCAGCGGCAAGGTGATCAAGGGCTGGGACCGGGGAGTGCGGGGGATGAAGGTCGGCGGTCGGCGCGAGATCATCGTTCCCCCGCGTCTCGGCTACGGCAATCAGTCGCCTTCGCCGTTGATCCCGGCGGGCTCGACCCTGATCTTCGTGGTGGACCTGCTTGACTCGTATTCCAGCACAACCGGGTGGAGCAACGCCTAGAGCCCCCGGCCGCTCCTCCGCTGCAGCGTCACCGCGTCGTCGGCAGAGGTGGGCACCACCGTGCTCCTCGTGCACCTCGTGTCGCCCAGGCTTCCGCCTCCGCAGCGTCCAAGCAGTCCCGCTGCGATTCGTTGACCGCCGAAGACCACCGGGCGACCGACTTCCCCAACGGCCAACCCGGCGCCGCCGCCTGCCGGTCGCTGTTGCCGAGAACGACACCGCGAGTGCGTCGGCCTTCGGTACGACGAGGTAGTCGGCGCATTCAGGCGCTCGTGGGTCAGCATGCGGGTCGCGCCGTGTTCGGCGCGCGCGGCAGCGGTGTCACCCGCACCCGTGCCCAGTGCGACGGCGACGGGCTCGCCGATGGGCGGGCCAGGGTCAGCAGCTCCAGGGTGGACTTGTGGATGGCACCGCCCACGTGGTCGACGTAGAGGAGAACTTCACCCATCAGAACAACTACTCCTTTTGATGCAGAGGCACTTCTGGCCCGCGTGGAACTCGGTGAGCTGCTTGCCGCCCTCGCCCTCGTCGTTGGCGATCACGCCCGCGCGGTACGGGCCGGACGCTCCATCGCCGACTCCCCGACCGTGCGGGCACGGTCGAGCCCGGCCCGGTCGGCGCCGATCTCCAGTGGACAGGTCCCACGTCTCGACCGGCTTCCTCTTGGCGGCCATGATGCCCTTGAAGGAGGGGTAAAGCGCCTCGCTCGCCAGCAGCGCGAGAACGACGCCCATCGCACCGTCTGTCGATGCCCTGCCGGAGATGACCAGGTCGTAGCCGGCTTTTTCGATCGCCTTGGCCAGCACCAACGAGGTGCCGGTCGCGTCGGTGCCGTGCAGATCGTCGACCTCATCCCTCGCCGCATCCCCTGACTCCGCGATCCGCAGCGCCTGCCTCGACCGCGTACTCGTCCATCCCGGAGAGCGGGCTGCCGGCGTCGGCACGGTCAGCGGTCAGCGGTCAGCGGTCAGGGCATCGGCGAAGTGCCGGGCACCTACGGCGTCGGGCACGTACTTCATAGTGACGACGATCCTCATACGTCCAGACCTCCGCGCTTGACCAGCTGACTTGCGATGACGTTGCGCTGGATCTCGTTGGTCCCTTCGCCGACGATCATCAACGGAGCGTCCCGGAAATAGCGTTCGACGTCGAACTCGGTGGAGTAGCCGTAACCGCCGTGGATACGGACGGCGTTGAGGGCGATCTGCATGGCCGTCTCGGAGGCGAAGAGCTTCGCCATGCCGGCCTCCATGTCCACACGACGGCCCGCGTCCGACTCGCGGGCGGCGTACAGAGTGAGTTGGCGGGCGGCGGTGAGGGAGGTCGCCATGTCGGCGAGGTAGTTGCCGATGGACTGATGCTTCCAGATCGGCTTGCCGAACGACTCGCGCTCCTGGGCGTAGGCGAGCGCGTCCTCGAAGGCCGCCCGGCCGACCCCGAGAGCGCGGGCGGCGACCTGGAGGCGGCCGGTCTCCAGCCCCTTCATCATCTGGGCGAAACCCACGCCCTCGACACCGCCGAGCACCGCGTCCGCGGGCGCCCGGTAGTCCTCGAACGACAACTCACAGCTCTCCACGCCCTTGTAGCCGAGCTTGGGGAGGTCACGGGAGACGGTCAGGCCCGGCCCGTGCTCGACGAGGAGGATCGAGATGCCCTGGTGAGCGGGCGTGGCTTCAGGGTCGGTCTTGCACAGCAGGGCGATCAGGCCAGAGCGCCGGGAGTTGGTGATCCATGTCTTCGCGCCGTTCACCAGATAGCCGTCGGTGTCCCTGCGGGCGACCGTACGCATGGCCTGGAGGTCGGAGCCGCCGCCAGGCTCGGTCAGGGCCATGGTCGCGCGGATCTCTCCCGTGGCCAGCTGCGGCAGATAGCGGCGCTTCTGCTCCTCCGTGCCGAAGCGCAGCAGCAGCTTGGCGACCACGGTGTGCCCGCCCATCGCGCCGGCCAGGCTCATCCAGCCGCGGGCCACTTCCTCGGTGATCAGGACGTAGCAAGGGGTGGAGACCGGGGTGCCGCCGTACTCCTCGGGGACCGCGAGGCCGAAGATGCCGAGTTGCTTCATCTGCTCGATCAGGGCTTCGGGATAGGTGTTCGCGTGCTCCAGCTCTTGGACGACCGGCTTCACCTCCTTGTCGACGAAGTCACGCACCGTGCGGACGATGAACTGCTCGTCCTCGGCGAGGATGTCGAGGGTGCTCATACGGGAACTCCTTGTGGTGCAGATGTGGTTCAGATGACGTTGTCGGCCCTGAGGCGTTCGATGTCGGTGCTGCCGTATCCCAGTTCGGCCAGGACGGACTCGGTGTGCTCCCCGGCCGCGGGCACCGGGTCCATGCGCGGGACGGTTCCGGCCAGGTCGACCGGCGGCAGCAGCGCGGGCACCATGGCCTCCCCAGGGATTCGTACGTCGCGCCAGCGGCCCCGTTCGCTCAGCACCGGGTGAGCCAGGAACTCCTCGATGCCGTTCACCCCCGCGTTGGCGATGCCCGCCTCGTCCAGCAGCTTCGTCACCGCATCACTGGTCAGCTCGCCGAACCGCTCGGCCACGATCGCGTTCAGCTCGACGCGGTGGCCGACACGGGCCGAGCCGGTGGCGAACCGCTGGTCCGCGACAAGCCCCGGCTGCCCCAGGAACCGCTCGCACAGGGCCGTCCATTCGCGCTCGTTCTGGATGGAGAACAGCACGTCCTTGCCATCGGCACAGCGGTAGGCACCGTAGGGGGCGATGGTGGCGTGCTGGGTGCCGATGCGCGGGGGCTGGGTGCCGCCGAAGCGGGTGTAGTAGGCGGGCTGGCTCAGCCACTCGGCGAGGGCCTCGAACAGCGACACCTCCACGGCCCGTACGGCGCCCGAGGTCGCCCGGGTGAGCAGGGCGGTGAGGATGCCGGAGTAGGCGTACATGCCGGCGGCAATGTCGGCGATCGAGATCCCCACGCGCGCCGCCCCGTGCTCGTCGCCGGTCAGGGAAACCAGGCCGGTCTGGCACTGGATCAGCAGGTCGTACGCCTTGCGGTCGGCCCAGGGGCCGCTGGTGCCGTAGCCGGAGACAGAGCAGGGGATCAGACCGGGGAAGCGCTCGGCGAGGTCTTCGGGACCCAGGCCCATCCTGTCGGCCGCGCCCGGCGCCAGGTTCTGCACGAACACGTCGGCTCCAGCGAGCAGTTGGTCCAGGATCCTGCGGCCCGGGTCCGACTTCAGATCGAGCGTGACCGATTCCTTCGACCGGTTGAGCCACACGAAGTAGCTGGACTCGCCGTGCACGGTGGTGTCGTACCGGCGGGCGAAGTCGCCCCCGCCGGGCCGCTCCACCTTGATGACCCGGGCGCCGAGATCGGCCAGCTGGCGGGTGGCGAAGGGAGCGGCCACCGCCTGCTCGACGCTGACGACGGTGATGCCGGCCAGCGGTGGTTCTTCGGGGTGCTCGGTCATGAGGCGGCCTCCAGGAGCGTGCGGGTCCCGGCTCCCGTACCGGGAGTACCATCATTGATGCTCATGACAACGTAGAGGAAATAACAAAGCGTGATGCCCCCATGCGGGGTGCGGATGACTCACGCACCCCCGGCAGGGGCGGCTGGGGAAGGACAGACCCTGTGGACATCAAGCAGCTCAAGGCGATCGTCACGGTCGCCGAGGTGGGCAGTGTGACGCGTGCCGCGGAGCTGTTGCATCTGGTGCAGCCCGCGGTCACCCGGCAGATCCGCACCCTGGAACAGGAACTGGGCATCGACCTCTTCGAGCGGACCGGGCAGGGCATGCGGCCCACCGACGCCGGAGCGATCATGGTGGACCGCGCTCGACGTGCCCTCGACGAACTGGAGCGGGCGCGCGCCGAGGTACAGCCGAGCCCTGGTGTGGTGACGGGCATCGTCACCGTCGGGCTGCTGGAAAGCACGAGCGATCTGCTGGCCGAGCCGCTGGTGACCGCTGTCGCCCACGCCCACCCCGGCGTCGAGCTTCGTCTGATGACCGCCTACTCCGGCCATCTGCAGCAGTGGCTCGACGTCGGCGACCTCGATCTGACCCTGCTCTACAACCTCGACAGCACGCCCTCCCTCAACGCCTACCCGCTGGTGCGGGAGCGTCTGTGGGCGGTCGCCCCGGCCACCGCCGGTCTCCGCGCCGACGACCCGGTGCCCTTCACGGAGGCGGCCCGGCACTCGCTCATCATGCCCGCCTCGGGCCACGCTCTGCGCCGCCTGATCGACGCGGCGGCGGTTCGGTCCGGGGCCGCCATGGACGTCGTCGTCCAGACCAACTCCATGCGGGTGCAGAAACAGCTCGTCCAGGCAGGGCACGGCTGGACCGTCCTGCCCGGTGTGGGCATCGCCGAGGACGTCGCGCGGGGCACGCTGAGCGCCGCGCCACTGAGCGAACCCGACGTGTGGCGCTCGGTCGTCCTCGGCACCCCGAGGCACGGGCGCACGCCTCCCTCCGTGGAAGTCGTCGCACGCGAGCTGGTCCGTCAGGTCAACTCGGCCGTGCGGCAGGGCAGATGGCCTTCTGCCCAGGCCCAAGGCTCCGGCGCGGGCACCGGCACTGGCACTGGCACTGGCACTGACGCCGAGAGCGCCTGACCACCACACTGATCCAGCCGTCCGCGAGGACCATCGGACGACACCGGGGCACCGCATGACCGACACGCGACACCCGACATCCGACATCCGTCCACCACCATCGCCCGCGCCCAGGACGGCACGGCACGGGACGGCACTGGCCTGCCTGGCCAGGGAGACGGGCATCCGTTCGTCCCCCTGGCCAGGCAGGCGAACAACCACCACTGGCGGGACGCCCTACGCGCGGACTTCCGCACCACCCACTCCACGATGACCGTCGACATGCGCGGCACCTGCTAGAGCGTCAAGCCCCAAGGGCCGTACTCCACCCAGCAGTTCGCCGACGACGTGATCGCGGTGCTCGATCACTTGGGCGTCAAGCGCGCCGATGCGTACGGCACCTCCATGGGCGGGCGCGTGACCCAGTGGGTCGCCGCACGCCACCCCGACCGGGTGCGGCGCCTCGTCCTGCGCCGCACCTCTCCCGGCGGGTCCGCACGCCGTCGAAGGGACGCCTCCGTACGACGCGCCCTGGCCCAGGCCGACCGGGAAGCCGCCCGCCGGGCACTGATCGACCTGATGTGCTGTGCTCCCCCGCCTGGCTCGCCGACCACCCCGGCCCGTCCACGGCCCTCGGCGACCCGGGCATGCCCCCGCGCGCCCGCCACGGCCATCTGGTGGTGAGCAACAGTCACGATGCCTGGGACGCGCTCCCCGGCGTCACGGCGCCGGCGCCGCTGCTCCACGGCGGCCAGGACCGGCTCACCCCGCCGGACGACCTCCCCCTTCTCGCCGCCCGTATCCCCCGGGTCACCAGCCATGTCTTCCCGGGTGCCCGGCACGCGTACTTCGAGAAATGCCGCACCGCGTCCGGCGCCCTCGTCTCGGGCTTTCTCAGCGCAGGACCGTAGTAGCCACGCGCGCGGTCGCAGGGCCCACGACGGCTCACAACCGCTCGCTATGCGGGCGGCGCATGCGGGCATCACAAACTTCTATTGTCCAGGGTCAGTCATCAGTACCCATGATGTGCCCCATGAACGAGACACCCACCCTCGCGCCGCCCTCCTGGCAGAAGGACGTCTTCGCCGCGCTGAAGAAGCGCGGCGTCCAGCAGATCGCCTACGTGCCCGACGCCGGCCACTCCCACACTCTCGTCGAGGCGCGGCGCGACCCCGCGATCCATGACGTGGTGCTCACCACCGAGGAGGAGGGTGTCGGTGTGGTCGCCGGGGCCTGGCTGGGTGGTCAGCGCGCGGTCCTGTTGATGCAGAGCAGCGGGGTCGGCAACTGCGTCAACATGTTCTCCCTGCTGGAGATGTGCCGGTTCCCCTTCCTGACGCTGGTGACGATGCGCGGCGAGTACGCCGAGTTCAACCCCTGGCAGAGCCCCATGGGCAGCACCACCCGGCAGGCCCTGGAACTCATGGGCATCACCGTGCTGCGGGCCGACGAGCCCGAGGACGTCGCGGAGACCGTCGAGGCCGCTCTGGACTCGGTGTTCGAGGCCGGCGAGCGGGTCGCCGTGCTCCTCGGACAGAAGCTGATCGGCCGCAAGAAGTGGGAGCGCAACTGATGACCACCACCTCTGACGTACGTCTCGACCGCCGTCGCTTCGTCGCCGACCTGATCGCCCGGCTCCCGGAGGACACGCTCGTCGTCACCGGCCTCGGCTCCCCCAGCTACGACGTGTTCGCCGCCGGCGACCGGCCCACCAACTTCTACCTGTGGGGCGCGATGGGAGGCGCCGCACCCCTCGCCCTGGGCCTCGCCCTCGCCCGGCCGGACCGCCCGGTCGTCGCGATCACCGGCGACGGTGAACACCTCATGGGCATCGGCACCTTGGCCACCATCGGGGCCCGACTCCCGCCCAACCTCACGGTCGTCGTGCTCGACAACGCCCACTTCGGCGAGACCGGTATGCAGCCCAGCCACACGGGTCTGGGCACCGACCTCGTCGCGGTCGCCCAGGGGTTCGGCATCCGTGACGCCGAGCGAATCACCGCCCTCGCCCAGGTCGAAGGCCTCGCCACGCGCATCGCCGCCCGCGCGGCGACCACATACGCCCAGGTCCTCATCGACACCACCGAGCCCCCGCGCGCGCTGCCACCCCGCGACGGTGTCGCCAACAAGAACGGCTTCCGCGCCGCCCTCGGCCTCGGCACCTTCTAGCGGACGGGATTGCGGATGCAGCGCTACGAGATGTTCATCGACGGGGAGAGCCGCAAAGCCGCCGGCGGTGAGTGGTTCCCGACCGACAACCCCTACCTGGGCACGCCCTGGGCCGAGATCGCCAAAGGCACCGAGCGGGACGTGGACGACGCGGTGCGAGCCGCCCATCGCGCCCTGCACAGCGGCCCCTGGGCCGAGTTGACCGCCAGCGCCCGGGGTGCCCTGCTGCGGCGGCTCGGTGACACCATCGCCGCGAACGCCCGTCGGCTCGCCGAGACCGAGGTCCGCGACAACGGCAAGCTGTTCACCGAGATGCACGGCCAGGTCGGCTACGTACCCCAGTGGTTCCACTACTACGGCGGGCTCGCGGACAAGGTCGAGGGCACCGTCCCGCCCCTGGACAAGAAGGGCTACTTCGCCTACACGAAGAAGGAGCCCGTCGGGGTCGTCGCCGTCATCACGCCCTGGAACTCGCCCCTCCTGCTGCTGGCCTGGAAGATCGCGCCAGCGCTCGCGGCGGGCTGCACGGTGGTGATCAAGCCGTCGGAGTTCACCTCCGCGTCGACCCTCGAACTCGTCCGGCTCCTCCACGAGGCGGGGCTGCCGCCCGGGGTGGTCAACGTGGTCACCGGGTTCGGCCGGGACGTCGGCGCCACCCTCGTCGAGCACCCGCTGGTCCGCAAGGTCACCTTCACCGGTTCGGACGCCACCGGCCGTCACATCAACCAGGCCGCCGCCCGCGACTTCAAGCACGTCAGCCTCGAACTCGGCGGCAAGTCACCGAACGTCGTCTTCGCCGACGCCGATCTCGGAGCCGCCGTGAACGGCGCCGTCTCCGGCATCTTCGCCGCCACCGGACAAACCTGCATCGCCGGATCCCGGCTGCTGGTCCAGGAGAGCGTGCACGACGAGGTCGTGGACCGTCTGGTCGACCTGGCGCGCATGGCCCGGACGGGCGACCCGATGGACGAGGCCACCCAGGTCGGGCCCATCACCACGCCCGCCCAGTACGCCAAGGTGCTCGACTACATCGACATCGCGCAGGGGGAAGGCGCCCGGCTCGCCCTCGGTGGCAGACCCGTCGGCGGCCAGGGCTGGTTCGTCGAACCGACCGTCTTCACGGGCGTGCGCAACAGCATGCGCATCGCCCAGGAGGAGGTCTTCGGGCCCGTCCTCGCGGTCATCCCCTTCAAGGACGAGGACGAAGCGGTCACCCTCGCCAACGACAGCCGCTACGGCCTCGGCGCCGGTGTCTGGACCGGCGACATCGGCCGCGCCTTCCGTATGGCCGACCGCATCCGCTCGGGCACCGTCTGGGTCAACACCTACCGCGCGGTGAGCTATCTGGCTCCCTTCGGCGGCTTCAAGGACTCCGGCATCGGCCGCGAGAACGGCATCGGAGCCATCACCTCCTACCTGGAGGACAAGAGCGTCTGGATCAACACCGGCGCCCCGGCCGGCAACCCTTTCGTCCTCCGCTGATCTCTTTTTCCGTTGAATTCGGCCTCCGCCGAAGAGAACCGCGCGCGTCCCTCCCCACCGCGACACGAGCAACGGAGCTTCCCATGTCGCAGAGCCGCACCTCCGTCCCCGCACGCTCCCAGGTCACCGCCAACGTCGTACGCGGCTGCCTCGGCAACCTCGTCGAGTGGTACGACTGGTTCGCCTACGCCACCTTCAGCATCTACTTCGCCGCCGCCTTCTTCCCGGAGGGCAACCGGACCGCCCAACTCCTGTCCACGGCGGTCGTGTTCGCCGTCGGATTCCTGATGCGCCCGCTCGGCGGCTGGCTCCTCGGTGCCTATGCCGACAAGTACGGCCGCCGCCGCGCACTGACCCTGTCGGTCACCCTGATGAGTGTCGGCTCGCTCACCATCGCCCTCGCCCCCGGCCACCGGAGCATCGGGCTCTGGGCCCCCGTCCTGCTGGTCCTCGCACGCCTGCTCCAAGGACTGTCCGTCGGCGGCGAGTTCGGCTCCAGCGCCTCCTACCTCGCCGAGGTCGCCCCGCCCGGACGGCGTGGCTTCTACTCCAGCTTCCAGTACGTGTCCATCGTGCTCGGCCAGCTCGCCGCGCTCCTCGTGGCGATCGTCCTGCAGAACCTGCTCACCGAGGGCCAGTTGGAGAGCTGGGGCTGGCGCGTCCCGTTCGTGATCGGCGCGGCGGCCGGTCTGGTCGTGATGTATCTGCGCCGCACGATGCAGGAGTCGCGGCATTTCGAGCAGGAGCAGGCGAAGGCCGCCACGGCGCAGGAACGCAAGGGTCTGTACGCCCTGTTCACGGAGTACCCGCGTCAGCTGCTGGCCGTCTTCGGGCTCGCCATCGGCGGCACCGTCGCCTTCTACACGTACACCACGTACCTCCAGAAGTACCTCGTGAACACCGCGGGCATCCCGAAGTCCACGGTCTCCGTCATCGGCTTCGCCGCGCTCTTCGTCTACATGCTGCTGCAACCGGTCGCGGGCCATCTCTCGGACCGCCACGGCCGCCGCCCGGTCATGTTCGTCTTCTGCGTCTGCGGGATGCTCCTGACGGTCCCGATCATGACCGCCCTCGGGCACACGAGCAGCCCGTGGCTCGCCTTCGCCCTGATGACCGCGGCGCTGACCTTCCTCAGCGGCTACTCGGCCCTGGCCGCCGTCATCAAGGCCGAGATGTTCCCCACCAAGGTCCGGGCCCTGGGCGTCGGCCTGCCGCACGCCCTGGTCACCGCCACCTTCGGCGGTCTGACCGAGCCGATCGCGCTGGCCCTGAAGAACGGCGGCCACGAGACGGTCTTCTTCTGGTACGTCACCGCGTGCATCGGCCTGACCTTCCTGGCCACGCTGGTCGTACCCGAACCGTCCCGCACCTCCCTGCTGGAAGACTCGACGCCCGCCCCACGGACCACCACCACCGCCCCGCTGACCTGACTCCATCACGCAAGGAACAAACCCATGCCCGTCTCCCTCGCCTCCCACGTGGAGTCATGGCACCCCGAACCGGTCACCGACGAGGACGCCCTGCGACCCGCTCCGGCGGCGGCGCTGTCGGCGCTGCTGGACCTGGCCGAGCCCGCCGCCAAGCCGGGCGACCCGCTGCCGCCGCTGTGGCAGTGGCTCCACTTCCTGCACTGGGCACCCCAGCGGGCCCTCGGCCCCGACGGGCATCCGCGCGACGCCCGCTTCCTGCCGCCCGTCCCCGACCGCAGGCGCATGTTCGCGGGCGGGCGCTGCGAGATCACCGAGCCGCTGCGGCTCGGTGAGCCGACCGAGCGGATCGGCAGCCTGGCCGCCGTCACCCCCAAGCAGGGCCGCAGCGGTGAGCTGCTGTTCGTCACCGAACGCCAGGAGTTCCGGCAGAACGGCCGTCTGTGTCTGGTGGAGGAGCAGGACATCGTCTACCGGTCGGGCACCGGCTCCGCACCCCGGCACCCGGTCGCACTCGACGTACGGGCCGTACCGGAGCCCGAGGGACCGTGGCACCTGCGTCTGCACCCGACCGAGGCCCTGCTGTTCCGGTTCAGCGCGCTCACCGCGAACGCCCACCGCATCCACTACGACACCCCGTACTGCCGTGATGTGGAGGGCTACCCCGGACTCGTCGTCCACGGCCCGCTGCTGGCCCTGCTCATGCTGGAACTGGTCCGCCGTAACGCCCCGGAGCGGCAGGTGCGCTCGCTGTCCTACCGGCTGCACCGGCCGGCATTCCTCGGCGAGCACCTCCTCGCCGACGGCACACCCACCGACGGCCACGCCCGGCTGCGCCTCGCCACCCACCGCGAGGCGCGCCACGCCACCGCCGAGGTGACCTTCGTATGAGCCCGAGCCCGGCCCCGAGCCACCCGGACACCGCCCGCATCGCCGCCGCGCGAACCCTGCTCTTCGTCCCCGGTCACCGGCCCGACCGCTTCGACAAGGCCACCGCCTCCGGCGCCGGCCTCGTCATCGTCGACCTCGAAGACGCCGTCGCCCCCGACGACAAGGACCGCGCCCGCGACAACGCCGACACCTGGCTCACCCTCGGCAACAGAGCCGTCGTACGCGTCAATCCGCCCGGTAGCGCGTGGTTCGAGGCGGACCTGTCACGGGCGGCCGACCACGGCTGCCCGATCATGGTCCCCAAGGCCGAGGACCCGGCCGTCCTCGCGGAGATCGCCGCCCGTACGGCCGGACGCTGCCCGCTGATCCCGCTGGTCGAAACCGCTCTCGGCATCGAGCGGGCCCGTGAGGTGTGCGCCGTGCCCGGTGTCGTGCGCGCCGCCTTCGGCAACGTGGACCTGGCCACCCAGCTCGGCGTCGCCCACGACGACCACCTCGCCCTCACCCACGCCCGCTCCCGGCTGGTCCTCGCCTCCGCGGCGACTCCCGGTGTCCACCCGCCCCTCGACGGTGTCACCACCGCCGTACGGGACGCCGACGCGCTCGACACGGACGTCGCACATGCCCGACGACTGGGGTTCACCGGAAAACTCTGCGTCCATCCCGCTCAAGTGGGGCCCGTGGCCGACGGATTCACTCCCACCGCCGGTGAACTGCGCTGGGCGCGTGGCGTCCTCGACGCCGGTGACTCGGTCACGACCGTCGACGGACGGATGGTCGACCGGCCGGTCCTCGAACACGCGCGGGGTGTCCTGGCCCGGGCGGGTGAGTCACGTTGAGCGTGCCTGGTCCGGGTCACGGGCGCGTGCCTGGTCCGAGTCGCGGGAGTGTGCCTGGTCCGTCTCCCGCCTGTCCCTCGCCGCGTGCCGCAGGAACTCCTCCACGAGCGGCTCGTGCGTGCCGTCCCGGGTGACGAGGGACAGTTCCACGATGTCTGCGGAGTCGGTGAGGGGCCGGTAGGCGAGGGGGCCCTGGAGCGAGCGGACCGCGACGTTCGGTACGAGGGTGACGCCCAAACCGCAGGCCACCATCGCCAGTTGGGTGAGGATGGAATTGGTGATGTGGCGTGCGTCGGGGGTGAACCCGGCTCTGCGGCAGGTCGCCATGAGCTGATCGTGGTAGTCGGGGGAGGCGCCTCGGCGCAGCCACACCCAGGGCTCGTCCGCGAACCGTGCGAGGTCGACCGGGTCCGTGGCGTCCCCGGCCAGCGGATGGCCTTCCGGCAGCGCGATCACGAACTGGTCGTGCCGCCAGGGCCGCATCCGCAGACCGCGCACCGGTGCGCTCGGCCGGATGACGGCGAGGTCGATCTCGTGCCGTGCGACCGCCTCCTGCCCCTCCCCCGTGTCGACCTCCGTGAGATGCAGGTCGACGCGTGGCCGGGCCTCACGGAAGGCGGCCAGCGTGCCCAGCAGCGGCTCGCTCAACGCCGAGGTCACCACCCCGATCCGCAAGGTGCCCACCAGCCCGGCCTCGGCCTGGGCCGCCACGTCATGAGCGTGCCGGGCGGCCGCCACCAGCTTGCGGCACTCCTCGGCGAAAGCCCGGCCGGTCTCCGTCAGCCGCACCCTGCGCTCACTGCGGTCGAACAGCCGCACGCCGAGCTGCCGCTCCAGCTGCAGGATCGCCTGGCTCAACGGCGGCTGCGACATCCTCAGCCGTTCCGCCGCCCGGCCGAAGTGGAGCGTCTCCGCGACGGCGAGGAAGTAGCGGGCCTGACGGACCTCGATCATCAGACGCTCCACATATCGAAGAGAGAGGAAATCAGACCTTCAGTATATGAATCTGTTGGGTTTGACTGAACCGCATGACCGTTGAAACTTCCCTGTTGGCGCAGTTCGAGGCATTGGACAGCGCCACCGTGTCCGACGCCCTCGACGCCTGCGGCCTTCCGCCCGGACAGGGCGGTCTGCCTCCGATGTGGGGCACTCCCAAGGTGACCGGGTTCGCCCGGACCATCGAACTCGCACCCCTGACCGGTGAGCACGGCGGGGCGCACATCCTGACGAGTGCGGTCGCCGAGGCCGGTGCCGAGGACGTCGTCGTGGTCGCGAACGGCGGCCGTACCGATGTGTCCTCGTGGGGCGGAATCGTCAGCGTCGGCGCCTCCGTGCGCGGCGTCCGCGGCGTGATCACGGACGGCGCCTGCCGGGACGTCGGGCAGGCGCGCGCGATCGGCTTCCCGGTGTTCGCCCGCGCCCAGGTGCCGGTGACCGCGCGCGGCCGGCTGCGGCAGAAGTCGTCCGGCGTGCCGGTCCCGCTGGGTGAGGTGACCGTCCACCCCGGCGATGTGGTGCTGGCTGACGAGGGCGGTGTCGTGGTCGTCCCGCGCGAGCGCGCCGCCGAGGTGCTCCGGGAGGCCCGGCGGCTCGCGGACCGGGAGGCCGCCGTCGAGGCCGAGGTACGGGCCGGGGTCCCGCTGCCGGAAGCGATGCGGGACGCCCGCCTGGCCGGAACGGAGGTGCGGTGATGAGCGACCTCGCCGCGCGGCTCAGTGCACTGCCGACCGCCGCGATCTCTGACGCCCTCGACCGGATCGGGATCGAGGGCGCCCTGCGCGGCATCACTCCGCTGGCCGACGACTTCCGCGCGGTCGGCCCGGCCTTCACCGTCCGCTACGCACCGGTCGACGAGGCCGGCCCCGGCACGGTCGGCGACTTCCTCGACGACGTACCGCCGGGCGCCGTCGTCGTCATCGACAACTCCGGCCGTACCGACGTCACCGTCTGGGGCGGCATCATGACCGAGGTCGCGGCCCACAGCGGCATCGCCGGCACCGTGATCGACGGCGTCTGCCGCGACGTCTCGGCGTCCCTCACGCAGAACTACCCGCTCTTCAGCCGGGGCAGGTTCATGCGCACCGGCAAGGACCGGGTACGGCTCGTGGCCGTCGGCGATCCGGTGACGGTGTGCGGCATCGAGGTCCGCCCCGGTGCGCTGGTGTGCGCCGACGCCGACGGCGTGGTCGTCGTACCGGCCGCCGAGGCCGAGCGGATCGTCGAGAGCGCCGAACGCATCGAACGCGTCGAGGCGGACATCGTCGCCGCCGCACGCGCCGGCCGCACCCTGCGCGAGGCCCGCGTCGAGTTCGGCTACCACACCCTTCAGACCAGGAGCCAGGCATGACGGACATGGCCCGCGGGCACAGCACCGCCACCCTCTACGAAGCCTCCGCCGGTACCGCCCACGCCTGTGATCCCGCCCTGCGCGCCGCCTGGCCAGGAGCCTGCGTGGCCGGCCCGGCGTTCACCGTCCAGGGCATCGGCGGCGACAACCTCGCCCTGCACCGGGCGGTGGCCGAGGCCCCCGCCGGCAGTGTCCTCGTCGTCGACCTCCAGGGCGCCCGGCACGGCCACTGGGGCGAGATCCTGGCGGTCGCCGCCCAGCAGCGGGGCGTCCTCGGCCTGGTCGTGGACGGCGGGGTACGGGACACCGCCGAACAGGCGGAGCTGGGCTTCCCCGTCTTCGCCCGGCACATCACCGTCGTCGGCACCGGAAAGGAACATCCCGGCCGGTTCGCCTCCCCGGTACGCGTAGCGGATGTCGTGGTGCACCCCGGCGACCTCGTGGTCGGCGACGCGGACGGCGTGGTGGTCGTCCCCGCGCAGGGCGTGACTCAGACCCTCGACCGGGCCGACGCCCGTGTGGCCGCCGAACAGCGGGCCCTCGAAGCCATCCGCACGGGCGTGACGACCCTGCGGTACTACGACTTGCCGACCGGATGAGCTGACGAAGATCCACCTGGCGCGGCGTGCTGCCGCCGTGAGCCTTGCCGGCCCCGGCGGCAGCACGCCGCGCCCCTCTTCTCTTCTCGCTCCCCACGGGCATGCGTACGGCCCCGGCCGCCAAGGGGTGGGGCGGCCGGGGCTGTTCCCGCCCGGGCAACGGCGCGTATGAACCGGGCGGAGACGACGGCGGCTATGCGTGAGCCGAGGGCACCCCGGTGGTCCGGAGCCGTTCGCGGGCCGTGGTGATGCGGGTGATGCCCTCCTCAAGGAGGAAGCGCGTCACTTACGTCGACGGCAGGTCGGCGTCGTAGCGGGCGAACGCGTAGAAGGCGCTCTTGGTACGCCTTGAACATGGGCGCGGCGATCTCGGGGCCCAGCCGGAGGGCCGTGAGGGCGGCGCGCTGCACGGCGGCGTTGACGGGACCGTTGAAGGTGCGGTGGACGTGGCGGATAGCGGTGGCGACCTCGGCGGGGGTGGTCGCGTGGACACGGGAGATGGCCTGGGAAGGCCGGAAGGGAAGCATCGGTGCCGTCGGGATTGGTCAGTGCTGGGCGCGGGCGTGGAAGTCGGCGATCCGTTCCCACATCGCGACCGGGTTGGAGTACATCGGCCAGTGCCCGCTGTGTGGCATCTCCGCCAACTCGACGCCGTTCGCGGCGAGTTTCGTCAGGTACGACAGGGAGGAGTTCTGCTCGCCGTACAGAAACATGCGGGGGAAGGGCAGCGACAGGAACTTCGTCATCAGGTCGCCGTGGTCGGACAGGTCGACCATCGACTCGAAGATCCCACGCACCGCGTCGGCCCGGACCTTGTGGTGCAGACCCGCCGCGTACAGGGCGCTGCCGAACTGCGGTGCACGGCGTGCCCGTTCGGTGAAGTCGGCCAGGAAGCGTTCGGCGTCGCCCGAGGGGTGGGTGAGGATCTGGCGGCTCAGGAAGCAGTCCTCCGAGGCCACGTTGCCCTCGATGTCGACGAAGCTGAGGACGCGGTCGGGTTCCTGGTGGGCCAGCAGCAGTCCGGTCAGCCCGCCCATGGAGTGCCCGACCAGGTGGAACCGCAGGATCCCCGCCCGCTCGAACACTGCCCGGGCGGTCCGTACCAGGAACGGGATCGAGACCCTCGACAGGTCCTCGCATGCCGTCTCTCCGCAGCCCGGAGCGTCGTAGGCGAGGAAGGGCCGTCCGGCGAACGCGGGGTGGAACGCGACGTCGGCGTAGTCCTCCTTCGTGGAGCCGAAACCGTGCAGGAAGACGACGGGGACGCCGGTTCCGTCCCGGCGGCTCGCTGCGACACTCAGATCCACACCGTCGACCCGCAGATCGAGGCGCTCGTTCATCACTGCCATGGCATCGAGTCCACCAGACACTGTCCATAGACTCAAAGTCTGATTCTGACTGCCAACGATATGGATCACCTCTTGACGGGCGGCAGCGATTCCACACCGGCCCTCACAAGCCCGGCGATGATCACCGAGTTGTAGGCGGTCGGGCCGACGGCCGCGACGAGGGTGTGCCGCATCCCTGCGCCCAGGACATTCCACAGGGCATCGAAGTTCTCGTCGCTCGGAAAGAGGACCGGGCCCCAATTCTCGGCGGTGAACCGGCCGGCGCCGGCCAGGCGCACGACGACCGCGCCGAGGAGGGCGAGCAGCACGGTAGGCGACGGCACTTCCCTGGCGGATGCGCCGACGGGCTTTGGGGCCGGGCTCGTCGTCCAGGACGTTCGGGGCTGCCTTCATCGGACGATCGCCACCTTCGCTCGACGGTGTGGAAGAACAGGGCGGCGGGCAGCGTCATCGCCAGATAGCCGATGGTGATGCCGATGAGTACGGGCAGGTCGGCGTAGCCCTGGGCACTGGTGAGGGTGGCGCTGACGCTGAACACGTCGCGGCCCACGCCGAACGCGCCGACGACCGCCGAGTTCTTGCACATGGAGATCAGGACACCGCCGAGCGGCTCGACCATGCCCTCGGACGGTCCGTCCCGCAGGGGACTCACCAGCAAGACCCACCTGGCGGTCCAGCAAGGGCAGAAGCCCTTGTCCGTGGTGATCACGGCCGGGCAGCGGGGCGATTCCCCGCAATTCGAAGCGGTCCTGGAAGCCATCCGGATCCCGAGGCTGGGTCCGAGCACGCCGCGCAATCATCCGGACCGGATCCGGGCCGACAAGGCGTACGGCTCCCGCAGCAACCGCTCCTACCTGCACAGACGCGGGATCAAGGCCGAAGGTTTCCGGTTGACGCGCGGCCTCACCGTCAACGCCATCGGACACTGAAGGCGAGGCCGCCGCGCCAGGTATGCATCTATTTGATCCTGGTCCCGTATTTCCGCCGCGGCCCCCTGGAGTGCCCCCTCGGCAAGGCCGCCGAGCCGGCCGAGCCGGTTCGCCGACCGACGGCATCGACCGAATCCGAACCGACGACGAGACCTTCTCGCCGGGACACGCGTCAGGGCCCTCTGTTCGTGCCCGGGAGATCACCGCCCGGGCTGCCAGGAGGCCCTGTCGTCGCGCGGTGTCGGTCAGAGTTCGTCCTTCGGAGGAGCGGAGTAGCGCCAGTTGGATGCCATGTACGCAACGGCGAGGTGCCTGACGATGTCCTGCAGGGAGGTCAGGAGCCTGCTGTCGATCCAGTAGTGGACCGGCTCTCCGTCGCGCAGGCGGCTGCGGAGGTAGCCCGACAGGCTGCTCCAGTTGTTGGTGAACGACACGCCCACGTTGCCGAGGTTCCAGCTCGCGCCGTTCTCGATCGTCCGCGCGATGCTGTCGGAGACGTAGTCGAAGCGAGCGGCTTCGGAGAACGCCGTGATGAGCAGGGTGATCGCCTGCGCGTCCTGGGGCCTGAAGGAGTGGGGGTTCCGTAGGGTCGCGATTGCGGTTCTGATGGAGTTGATGTTGATCGCCTGGTCCCGGCGGTTGAAGTTGCCCGCCTGGTTTCCGGTCAGGTACGCGTAGTGGCCGCTGGTGAGCCAGTCGTCGCTGACGGTGCGCGCCCCTACGGGGTTCGTGGGCCCCGCCCCCATGCGGTAGTACGTGCTGGTCGCGTGGTCCCAGAAACCGACGACGTACAGGTTGCCCGTGTCCAGGACGAGGCTGACCTGGGAGGTGCCGTCCCGGTCCTGAAGGTGCACGGCGAAGTAGTCCTGCGTGCTGCTGGACGCCTCCGGGAGGACAGAGTCGTACAGGGACTCGCGGACCGTGACCGATCTCCCGTCGCGGGTGGTGTACGTCAGCATTTTCTGGCTCCGCACACGCTCCCTGATCTGCTGGATCACCGTGCGGTAGCGCGCGGCCATCGTGGCCCGGTCGGCACCGAAGCTGATGGAGAAGCTGTTGCTGATCTTGTCGTTCGCGACCAACTGGGTCTGGAGGGACTTGATGGGTGCGGCGGCGTGGGGAAGCGACGTGCAGGCCCCGCCGACCAGCAGGGCGCCGACCGTGGCCGTGGCGATGGTGCCGATCAGTCTCGTGCGGGGAAAGATCTGGCTGCTCATATCCGTGTCCGTCCTCGTTGTTCCTGAAGTGTTCCGGAGGTGCTCTGAAGCGCGTCGCTGTCCGGTGCTCGGACGCCGGACCGGTCGACGCCACGGCCAACGATGACGACCGGAAGGTTGATCAGCACCTACCTGCCGAGGGCACAATCAATTCGGTTCGGCGCAGCGGATTGTTCGAGGTCAGAGACCCGTCACGTCTGATCAAGGATGCGTATGGCAAGGGGATGGGTTGGCAACGAACGCGAAACGCATGTCTGCTGCGCAGCCGCCCTTGTCTCCCCTTGCAGGACGGAGGTACCCGGCTGTGGGACGTCCCGAAAGACCGGTGGATCCGGCAGCCGGTCCGGTACAGCGCCTCGCGCATGAGCCGCGGCAGCCGCGCACGGCAGCCGGTGGACTGTCGTATCGGGCGATGGCCCGGAGCGCGGGCTGCTCGGCGACTTCGCCGGCCCAGACCGCAGGGTCGGCCCGGTCGGCCCGCAAGCAGGACGAGGAAGCGACGCCGCCCTGCCGGGGCCTCGCCAGGTTCAGGCCGGAGGACCGAGAGGTGTTCTTCGGGCGGGCCCGGCTGAGGGAGGAACTGCGGGAGCCGGTGTGCGGGCATCGGTTCGCGGTGGTGTTCGGCGCCTCCGGCAGCGGAGTCCTCGCTGCCGCGAGCCGGGCTGATCCCCAGCTCCAGGAGGCGATCCGAAAGATGGGACGCCCGACGGTGCTGCGGATACTCCTTCACCGACCCTGCGCCGAGCGACGGCGCGATGCGTTTCCGGACAGCGTGCCGCTCAGCCCGACGGGCGCACACTCGCCACGGCCGAACGCATCTCATCACTCGGCCTCACGGAAGGCTCTCCGACCATGGGGCAGCTCCCAAGCCTGATCGACTTCCGGGTCAGGGCAGACGGTCACACCACCCGCACGAAGTCCAGGAACCGGGCGGCGTAGTCGGCGTCGCCGGAGATCCGCAGGTCCCGATGGCGCCAGTCGGCGCGGTGGGTGGACCATTCCGGGAAATCGACGGCCAGTCCGGTGATCGTGGCGGCCGGCTTGTCCGACGGTCCGGCCTTCGCCGCGGCGCCCGGGCCCACGGTCCAGATGTCCCCACCGGGACCTTCCAGCTCGATGGTGACGGGACGGTCGAACCACTCCGGCCGCGCCGACTTCAGCTGGTTCCGTACGACGGCGAACATCCACTCCAGCACCACGGCCATCCGGTTCGCGTCGGTGCCGGGAACCGGACGCCCCAGCGCGGGAGCGATGTCATGGCGCAGGTGGGTGTGGTGGTCGAACGTCATGGCGCCGGCGATCATCATCCCGCCCGGGTACCAGCCGAGCTCGGCCATCGGCAGACGCATCCGGTCGAGGGGCAGCCGGGCGGCCACGCCGATCATCCGGCTCCACCGTTCGTACTCGGCGAGTGTCTGTGAAACCGGCCGGCCGCGGCGCCGGTCGACAAACAGGTCGTTGGTCCGCTCAAGGTCCCTCATGCGCATCATGGTCACTACGGAGGGCGTGAAGAAGGAGCGGCACGTGGCGCCGACGTGCGCCACCACGTCCTGCACGCTCCATCCGGCCGCAGCGCTCGCCGCGCTCCATTCCTTCTCGTCCAATTCCCCGCAGAAGCGCAGCCACTCGGCGCGCTCCAGGCGGAAGGCTTCCGCACGGTCAGGTTTCATCGGTGATCCTTTCGCCGGCCCTCAGGCACTCTCCCGCGAGAGCGGGGGCCCGCCGTGTTCCGCGGTATCGGTCGGCCGGTGGTTTCGTTGACATGGTGAATGTGGGGATCGAGGCCTCGTGCAGTCCTCGGCGGCATCGCGACTCGTTGCCCGCCCGGCTCACATGATCCGTCGCAGTATGCGGTCCTTGGAGGGGGTGTAGGGCGGGTAGGTCACGCGCAGCGTGTCGGGCCGGAGCGGCTTGTCCAGGACGGACTTGGTGTGGCTGAAGGTGTCCAGGGAGTACGAGCCGTGGTAGCGGCCCATACCGCTCTCGCCGACGCCGCCGAAGGGCAGGCCGGGCACGGCGAGCTGCGCGGTCGGGACTCCGAAGGTCAATCCGCCGGAGGAGGTCTCGGCGATCAGTCGTCGCTTGGAGCGCTTGGACGCGGTGAAGGCGTAGAGGGCCAGCGGCTTGTCGCGCCCGGTGATGAAGGAGATCGCCGCGTCCAGGTCGGGGACCCGGACGATGGGCAGGATGGGACCGAAGATCTCGTCGCGCATCACGGCCGAGTCGGGGTCGACGTCAGCCAGGACGGTGGGGGCGATGTAGCGGGCGTCGCGGTCGTGGTCGCCGCCGACGACGGTCCGGCCGTCGTTCAGCAGGCCGCTCAGCCGGTCGAAGTGACGCTCGTTGATGACGCGGCCGTAGTCACTGTTGCGGGCCGGTTCGGTGCCGTACATCTCGCGGACCGCATCACGCAGGTGCGCCTCCATCTCGATGCCCGCCCGGCCTATGGCGAGCACGTAGTCGGGAGCGACACAGGTCTGGCCCGCGTTCACGAACTTGCCCCAGGCGATGCGGCGCGCGGCCGTCGCGAGGTCGGCGCCGGGTTCGACGACGGCGGGGCTCTTGCCGCCCAACTCCAGGGTGACCGGGGTGAGATGACGGGCCGCGGCGGCCATGACGATGCGCCCGACCGTGCCGTTGCCGGTGTAGAAGATGTGGTCGAACCGCTGGTCCAGCAGGGCGGTCGTCTCCGGCACGCCTCCCTCGACGACGGCGACGGCCTGCGGGTCCAGAACCCGGGGCAGCCAGTGGGCGAGCACGGCCGAGGTCGCCGGGGCGACCTCGCTGGGCTTGAGGACGACGCAGTTCCCGGCGGCCAGTGCACCGATGAGAGGGGCCAGTGCCAGGTTCAGCGGGTAGTTCCAGGGAGCGATGACCAGCACCGTGCCCAGCGGCTCACGTACCGTCCAGGCGCGGCCCGGCATGAGTGACAGCGGCACGGACACCCTGCTCGGGCGCAGCCATCGGTCGAGGTGGCGCAGGGTGTGGTCGATCTCCCTGACGAGGAAGCCGATCTCCATCATGTGCGACTCGGTCGGGCTCTTGCCGAGGTCGGTGTGCAGCGCCTCCTCGAAGTCGTCCTGGTGCTCGGTCAGCAGGGTGCGCAGCGCTCGCAGCTGCTGCTTCCGCCAGGCCAGAGGCTTGGTGCGACCGGTCTGGAAGGTGGCACGCAGCCGGGTCACGGTTTCCGTGGCGTGATCCGCCGAGGGGGTGACATCCACGTAAGTGTCTTGGGTCATGAGGGCGAGCATATACGAAACGAAGTCATTTCGTTTCGTAAGAGTGTAAGCTTTGACGTGTGACCTCTCCCACGTATCTCGAACTCGTCGAACCACTCCCCGATCAACTCTTTCGGCACTCTGACACCGCCGCCTTCCACATGCCCGCGGGTGACAGCCGATGACCGGGGCGGCCGGGCGCCGGGGGCGCCCTCGCGACGCCACCCGAGACCGGGCGTTGCTGGACGCGACACTGGCCGTCCTGGGCGAGAGCGGTTACGGGGGGCTCACCACCGCCGCCGTAGCTGCCCGCGCCGGAGTGTCCACCGCCACCCTCTACCGCCGCTGGCCCTCCAAGGAGGTCCTGGTCGTCGCCGCCGCCGCGGCCTATGCCCAGGAACTCACGGCGGCCACGGACACCGGCACCCTCGAAGGGGATCTGCGCGCTCTGCTCCGGGACAAGGCCGCCTCCATGACCGGCAAGGAGGGAGGGGTACTGCGGTCCCTGATCGCCGAGGCCGCCCACAACGTGCCTCTGGCCGAGGCGCTCACCAGCAGTTTCGTGACGCCCGTGCGCCAACGTACGGTGGAGATCGTGCGCCACGCGGTGGCCCGGGGTGAGATCCCACCGGTCGAGAACGCCGACCTCCTCGGCGACCTGGTGATCGGCCCCATGATGAGCAGGTTCTTCCTCACCCCGCTGATGCCGGACGACGTGGACGCGGCGTCCGCCGCGGAGACGGCCGACCGCCTGCTGCCCTTCCTCCTGCGCGCCGTCGGGGGCACAGAACAGCCCTGAGCGTGCCCCTCCCCGAGCACGTCAGGCGCCGGCTGTCCCCGCGGCGTGGGCTGCCCGCACCGCGATCTCGTCGATCACGCCTACCGCGTTCTTGGGGATGGCCTCTCCTCGACGAGGGAGGAGATCGGCCGCTTGCAGCCGCTGAGACTGCGCGCACAGAGTGCGTCCAGCACTGCCGTACCGACCGTCCGACCTGGTCGCGGCTGCACGTAGGCAACGACGACCTTTCCTCACTTCTCGCCGGGTACACAGATCACGGCCACCTCAAGGATGGACGGATCTCCGGCCAGGATGTCCTCGATCTCCTTGCGGTAGATGTCCTCCCGGCCGCGGATGCTTATGGCCTTCGAGCGCCCGACCAGAGTCGGATACATACCAGTCGGCGTCGAGGCGGCCGACGTCACCGGTGTGCAACCACGCGTCGACGACGGTCCAGGCTGCTTCGTCCGGGCGTCCGAGATGTCTACGCATGATGGTGGCGCCCCTGGTGAGGATCTCGCCGTTGTCTCCCGGTCCCTGCGCGGTGCCGCTCTCGTCGACTACGCGAATCTCCTGCCGCCGGGAAGGGGGCACCACCGTCCCGGCACGTCGGGGGCTGTAGCTGAGGGAGGGGATCTGACACACATTCCGTGAGGACGATCAGCGGGGATCCAGTCCTGTGACGTCGCGTCATGTGGGAGCGTGGTGCGGTGTGACGACCTCATGGCCGTGCTGTTTCCGCACTTCAGCGCGGTGCTGGTAGAGCGGGTGTTCCTTGAGTGTGGGGCGGTTCGAGTCTCGGCCAGGACGCGGGGCCGTGGTGTGCCGTACCCGGACTGCGACGTGCCCAGTTGCCGTTGCCGCTGGTCATCGGCTTCGCCGAACAACTGTCATGGGCGCTCTACCAGCCGGACCGCAAGGAGAACAGCGAGGGTTGGGCCGGTTGAAAGCCGTCGCCCACGTCTGGTGACGGCTTCCTGACTCGGTGATCGTCCTCACGGAATGTGTGCCAGAGCGGTGAGTCTCGGTGTCACTCACGTGTGTGGCAAAGGCGGTGATAGATCGATGGAGAGCAGTCCCCGGTGCAAAGCGCCGGGGTGTTCGCGCGCGTGCCTGGCAGCCGGAAGGAAGGACCAGGAGTTCCTTGACCTGAAGCGCGATTGAGTTTCTAGCGTGTTCTCAAGTTGATCACCCGACGGCAGGAGAACGCGCCCATGATCCTCGTGACCGGAGCCACCGGAAACACAGGCAGTGCACTGCTGAGGGAGTTGCACGCACGGGGTGTGGAGCCGTTGAGAGGGCTCACCCGTAACCGTGCACGGGCCGAGTTCCCCGACGGGGTCGAGGCTGTCGAGGGTGACTTCGCGGAGCCGGAGTCGTTGAAGCCCGCTCTGGACGGGGTGCGCTCGCTGTTCCTTGTGTCGCGTCTGGGCTCGGATGCCGACATCATCGAAGCCGCCCGGCGGGCGGGTGTCGGGCACGTGGTGCTGGTGTCGTCCATCACCGTCCAGACCCATCCGCATCTGGGCCCCGCCGGCGAGAACCTCGCGGTCGAGCGGCTGCTCAAGGACAGCGGCATGGCCTGGACGATCCTGCGGCCGACACAGTTCGCCTCGAACGCCCTGATGTGGGCGGAGTCGATTCGCGACCACGGGACGGTCCGCGCGCCGTATGCGGACACCGGGCTGCCCACGATCCACCCCGCGGACATCGCTTCGGTGGCGCGGGTGGCCCTGACGGAGCCAGGCCACCGGGGACGGACATATGCGCTGACCGGCCCGGAGTCGGTGACCGCCCGGCAGCAGGTCGAGGTCATCGGGGCAACGCTCGGGCGACATGTGCCCTTCATCGAGATCAGTCGGCAGGAGGCCCACCTTCCGATGGCCGCCGTCTTCGGGGTCGAGGCCGCGGACGCGGTGCTCGACGTCACGGGCGGAGACATCAACGACCAGCTGCTGTTGGTGCGCGACACGGTTTCACGGCTCACTGGCTCCCCCGCCAGACCGTTCCAGCAGTGGGCTGCGGAGAACGCCGACTCCTTCCGCTGAGACACCCTGCCCGTCAGAGTTGGTCGTCAGGCGGCTCCCGATGGTGGGGGCAGTGTGTGCCGGCCTGTTCGGCGCGGGCATTGGTCCGGGCGAGGCCGTAGGAGTCCTTTTCGTGGAGCGTTGCTGTCACCGGCGCGGCGCCGGCAAGTACGCCCGCGCCGACGTCGCCGCGAAGATCGACGACGCGGTCCGGCAGCAATGGCAGCCCCAGGTCCGCAAGCGCCGACAGCAGCACGCCACCACCGGCGGCGGGATCACTGTGGAGACCCGGGCCCGCTTCGGCTACACCGCGCCCATCGGCACGACCGACGACGGACGCTTCCGGCGCCTCACCGTCCACCTCCCCTCCTCCCGGCCTACGCACAACGCCTGTTCGTTTGTTGTCACCGAGGTCGGCGGCCCTCTCCTTTACCGGGAATCTTGACCGCCGAACCCGGAGTCGTGTCCCCCGGCGGGCCGATGCCGTCGGCGCTCCGGGAGCCGTGTGATCGCGGCGCTCACTGCCAGCCCGAGCGTGACACCGACAGCGGATTCAACGCTCTGCGCCCAGGCATTGTCGAGGGCGCCGGGCAGGACGGCGCTTGTGAGCCGGCCGCCACCCCACAGGGCTGCTACCGCGGCCAGTGCGGCCGGCCAGCGGTGCCGTACCCCTTCGATGATGTCGCCATAAAAGAGGAGCAGCAGCACCATGCCGAATTCGACGTCCCAGCCGAGCGCGCTGAGCCCGGCCCCGAAGGCGAGCGCGAACAGCCAGAGCCCCGCCAGTTGCCGGGCGAAGGTGGGCGGTTGTCGTCTTGCCTCACGCGGGGGCCGGAAGAACCGCGTGATGTGCTGGATGATCGCGTACTTCTGCATGACTCGGTCCCGCTCCCCCGGGGTGGCCGACTTCTGCCGGCGCTCAGTGGTAGGACGCACGGGAGTAGGACGCGGTTGTGGTGAAGTGACGCCGCATGGAGTCGTCTCGGGGAGCCAGAGGCTGTCGATCTTCGCGTACTGAGCAGAGTTCCGGACCATACAGTCCCCAATGTCCAGCCCGGCTTCCCACTTGCGTCGGCGCAGTACGTAATCGCTGAAGAGGTGCCCGCTCCGGTCGAGAAGTTCACCCACCTCCGCGTCGCCGCGCCGCTCGTCCGGCGACGGATGCCAGCGCTGTACCGATTGCGCGGCCCAGGTGCGCAGCTTCATGTCCGGGTCCTCGAGCAGACCGACCGCCGCCCGTAGCGCCACAATGCCGCCACACGTGTCGAGCAGCCGGAATGCGCCGACGCGGACGTGCCGCGGCCGATCGGAACCGGTGCGCTCCAACAGCCAGTCGGCGGGCAGCTCCTTGGCCGAGGGCAGCAGGGTGGCGGCGGTCTCGCGGACGACTCCGGCGGCAGGGTCCTCAAGGAGCGGCCACAACTGCTCCGCATCCACGCAGTCCAATGTTCGCAGCCCTGCCACCGCTCGTGCCCGCACCCCGGCCGCCGGGTGCATGAGCAGCGGTCGCAGCAGTCCGGCGTCCGCGCGGTTCCCGCACTCGGCCAGCCCGATGACCGCGCCGGGTGCCAACTCGGGGTCGTCCGGCATCGTGCACCGCTCGCGGTACCAGGCTGCCGGGTCGCCTCCGTGCTGTCGTACGACATACCGGGCACAAGCACGCACGAGTGTGGAACGGTCACCGAGAAACCGCTTCGCCTGCTCTGACCGCCCTGCCCGTCTCAGCGCCGTGACGCCGGCCGAACGGGCACGCGGGTTCCGCGCGGACAGCAGTGGAGGCAGCACATCCTCGTAGGCGTCCCCATTCCCCAGAGCCGTGAGCGCCGCCGTGGCACACAGGTCCTGGACCACGGTGTCCTGGTCCCCGGCGGCGGCGCGGGCCAGCTCGGCGGCACGGAGCAGCCGGCCCTCGACGGCCAGCCGGTACGCGAACCGCCGGACGTTGCGGTCGGGGTCGGAGAAGAGCACAGCGAGCTGCCCCTGGGATGCCTGGCGCAGGACCCGGCCGAGCACATCGACGCCGGCGTCACCTCTGTCGCGGCGGCCGACACGAAGGATGAGCGGCGCGAGGCCGAGGGCAGAGTCCACGTTCAGGGCCTCGCGCAGCAACTGCCGGGCGTGGTCGCGCACCGGGCCGACCCAATCGGCGCAGCGGATCACGACCAACGGCAGCAGACCGGGGTACCGGACCGACTGACGCACCGCCTTCTGACGGATCCTCCCGTCGCGGTGGCAGAGAGCGAGTGCGAGCCGGGACTCGCCAAGCCGAGTCAGGTCGGCGGGCAGCGGGGCGGTGTGCTCCCACGCCGGCAGGAACTCCGGGCGATGCCAGGCCATCTCACGCACCCCTGCGTCCAGCGCGAGCCAGTCACCGGGGTCGGCGACATCAAGCGTGCTGTGAAGCGGCGCACCTCCCGCAAGCCGCGTCGCTGCCCCTGCCCCGCCGTCGATGTCCTCAAGCATTCCCGCCCCTCCAGCAGCCGTACCAGGTGATCGTAGGGGCGGGGTTCGCGTTGGGCGCGCGAAATTTGACCCGTGATCGCCAAGGGCGGCGCGTCCACACGTGCCAACGGGAAAGCTCAGCTTCGGGTGACAGCCACCATCAGCCCGGTGATCCGTAGTCATGAACATCGACGCGGGGAGAGCACCAGCGCCCGTGACGGACCAGGCCCGGGGGGCTCACCGCATCCCATGTCAGCCGAGTGGCAGCCCGGCATCGCGGGCGCCAGGCAGCACCACGGCGCACGCGAGCAGACAGCCGTGTGGCGGCCCAAGTGGAGTAGCGCAAGATCTCGGAGACCACGGCGATTGGCATGGCCTCACCGATCATGATCGTGCCCGCAGCCTGCTCCTGGTCTCGCACGCCCCCGGCTTCGCAGCCGCCGCATGAACCGCACCCGCCCCAGCCCGGCCGTCAGGCAGAACACGGGCGCGATACAGAGGGGTGAAATGCCTCTTCCTGGGCTGCCGCTGCGCTCGCTACGGTTACGGGCCTGAGCGGGGAGGCGACACGGTGAACAACTACACGTGCTGGAAGTGCGGCGAACTGTACGACGCCGGAGTGTCCTTTGCGAAACGTCACGCGTGCAGGGAGCGGCGGACGGCCGCTGGACGGCAGACTGCCGCCGAATGGCGGAAGAGCTTGGGATGGCGGGAGGGACACGGATTCGGTGGGGCGCGACCTCGGTCGCGAGACGAGCGGAGGGACATGCGGAGCGCTGGCGCCTGGGCAGTTCTGTCAGGTCTCCTGGCCACCGTGTCGATGCTGTCCGGTGTCCGAGTGCGCCACCGCACTGACTTGATGAAGGCCGCACGACAGCCGCGGGCGGGCGGGTTCGGCGCAGGCGGTGACAGCGCTGGAGAGTGACCCACCAGCACCAGGACTCATGTCGCTGTGGCCCGGCCCCGGTCCCGGCGGCCACCGTGCGGCCGACGGCCCGAACAAGGCGCCACAAGCGTTCCAGCGAGACCGTACGAGGAACTGGGATCCGGAACACTCGAAGCGGTGTGCTGCAGCCATGAACGGCGACGGCAGCGGTGGTGACGAAGAACCTGCGCACGTGGCGAGGAGGACGAAGAGGACCACGCCGTCGAGGAGCGGGGGGTGCGGACCTGCCGCGGCGGGCGCAGGTTCCGGCTGGGAGACAGCCGGCTCGACGGGCGTGGGCGTGGACGTCTGAGGTGTGACTCGATGTTGTTTCCTACGGCACTTGGCGCCTGCGCCGCCGACCCGCGGCCTCAGCGTCACGTTTCAGACGGACGCCCGTGCCCGTCGGCCGCTACGCGGGGTCACAGTCGGGTGAGGATGTCCGCGACGGTGGCTACGACAACTGCGACAAGGGTGAGAGTGGCCGCAAAGGTCATGCCGCCGCGGCTGACCGCGGTGGCGCGAGTGGCTCCGTCAGCCCGGGCGAGCAAGCCGGCCAGGATCGCCGCGAGCAGTGCGATGGTCACGGCCACGCTGACGGCCAGGAGAGCGATCACAGCGGTGTAGGGCGATGTCACGACTAGCTCCTTCATCTGCATGTACGGAAGCGATGCAGCGACATTGCCGATTCGGGTGTGCGGCAGGGTGCAGCCGTACGAAGATGAACAATCCTGAACAGCGCTTTTGCCAGGGGGACGAGGCATGGAGAGCAGTGAGGCGAGTCATGCGCTGGCGCAGCTGCGGCAGCGGCTCCGAGAAAGAGCCGGTACCGAAGACCTGAGCCCCGGCAAGTTGAGCAGCCGGACGCATCGGGGCAGAACGACGATCAGCAACGCCCTCAACGACCGTCACGATCGGCCTTCGTGGAACACCGTCGCCGCGATCGCGAAGGCGCTGCGCTTCAGCGAGGAGGAGATCTCGGCGCTGCACGAGTTATGGGAACGCGCAGACCCAAAGAGATCGGAGCCGCCCCTCCAGCCGTCTCCAGCACTTTCCGCAGACGCCGTTGCGCCGAGGTCGCCGTCCCGAACAAGGCCGCGTACATGGCTCATTGCTGCCGCAGCGGGCACAGCTGTGCTGGCCGTCGGTATCCCGCTTTGGCTGAGCGGCTCCTTCAGCGCCGACGACAAGGACCCTTCCTCCAAGGAGCCTTCGCACGCCGCTTCGTCCGGCTCGGAATCGGTGCCCCTGACGTTCGTGGCAGATGCTCCGAGTTGGCAGTGCGGCGACGCTGTCGTGGTTCCCGGGTCCGTCGGTGCCTCGCAGATGGTTCCCGGTCCCCGGCCGACGGATGGCGTCTCGACGTCGAAGACGGGCCTGGGTTTCACGGTTCAGGGAAGGGACGGACAGACCGTGACCCTCCTCGGCCTGTCGGTGGAGGTGGTCTCCCGGCACGAGCCGCTACGAGGAACCCGGGTGCCCGTGGTGTGTCAGGGCGATCCACCCAATCGCAACCTCTTCGTGGACCTTGACCAGACACGTCCCCAGGTGGTCAAAGCCGCCCCCCGCGCAGGGGACGGGGGCAGCGCGTCCGACACCGGCTGGCCCTACACCGTGAGCGGAAGCGACCCGGAGCACTTCGTCGTCCGGCCGTCCACCCGTGCGCATGACGTGACCTTCACGCTGCGGCTGAAGTGGGCGTGGAACGGGGAACGGGGCGAGCTTCGTATCGACGACCAGGGCAAGCCCTTCCGGACGACGGCGGACGGGCGTGCGACCTGGCTGTGTCCGGACGCCAGCTCCACCCGACTCGTGCCGCTGAAGGATGGGAAGACATGCGCCTCCTGAACCATCGCCTCGCCACAAGCCGCAGGGCCGTCGTGTGCCTGGCAGCCCTGTGTCTTCTGACCGCGTGCACCGGGTCCGGGTCGAAGTCCGGGTCCGACAAGCCTCAGGCACTGTCGAAAGCACCAGTCTGGGAGAACATCCCCGTGGCCGAACTCCCGGCAGACTTCGTCGACTTCTATCCGTCGTCCATGTCCTCCTCCAGCCGGGCTCTCTTCGCCGCGAGTGGCTACCTGCCCACCACCTCACTCGATGTGCCCCAGAAGGTGTTCTCCAGTCGCGACGGCCGTCGATGGCGGGACCGTACCCCGGAAGAAATGAGCACGGCAGCGACCGTTCAGTCCCTCGCAGCGTACGGATCGACCACGTGGCTCCTGGGCGGACAGGGGTTCTCGCCTGCCCGCACGGCGCTCTGGAGTACGGACAACGACGGGTCATCGTGGAAGGGCCCGATGCTGTTGCCCACGTCCCCGGACACGGAGATACCCGTTGCGGTGGCGGCCGGAGAGCGGGGAGCCCTGGTGGTCACCAAGGTGACGCCGGGCAGCGGGAAGCCCGACGAGCAGCTGGCGAGTCTGCGAGTGTGGCTGGTGAAGAAGGCCGGGCGCCCCACCAAGCTGTTCGAGACACCCTGCGGCGGCCACGAGGGCAGTGAGGCCTCGGCGGAGGTGCTCGTCGCCGATGACGCCTCCCACCTGCTGACGAACTGCACCACCGGTGACTTCCGGCCCGCGGACCAGCTCTTCACATCCCGTGACGGACACGGGTGGAAGAAGGATCCGCTGCCGAACAACGGCAACGAGTTCGACCACCTGGCGCGCAATGGCGACACCATGGTGCTGGCCGGCGGCCTGGCCGACGACAGCGTCGAGCACACCACCGAGCCCCACACCTGGTACAGACAAGGCAACAGCAGATGGCACACCGGCGCTCCACTCGACGCGGGCCGTCTGCCGGACGCCGGCGTCGTCCCCCGCAAGGACCAGGAAATGCTCGCCGTCGCACCGAGGGGCAGCGGCTTCATCGCCATCGGATCCGCACGCTCGGACGACGACTCCGCAGTCGGCGCCCTCTGGTTCTCCGCCGACGGAAAGAAGTGGGTCAAACAGCCGACCCGGGCCAACGGATTCGACAAGCTGAGATCGCTGACAACACTGACCGTGTGGAAGAAAAAGGTCGTAGTCCTCGGTTCCCACAGGGCCTGGGAAACCTCCGACCCCGCACATGCCCGTATCTGGATCGGCGACCTCGCCCCGGGTTCGCCCAGCCCGTCCCCGTCGGCAAGTCGTCGGCCGCTGGCCCAGTTCGTCGGGACCTGGAGCTGGTCCGGAGCCAGCATCACCATCAAGGCCGACGGCTCCTTCACCTACCGCTACCTGACCATGGTGCAGTGCTCCGAGCACGCCCCTCCGTGCGACCAAGGCACCAAAATGGGAGGCAGAGCCTCCGGAACCCTTCACCAAGGCCGCGCAGCCGACACAGCCGTCGGCACGGTGGTCGACGCCCTCCCGAACGACCCGGCAGGATCCTCCATCACCATCAGCCGTGAGCCCTACATGGCCATCGACATCAGCATCAACAAAAGGGGATACGGCCTGTTCTGTGAGCCAGGAGCGAACCGCTGCGCCGGCCACGTTGGAGAGTGAACGCCACAGGAAGGCGCGCCCGGCGCTTGAGGGCGGCCACAGCGCCACTGAATCCCACCGTCATGCCCCCACCCTGCCGGGCATCGGACCGGCTGAACACCTCGCGCACCGGATGATCGCTGTCCGCTGAACCTGAGACACATCCCCGGACGCCCCGGTGCACGCGGTCCTCCCCCAAAGCCACGTGCTGCCCAAGCCCGCCACTACCTACCGCTGCCCTCGCCCAGCGCCCGAGTGACGTCGAAATCACCGACATTCCGGTAGAGCCCGTCACCCTCACACGCCAGAACGCCGGAACGCCAGAACGGCAACCTCGCTGCCGAACGAAGTCAGCGAGGACAGGCGTGACCCTCCGCCCGGTGCCCCATCCACACCGCCACGTCGCATACCCGCAGCGCACTCACCGTCTCCGGTACCCCCGCGGCCTGGCGCAGCTCGAGCAACCGACGGTGCGCAGCGCCGTCGTCCTCGCGCAGCGCGGCATGGAGAGCGAGCCAGAAGGACGGCGGCCGGCCGACGGCGCAGCGAACGACGCGGTCGTAGACCGGGATCAACCGCGGGCGCTTGCGCGCCAGAAGCTTCCCCGCGATCACCCATCCGACGTCGGGCTGGTCACGAAGGAGGTGCCAGGCCCTGTCCGCCGGCGAACCGTCGGCCACGACAGCCTCCTCCGCATCAGCCATGTCGATGTCCCTCGGAACGGCCTGCAGCAGGCCGGACAACCGCGCGCCGAGTGGGCCCTCCAGGACATCCAGCGCGACAGACGCTGGAACGGTGACCGACAGGGTCTGCACCGCGACCAGGTCCTCCGCCGTGATCCGATCGGCGACCTCCAGACGGTCTCCCCCACCCGCCAGATGCTCGAACCGGCTCCCGGTGAACGGCATCCCGCCGGGCGGCACACCTATGCCGAAGTAACGCCGCAGATCACCAACGACACGCTCGGCACTCAGCAGTTCGCTCAACCGCTGCCCCAACGGGGACAGCAACGCTCCACCGGGAGAGATCATGCGAATCCATCCTTCATCGAGATCGTGAGCGAGCCAGTCTGCAGCAGGGCGGCCACGTGGGCGCGCCGACCAGGAAGTGGAGTCGATGATCTCAGCCCGGCTCCCGACGCCCCGTCCGGCGGGCGAGCGTCCCGTCCGGCGGGCGAGCGTCCCGTCCCGACCCGTCCCGTTCGCCGGCATCCGCCTCGATCTGCAACTCGTCCAGGACAGCCGTCCCGGTGCCGTCGGCCGACCAGCGGCGATGACGTGTACAGACGGTCTCCCAGGGACCGTACCGTTCCGGCAGGGCAGAGCAGGGCAGGCCAGAGCACCCCGGCCCACCGTCCCCGGACAGGACAGGACAGCCTCGACCTTCCACCACTGCACATCCGCGAGCCCGTGCCGCCGCACCACAGGAGCGCCCCGCACGGTCGACCACGAGATCCGCCCCGCCCACCAACAACCGCCAGAAACCCCCTGACCGCCTGATCACTCACTGGCGTCGATAGCGGAGCCCACCGCTCGATGACCTCGTGACGCACCGGAGCCAGCGCGCTGAAGGCGGTGACACCTTTCACTAGGCCATGTTCATTTCATGTGAGGTACATCACACATGCATTGCGTGTGCGAACGCCACGAACCCTGGCCGCAAGAGGGGCCGGGAGGGCTCGCGCCGCATCCGGCGATGCGGCCATGTCCCTTGCCGTGACCGGCATGTGACGATCCGTCAGAGTGCTGGCCGGAGACCCGGTCCGTGTGGCGCGGCGGGGGCCGTCCGTCGAGAGGGGCCTTCGCTTTGTGAACATGTATTGGATGGGTAAGGTGAACTTTGTGTTTCCCATGTGTCGAGTGGGATCGTTTCAGCTCTAGATTTCGCGTAGTAGGCCGCGAACAGCGCACATTTCGCCCGTACATTGGGCAAGGCTCCGGGGTGGGGGTTCTGGGTTCGTGTCGAGCTTTTTCGACGATTTGTGGTCATGGATAGTCATGGCCACCGCCGAGACGTCATGGCGTGAAGTGATGCCGCTGGGTATCGCCGGCGCTTTCGTCTGGGGCCTGTGGCTCTATCGGGCGGTGCTCTCCCGGTTCGCCAAGCCTGTGGTGAACAACTACCGGACCACGGTGTCCGTGGTGGTCCCGGCCTACCGGGAGGACGCGGACATTCTGCTGGACTGCCTGGACACCTGGCTGGAACAGGATCCGGCCGAGGTCATCATCGTCCCGGACGTGGAGGACACGGAAGTCCTGCGCAGGCTGGCGCAGGTGAGGGATCCCCGGGTCCGGGTGCTGGCGTTCGAGCACCGCGGCAAGCGGTCGGCGCTGGGGGTGGGTATCCGGGCGGCGACGAGCGAGCTCGTGGTGCTGGTGGACTCGGACACCCGGTGGGAGCCGGGGCTGCTGGCCGCCGTCCAGATGCCGTTCATCGATCCCGAGGTCGGCGGTGTCGGTACTCAGCAGAACGTCTACCAGCGCCGGACCAGCGTCTGGCGGCGTATCGCCGACTGGCTGGTCAACCTCCGCTACTACGACTACGTCCCGGCGATGGGCCGTGCCGGCGCCGTGGCCTGTCTGTCCGGCCGGACGGCCGCCTACCGGCGGGCCGCGATCGAGCCCGTGCTGGAGAACCTGGAGAACGAGTTCTTCCTGGGCCGGCGTTGCGTGGCCGGTGACGACGGACGGCTGACCTGGCTGGTGCTGGCCTCCGGGTACAAGACCGTGCACCAGTCCTCGGCACGGGCCATCTCGATGTTCCCCTCGTCCTTCCGCGCCTTCGTCAAGCAGCGGGTGCGCTGGAGCAGGAACTCCTACCGCTGCTATCTGACCGCCCTGTACAAGGGCTGGCTGTGGCGGGTTCCCATGGTCACCAAGATCACCGTGCTGCAGATCCTGCTGACGCCGGTGACGATGGGCATGGCGCTCGGGTACCTGTTGTTCAGCCGCCTGGAGCTGACCGGCCGGGGTGTGGTCCTCGTGCTGATCTGGCTGGTCGTGGGTCGTGGCATCCGCGGCTACTCCCATCTGCGCAGACATCCACAGGAATTGCTGCTGCTCCCTCTGCTGGCCCTCGTCGTCATCATGATCTCGTTGCCGATCAAGCTGTTCGCCTTCCTCACCATGAACAAGCAGGGCTGGCTGACCCGCACCAGCGACAGCATCGGCGGCGAAGGACAGAACTCGGCGTCCCTCGGTGGGACGTCGCGGACCGCCACGGCCACGTGGCCGGAGGTGCAGCAGTCGTGAACCGTCTTCAACTGCCCTCCGCCCTGCGCCTTCCCCCCGCCCTGCGCATACTTCGGGGCGCGGCCGTGCTGTCGCTCGCCACCGGTCTCCTCGCCGCCTCCGCCGCGGCTGCCCCGGCCGCCGACGGCGACGACAAGCCACAGGTCAACGCCGCCGACGCGGAGAACGAGACCGCGCTCGTGGCCGCCGAGGACCACCGTCTGGACCAGGTCCGAGCCGTCGCCGCCGTCGCCCCTCTGAAGGGGGGTGAGTGGAAGGCGCCGTACCGGCTGGACACCGGCGACGGATACACGCTGGTCCTCACCAAGCGCAGCAACGCCTACACCGTCTCGGACCTGCTCGAACTGGCCCCGCAGACGTTCGTACGCAAGCCGGACGGCTCCTACCTGCTGACCGAGAACATCTATCTCAACGCCGGCGCCAAGCTGAAGCTGTCCAACCCCGGTGGACTGACCCTGAGGATGGCCAGCAGCAACCGGGGCTTCGTCAGCATCGTCTCGTTCGGCGGCCGGCTCACGCTGGAGGGCACCCCGCAGGCGCCCCTGAAGATCACCAGCTGGAACGACAAGAAGAACAAGCCGGACAAGGACGTGCGGGACGGCAGGGCCTATGTCCGTGCCATCGGCGGCCAGTTCTCCATGAACTACGCCAAGGTCAGCGACCTCGGGTTCTGGAGCGGTCGCACGGGTGGTCTGAGCCTCACCGGTACCGACCGTCCCGACACCGGCAACGTCGACGACACCGCGGTCGCACCGGGTACGAAGGGCGGCAGCGGAGGCGTGGTGGCCCAGCCCTCCGGCTCACTGGCCACGCCGGACACCCGGTTCTCGGTGCCCAGCCTCTCCTACGTCTCCGCGGAGATCGGGCACTCCACCCTGACGGGCAACGCCTTCGGTCTGTTCCTGTCCGGGGCCAACGGCGTCAGCATCAGCGACAGCACCGTGCAGAAGAGCCTGGAACACGGCCTGGTCCTGCACCGGTTCGTCACCAACGCCGTGGTCGAGCGGACCGTCTCCCGGAACAACGGCGGCGACGGATTCGTGCTGGCCCGCGCCACCGAGCAGGTCCGGGTCAGCGGCTCCACCGCCGAGGGCAACGGCGGCAACGGGTTCACGCTGAGCGGCCGACCGCTCGCCAGCGGCCCCTCGGCGTCCGGCGAGTCCATCAGCAGCTACGGCTCCAACTCCGTGTCCGACAGCACCGCCCGGGAGAACGGCCACTACGGCATCGAGATCTTCGGCGGCAAGGACGTCGGTGTGCAGAACAACCGGGTCGAGGGCGGTGACATGGGCATCGTGGCCCGCAAGGACGCCACGAAGGTGGCCATCACCGGAAACCGGCTCGTCGGCCAGTCACGGCAGGGCATCTCGGTGCGCGACGGAGTGACCGCCGCGACGATCACCGGCAACATCGTCGAAGGCACCGAGACCGGTATCTACATCCGGGACTCGGTCGGCGAGGTACGCGGCAACACGATCCAGGACGGCACCAACCACGGGATCACCCTCGTCGGGGGCGTCTCGGAGTCGGTCATCACGTACAACGTCATCTCCGGCGTCGGCCCGAGCGCCGTGGACACCACCCGGGCGCACGGTGACATCGCCGTCAAGCAGAACCAGACGTTCGCCTGGCACGACACCAGTTCCTTCTGGATCAAGTTCCGGCACTACGCCAGTCCGATGACGCTGCTGTGGACCTTCATCCTGCTGCTCATCCTGTTCTCCGCCGTCCTCGGCCGACGCCGCCGGGCACAACGCGGCGGTGGACAACGTACGGGCAGGCACCCGTACGAGGACAAGCTGCCGGTGACCGACAGCGCGTCCGTCGTCGAGGTCACCCCCACGCGCAGCTCCGGGCACGACTGGTTCTCCCACTCCAGGGACGACAGGAACGACAAGAACGGCAGAAGGGACAGGGACGACCGGGACCACAGGGACGACCGGGACGGCCGGGACGATCAAGACACCGCCGCGCTGCGCGCCCTGACCTCCCAGTCCGTCCGCCCGCCCCGATGACGACACCGCCCGCCGATCCGGAGCAGCCACCCATGTCCGAATCCGAGTCCGAGTCCGATGACACGCCGACCGTGTCCTCCTCCTCGCCTCCCGCACCTGCCTCGCCCCCCGCACCTGCCTCGCCTCCGCCCCCTGCCCTGCCTCCCGCACCTGCGACGCCTCCGCAACCCGCCACGCCCGCGAACAGCCCCGCACGGCAGCCCACGTTCTGGCTGGCGGCGGGCGCGTTCCTCGTCGCCCTGGCGGCGCTCGTCGTGGCGGTGGCGAACAGCGGCGACTCGGGCCCGGAGGTGACGGCCGGCGCCACCACGGCCGGGCCCAGGGTGCCCGAGGCGTCAGCGGCCGAGGACGAACCGTCGGCCGAGCCGACCCCGACGGAGGAAGTCGAGCCGACACCGACCGCCCGCGCGTCCAGCGGTTCGGTGCCGTCCTCCGCCGTCGACTGCCCGAAGGCCTCCGTCGAGGTGAACGACACCGCCTCGCTGGAGCAGGCCCTCACGCAGGCGCGGCCCGGGGACAGCATCTCGCTGGCCAACGGCGTCTACCTCGGCAACTTCACCGCCGAGGCCTCCGGTACCGCCGAGAAGCCGATCTTCCTGTGCGGCGGTTCCGGCGCCGTCATGGACGGCGGCGACACCGACGACGGCTACGCCTTCCACCTGGACCGCGTCAGCCACTGGCGGCTGGTGGGCTTCACCGTCCGCAACGCCCAGAAGGGCGTGATGGCGGACGGCACGGTGGGCAGCGTCATCCAGGGCCTCACCGTCGAACAGATCGGCGACGAGGCCATCCACCTGCGCAACTTCAGCTCGGACAACATGGTCCGGGACAACACCATCCGCACCACCGGGCTGCGCCGCGAGAAGTACGGCGAGGGCATCTACATCGGCACGGCCGAGTCCAACTGGTGCACCGTGAGCGACTGCAAGACGGACGCCAGCGACCGCAACGTGCTGCTCGGCAACGACATCAGCGACACCACCGCGGAGTCCATCGACATCAAGGAGGGCACCAGCGACGGCAAGGTCATCGACAACACCTTCGACGGATCGAAGCTGAGCGGCTCCCACAACAACGACTCCTGGGTCGACGTGAAGGGCAACGGCTGGCTGCTCCAGGGCAACACCGGCAGCAACTCCACGGAGGACGGCTTCCAGACCCACAAGATCGTCAACGGCTGGGGCACCCGGAACATCTTCCGGGACAACACCGCGAACGTGGACGGCCCCGGCTACGGCTTCCGTCTCACGTCGGACGGCAACACGGTCACCTGCGACAACAAGGTGACCAAGGCGGCCGAGGGTCTCGCCAACGTCGACTGCACCTCCTGACCACCACCGGCCCCGCGGCAGGCCGACCTGCCCGCGCACAGCTCTGGAGACCGCCATGACCGCTTCGGACGGCACCGGCAGAACCACCCCCCGCCTCACCGTCATCGGCACCGGCTACCTCGGCGCCACCCATGCCATCTGCATGGCCGTCCTGGGCTTCGACGTCCTGGGCGTGGACGTCGACCCGGCCAAGGTCGAACGGCTCAACTCGGGCGAGGTGCCCTTCTTCGAGCCCGGTCTGCCCGAACTGCTCGCCAAGGCCCTCGACAGCGGCCGACTGCGGTTCACCACGAGTTTCGCCGAGGCCGGCGAGTTCGGCGACGTCCACTTCGTCTGCGTGGGCACGCCCCAGCTCCCCGATTCGTACGGGGCGGATCTGCGTCACGTCGACAGCGCGGTCGGGGAACTCGCCCGCCACCTCCACCGCCGTACGCTGGTCGTCGGCAAGTCGACCGTCCCCGTGGGCACCGCCGCGCGGCTCACGGACATCGTCCGGCGGACGGCCCCGGCCGGAGCGGACGTCGAACTCGCCTGGAATCCTGAGTTCCTGCGCGAGGGCTACGCCGTGGACGACACCCTGCGGCCCGACCGGCTGGTCTTCGGCATCGCGTCGCCGTGGGCCGAGGAGCAACTGCGCGCCGCCTTCGCCCCGGTGATCGCCCAGGGCACCCCGGTGGTCGTCACCGATCTGCCCACCGCCGAACTCGTCAAGGCCGCCGCCAACTCCTTCCTCGCCACCAAGATCTCCTACATCAACGCCATGGCGGAGGTCTGCGAGGCGACCGGCGCCGATGTCACCGCGCTCGCCCAGGCACTGGCGTACGACGACCGGATCGGCGGCCGGTTCCTCAAGCCCGGCCTCGGCTTCGGCGGCGGATGCCTGCCCAAGGACATCCGGGCCTTCAGCCACCGCGCCGAGGAGCTGGGCGTCGGCCAGGCGGTCTCCTTCCTGCGCGAGGTCGACGCCATCAACCAGCGCCGCCGGGCCCGCACGGTGGACCTGGTCCGCGAGCTGGCCGGCGGCGAACTGGCCGGCGCCCGGGTGACCGCGCTGGGAGCCGCGTTCAAGCCCAACTCCGACGACATCCGCGACGCTCCCGCCCTGGACGTGGCCCGCACCCTCCACCAGGCCGGCGCCCAGGTCACCGTCATCGACCCCGCCGCCGTCGACAACGCCCGCCGCGCCTATCCGGACCTGCACTACGGCACGGACGTCCTCACCGCGGCCGCCGGAGCCGATGTCGTGGTGCTGCTCACCGAATGGGCCGAGTTCCGGGAGATCGACCCGCACGCCCTGGGCGCGGTCGTGTCCCGGCGGCGGATCGTCGACGGCCGCCACGCCCTCGACCCCGCACAGTGGCGTGCCGCCGGGTGGGACTACCGCGCACTGGGCCGCCCCTGACGGGCAGCCGCCCGCCTCGCCTCCGGCTCCTCGTTCAGCGAGGACAGGTGTGCTCGGGGTGTACGAGTCTCCGCCGAGGGCCGGGGCCACTTGCTCGGTGGCTCCGGCCCTCAGCGCGTCCCGGGTCTGCGGCAGCGGGGTTGGGTCCGGTGACCCCGTGCATTCCCTGGCGGCGGCCCGTGCACCCAGCGGCACCTCGGGTCCGGCGCGGCGGGCGAAGGTCGGGGAAAGTCCCCTACCCGAGCCGGAGCGGGCGCCGGGTCGTCAGGAGAGTACCGATGAAGTATCGCCACGAGCACTTCTACATCGGCGGGAAGTGGGTACGGCCCTCCTCCAGCCGTGTCATCACTCCCGTCAACCCGAGCACGGAGACGGTGCTGGGCAGTGTGCCGGAGGCACTGGAGGCGGATGTCGACGGCGCGGTGGATGCCGCGCGTCGGGCCTTCGACGAGCCTGGTGGCTGGGCGAGTTGGGAGCCCGGGCGTCGGGCCGAGGTGATGGAGCGCCTCGCCACCGAACTGGAGGCGCGGGCCGGCCGCATCGCGGAGTTCGTCAGCCTGCAGAACGGGATGCCCATCAGCATCTCGCGGCAGCTGGAGGTCGGTTACCCGACGGAGGTGCTGCGCTACTACGCCGGGCTGGCCCGCACCACGGACTTCTCCGAGATCCGTGCCGGGCTGATGGGCGGCCCGGTCGAGGTGCGCGGGGTTCCGGTGGGCGTGGTCGCGGCGATCGTGCCGTGGAACTATCCGCAGGTCCTGTCCCTGTTCAAGATCGCACCGGCGATGGCGGCGGGCTGCACGGTGGTCCTCAAGCCGTCCCCGGAGACCGTGTTCGACTCCTTCGTCGTCGCGGAGGCGGCAGAGGCCGCGGGTGTTCCGGCCGGGGTGCTCAACATCGTGCCGGGCGGCCGGGAGGCGGGCGCCCATCTCGTGGCGCATCCGGGCGTGGACAAGGTCGCCTTCACCGGATCCACGCCCGCCGGCCGGGCCATCGCCGAGATCTGCGGACGGCTGCTGCGCCCGGTCACCCTGGAGCTCGGCGGGAAGTCGGCGGGCATCGTCCTGGACGACGCCGACCTGGACCCCGCCGTGATCGGCGAGAGCCTGGTCCGGGTGACCCTGACGCACAGCGGCCAGACCTGCCACCTCAGCAGCCGCGTCCTCGCCCCGCGCGGCCGCTACACCGAGGTCGTCGACCTGCTCACCGAACTCGCCGGCTCCCTGCCCATCGGCGACGCGATGGACGAGAGCACCCTCATCGGGCCGCTGACCACCGCCCAGCAGCGGGAGCGGGTGGAGGGCTACATCGCCAAGGGCCGCAGCGAGGGAGGCCGCGTCACCACCGGCGGCGGCCGGCCCGCGGGCCTGGACAAGGGCTGGTTCGTCGAGCCCACGGTCTTCGCCGACGTGGACAACGGCTCGGTCATCGCGCAGGAGGAGATCTTCGGACCGGTGGTGTGCGTCGTGCCGTACGACGACATCGACGACGCCGTCCGGATCGCCAACGACTCCGACTACGGTCTCGGCGGCACCGTCTGGACGTCGGACCCGGAGCGCGGGGCGGCCGTCGCCCGTCGAATCCGCACCGGCACGATCGGGGTCAACCGCTATCTGCCCGACCCGGTGGCCCCCTTCGGCGGCACCAAGGCCAGCGGGCTGGGCAGCGAACTCGGCCCCGAGGGTCTGAGGTCGTATCTGCGACCGCAGTCGGTGTACCGCTGACCCTCCGCCGTCGAGCGGACAGACTGGGCGGCCCGGGCGAGCCACGCTCCCGGGGCCGCCCGCCCTCGATTGACTGCGGGCCGCTCTCCGTGCCATGGCCCGGTTGCCGGCATCCGGCACTCAGCGCAAAGCCGCGGTGTTCGGCCTGCTCAGGCGTACGACTCCAACAGCCCTTCCAGTACGTCCAGTTGCCGTTCCGGCGTGGTGGCCAGCGGGGTCAGGAGCGCGTTGGCCTGGAAGCCCAGGACGACGGCGACCAGTGTCTCGACGATGCGTTCGTCGGGGGTGGAGGTCGTCACCTCGTCGAGGATCCTGGCCTGGGCGAGGCAGCCGTGCATCAGGGTCCGCCATCGGGCGGTCGTGGCCTCGTACGCCGAGGACATGCGTTCGTCGTACAGCGCCCGGTCGCAGAAGGCGATCACGACCCGTGCCTCCAGCAGCCGGATGTCGTCCAGCGGCAACAGCTCGTGGCAGAGGGCGCGCAGGGCGGCCAGGCCGCTGGACTCGGCGACGGCGGGAGCGAGACGGCGTTCGGTGGCGTCGCACGCGTACCGGAAGGCGGCCAGCAGGATCTCGTCCTTGTCGCGGAAGTAGGGCACGAGTCCGCCGTTGGCGAACCCGGCCTCGGCCGCCAGTTCCCGCATGGTCACCGAGGCCAGCCCGCGGCGGCCGATGAGGGTCCAGACCGACCCGATGATCAGACGTCGGCGGGCGTCGTGGTCGACGATCTTCGGCATCCGCTCCTTCTCCCCTCACACCTGCCTCCGGGCGTCATACGAGCATGGCCGCCATGCTGACCATCATGAGCGCGGCCCCCGCCTCCCGGTACGCCCGGGTCCGGCGGGACGGCGGCGCGGGCGAAGTGGTCGGTGAAGGGGCCGGTGAAGGGCTCGACACCTGCCGGAGCAGGACCCCGCCCGCTCGGGCCGTCACCCAGACGACGACGGTCAGCACAGCCGCTGCGCCGATCGGCCGGTCGCCTCCCACGGCCATCGCGGTCATGTGCGGATGCGGGTCGCCGAACCCCGTGCCACCGGCCATGAGCGCCATCAGCAGGGTCATGGCGGCGAGGTCGAGGGAGCCGGTCCAGCCCCGGCGCTCGGCACAGGCCCGGACGACGCTCCACAGGCACGCGGCCCCGACCGCGCAGGTGCCGGAGGCCGGTCGGCCACCGGCCGTCAGAGCCATGCCGCCCAGCGCCACGACCTGCGGTCCCCAGCGATGCACGGGCCCCGGCAGATGACCGGCCAGGCAGAGCAGCGCCCCTGCCAGACCGGCCGCCGTCAGCACGTCACTCATGGCCGCCGCCGGCGCAGCAGCCGTGCGCGGCGGAGGGGTTCGCGGGAACGTCGAGCGTGGGATTGCGGTCGAAGAAGCCGGCCGGCCGCAGCTTGAAACCGGTGTGGTCGACCGGCATGATCGGCCAGTCCTCCGGCCTGGGCGCGTGGGTGAGGCCGAAGGTGTGCCAGACGACCAGGGACCGGCCGTCGATGTCCCGGTCTGCCGCCGTGTAGGCGGGAAGTCCGGCGCCGCCGGGGTGCTGGTTGACGAAGTCGCCCGCCGGATAGCGCTCGGCGGGGTCGTAGGCGGTGACCCACAGGTGCTGAGTGGCGAACGCGGCGCGGGCGGCGACGGAGGAGTCCGGGTCGGCGAGCAGGGTCGGTTTGCCCTCCGGGTGGAGCCCGTAACCGACGGGTTTGCCCAGCGAGTTGAGCGAGCCGGGGTTGGTGATGTGCCAGACCCGGTCGACCGTCATGTCGGCGGGGCGCCGCGCCTCGCTCTCCCGGGTCAGCGGTGTGTGCCGGTAGGTGAAGGCGTTGCCGCGCGGGTTGCCGGGGCCCATCGGGACGCGTACGACGTCGACCTCCTCGACCCGGTTGGCCGTACCGTCGACCGCCATGTCGAGGCGGGCGCAGAACAGGTGCTGGTGGTAGGGGGCGCCGAGGCCGGGAGCGATCTCGGCGGAGTACGGGTACGCGTCGCCCGGGTACGCGGAGGTGAAGACGACGCCGGTGGCCTTGGCCTCGAACTCGATGGTGCCGTCGAGGTAGAGGTACCAGTAGAAGCCGTAGTCGTAGTTGCCGATGGTGGTGAAGAAGGAGAGCACCATGCGGCGTTGGCGGCGGGTCTCGTGGGACCCCGTCCACAGGTCGCTGTGCTTCCAGAGGATGCCGTGGTCCTCCTCGTGCAGGCAGATGGCGTTGGGCATGGTCCGCGGGCGGCCCGACTCGTCGGCGATGACCGCGTCGAGGTAGGTGATGTCGCCGAGACAGTCGCAGCCCAGTTCCAGGGCGTTGGCCGAGCGGCCGAGCAGGTACTCGCCGGTGTCGAAGTAGTTCTGCCAGGAGCGGACCGGGGACGGGTCGGCGTAGGGCACGACCATCTCGGCGATCGAGGCGCGGTGGACGATCGGGCGTTCGCGGCCCTTGTCCCGGTCGTGGAAGGCCAGTTGGTGCAGGACAAGGCCCTCGCGGGCGTCGAAGCCGATGCGCACCGACCAGTTCTCCCAGGTGAGGAGATTGCCGTCGAGGGCGAAGCTGGGGCCCTCGGGCTGGGTGATCTCGATCGGCCGCTGGGTGGTGCGGGCGGGGCCTGTGACCGCGGGGTCGTCGAAGTTTCCCGACGACGCGACGGGCAGCGGGACCGGGCCGAGGTCGACGATCCGGTGGACCGTACGGCTGATCATGTCGACGTAGGCGACCAGACCGTCCACGGGGTGGGCCCAGGCGTGGTCGCGGTCGTGTTCCTGGACGAAGGCCAGGCCGCGCAGGATGCGGCGGCCGGCCTCGTCGGGGTACTCGTCGGCGTAGACGCCGGCGGACAGCGGGGCGACGCGGACACGGGCCACGTCGAGGCCCCGGCTCTTCAGGGCGGCGAGCCACTGCGAGTCCTGGGTGAGCAGTTCCTCGACCGCGGCGATCTCCTCCTCCAGGACGGGGAGTTGGCCGTCCGTGAGGGGGTCCAGACTCCGTACGGCGACCACGTCCTGGCCGGTGAGGGAGACGACGACGTCCTGGCCGAGGGCGCCCGCGACGTCGTGCAGGAGCACCCGGGCCCGGCGGTCGGGACAGTCCCCCGCCGGGAACGCGAGCACATCGTCCTTGTCGGGTTCTTCGAGACCGACGTAGACGAACCGTGAGGTGTCCCGCAGCAGACCGGCCCGGTCCACCACCGAGCGGATGCGGTCGATCTCGTCGCCGGTCAGGGGGGCGAGCGGGTGGGCTGTGGCGGTCATGGGGCTCCTCCAGGTGTGCGCTGGTGACGCACTTCTTTTTTCTACGTAGGTAGAGGAAAAACGGCGGGCGTAGGCCCGGTCCAGAGACCGGGCGGGACTTTCTCGGCGCGGCCCGTATCCGGGCACGGAAAGGAGAACCGCGGTGCACTCGACGGCGGTTCGGCGGGGGCCCCGATGCGGGGGGGCGCCCCGTCGATCCACCCGGCGCTCCGGTCGGACGGACGTCGGTCGGACGGACGGCGATCAGACGGACAGCGGTCAGACAGACGCCGACTCGTGCCGCGGATCGTCCGGCACCGGATCCGTGGTGGCCGATCCGAGCGCACCGCGACGTGCGTACCCGAGGACGACACCGCCGGCGAACACGGCGACCACGGTCAGTTCCAGGATCAGCGCGGTCGTGGAGGACGCGGAGATCAGCGTGGTGAAGTTGTTCAGTGCCATCACGGTGACGCCGAGCAGCAGGACCATCGACAGCAGCGGCGCGATCAGCGTGTTCCAGCGCCGGGTGTCGAGGCCGGTCCTGCGGAAGAACACCACGACGGAGAGCGAGGTGAGCACGTACAGCAGCAGGAGCGCGAGCACGCCGACTCCGCCGCCCCAGGTCAGCAGGGTGATCACCGGGTCCGCTCCGGCGACGGCGAAGGGGACGACCATGGCCAGCGTCACCAGTGTCTGGACCAGGCTCGCGGTGTACGGGGCACCCTGGCGGTTGGTGCGGGCCAGCCAGCCGGGCAGGACACCGGTGACGCCGAGGGAGTGGAAGTAGCGGTTGATGCCGTTGTGGAAGGCCAGCACACCCGCGATCAGCGAGGTGGCGAGCAGGATCTGCATGGTGTCGGTGGCCCAGGAGCCCAGCGTCGCGCTCACCGCGTCGAAGACCACCGCCGTGGCGTCCCCGTTCCGCAGGGCCTGCAACGCGACGCCCTGCACCTTGTCCGAGCCGTAGAAGCTGACGAACATCCAGGACACGAAGGCGAAGAAGACCGAGATCACGGCGACCGAGAGGTAGGTGGCGCGGGGGACGGTGCGGGCCGGGTCCTTCGCCTCCCTGGCGTAGATCGCGGTGGACTCGAAGCCGACGACGCAGGCGATGGCGAAGGTCATGGCGACTCCGGGCGCTCCGGCGAAGAGGGCCGAGGGGGAGAACGAGCCCGCCGGGTCCAGCCCCTGGGGGCCGCCGCCGGACAGCAGCTCGTACAGCGCGAACACCACCAGCAGAGAAGTCTCCGCCACGACGAGGACGCCGAGGAGCTTGGCCCCGAACTCGATGTTCAGGGAACCGAGCAGCTGGACGAGGAAGATCGTCGCCACCGTCCAGACCCACCACGGCAGGTCGACCGAGGCGTACTGCCGGAACAGGGCCTGGCATGTCACGCCGTACAGCCCGTACATGCCGGCCTGGACCGCGCTGTAACAGAGCACCGCGGCCTGGGAGGCGCCCACCCCGAGCGGTGTGCCCAGCCCTCGGGAGACGTAGGCGTAGAAGGCCCCGGCGTCGGTCACATGGCGGCTCATGGCGATGAACCCCACGGAGAACAGGGCGATCATGGCGCCGACGGCCAGGTAGGCGGCGGGGGCGCCGCCTCCGTTGCCGAGGCCCAGCGGGACGGGAAGGGTTCCGGCGACACCCGTGAGCGGGGCCTGCGCGGACAGGACGAAGAACAGGATCCCGGCCACGCCCACGGCTCCTTGCCGGAGGTGGGTGCGGTGGTCCGGGGGCGGGGACTGCTGGGTCACGGGAACTCCCTGAGGATACGGCGGAGGCCGAGCGCTCGCCGAGGAGCGATACGGCGGAGGGAGCCGGGCGCGGAGCACGGGCACGGGCACGCGCAAGGCCCATCGGCTGTCGGCTTCGGCGGCCCGCTGAACGGACACCGGTCTCCCCCGCCTGGTGTGGAGTACTGTGCGCCCACTCCGGTCCGCCGAAGTGGCGTGAGCGTGCACCCGTACTCGCCAATCCATGCACGCCCTGCGGACGGCCGACGTCTTCCTCTCGTGCCTCACAGGGAAAAACATTCAAGGAGCCCGTGGTGAACGGCCGTGGGCTAACGTGTTCGAGAGACCTCCGGCGGGTGGAGCACATTATGCGAACGATCGTGACCACCGACTCCGTCGCCCGGACGGAACGCTTCGACCACTGGACAGCCGAGATGTCCAAGGTCTTCACCGGTCTGGACACCCGGCCGGCTTCTCCGATCCCCTTCCACGGGCGCGCCACCAGCGGTGACCTCGGCCTGCTCCAGCTGAGTTCCGTCAGTGCGGGGCCGCTGCGGGTGCGTCGGACCGAGCAGTTGATCGCCCGGTACGAAGAGGACTTCTACAAGGTCGCGCTCCAGGTGGCGGGCACGTCGGCGATCGAGCAGGACGGGGCGTGCGGCCTGCTGGGGCCCGGGGACATCGCGATCTGCGACACCTCGCGCCCCTACTCCTTCACCTACGAGAGCGACTTCAGCACGGTGCTGATGCTGGTGCCGCGTCCGATGCTGCCGGTGCGCCCCGAGGCCCTGCGCGAGCTCACCGCCCGGCGGATCGCCCCGGACGCCGGGGTCGGAGCGGTGGTCGCGCCGTTCCTGCGGTCGCTGGGCGAACAGGCCCGTGACTGTACGGGGCCGGCCGCCAGGAGCCTGATGGACGGCGCCGTCTCCCTGGTCACCGCCCTGGTCATGGAGCGCCTGGCGCTGTCCGCGCCGACCGTTCCGCAGGACGCGATGACGCTGCGCATCCGCACCTGGATCGAGCAGCGGCTCTCCGATCCGGATCTCACCCCGGACGCGATCGCCGAGGCGCACGGCATCTCCCGCCGCTATCTGTTCAAGCTGTTCGCCGCCGACGGCACGACCGTCGCCGGCTGGATCCGCACCCGGCGCCTGGAACGCTGCGCCCGCGACCTGTCCAGCGCGGCCACCGCCGACCAGCCGATCAGCATGATCGCCGCACGCTGGGGGCTGCTCGACTGCCGGCACTTCAGCCGGGTGTTCAAGACGGCGTACGGCGAGACGCCCCGGGACTTCCGACGGCGGACGTCCACCGGCGGCTAGTCAGGGGCTTTCCCTGCGTTCGGCGGGTCCTGCGCCTCCGCCAAGCCACCTCACCGCGCCCGTCCAGGACGCTACGGTTCGCAGCACCCCGTAGGGGCGCGGGGAACCGCGCGACCGGCCACGACGGCGCCGCAGCCGAGCGACGACACATCGCCGCGTTTCCAGCGGAGCGCTCCGCCTGCCTACCGCGCCCCCAGGCAGAAGGCCCGGGTCGCCTCGGCCACCCTCAGGACGTCGCGTGTCGCCTCCTCGACGCGGTCCCGGCGGTGGGAGACGAACGTGACGCAGGCGTCCACGACGTCGCCGTCCCGGGCCAGCGGCGCGGCGACGGCGTGCGCGCCCGGCTCCACCGCTCCGTGGCTGACGGCCCACCCCCGGCGCCGGGCTTCCCGTACGGCTTCGGAGTCCTCGGCACTCGCGGGACGACCGGCCTGGATCGCGCAGGGCGCGGCACCCCGGTCGAGGGGCTGGCGGCTGCCCTTGCGGTAGGCGAGGTGGTAGTCGCCCTCGGCGGGCACGGCCGTCGCCACCGCGACGACGCTGTCGTGCTCGGCCACGAAGACCACGGCCGTGCCCCCGTGGTCGTCCGCCAGTCGCTGGAGATGGGGCTGGACGAACTCGACGAGCGTGGGCTGCGACATGTTGGCGAGGCTGTGCAGCTCACGCCCCGGGCAGTAGTGCCCCGCGGCGTCCCTGGCGACGAAGCCCTCCGCCATGAGGGTGTTGACGAGGCGATGGACGACGGTGCGGTGCAGCCCGGTCTGGGTCGCGATCTCGGTGGCCGTCAGTCCCTGCGGTCGCTGCGCCACGGCGCGCAGGACCGCGAGGCCCCGGATGAGGGTCTGGGCGGCCGGCTGGCTGGGACGTTTCGCCGCCTCGGTCGCACCGGATTCGCCCTCACCAGTTGCGCTCTGCGCACTTCCGCTCATGCCGGGAGTCTATCCAAGGGCCGGAATCCGTGATGTCAGGCCTTGACGTATCGGTCTCCACACGCTCAAGCTGAGTGCACTCTCCGCACGGCATGCGTGCACCTAGTGCACCTCGGCGGGGATTTCGGGCGATCCACGAGAGGAGTCCCGCCCCATGACAGAGCGCACTGCCGGTGTCACCGGCGCACGGGCGCTGGTCGAGACGGCCGCCGCCGGAGGCATCGAGGTCTGCTTCGCCAACCCCGGCACCACGGAGATGCCGCTGGTGACGGCGCTGGACGACGTACCCGCCGTCCGCCCCGTCCTCGGGCTCTTCGAGGGGGTGTGCACCGGCGCGGCGGACGGCTACGCACGGATCGCGGGCAAGCCGGCCATGACCCTGCTGCACCTGGGGCCGGGCTTCGCCAACGGAATCGCCAACCTCCACAACGCCCGCCGGGCCCACTCGCCCGTCCTCAACGTCGTCGGGGACCACGCCAGTTGGCATCTCCCCTACGACGCCCCACTGACCAGCGACATCGTCTCGCTGGCCACGCCGGTGTCCGGCTGGGTCGGCACCGTCGACTCCGCCGCGAGAACCAGCGAGGTCACCGCCGAGGCCATCGCCGCGGCCCGGCGGCCACCCGGACACGGTGCCACCCTGATCGTCCCGGCCGACTTCCAGCAGGAGACCGTCACCGGCCCACTGGCCGCCGTACCGCCCCGGCAGGCTCCGGCACGCGTCGACGCGGCGACGGTGGAGGCGATCGCGAGGCGTCTGCGCGACGGCTCCCCCTCCGTCCTGCTGCTCGGCGCGGGCGCGCTCACCGAGCGGGGGCAGCGGGCCGCCGAGCGCGTCGCCGGGTCGACCGGTGCCACGCTGTACGGCGAGACCTTCCCCGCGACCGCCGAGCGCGGCGGCGGGCTGCCCTCCCTGGACCGGCTGCCGTACTTCCCCGAGGTGGCGATCAAGGCCCTGGCCGGCGCGGGGACCGTGGTGCTCGCCGGGGCCCTCGCTCCGGTCGCGTACTTCGGCTACGCCGGAACGCCCAGCGAGCTGGCGGAGCCGTCGGCCGTGCGGGTTCTCGCCGAACCGGCGGAGGACGCCGAGCAGGCGCTGGAGGATCTGGCCGAAGCACTCGGCGCGGCCCGGACCCGTCCGGGCGCCGCCCCGGCCCACCGCACCCCGGACCTCCCGCGCGTCTCCGACCTGCCGGACGGCACCGGCCGGTCCGGTGGCCCACTGACACCGGCCGCGATCGGCCTGATCGTCTCCGCTCTCCTGCCCGAGGGTGCCGTCGTCTCCGTCGAGGGCGGCACCTGCGGCTACCCCTTCTTCACCGCTTCGGCGAAGGCCGCCCGGCACACCACGCTGACCAACACCGGCGGAGCGATCGGCCAGGGGCTCCCCGCCGCGCTGGGTGCCGCGATCGCCGCCCCGGAGCGCCAGGTGATCGCCCTCCAGTCCGACGGCAGCGCCCAGTACACCGTCCAGGCGCTGTGGACCATGGCCCGCGAACGGGTCTCCGTCATCACGCTCATCGCGTCCAACCGCCGGTACGGCATCCTGCGCACCGAGCTGGACAGGCACGGCGGGAGCACGGCCGGATCCGCGTCCGCCGCCCTGACCAGCCTGGACGACCCTCCGCTGAACTGGATGGCCCTGGCCGCGGGGTACGGCGTGTCCGCCGAACGTGCCGAGACCGGCGGCGAACTGGTCCGGGCGCTGCGCCGGGCGCTCTCCGACGGCGGTCCGCACCTCATCGAGATGGTCCTGTGAACCCGGCCGGTCCTGTGAAAGGAGCCAGCATGTCCTCCCCCGTCATCGCCTCCGCCGAGGACGCCCAGGACGCCCAGAACGCCCAGAACGCCCAGGACAAGGTGCGGCGCTTTCTCGCCTCCCCCCGCCCCCTGTTGATCGGCGGCTCCTGGGTCCCGGCGGCCTCCGGTCGGGTCTTCGACACCGTCGACCCGGCGACCGGCACGGTCCTCACCCAGGTGGCCGACGGTGACGGCGAGGACGTCGACCGCGCCGTGGCCGCCGCCCGCCGTGCCTTCGGCGATCCCGGCTGGCGGCGGCTGAGCCCTCTGGACCGCGGCCAGTTGCTGCATCGCGTGGCCGACCTCGTCGAGGCCAACGCCGACGAACTCGCGCTGCTGGAGTCCCGCGACAACGGCAAGCCGGTCTCGGTGGCCCGCGCCGTCGACGTCGGCACCAGCGTCAAGCTGTTCCGCTATTTCGCCGGGTGGCCCAGCAAGTTCGAGGGCAGCACGATCCCGGTCTCGCCGCGCGGCGGGCTGCGCGTGCTCAACTACACGACCCACCAGCCGGTCGGCGTCGTAGGTCTGATCGTGCCCTGGAACTTCCCGATGTCGATGGCCTGTTGGAAGCTGGCGCCCGCTCTGGCCACCGGCTGCGCCGTCGTCCTCAAGCCGGCCGAGGAGACCCCGCTGTCCACCCTGCGGCTGGCGGAGATCCTGGTCGAGGCCGGGATACCCGACGGAGTCGTCAACGTGGTCACCGGACGCGGGGCGACCGCCGGAGCGGCTCTGGCCGCCCACGACGACGTCGACAAGATCGCCTTCACCGGCTCCACCGAGACCGGCCGCGCCGTCGTGCACGCCGCGGCGGGCAACCTGAAGAAGGTCTCCCTCGAACTCGGCGGCAAGTCACCGAACATCGTGCTCCCCGACGCCGACCCGGAGGCGGTCGCGGAGGCCGCCGCCGAGGCGATCTTCTTCAACCAGGGACAGACCTGTACGGCGGGCTCCCGGCTCTACGTCCACGACGCGCTCTACGACGATGTCCTGGACGCGGTCGCCGCACGGGCCGAGAAGATCGCCGTCGGACCGGGCACCGACCCGGCCAGCGAGATGGGCCCGCTGGTCTCCGCACGGCACCATGAGCGGGTCACCTCCTTCATCGAGGCGGGGCGGCGCCAGGGCGCACGGCTCGCGGCCGGCGGGGGCCGCCCCGACCTGGACGACCGGTACGCGGAGGGCTACTTCCTGCGGCCGACGGTGTTCGCGGAGGCCGACCACGGCATGCGGATCGTGCGCGAGGAGATCTTCGGCCCGGTCCTGGCCGCCCTGCGCTGGAGCGACGTCGACGACCTGGTCGCCCGGGCGAACGACTCGCCCTTCGGGCTCGCCGCGGGCATCTGGACGTCCGACCTCGGCCACGCCCACCGCATCGCCGACGAACTCCAGGCCGGCACCGTCTGGATCAACTGTTTCAACCTCACCGACCCGGGCTCCCCCTTCGGCGGCTTCAAGCAGTCCGGCTGGGGCCGCGAAATGGGCCGCAAGGTGCTCGACCTCTACACCGAGGTCAAGAGCGTCTGGGTCAACCTCGGCTGACACGACGTCAGCCAACAGCTCACCGTCCATCAGGAGCATCGTATGGATCTGGAACTCACCGGCCGGGTCGCCGTCGTCACCGGCGGCAGCCTCGGCATCGGCAGGGCGGTCGCCCGCGAACTCGCCCGCGAGGGCGTCAACGTAGTGATCACCGCCCGCCGGCAGGCCGCCCTGGAGCACACCGCGAAGGAGATCGAGGCCGAGACCGGCAGCCGGGTCGTCCCGCTCGTCTCGGACACCACCGACACCGAGTCGGTGCGGGCGATGGTGGCCTCGGCCGTCGCGGAGCTGGGCCGCGTCGACATCCTCGTCAACGGCGCCGCCGCCCCCTCCGGACTGGTCCGCAACTCCGTCGAGGAGGCCGACCCCGAAATGCTGCTGGCCGACATCGACACGAAGGTCGTCGGCTACTTCCGCTGCGCCCAGGCCGTCACCCCGCACATGAAGGCGAACGGCTACGGCCGGATCGTCAACATCGGCGGACTGACCGGCCGTTCCAGCCACGCGCTCTCCGGGATGCGCAATCTCGCCGTCGTCCACATGACCAAGGCCCTCTCCGACCAGCTGGGCCCGTCCGGGATCACCGTCAACACCGTGCACCCCGGGGTCGTGGAGACCGAGCACATCCACGAGCTGTACGAGAAGGAGGCCGCCAAGCGCGGCATCACGGCGGCCGAGGTCGAGGCCGACTTCGTCGCCCGGACCCCGATCCGCCGGGTTCTGACGGCCGGCGAGATCGCCGAGGCCATCGCCTTCCTCGCCTCGCCCAGAGCGGCGGCGATCACCGGGGAGTCGCTGGGTATCGACGGAGGTCTGACCCGCGGTGTCTTCCTCTGAACCGTCCGACCCCCTTCTGACAGGAGCCACACCCATGCAAGGAACCATCCTCGTCGCCACCGCCGGTCAGGCGGTGCTGCGCAGCAGCGACGACGGCCGGACCTGGCACCGTCTCGGCCTCGGCCAGGACATCGAGTTCGACGCCGTGGTCCGCTGCCTCGCCGTCCACCCCCAGCAGCCGAACGTCGTCTACGCGGGCGCCGACGCGGGCCTCGTCCGCAGCGACGACGCCGGAGCGACCTGGCACCGCGTCGTCTCGCCGTTCGACGGCCGGACCGTCTGGTCCCTCGCCATCGACCCGACCGACCCCGACTTCATCGTCGTCGGCACCGGCGCCCCCTCCCGCGCCGCCATGTACCGGACCACCGACTCGGGCGCGACCTGGGACCGACTGCCGCCCGAGATACCGGAGTTCTGCGCGGGCGTCAGCAGGCCCCGGATCCTCACCGCCACCGTCGACCGCCACGACCCGAAGAACCTCTGGTTCGGCGTCGAGGAGGGCGGGCTGTGGCGCAGCGGTGACCGCGGCGACACCTGGACCCGGATCGACGGCACCCCCGCGAGCCTCCCCCGGGGCGTCACCAACTCGGACATCCACTGTGTCGTCGTCCTCGGAGGCCCGCCCAGGACGATCGTGGTCGCGGTCGTCAACGCGCTGTTCGTCAGCCAGGACGACGGACAGACCTGGACGCGCACGGACACCCGCGAGGAATGGGGCATCTACTACACCCGCCTCATCAAGCAACTCCCCGGCACCGACGACCTGTTGCTCGGCATCGGCGACGCCACCCCCGGCACCCTGACGAGGATCTTCCGCTCCACGGACCTCGCGCGGACCTGGCAGGAGTCGACCCTCGACACCCCCGCCAACTCCACCGTCTGGGCCTTCGGCGTCCACCCCGCCGACCCCCTCCTCGCCTTCGCCGGAACCAAGTACGGCCACCTCTTCCGCTCCACCGACGCGGGCCGCACCTGGTCCAAGGAGTGGCGCGAGTTCAGCGAGATCACCGACGTGGCGTGGACACCCGCCGTCGCCCCGGCCCCGGAAGGACACTGATGAGCGACAACCCGCACGCCCCCCACCCCACCGACATCGACCCCGGCGAGCGCCCCCTGGCCGAGCACGAGCCGCCGACCCCGCTCATCGACGAGAACAGCCACACGATCAGGCCGCGCGTCGTCCGCACGCACCTCTCCCTCTTCGTCCGCGACCCGGAGGCCTTGGCCGTCTGGTACCAGGACGTGCTCGGCATGGAGGTCACCGCGCGCGGGCCGCAGTGGGTGTTCCTGTCCTTCGGCAAGAAGCACCACGACATCGCCCTGATCCGCGCCGAGGAGGGCGCCGCGGCGGGCGGCGTCGGCCTCCAGCACTACGGCCTGGAGGTGGCCGGCGACCTCGACGAGTGGCGGCGGCTGTACGGGATGCTCCTCACCAAGGGCGTACACGTCGTCAAGACCACCGACCACAAGGTGGGCTTCGGCCTGTACTTCACCGACCCCGACGGCAACCGCTTCGAGTTCTTCCACGAGACGGTCACCGACGACGAGGAGGGCAAGCGCGTCCTCGGCCTCTACGGCGCCCCCAGCGAACCCCTCAACGTCGAGCCCCTCTACGGCTGACGCCGCCCCCTTTCCTCAGATGTCTCAGGAGCACGCCATGCCCGAGTCCCCTCAGCCCAACTTCGCGGGCTACCACGTCCGCAAATGGTTCACCCAGATCGAGGACACCCACGCGAACGAGACCGGAGCGCTCGCCGACGGTGACCCGGTCCGCAAGATCGTCGTGGCCGCCGCGATCCACAACCCCTACGCCGGCTGCTTCAGCGAGGATCTCTCCCTGATCGTCGCCGACTCCCCCAAGCTCGGCGAGGAGTTCGGCCGTCGCGTCGCCGAGGCCGCCGCGGGCCGCCCGATCGAGAGCTACGGCAAGGCCTGCCTGGTCGGCGCGCACGGCGAGTACGAACACGGCAACGCCTTCCTCACCGCGATCTTCGCCGACCCGGTGCGCGACGCGGTCGGCGGCGGCAAGTCCTGGGTGCCCTCGACCGGCAAGCGCGGTGCGCCGGGCACCGCCATCGACATCCCCCTCGCGCACAAGGACGCGCTGTACGTCCGCTCCCACTACGACACGGTCACCACCACGTTCACCGACACCCCGAACCCCGACGAGGTCGTCGTCATCTTCGCCTTCGCCACCCGCGGCCGGCTCCACGCACGGCTCGGCGGCATCCGCGCCGACCAGGTCCAGGGCCAGGACGGACTGCACTGAGATGCACGACCGTTTCACCACCCTCGGCGGTCTGCGCGCCCACTACGTCGAATGGGGCGCCCCCGACAGCCCGGCCGTCGTCATGCTGCACGGTCTGCGCAGCTACGCCCAGACGTTCGAGCCGCTCGCCACCCGTCTCGCAGGCCGCTACCGGGTCCTCGCACTGGACGCCCGGGGCCGGGGCGACAGCGCCTGGGACCCGCAAGGCGCGTACTACACGCCTTCCTACGTCGCCGACCTCGAGGAGTTCACGGACCGCCTCGGCCTCGGCCGATTCGTCCTCCTCGGCCACTCCATGGGCGGCGCCACCACCTACGTCTATGCCGCCCGCCACCCCGAGCGGGTCATCGGGGCCGTCGTCGAGGACATCGGCCCGGGATCGTCCCTCAGCGGGACCGGGGCCGAACGCATCAAGCGCGAAGTCGCCGCCACCCCGGCCGAGTTCCCCTCGCTCGACGCGGCCCGCACGTACTGGCGGGGCATCCGGCCCGGCATCACCGACGATGCCCTGGAGTCCCGGATCCGTCACACCCTGCGGCCCGGCACCCGCGGCCGCCGGCACTGGAAGCTCGACGTCGCCGGTATCGCCAGGGCGCGCCTCGACACCGACCCTGCCCGGCAGGTGGACCTCTGGCCCAGCGTGGAGGCGTTGCGCTGCCCGACGCTCGTGGTGCGCGGCGGCGCCTCCGACTTCCTGTCCGCCGCCACGGCCACGGAGATGACCGTACGCAATCCGCTCGTGCGGGCCGTGGAGATCCCCGGCGCCGGGCACTACGTCCACGACGACGCGCCCGACGCGTTCCACCAGCAGCTCCAAGAGTTCCTGACCAGTCTGGAGGCCACCCCATGAGCGCACCCGCAGAACTCCGCACCCAGGTGGCGATCGTCGGCGCCGGCCCCGTCGGAACCACCGTCGCCAACTACCTCGGCCTGTACGGCGTGGAGAGCCTGCTCATCGACCGCGCCACGGACATCGTCGACTACCCCCGGGCGGTCGGCATGGACGACGAGTGCCTGCGCAGCTTCCAGGGCGTCGGCCTGGCCGACGAGATGCTCGCCGACATGCTGCAGAACATCCCGCTGAAGATGTTCGGCGCGGACGGCCGCTGCTTCGCCGACATCCGCCCGGCCACCAGGGAGTTCGGCTGGCCCCGGCGCAACATCTTCATGCAGCAGCTCGCCGAGGCGACGCTGCGCAAGGGCCTGGAGCGCTATCCGCACGTACAGCCCCTGTACGGCCACGAACTCGTGCGCCTGGAACAGGACGGCACCGAGGTCCGGCTGCATCTCACCGGCTCCGACGGCGAACGCGTCCTGGTCCGTGCCGACTACGTGGTCGCGGCCGACGGCGGACGCAGCACGATCCGCACGCAGCTGAACATCCCGCTGGTCGGTGACACCCACCCCCGCAAGTGGGTGGTCATCGAATGCGACAACGACCCCCTCGACGCCCCGTACACCGGCCTGCACTGCGACCCGAGACGCCCGTACGTCTGTCTGGACCTGCCCTACAACTACCGTCGCTGGGAGTTCATGCTCTTCCCCGGCGAGGACGCCGAGGCGATGCTGCGGCCCGACAAGGTCCGTGAACTGCTCACCGGACACGTCCCGGATCCCACCGCCCTCAACATCATCCGCTCCCGGGTCTACACCCATCACTCCCGCGTGGCGAGCCGTTTCGTCGAGGGCCGGATCGCTCTGGTCGGGGACGCCGCCCATCTGATGCCGCCGTGGGCCGGGCAGGGCATGAACACCGGCATCCGCGACGCGACCAACGTGGCGTGGAAGCTGGCCGCCGCGGTGACCGGCCGGGCCCACCCGCACATCCTGTCGACGTACGACCGCGAACGCCGCGCGCACGCCAAGGCGATGGTGGACCTCTCGGACACCCTCGGCCGTGTCCTCTCGACGACCAGGAGCTGGATCGCGCGCCCTCGTGACACCCTGTTCCGCGGTCTGGGCCTCGCCCCGGCGGTGCGCGACTGGCTCCTGCAGATGCGCTTCAAACCGATGCCCCGCTACGCCGAGGGCGGCGTCGTCCTGGAACGCGGACATGGACCAAGGAAGTCCGGTGCCGTGGGCCGCATGATGATCCAGCCGAAGGTCGAGACCCCCGACGGCCGTTCGGTCCTCCTGGACGACGCACTCGGCACCTGGTTCACCCTGATCGGTTACGGCACCGACCCGCTGATCCATCTCGACGCCGAGTCCCGCGCCTTCTGGGACCGCCTCGGCACCCGCTATGTCACCGTGGCCGAGTCCCGCTCCGGCCGCTCCCGCACCGAACGCCCGGCCTCCCCCACCGACTCGGTCGTGGTCGAGGACATCGACGGCTCCCTGCGCGACTGGTTCGCCTCCCCGGCCGGCACCGTGGCCGTGATCCGCCCCGACCGCTATGTGGCCGCGATCACCGAACCGCTGCAACTGCCCTCCGTCAGCATCGAGTTCGAGCGTCTCCTCCGCCCCCGACGGGATCCGGCGGCCAAGGACCAGCCCTCCTTCCCCTCTCTCGTCGAACCCCTGCGAGGCGCGTCGTGATCGTGGAAGAACGCGAGTACCTGGTCAAGCCGGGTGCCGCAGCCGAGTACGCCCGCCTGTGGGCCGAGCTGGGCCGGGAGCCCCAGACCCGCATCCTCGGCAACCTCCTCGGCTTCTACACCACCGAGGTGGGCGAGCTGAACACACTGGTCTACCTCTGGGGCTACGAGAGCCACGCCGACCGCGCCGGGCGGCGCGCCGAACTGGCCACCGACCCCGACTTCGCCCGCTTCCGCCACCAGGTCAGGGACCTCCTCGTTCGCCAGACCAACCGCGTACTGACACCGGCCGTCCCGCTCTGAGACCCGGACGGAGACGGAGCAGCCGCTGACACGGCCACCGGAACGGCCGCCGGGGCGTACACCTGGGCGGGCAGCCCGACGACGGACGAGCCGATCGCGATGCTTCCCGCAGGTCCACCGCAGAGGCCGGCCCCCGTGGTCCCGGGTGGGTCACCACGGCACACTCGAACCGATCCGCTCGGCCAGGAGAGGTCCAGCAACTGTCCCTTGGTGGTGGTGTGAGCGTTCAGGGCTCTCGCGGGGTACCCGGTCGTGGTCGGCGAGGTGTTCGACGAGGTCGGCCCGGGTGGGCGGCGAGCAGGGCGTGGGCGGTGAAGCGAGATCGACCACCCCGAGTGGGTCGGGGCGATCCGGTAGGCCGACGGTGACAGGCGCTGAACTCCCCGTGAAACCAAGAGAGTTCAGCGCCACACCTGTCTCCTCGGTTACGAATCCATGACATGGGGACGTACAACTGGCATCGCCCGGCTCGAGTCGTACCCACTGAACGCGGCCTTCCGCGTGCAGAACCGACCGACTCGAAAGGCTCACGTATGTCCCGAGCACACCGCCGAACCCGTACCGCGCTCACCGCACCCCTGGCAGCCGCGGTGCTGCTCGCCGGAGGATTCGGCGCCGTGGCTCTCACCGGGGGCCCGGCGCTGGCGGCCACCGGGTCCGCGGACACGCAGGACGACTTCAACGGCGACGGATACGCCGACCTGGTCGTGTCGGCTCCGGACGCCACCATCTCCGGCAAGGCCAAGGCGGGCTACGTGGCCGTCATGTACGGCTCCGCCGATGGGGTCTCCGCCGCCAACAGGAAGCTTGTCAGCCGCTCCACCAGCGGCGTTCCCGGCTCCGCCACCGCGAACCAGCGTTTCGGGACCAACTTCTCCAAGGGTGACCTGGACGGCGACGGCTTCAGCGACCTGGTGGTCTCGGGCGGCAGTCCCGGCTCCGTCATCCTCTGGGGCTCCGCCTCCGGACTCACCGGCGGCACGGCCGTACCCGGGTACGGGCAGTCCCCCACGACCGGCGACTTCGACGGCGACGGCAAGACGGACCTCGCCCTGTTCTCCTACCTGTCCGGTGCGGGCGACGACCCGGCGAGCGGTGACGCCACCGTGTGGAAGGGCCCGGTCACCCGTGCCGGACAGCCCACTGCCACCCTGCCGCTGCTGGACAAGGCCGACTGGTGGGGCTACGACGCGGGCGACGCGTCCTGCGCCACCAACGGCGGCTGCCAGGAGGACGGCGACTCGATCAGCGGGCCCATCCGCTCCACCCGGACCGGCGACGTCAACGGCGACGGCAAGGACGACATCGTCGCCTGGAAGTACGCGGGCGACGGCCAGTGGGGCAACCGTCTGTTCCTCGGCGGCGGCGGCACGGGCTTCACCAGCGGCTGGGTCCCTGCGGACGGCACGGCGACCGGTACGGGCACCGGCATCGGGGACGTGAACAACGACGGGTTCGACGACGTCGTGGTGGGCAACTACTGGAACGGCGGCAAGGTCCAGATCGCGTTCGGGTCGGCCTCCGGCCTGTCCGGGGAGCGCGTACAGACCTTCGACCAGGACCTGCCCGGCTTCCCCGGCGTGGAGGAGGAGGGCGACGGGATCGGCTCCACGGTCTCGGTGGCGGACGTCAACGGTGACGGCTTCGGCGACATCGCGCTCGGCATCCCGGGCGAGGACATCGGCGACATCACCGACGCCGGGTCCGTCGCCCTGGTCCCGGGCAGCGCCTCCGGTGTCACGGGCGCCGGTACGCAGACCTTCCACCAGGACACCGCCGGAGTACCCGGAGTCGCCGAGAACGACGACCAGTTCGGCGCGAGCAGCGCGCTGCTGGACGTCGACGGTGACGGCCACGCCGACCTCGCGGCCGGTTCCCCGGCCGAGAACGGCTGGAACGGCGCGGTCTGGGTGCTGCGCGGCACGGCGACCGGCCTCACGGCCACGTCGTCCCTCGCCTTCGGCGCCGGCGACCTCTCGGCGCCCGCCACGGGCGCCCACTTCGGCGCGCTCCTGCGCTGAGCGAGCCGATCGGGCAACGGGGGTTCGGTGGGGCGGCCTGGTGCCGCCCCACCGTCATGTCCGGCCGGCAGGGGCCGGTCGGCGGCCGGAAGTCGTACCGGTGTCCGGTCGATTCACGTCGCGGCGGGTTCGTCGAGGCGGAACCTCGGGTCGCCGGGGACGGACGCGAGGAGTTGGGCGGTGTACGGGTGGTTCGGTTTCGCGAAGGTGGTGCCGGTCGGGCCGAGTTCGACGAGGTCGCCGTGGAGCAGGACCGCGACCGTGTCGCTCACGTGCCGGACGACGGCCAGGTCGTGCGAGATGAACAGCATCGTCAGCGAGAGCCGGCGGCGCAGATCGGCGAGCAGGTTGAGGATCTCGGCCTGGGTCGTCAGGTCGAGGGCCGAGGTGATCTCGTCGGCGATGACGAACCGGGGACGCGGTGCGAGGGCCCGCGCGATCGCCAGCCGCTGCCGTTGGCCGCCGGAGAACTCGTGCGGGTAGCGGTCCATGGTGTCAGGATCGAGGCTCACCTGGACGAGCAGCTCGGCGATCCGGGTCCGGACCGGTTTGACCCTGGCCCGAATCGGATCAAGTGCCTCGGCGAGCGACTGCGCGACGGTGCGCCGCGGGTCGAACGAGGAGTACGGGTCCTGCGGAATCATCTGGACCGTCGTGGCTCCCGCCCGTCCGCGCGAGGTGCGCAGCGGGGCGCCGTCGACGAGGATCCGGCCGCTCGACGGCCGGTGGACGCCGACGAGTGTCCGCGCGAGCGTCGTCTTGCCCGACCCGGACTCGCCGACGAGGGCGAGGGTGCTGCCCCGGGGGATCTCGAACGAGATCCCCTTGAGCACCCTGCGGGCCGCGACGCCGTGGCCGAGTTCGACGGTGAGATCCTCGACGCGCAGCAGCGGGTCGGCCCCCTGCGGGTCCGGTGTGGCGGTGGCGGACATCAGCGGCTCCCTTCCGCGGCCGGGGGGCGGTCCGCGGCCTTGTCGAAAAGGTCGTCCGGCGGCGTCTGGTTCGGCTGCGCCGCCTGCGCGTCGGCCGCCCACCGGACCGCGCTGAGTGTTCCGCCGGCCTCCACCGCGGCGGGCGTCGCCGCGAGCAACGCGCGGGTGTACGGATGGGTGACCGTCCCCCGGCGCAGGTCGGCGCCCGTCGTCCGGTCGACGACCCGGCCGCCGTGGAGCACCAGGACGGTGTCGCAGAGCACGCCGACCACGCCGATGTCGTGCGAGATGAACAGCATCGCCGTACCGTGCTCGCGGTTGATGCGCCGGAACTGCCGCAGCACCTCCGCCTGGACGGTGACGTCGAGGGCCGTCGTCGGCTCGTCGGCGATGAGCAGCCGCGGGTTCGTCGTCATCGCGGAGGCGATCGAGGCGCGCTGGAGCATGCCGCCGCTCAGCTCGTGCGGGTGCTGGCGCAGCCGCCGCTCGGGCTCGGTGACGTGGATGTCGGCCAGGGCGCGGACCATGTCCCGGGCGGCCTGACGCCGGGGCGTCCCCTGATGCACGCGGGCCACCTCGGTGAGCTGGGTACCGAGCCGCAGCGCGGGGTTGAACGTGCCGATCGGGTCCTGGTAGACGATGCCGATCTCGGTCGCGAGGCGTCGCTCCGGCGGTGTGCCCAGCAGGTCGAGGTCGTCGAGGGAAAGGCGTGCCGCGTTCGCCCGCACCCCCTCGGGGAGCAGGCCCGCGACCGCCATGGCGATGGTGGACTTGCCCGAGCCCGACTCCCCGACGAGGCCGACGATCCGGCCGGCCCCGATGGTGAACGACACGTCGTCGACGAGTGTCCGGTCACCGGCCCGTACGGTCAGCCCGGCGACGTTCAGCAGGCCGTCCGGCTCCGTACCGGCTCCCGCTCCCGCCCCCGTAACGCCCGACGCCTGAAGCGCCCGCGCCGGAGCGGCCGTCGCCGCCGTGTCCGCCGTGTCCGCCGTGTCCGCCGTCCCGGTCGACGCGGGCGCCGTGCCGCGGGTTCGCGGGTCGACGAGCGAGGCCACGCCGTCTCCGAGGAGCATGGCGCCCACGCCGGTGACGATGAGCATGATCGACGGAGCGAGGACGAGCGACGGCTGCGCGAAGATCGACGGCAGCGCCTCGTTGAGCAGCCGGCCCCAGTCGTACTGCGGGTTCTGCACACCGAGGCCGACGAACGACAGACTGCTGATGTCGAGCAGGGACAGGGTGAAGCTCGAACTGAGGAGCACCAGCAGCGGCCCGCTGATGTTCGGCAGGACGTGCCGGCCCAGGATGCGCAGGCCGGGAACGCCGAGCAGGCGCGCGGTGAGCACGTAGTCCTTGTCGGCGACGGTCGCGGCGAGGTTCGCCGTCAGCCGTGCGAATCCGGGGACGCCCGCGACGGCGATCGCGACGATCGCGGACCCCGTGCCCGGTCCGAGCACCGCCGCGATGACGAGGGCGAGGACGAGCGAGGGGAAGGCCACCGCCGAGTCGATGAGCCGCAGGCTGGTCTCGCGCAGCCACCCGGGTGCGAGGTGGACCAGCGCGCCGAGCGCGACGCCGACGACGAACGACGCGGCGGTGGCGGCGGCGGCCATGAGCAGCGTGAGCCGGGTCGCGACGAGCGCCCGGGCGAGGACGTCCCGGCCGAAGGCGTCGGTGCCGAGGAGATGTTCGGCGTCGGGCCCGAGCCGGGCGTCGTCCGTGAGGGTCTCGGCGGAGCCGCTCAGCAGCAGCGGGGCCACGAGGGCGACGACGAGGAGCAGTCCGAGGATCACCGCGCCGGACAGCAGCGACGGGTTGCGGCGCCACCGGCGCACGGTCGTGTCAGTGGCCACGACGACCTCCCTCGAGCGTGCGGGGGTCGACGATCCCGAGGACGACGTCCACGAGGAGGTTGACGAGGAGGGCGAGCATGCCGACGACGAGGATGATGCCCTGGATCACCGGATAGTCCTTGTAGATGATCGCCTGGACGACCTCGGTGCCGAGCCCTGGATAGGTGAAGACGTTCTCCAGGATGATCGTCCCGCCGAGCAGGGACGTGAGGACGAGTCCGCTCAGGGTGAGGACACTCGTCACCAGGTTGGGCAGCGCGTGGCGCAGGTGGAGACGTACGGCTCCCAGGCGGTGGCCGCGCGCGGTCCTCATGTAGTCCTGGGCGAGGACGGAGGCCGTCTCCTGCCGGACGACCCGGGCGATGGCGAAGGCCGGGCCGACGCAGAGCGCGGCGATCGGCAGGACGAGCGCGCTCGGTGTCGTGGCGCCGCCGGACGGCAGCAGCCCGAGGCTGATGGAGAACAGGACGATGAGGAGGGTCGCGACGACGTAGACCGGTGCCGACGCGAGGAACCCGGCGACCGTGCCGAACAGGACGCCGAGCCGGCGGCGGCGTCCGTCACGGGTGAGGACACCGACGGTCATGCCCAGCGGGACGGCGATGACCAGGGAGAGCAGGACGGCCGGGATGACGAGCTGGACGGTGTACGGCAACCGGGTCGCGACGATGTCCGCGACCGGGGTGTCGAACCGGAACGAGGTGCCGAGCCGTCCGGACGCGATGTCGCCGAGGTAGTGGACGAACCGCGTGGCCAGCGGCTCGTCGAGGCCCAGTCGTTCGCGTATCGCCGCGAGCGTGGCCGGGGACGAGTTGGTGCCGGCGATCGCGCGGGCCGGATCCCCGGGCAGCAGGGGCACGATGAGGAACGTCACGAGGACGAGCAGCAGCATGGACATCAGCAGCCCGCCCGCCCGGCGGACGGCGAACCCGGCCCAGCCTCCGCTCAGCCGCAGTCGGGGAGCGCGCCGGACAGGGGCGGCGGACAGCGGCCCGGTCGGGACCGCGGACCCGGCGCTCACAGCGCCCCCGCGAGTGCCGCGTCGTCCGGGTGCCGCTCGTGCCAGCGGAACAGCGGTTCGAGCTGGGCGGACAGACGCAGCAGCGTCGCCTCGTCGTAGGGCGCGCCGACGAGTTGCGCGCCGACCGGCAGTCCGTCCGCGGTCGTGTGGACGGGCAGCGAGACGGCGGGCAGCCCGGCGATGTTGACGAACGCGGTGAACGAGACCATCCGGGTCTCGGTGGCCCGCGGGCCGTCCGGGTCGGAGTTCGCCTCGTCGTACACGGGGCCGACCGGCGGCGCCACGACCGCCGTGGTCGGGGTGAGGAGGACGTCGAAGTCCCTGCCCCACTGGGCGACCACATCGCGTGACTCGGCCTGCAGACGCGCCGCCGTCCGCGCGTAGTCGCCCGCGGTGACCTCGAGGGCGGTCTCGCGGCGGCGCCGGATGTAGGGGTCCACCGCGTCGGGATCGTCGACCTCGATGGCGTAGGTGGAGGCGCTGATGATGGTCCAGGTGAAGCCCATGATGGCGTCGTACGAGAACATCCTCGGACGGGCCTCGACGACGTCGTGCCCCAGGTCGCGCAGTGCCTGCGCGGCGGTCAACGCCGCCTTGCGGCACTCCTCGTCGACCGGCAGCCCGGTCGGCGCGTCGAGGAGCAGGCCGATCCGCAGCCGCCCGGGATCGGCACCGACCTCCTCGATGTACGGGCGACGCGGGTCGGGCGCGCTGTACCAGGCGAGCCGGTCGGCACGGCCCATGACGTCGAGCATCAGGGCCGCGTCGCGCACGGTGCGGGTGATCGCGCCCTCGGTCGTCGAGTGTTCCCAGCCCCTGACGAGCGCGGGTACGCGTCCCCGGCTCGGCTTGAGGCCCACGAGGCCGGTGACGGACGCCGGGACCCGGATCGATCCGCCGCCGTCGGAGGCGTGTGCCACCGGGGCGAGCCCGGCCGCGACGGCCGCCGACGCGCCGCCGCTCGACCCGCCGGAGGTGTGCGCCGGGTTCCACGGGTTGCGTGTCTTGCCGTGCCGGGCGTTCTCGGAGACGGTCAGGGCGCCGAACTCCGGTGAGTTCGTCCGGCCGAGGGGGATCGCGCCGGCGTCGAGGAGAAGCTGGACGTCGGGGTCCGTGACGGTCCGCGGGGTGTCCCGGATCGCCAGTGAGGACATCGTGTTGGGCTGTCCGGCGACGGAGTTGAGGTCCTTGATGGGGACGGGGACACCGTGCAGCGGGCCGAGCGGATCGCCGCGCAGTACCGCCTGCTCGGCCCGGACGGCCGCCGCGCGCACGGCGTCGGCGTCGAGCCAGACGACGGCGTTGACGGCGGGATTGATCCGCTCGATGCGGTCGAGGTAGGTCTCGGCCACCTCCACCGGGCTGACCTCTTTCGTGCGCACGAGGTCGGCGATCTGCTGGGCGGTGCTGAAAGGGTCGATCACCAGGGGGCTCCTGTCGGAACGGTGCTGGGGGCTCGGTGCGGAGAGCTCGGTGCGGAGGGCTGGGCGCAGGGCGCCGGAACGGCGCGGGGTTCCTCCTGCGGGACGCTCGGGTCCGGCCGCGTGGGTCTCCCCCGCGGCCGGACGGCGCGTCCGTCAGCCGGTGATGCGCAGGATGGGGTCGTCGAGCGAGCCGCCGAGCATCGTTGCGCTGAAGCCCTTGCGCAGGGCGTAGATGAACGGGTCGTTGACCAGCGGCACCGCGTCCACCTGCGAGATCATGGCCTTGGCGGCCTTCTGGTAGGCGGCGCAGCGGGCCTCTTCGGTGGTGGCCTCGGCGCCCTGGGCGAAGGCCTTGTCCAGCTCGGGGTTCTTCACCGCGCCGAGGTTGCCGCCGCCTTCGGGGACGGTCGGGCCCACGAAGTGGCCGAGCGGGTTGGCGAGGGTGCCGAGGAAGTTGAGGTCGGCGAAGACCGTGAGGTCCCAGGCGTCGGGCTTGCCGAACACGGTCCCGACCCAGGCCCCGACGTCGACGTTGGCGAGGGTGACGTCCGCGCCCGCGGCCCGCAGCGCCTCCTGGATGTACTGGTTTCCGGCACCGGCCGGCCCGACGACCTGGGGGCCGACGAGGCGGATCTTCTTGCCCTTGAGGACGTCCGCGGCGGCGGCCTTGTCCGTCGGTACGAGGAAGGAGGAGCCCGGGTCGTTGCAGGGGGTGCTCTTCTGCACGAACATCGTCGACGGCTCACCGGTGTCCTTCGAGACGACCTTGGTGAAGGCGGCGCGGTCGACGGCCTGGGCGACCGCCCTGCGGGTGGCGACGTCCGCGAAGACCGTGCCGGGTCGTTCGTTGAAGAGCAGGTAGAAGTCGGAGAACCGGCTGACGCTCACGGACTGGCCGTTCACGCCGTCGAAGCGCGGGATGCCGGAGGCGTCGATCTTGCCGATGTCCAGCTGGCCGCTCGTGACGAGGTTGCCGGTCGCCGTGGGGTCGGCCGAGACCAGGTACTCCATCGTCGCGGCGACCTTGCCGGGGATCTTCGTGCGCCAGGCCGGCCATGCCTTGTACTCCGGGCGAAGGGTGTACGCGTACGAGACGCCGGACTGGGACTTCTGAAGGAGGTACGGGCCGGACTGGGAGCCCTTGGCCTTGCCTGCGGCGAGGGCCTTGAGGTCCTTGAGTCCCGCCGGGCAGACGATGCCGGTGCTCGCGATCGACAGGCCCGTGGTCATGTCGCCCCATGGCCTGGCGAGCGTGATCCTCACTGTCCGCGCCGCGTCGTCGGCGCTCACTTTCACCTTGTTGCCGGGGCCGAAGACCGTGGGGAGATCGGGTGCCGCCGTCTTCGGGTCGGCGTATCGGTCGAGGGACGCCTTGACGACCGTCGGCGTGATCGGTGTCCCGTCGGCGCAGGTGGCGTCGGTGCGCAGGGTGAACGTGGCCGAGGTGGGCGTGCTCTTCCACTTGGTGGCGAGCCCGCCGACGAGCCCGCCGTCGTCCTTGCGCACGAGGGTGTCGTAACTGTTCCGGGCGAGTTGGTAGTCCGGCAGGGACAGGGCCTTGGCCGGGTCGAAGCCGGCCGGTACGTCGATCGTCGTCCGGATCTTCGTCGCCTTCGCGGCACCGCCGCTGCTCGGGTCTCCGGACGTGGATCCCGTGGTGGTGCAGCCGGCGAGCACGGCCGTCATGGCGACTGCCGCGGTCACGGGGACCGCGCGGGTACGGGTCTGGCGCATGGGTGCTCCTGAGAGGGATGTCGGGCGCCGCGCAGGCCGCACGGGATAGGGCGGGGGGAGCGCGAGCAGTTCAGGGCGGAGGCGGTGCGCGCGGCCCTCGTTGGGCGCCGCGTGGGAGCGAGCCGTGGAGCACTCGGTGTGGAGAGGATGCAGCCAAGTGAACGGCATAGTCAATAGCGTTAACTATGTTGGTGCATGCCGCTGCGGAACGTTGTCCGGAAGGTGGCCGTGCAGCGTGGAGGAGGGCGCGCGTCAGTCGCGCGGAAGCGTCGCCGCCTCGGCCTCGAGGGCCGCGAGGAGGATGTCCGTCTGCCGGCTGAAGACGTCGGTCATGTCGATGCTGCGCAGGTGTTCCTTCGCCGCCTCGGCGTAGGGATACGTGGCAGGATCCGCCGGCTGGTACTCCTGCACCCAGTTCACCTCGGTGCCGAACCGCTGGTTGACGAGCCGCCAGGCGTTGTTGCTCGCCATGGCGAGGATGAAGTTCGAGAACGCCTGGTAGTGCAGGACGGCCTCCCGGCCGCGCCAGCCGCCGCGGTGGAACGCTTCCAGGACGGCGTCCACGGCACGCAGCTCGTGCACGCCCCGGGTGACTCTCCCCATGCAGAGCGCGGCGGCGGCCGGGTGGCCCAGCGCGGTGTTCCAGGCACGGATCGCCAGGTCCCGCAGCGACTCGGTCCACGACTCGTGCGGCTCGTACCCCTCGAGGGAGATCCTGTCGAGCTCCTCCGCGACGGCGACCATGATGTGGTCGCGGCTCGCGAAGTGCCGGTAGACCGCGGTCGCGGAGGAGGACAGTTCCTTGCCGAGTCGCTGGAAGGTCAGCGCGTCCGGCCCGTCTTCGTCGAGGATCCGCAGCGCCGTCCCCACGATGAGCCCCTGGGAAAGCGTCCCCCGCTGGAGTCGCTTCGTCGACCGGCCGCCAACTGCCACTCGAACGCCTCCCTCGAACGGACGGCGAGCGTACGCCGCCGCGACCTGCGCCTTCTTACCGGCGACAAGGAGACCAGAGTATGCGACCGGTGTTGAGCGGATCGGCCCGGGCCCGGGCCCGGCCACCGGGGTGGCCAGGGCCCCGGCCATTCCTCCGTACGCGATTTCCCCACTTCGGCGACCCCCGACAAGTAACGCCGGCGCGCCGCGTGCGTGTCAGATCGCGGCGATGAATCCTCCGAACGGGGCCGTGTCGACGGTGAACTTGGAGCCGCGTGGGGTCGTCCGGCGCAGGGTTCGGTCGTCGGCGGAGGTGTCGGCGAACATCGCCACGGTGACACGGCGGTGTTCCGGAGTTGAATGATCTTGGAGGAATCGCCTACCAAACGAGCCGCGGGCGACCTTGGCGAGGCGGGTCGGGCCGGTCGGGCGGGTCGGGTCAGGGACGCCGAATCCGCTGATGCCCGGCGGATGGGAATGTCACAGTCAAGAAACCTAGTGACATTCGGGATTGGTGGCTATGGTGTGGCCCACGGAACACATTGAACCGGGTTGCATGAATCCGTCCCGTCGGTACGCCTCCGCGGCACCGCTCGTCGCGCACCCGGGCATCCGGGCATCCGGGCACCGAGATGAGACAGCCCGGCTTCTTCGCCGAACCGGTGAAGCCCTCGGCAGGGCTCTCTGCGACTCCGGAGTCCGACACCGAAGACCACCCAGCCTGTCGATGTCCCCACCTAATGTCTCGCCGAATGACTCGCCGACCCAGGAGCTCATGTGTCCACCTCCCATCGCTCACGAAGCCCACGCTTCGCGCTTGCCGGACGCATCATGCGGTGGCTGCCCGCTCCGCTGCTGCGGGCCGTCATGCACCGGCGGGCCGATGGAAAGGGGGCACCGATGCCGCCCTTCCATGATCTGGTGGCGTTCCTGGAGGCCATGGGCCCCGCCGCCGAACGCGTGATGTCCCGGAACGACGGCATCGACCTGCGGACGCGCTTTCCCGAACTGGCCGCCGTAAGCCATCGCCCACTACGGATCGGCCCGGCGGAAGTGCCCGCACGGGTGTACCGGAACCCGGACGTTCCAGCCAGGGCGGCCCTTGTCTGGGTGCACGGAGGCGCGTACGTCAGCGGAAGCCTCGACATGCACGAGTCGGACTGGGTGGCGTCGGCCCTCGCCGGCCGCGGCATCCCCGTGCTCGCCCTCGACTACCGCAAGGCTCTGCACGGTGTGCGCTATCCCGTGCCACGGGACGACGTGCTGGCGGGCTGGCACTGGGCCGTTGAGCACAGCGAGGAGGCTTTGGGCGTCGCGCCGGACGCACTGCACCTCGGCGGCGCCAGCGCGGGAGGGAACCTCGCAGCCTCCGCCACCCGGTATCTGCTGGAACACGGTGCCCCGCCGCCCCGCTCCTTGGCACTGGCCTATGCGACTCTGCACGGCTCCGTACCGGCGTGGGAACCCGCGGCTCTGGCCGCCGTGCGGGAGGCGACGCACGGCACCTGCTTCGAGCCGGACTGGCTGACGGACAAGAACCTCCACTACGCGGGCAAGGACCACTTCGACGATCCGGCGGCGTTCCCGGGCGAGGGCGAGCCCCTGCCCGGGCATCCGCCCACGCTCCTGGTGAATTGCGAGAACGACACGGTGCGGCCCTCGGCCGAGCGCTTCGCACAGCAGTTGGCCGCCGCGGGCGTCCCGTGCGGAGAGCACCTGCTTTCCGGCGCGTCGCACGGCTCGCTCGACCGGCCGACGGCACCGGACGGACAGGAAGCCCTCGCGCTGATCGAGGGCTGGATCACGGCTCATTCCTGAGCGCGATCACTCCGGCTGCCCGGCGAGGGCCCACCACTGATGGCCGGGACACCACCGCCGACGGCCGGGACACCACGTCAGCGACACGGCCCCGTCAGCGCACGCCCTCTCACACGAACGACCGCACCACGGCCAGGAGGCCAGACATGACCAAGCCCACCCATCTGCGCGTCGAGCACCTGGACGACGCCGTCCTGGGCACGGATCGAATCCGGCCGCGCCTGTCCTGGTGGCTGCCGGCCGGGAGCGCCCGGCAGTCCGCCTTCCGGATCCGTACCCGCACCTGGGACTCCGGGCGCCTGGAGGGAGACAGCGGCGTGCTGGTTCCCTACCCCGGCCCCGAGCCCGCGCCCGGAGAGCGGGTCACCTGGCAGGTCAAGGTCTGGACCGACCGGGGGGAGAGCGACTGGTCCGAGCCTGCCTTCTGGGAGACGCTCCCCTTCACTCCGGACGCCTCGCTCACGGCCCGCTGGATCGAGCCTGCCGAGGCCGAGCCCGCGGAGGCCGGACAGCGCCCCGCCCACCTGCTGCGCCACGAGTTCACCCTGGACGCGGCTCCGGTCCGGGCCCGTGTGCACGCCACCGCGCACGGCCTGTACGAGTTGTACGTCAACGGTGTCCGCGTCGGCGACCACGAGCTCTCCCCCGGGTTCACCGCCTACCGCTCCCGGCTGCATGTGCAGACCTACGACGTCACCGGCCTGCTGCGCCGGGGCGCCAACGTGATCGGCGCCGTCCTTTCCGACGGCTGGTTCCGCGGTCGCACCGGATTCCACCGGGTCCCCGACGGCTACGGCACGCGAACGGCCTTGTGGGCGGTCCTTCGCTGCGAAGCCGACGAGGCCACGACGGAGATCGCCACCGGCCCGGGCTGGCTCTCCCGCCCCTCGGAGATCGTCGCCGCCGATCTGATGGACGGGCAGGCCAGCGATCTCACACAGGCGCTGGAAGGCTGGGCGGAGACCGGGCTGGACATCAGCGGCTGGGCAGCGGCAGATGTCGCCGAGGGCAGGCTGTACGCCGACCCGGACCGGCTGACGACCAGCCCCGCACCACCGGTCCGCAGGGTCGAGGAGCTGCCCGCCGTGGCCGTCACCATGCCCGGGCCGGGCGTTCACGTCGTGGACTTCGGCCAGAACCTCAACGGCTGGGTACGTCTGTCGGATCTCGGTCCGCGCGGCACCGAGCTGACGCTCACCCATGGCGAGTCGCTGGACTCCGACGGTGATGTGACGACCGCTCATCTGGACGCGGTCGACGCCGGCAGTGGCGAGACATTCGGTGTGGGGCAGATCGACCGGGTGATCTCCGCGGGCCGCGCGCAGGATGTCTTCGAACCGCGCCACACCACCCATGGCTTCCGCTACGTCCGTGTCGAGGGCCACCCGGGTCCGCTGGCCGCGGAGGCGGTCCACGCCGTGGTCGTCCACAGTGACCTGCGACGTACCGGCTGGTTCCGGTGCAGCGACGACATGCTGAACCGGCTGCACGAGGCCGCCGTGTGGAGCTTCCGGGGCAACGCCTGTGACGTGCCCACCGACTGTCCCACTCGCGAGCGGGCCGGCTTCACCGGCGACTGGCAGATCTTCACCCCGGCCGCCGCATTCCTCTACGACGTGGCCGGGTTCTCGGCGAAGTGGCTGGCCGACCTGGCCGCCGACCAGTGGCCCGACGGCCGCGTGCCGAACTGGGCCCCGGAGCCGGGGCTCGCCCGGCACTCCGACCCCACCTACGCGTACATGAACGGCTCCGCCGGCTGGGGCGACGCGGCGGTCATCGTGCCGTCGCTCATCCACCAGCTCTACGGGGACGAGCAGATCCTCGCGGAGCAGTACGCGTCGATGGTCCGCTGGGTGGATTTCGCGGCGGGCGCCGCCCGTGACGCGCGCTTCGGTGAACGGGTCGCCGCCCGCCCGGAGCCCGCGCCGCACGAGCGGTTCCTGTGGGACTCGGGCTTCCACTGGGGCGAATGGCTGGAACCCGAGCAGGACGACGATGTCCCCTTCTACGCCCAGGACCAGGGCATCGTCGCCACCGCCTACCTCTATCACTCCTCGCTGCTGCTCTCCCGTGCCGCCGCCGTCGTCGGCAGACAGCAGGACGCCGACCACTACGGCGCCTACGCACGGCAGGTGCGGGACGCCTGGCGCACCGAGTTCATCCGTCCCGACGGCCGCCTCGCACGCGACACCCAGGCCACCTACGTCCGTGCCCTCGCCTTCGGTCTCGTACCGGAGGAACTGCGCGCGGCGACGGCCGAGCGCCTGGTCGAGCTGGTCCGCGAGGCGGGCGACCATCCCGGAACGGGCTTCCTGGCCACCCCGCACCTGCTTCCCGTCCTCGCCGACACCGGCCATCTGGACGTCGCCTACGACCTGCTGCTCCAGGACTCCACCCCGTCCTGGCTCGGCATGATCAAGCGCGGTGCGACGACGATCTGGGAGAACTGGGAGGGCACGGCACCGGACGGATCGGTCACCACGTCGCTCAACCACTACAGCAAGGGCGCCGTCGTCTCCTTCCTGCACCGCTACGTCGCCGGCATCAGCCCCCGCGAGGATGCCCCCGGCTACCGTCACTTCGACGTCCGCCCACGTCCCGGCGGCGGACTCACCGCCGCCGAGGCCGAGTTCGACTCCGTCCGGGGCCGTATCGCCGTGCGCTGGCGGATCGACGGCGGACGCTTCCACCTGGATCTGACCGTGCCACCCACCGCGTCGGCCACCGTCGTGCTGCCCGACGGAACCACCGGCGAAGCCGCGCCCGGTGACCATCACTTCACCTGCGCGATGAACTGACCGCCCAGCGGGGCCGCCGCAGAACCGAAAGAGAGCCGGAGCCTCACCGAGGCTCCGGCTCCTCTCTCTGCCGACCGGAGTCGTCCGCTGATCACCTCGTCCCCGCTCTCGGGGCCGCCCGCGAGCGCGACGCCGTCGACGGTCTTCCCCTCGGCGACACAGCTGATGAACGCGGCGCCGCGGGTGAGCGCCTCAGTGGCCTCCGGAAGGAACCCGGCGGCCACCTGCCAGGCGTGGAACATCCGCGGCCAGACCTCCAGTTCGACGTACACCCCCGCCCGCGCCGCCCGGGCGACCAGGGCCGGCTGGGCTCCCAGGCCGCGTACTCCGGCAGCCTGTCCGGTCGGGAATCCGCTGGGCGAAGCCTGCCGCCGCCTCTCGCTCCGCTGCGAGGTCGACCGGACCGCGTCGGCGCACGGTCTCCCGGAACCACCCCTCCATCAGGGCATACGTGGCACTGGGCATCGCTACGACTCCTTGCCCACCCCTGCTGGGGTCATCCGCGGACAGCAACACCGCGCATGCCGGACCTGCGTGCTCCGTCCCGCACGACCGGGCCGGTCCGCGCCGCGCTCCTCGGGCAGCGGGCCGCGGCCCGGCGTCGGCGAAGCACTATGCGCGGGCCTCCAGCGCCGCGAACCTCTCCTCCAGATCGGTGAGGAAGTTGTCGCCGCCCGGCAGCATCCCGGCGATCGCCCGGACGGTGGTGCCGGCCGGAGCGCCTGAGCCACTGTCGATGAAGGCGGCCGCCTCCGGGATGTAGCTGATGAGCAGGTCCTTGAAGACGCGGGCGGCGTCCTCGCGGTCGAGCAGCTCGTCCAGAGACATGTCCACCGACAGCGGAGCCCGCTCGGCGGTGTCGGCACCGAACGGCACGGTCCACCTGTGGCGGCCGGAGCCCACCTCACGGTTCTCGCTGTCACCGGGGAGCAGCACCTCGGCGGTCGTACCGGGTGGGACGAGCGCTTCGACGGTGAGTTCGGCGTCCGCCAGGGACCAGGACACCTCCGCCTCCCCGTAGGGCGTGGCCAGCGTCGCCCCCGCGTGGGTGAGGCCGCCGCCGGGTCGCGGTGCGATGCGCAGCCGTCGGTAGCCGGGCTCGGCCGGGGCGAGGCCCGCGACCGTGCGGTGCAACCAGTCGGCCACGGCGCCGAGCGCGTAATGGTTGAAGGACGTCATACCGCTGGGGTTCACGGTGCCGTCGGGGAGCAGGCTGTCCCAGCGCTCCCAGATCGTCGTCGCGCCCATGGTGACCGGGTAGAGCCAGGACGGGCACTCCCGCTGGAGCAGCAGGCGGTAGGCGGTGTCGGTGTGACCGGTCCGGGTGAGGGCGTCGCACACGAGCGGCGTGCCGACGAAGCCGGTGGCGATCTTGTATCCGTTGCCCCGGACGAGCTGGGCGAGCCGGTCGCCGGCGTGGGCACGCTGGGTGTCGGAGGGCAGCAGGTCGAAGCAGAGGGCGAGGGCGTACGCGGTCGGCGCGTCGGACATCATGCGTCCCGTGCCGGTGACGTACTCGGCCCGGAAGGCGGTGCGGATCTCGTCCGCGAGCGTCCGGTAGTGCTCGGCGTCCCCGGTCCGGCCGAGGATCCGGGCGGTGCGGGCGACGATGTCGGCGGAGCGGAAGAAGTAGGCGGTGGCGACCAGTTCACCCGGGGTCGCGGCGGCGTCCGGGCGTCCGGCGGGGGCCGTCGGGTCGAGCCAGTCGCCGAACTGGAAGCCGCTGTCCCACAGGCGGTTCTCGCCCGCGAGCGAGGTCACGTGGTCCACCCATGCGCGCATCGACTCGTACTGCGTGGCGAGGATGCCGCTGTCCCCGTAGCGCTCGTACAGCACCCAGGGCACGACCGTCGCGGCGTCGCCCCATGCGGCGGTGGGTGTGTCGGCGCCCGGGACGACCTTCGGCACGACGAAGGGGACGATGCCGTTCTCCCCCTGCTCGGCGGCGAGATCCGCCAGCCAGGAGCCGAGGAAGCCTGAGCTGTCGTAGAGGAAGGAGGCGGTCGGCGCGAAGACCTGGATGTCGCCGGTCCAGCCGAGGCGTTCGTCGCGCTGCGGGCAGTCGGTGGGCACGTCGAGGAAGTTGCCGCGCATGCCCCACACGACGTTCTCGTGCAGACGGTTGAGCAGCTCGTCGGAGGAGGTGAAGTGACCGGTGCGCGTCAGGTCGGAGTGGATCACCACCGCCGTGACGGCCGTTGCGGCGTCGAAGCCTTCGGGTTGTCCGGTGATCTCGGCGTAGCGGAAGCCGTGGAAGGTGAAGCGGGGTTCGAAGACCTCGGTGCCCTCGCCGCGCAGGGTGTAGGTGTCGGTCGCGGCGGCGGTGCGCAGCGGCCTGGTGCACAGTTCGCCGTCCTCCAGGATCTCGGCGTGCCGCAGGGTGACGGTGCGGCCCGCCTCGCCGGAGACGGTCAGGCGCAGCCGGCCGACGAGGTTCTGGCCGAAGTCGACGATCGTCCTGCCCGAAGGTGAGGTGGTGATCTCCACCGGAGTGACCTCCTCGGTGCGGCGCACCGGCGGGCCGTCGGGGGCGACCAGCGTGCCCGGATCCCGCTCCAGCACCCGTACGCCGCTCCAGCCGGTGGTGTCGTGGCCGGGCTCGGACCAGCCGGATCGCTCCAGCCGGGCGTCGTGGACCTCACCGTCGTAGAGGCTGGAGGAGACGATCGGGCCCGTGGCCGCCCGCCAGGAGTCGTCGGTCGTGACACGGTCCGTGGTGCCGTCGGTGTACTCCACCTCCAGCTGGGCCAGGAAGGCGAGCCGGTCGCCGTAGACCGCGCGGGTCTTGCCGTCGAAGCCGATGCGGCCCCGGAACCAGCCGTCGCCGAGCGTCACGCCGAGGGCGTTGCGGCCCGGCCGCAGCCGAGCGGTGACGTCGTAGGTCTGGTAGCGCAGGCGCTTGTCGTACGCGGTCCAGCCCGGCGCGAGCATCTGGTCGCCGACGCGTCGGCCGTTGATCTCGGCCTCGTACACGCCGAGCGCGGTGGCGTACAGGCGAGCGGAACGGATGGGGCCGCGCAGCTCGAACTCGTGGCGCAGCAGTGGAGAGGGCTGATCGGTCTGCGCGTCCTCGTCCCGGTCGGGGGTGACGAAGTCGGCCGACCAGTCCTCGGCGGACAGCAGGCCCACCTCGATCACGGCTTGCTCGCTCCACGCGGAGACCTGACCGTCGGAGTCCGTGACGCGCACGCGGACGCCGGCCCTGGCGCGCGCCGCCAACGGCTCGAACGGCCAGGGGACGAGGACGGAGTCGGCCGACCGCAGTTCGGCCGTCGTGCTCCCGTCGGCGGTCGACAGCTCGATCTCGTACGCCGTCTGGAACCAGTTCTCGGCGTCGGTGAGCGTCGTCCACGACAAGCGCGGACGGTCCGTGCCGATCCCCGGCGCATCGCGTACGTGCTCGAACCTGACATCGGTCACGGTCGCTGTCCCCCTGCGGTTTCCCTGCCTCACGAAGCGTCCTCACGTCTCACGCCGGGCACAGGGTGCGCTCATGTCCATCATCCGTCGCCACTCGTCGAATGAATCGATTCATTCAACGCGGCCCGATGCGACCCGATCACGGCGGCTCGGAATCTATGGCCGAAACCCTAGCCATGAATCCCGAACAACGCTAGGTTTCCGATGCGAGAACTTCCTCGTCCAACCGGCGACCTGATCAATGACCTGATCAACACCAAGCTCGGACCAGGATTCGCACACCGCGCACACCCCCGCCCCACGTGTCCGAAAATCAACTCGGGCGAGAGGTTGACAGCGAAACAGGCGATTCCCATCATGGCCGCCACGGAATTGAAAGGTTCCAATCCGCTGACATGGGCGATCCCCCACCGCCCCTGCTGAACTCCGCCGTCTCCGCCGGAGTCGTTCCCGCCACCGCCGCACATCACCCCGGGCCGTCCCGCGTCCGATGCGGTCACCATCACAGGACCGCAGAGCCGCGAGGTCCTCCCCAGCCATGAGAGGGTCACATCGCTGTGCCTACCTCCACCACACCTCCCGCGTCCGCACCGGACGCGGCCACCGCATCCCGGTCAGCCGGGATGGGAACCCGCCTGGCGCTCGTCGCCCTCGCCCTCATGTGGCCGACCCAGCTGCTCACCCTGGCCGGCCTGCTGGGCGGGAGCGCGCAAGCCTCCGTCGCCCAGCACTTCCACACGGCCGAAATCGGCTGGTTCATCCTGGTCAACGGCATTGTCGCCACAGTGGTCACACCATTCGTCGTGAAGTTCGCCGACTTCTACGGCAAGCGCAACGTCATGATCGTCATCACCGTGCTCGGTCTCGTCGGCGACGTCATCGCGGCCCTGGCCACCAGCTACGACATGCTGCTGGTCGGTCGCGGTATCGCCGGCCTCTACGGGCCCATCGGAGCGCTCGCCTACGCCAGCGTCCGTGAGCTGTTCCCGCCCAAGCAGGTCGGCGCGGCCAGTGGAATGATCGGCAGCGGCATCGCCTTCGTCGCCCTGGGCGGCCCCTTCCTCACGGGCTGGCTGCTGGACGCATACGGCTTCCGCGGAGTGCTCTGGGCGCTGACCATCGCCACCGCCATCGGACTGCTGCTCCTGCTCACCGTCGTTCCGGAGACCCCGCAGCGCGTGGCGCGTACGAGGGTGAACTGGCTCGGCGGGGTTCTGCTGGGCGGCGGTGCGGCGGCCCTCGCCTACGGCATCGGCGAAGGTGGCGAGCGGGGCTGGACCGACTCCGGCACACTCGCTTTCACCTTGGGCGGCGTCCTGGCCGTGCTGCTCTATGTCGTCACCGACACACGCAGCAGGCATCCGCTCTTCGACCTGACCATGCTGGCCCGCCGCCCGGTCTGGACGGTCCTGCTGTCCACGGCCCTCATCGGAGCGACGGTCTACGGCACCGGCGTCACCACCCAGCTCCTGGCGCTCTTTCCCAAGATCCCTCAGGTCTCCGACGGCCTGGGCATGTCGGCCACCCACCTCGCCGTGATCGGCATCCCGTCCAGCGTCCTGATCCTGCTGGTCGGCTTCGGTACCGGTGTCGCCCTGCGCAAGCTGGACGCCCGGCTGCCCCTGGGCCTCGGCGCGCTGCTCACCGCCGCGGGCTTCCTCGTCCAGTGGCAGTGGCACTACACCGACCTCCAGTTGATGTTCCTGGGCACGATCGCCGCGGTGGGGATGGGCATGGTCGTCTCGGCCGTGCCGGTCCTCGTCATCGAGGCCGTGACGCCCGAGGAACAGGCCACCGCCAACGGACTGCAGCATCTGATGCAGGGCTTGTTCATCACCGTCATCACCCAGCTCGTGTACGTGGCCCTGGCCCAGGACAGCATGGTCGTTGAGGGCACCCGCTTCTATGTCGACTCCGGCTACAAGTCCGCCATGCTCCTGAGCGCCGTCCTCGCAGCGGCCGGGCTGGTCACCGTATGCCTCGTGCCGAAGCTGAGGCGGGCGCAGGACGTCGAGGCGGGAACGGCCGCCGCCTGACCCCGCCACCGCGGAACCCGGGAGCGCCGTGCGACCACTCCCCCGCCACGGCGTTCCCGGTACCGCGATCCCCGGTTCCCCCTCGAAAGACAGGACCTCCCATGACCCGTCGGCACCAGGTCGACGAAGCGGATCTCACCCGGCGCCTCGACGCCATGTCCCTCACGGAGAAGGTGACCCTGCTCACCGGCGGCGACGCCTGGACCCTGACACCGGTCGCCGCCGCCGGCCTCGCTTCTCTCGCCCTGTCCGACGGGCCCGTGGGCCCCCGTGGAACATCGTTCGGCGGCGACACCCCGCCCGCCCTGCTCTTCCCGAGCCCCAGCTCGCTCGCCGCCGCCTGGGACGAGGACCTCGCCCGCGAGACCGGTCGGCTGATGGGACTCAAGGCCCGGGAGATGGGCATTCACGTTCTCCTCGCCCCCACCGTCAACCTCCATCGCTCCCCACTGGGCGGCCGGCACTTCGAGTGCTACGCGGAGGACCCTCTCCTCTCCTCCCGCACCGCCGTCGGTTTCGTCAGCGGCGTGCAGTCGGCCGGCGTGGCCGCCACCGTCAAGCACTTCGTGGGCAACGACTCCGAGACCGAGCGCATGACCTACGACGCCCGGATCGACGAGCGGACCCTGCGCGAGGTCTATCTGCCTCCCTTCGAGGCCGCTGTGCGGGAGGCCGGGGCGTGGGTCGTGATGGCCGCCTACAACTCGGTCAACGGCACGACCATGACCGAGAACGCCGCGCTGCTGAACGGAGTGCTGAAGGAGGAGTGGGGCTTCGACGGGGTCGTCGTCTCCGACTGGCTGGCGGCCCGGACGACCGAGAGCCCGGCGCTGGCCGGGCTCGATCTGGTGATGCCCGGCCCGGAGGGACCGTGGGGTGACGCCCTGCTGGCCGCGGTCGAGCAGGGCAAGGTCCCCCCGTCCGTGATCGACGACAAGGTGCTGCGCATTCTGCGGCTCGCAGCCAGGGTCGGAGCCCTCGACGGCACCGAAGGGCCGGTGAGCGACCCCCTCCCCCAGGACATACGTTCCCGTTTGCGGGAGTTGGCGATCCGGGGTGCCGTCCTGCTGCGCAACGACGGACTGCTGCCCCTCAACCCGGACGCCGTGCGCAAGGTGGCCCTCGTCGGCCCCAACGCGGTCCGCTTCGCCGCTCAGGGCGGTGGCAGCGCACACGTCACCCCCGAGCACATCGTCACCCCCCTCGAAGGACTGCGCAGGGCGCTGGGCGAGGACGTCGAGATCACCGTCCACCAGGGCGTCTTTCCGCACGCCGCACTCCTGCCGCTCGACGGTGCGACGGCCACCGATCCGGTGGACGGCGCTCCTGGCGTGCGCCTGGAGTACCGTGCCGCCGACGGCGGCCTGATGTCCGACGAGCACAAGGACCCTGCGAGCTACTGGTTCCCCCTCGTCCTCGGCGACGGAGTCGAGGAACTGACCCTGCGAGCCAGACTCACCCTCCAGGAGGCGGGCACCCACCGGCTGTCCGTCCTCGGCACCGGGCACTTCACCCTCCACACCCCCGGGAACGAACCGCAGACCCACGAGCAGCTCCAGGAGGGCGACGACATCGCCGCCCTGCTGCTCAACCCGCCCTCGCACACCTTCGCCTTCGCCGCCGCGCAGGGCGAGAGCGAGGTGATGGTGCGGGTACGGCCACAGCGCAATCTCCCCTATCCCATCACCCTGTTGGGCCTCGGCTACGACGTCCCGCGCGGCAGCGACGAGGAGGAACTGGAAGCCGCGGTCGCCGCCGCGGCGAAGGCCGACATGGTCGTCCTCATGGTGGGCAGCGACGCCGACACCGAGGCGGAGAACGTCGACCGTACGACGCTCGCCCTGCGCGGACGGCAGGACGAACTCGTCGAACGGGTCTGCGCCGCGAACCCGCGCACAGCCGTCGTCGTCAACGCCGGGTCCCCCTTCGTCCTCCCCTGGGCCGACCGCCCCGCCGCCCTGCTGTGGTCGTGGTTCCCCGGCCAGGAAGGCTCAGACGCCATCGCCGACATCCTCACCGGTACCGAACCGGGCGGACGGCTCCCGACCACCTTCCCGGCCGCGGAGGCGGACGTGCCCGTCCTGTCCACCCGGCCGGTCGCGGGAGTGCTCGCCTACACGGAGGGCAGCAGAATCGGCTACCGGGCCTACGCGGGCGGGCGTGCCGCCCCTCTCTTCCCGTTCGGGCACGGTCTGTCGTACACCACCTGGGACTACCAGGACGTCGTCGTCTCCGGCGACATGGCCCGGGGACTTACCGCGCGTGTCACCGTCCGCAATTCCGGCGACCGGGCAGGGCGCGAGGTCGTCCAGGCCTACCTGGAACCGGCCGACGCTTCCGAGCCACCGCGCCTGGTCGGTTTCTCCGCCGTCGAGGCGGGCCCGAGCGAGACGGTCATCGCCACCATCGGTGTGCCGGCACAGGCCCTTGCCACCTGGACCGGCGAGGGCTGGGCCGCACGCGCGGGAGGCCACCGGCTGCGCGTGGGGCGCTCGTCGGCGGACATCCGGCTCACGGCCGTCGTCCCGCGCGTCCCGCGTTCCTCGTGATCGCGACAGGCGCCCCGACGGCCGGAGGAATCCCTACGTGAAGTAACGTCGGATCGTGAGCACACCTCGCAAGCCAAGGGGCCCCTACCGCAAAGGCATCGAGCGCCGGGAGCAGATCCTGCGGGCAGCTCTGGACGTCTTCAGCGAGCACGGCGAGCGGGGCGCGTCCCTCAAGGAGATCGCCGACCGTGCGGGCATGTCCCAGGCGGGTGTGCTGCACTACTTCGACTCCCGCGAGGAACTGCTCCTGGCCGTGCTCGCCCAGCGGGACGCCCTGGACGCCGAGGCGAGCGCCGATGTGACGTCGGCCGGCGAGGCTGTCGCCCGAACAGCGGCCCACAACACCCAGCAGCGGGGTCTGGTGGACCTGTTCGTCACCCTGTCCGCCGCCGCGTCGGATCCGGAGCACCCCGCCCACGCGTTCTTCACTCGGCGGTACGCGGATCTGACGGAAGGTATCGAGGACGGTCTGCGCACGGCCCAGGAGCGGGGCGAGATCCGCACGGACGTCAGATCCGACCAGATGGCCCGCATGCTGCTCGCCCTGTCGGACGGGCTCCAGTTGCAGTGGCTGCTGGACCCGAGCGTCGACATGGCCGAAACCCTCGAAGCGTTCAATCGGATGTGCCTGGGAGGGACGGCCGAACGGGACGGAGACGCCCAGCAGGCGGCTCCCGGCGACCCCGGCTGAAGCGTGCGCGTTCTCCCCATGTCCGGCGTGGGAGGAGCGACACGAACCGCCACTGAGGACTCCGCGCCCTGCCCTGGCCACCAGCGGTGGCTCGGGCAGGGCATCCACCGTGCTGTGCAGCCTGGCCAAGGGCGGTGAGGGTCATTGCCGCCTCCTGAGCGAGGCAAGCCCGCGCCACCGCCGCACGGCTCGACTCGGGGTGCGCTCGGACTGTCTACTCGGTCTTGATGGCGGTGAGCATGTTCAGGCGGGCCGCGCTGCGGGCCGGCCACATGGCGGCCAGCAGGCCGACCAGCGCCGCCAGCAGCAGGAAGAGCCCGAACCGGTCCCACGGCAGCACCAGCGCGTATCCCGGGATCTCCGCCTTCGTGACCTCGCAGACCGCCCAGCCCAGGAAGGCTCCGACCGCGATGCCGGTCGCCGCGCCGAAGAGGGAGATGACCACGGCCTCCAGCTGGATCATCCGTGTCACACCCCGCCGGTCGAGTCCGACGGCGCGCAGCATGCCGACCTCCCGCTGCCGTTCGAAGACCGACATCGCGAGGGTGTTCACCACCCCGAGGACCGCGATGATGAGGGAGATCGCCAGCAGTGCGTACAGCACGTTCAGCACGGTGTCGAAGGCTCCGCTGAACTCGTCGCGGATGGCCTGCCGGTCATCGATCTCGATCCCCGGACGCCCGGCGAGAGCGTCGGCGAGCGCCTTCTCGTCCGTGCTGCCGTCCGTCTTGAGGTAGACCGCCGAGACGAAGGCGGTGCCGGTGGCGCGCGGTGCGATCACCTCAGCCGAGACGACGACCGGCATGACGACCGCGTTGGTCTCGAAGACGGCCCCGACGGTCAGCTTGCGGCTCTTGTCGGAGTCCCCGTACACCGCCGGCAGGGTGTCCCCCACTTTCCAGCCGTGGGCCCGCGCTTCGTCATCGGCGACGGCGACCTGCCCCTTCGCGAGCGCGCCCTGCGAGCCCGAGACGACGGGGAGGCGGATGGCCTTGTCGAAGTCCGCCGGGGTGACGGCGGAGACATCCTCCTGGACGCCGTCGAGTCGCATCCAGGAATGCTGCTCCTGCGACGCCGTGGTGACACCGGGGACCTTGCGCAGTGCGGCGACCGCCGAGGTGTCGAGCCGTACCCCGTCGGCCGTGGCCATGTAGTCGGCCTTGACGATGTCCGTGGTCATCCTGTCCGTGGACTGGCCGAGGGTGGCGGCGAGCACGGTCATGGCGCTGACCACCGTCAGGCCGATGGCCAGCGCGGAGGCGGTGGCTCCGGTGCGGCGCGGGCTGCGTACGGCGTTCTGGCCCGCGAGCTTGCCGGAGATCCCGAAGCCGCGCCGCAGCAGCGGCTGTACGACCGCGATCACGGGCCGGGACAGCAGCGGGATCAGCACGATGACACCCATCACCGCGAGGAGGGCACCGAACCCGACGAGTCCCTTGCCCTCGGTGCCGGCGGCCCCGGCACCGGCGACGACGATCGCCGCGCCGAGCAGCGTGATGAAGCCGCCGACCAGGTTCCGCAGCACCAGGGACCTGGTGGTGGCGGGCAGGTGTGCGCTGCCGATCGCCGCGACGGGCGGGATCTTCGCGGCGCGGCGGGCCGGCAGCCAGGCGGCCACCATGGTGACCAGGACCCCGACGGCCACCGCGACCAGGACGGTCGACGCCGAGACGACCAGCGGCCCGTCCGGGATCTTTCCGCCGCCGAGATCGACCGTGGCTCGTGCTACGGCTGCCATGGCGGCGCCGACTCCGAGCCCGGCGGCGGAGGCGACCGCGCCGACAGCCATCGCCTCGACCAGTACGGACCGGGTGACCTGCCCGCGGGAGGCGCCGACCGCGCGCAGCAGGGCGAGTTCGCGGGTGCGCTGGGCCGCCAGCATGGTGAAGGTGTTGGCGATCAGGAAGACACTGACGAAGAGCGCGACACCGGCGAAGGCGAGCAGGATCCCGCCGAGCAGCGTGGCGTCTCCCTCCACCAACTTGGCGTTCTCGTCGGCGAGTTGCCGACCTGTCTCGGCCATCGCGGACTTCGGGAGCATTTTGCCGATGGCGGCGGCGAGGTCGGCACTCGAAACGCCGGGGGCGGCGGTGACGGTGACGGACTCGTAGAAGCCCGGCTGGCGGAACAGCCGTTGCGCGACCGGGGTGTCGAACAGCACCAGGCTGCCGCCCCTCGCCACCAGGTCGTCTTCGGTGGTGAAGACGCCGGAGAGTCGGTACGTCCTGGCCGGACCCTCGACGGCGACAGGCACGGTGTCTCCGACGCGGTAGCCGCCCTTGTCGGCGGTGCCCCTGTCGAGCGCTATCTGCCCGGCCGTCGTGGGCCCGCTCCCGTCGGCGAACACGTAGAGCGGGTCCTTGCCGTCCTTCCCCGGTGCGAAGTTGGCGGCCGCGTTGAACTGGCCGCCGGCGATGAGCCCGCCGTCCCTGTCGGCTACGTAGGCGCTGCCGGAGACCCGTCCGACGGCTTCGGCGACCCCGTCGACGTTGGCGACCTCGTCGAGCGTCTTCCGGCCGATGCCGGGGGACTCTCCGGAGTAGTCGGTGTTCTCCGCGACCTCGACGTCCATGTGGGCGTAGCTCTTGGCCGTCTGGTTGTTGGTGGCGCTCTTGTAGGTGTCGGTGAAGATCAGGGTGCCGGAGACGAACGCGACGCCGAGCATGACGGCGAGCACGGTCATCAGCAGCCTGGCCTTGTGCGCGAGGACATTGCGCAGGGCTGTGCGGAACATGGTGATGTGGTCCCGATGAGGTGAGGGGAGGAAGGGGGTCGGTCAGGTGGTACGGAAGCCGGGAGTGTCGAAGGACTTCATGAGGTCGAGGACCCCGTCCGCGGTGGGCTCGTACATCTCGTCGACGATCCGTCCGTCGGCGAGGAAGACGACCCGGTCCGCGTAGGAGGCGGCCACCGGGTCGTGGGTGACCATGACGACGGTCTGGCCCAACTCCCGTACGGAGTCACGCAGGAATCCCAGGACCTCGGCACCGGCACGCGAGTCCAGGTTCCCGGTCGGCTCGTCCCCGAAGACGATGTCCGGCTTGGACGCGAGTGCCCGGGCGACGGCCACACGCTGCTGCTGGCCGCCCGAGAGCTGGGCGGGGCGGTGGGTGAGCCGGCCGGACAGGCCGACCATCCGGATGACCGAGTCCAGCCACTGCTTGTCCGGGGTCCGGCCGGCGATGTCCATCGGGAGCGTGATGTTCTCCAGCGCGGTGAGGGTCGGCAGCAGGTTGAACGCCTGGAAGATGAAGCCGACCTTGTCCCGGCGGAGTTCGGTGAGCTGCCGGTCCGTCAGGGACCCGAGCTCGATGTCACCGACCCGGACCGATCCGGAGGAGAAGCTGTCCAGTCCGGCCACGCAGTGCATCAACGTGGATTTGCCGGACCCGGAGGGCCCCATGATGGCGGTGAACTGGGACTGCCCGAAACCGACACTGACCCGGTCGAGGGCGACCACCCGGGTGTCACCCTGCCCGTAGACCTTGGACAGCTCGGTGGCACGGGCGGCGAGGGTGGGAGTACGCGGAACGGACGGCGAGGTGGTCACGAGGTCTTGCTCCGATCGAGGGCGCGGACAGCACAGTGCGCGCGTGCGGCATGGCTGGGGACTCCTTCATCGTCCGGTCCACACCGCTCTCTCCGGATCAGCCGAAGTACTGACCACCTGAAGCCGATGGCTGAACGGGCCTGCTCATCCTCAGGTAGGGCGTTGCGTCATCCACGAAGATGACGCCCAGGAGAAGCGCCTCGGGAAAGGGGCACGAGTCGGCGATCCGCTCGTGACGCCACGCGCGTCGACCGACAAACCGCCCCGTCCCGCCTCAGCCATTCGGCCGATGCGCAGACAAGGCAACGGGGCCAGGTCCGAAGCAATGGGGCTCTGCGGCCGTCACAACGGAGGCACTGATGCGGGCCGGCGGCTCACGGGCTGCGGCCCGCGGCCCTGAGCCCCTCCACCGGCCCGCCCGTCTCGCCGACCGCGCCCGCCACCGCTTCCTGCGGATCGAGCGGATCCGGCTGGGCGACCGTGTGCGGGGAGGAGCGGACCTGCGCAGCCTGCGGGTGCGGTGGAACTGCGCTTCCTCATTCGGCGGGCTTCATGCGAAAGGAAGGGCCGGGAACGCTCTCGATGTCTTCCGCCTGCACGGCATGACCTTGTTCGCAGCGGATCTGGACATCGACGTCCGCGCCACATGCGCGGTGCCTCGCCAGCACCGCGGGCCCCTCGGGGTCGGCACGGTATCGGTCACCCCACTGCAGGAGTCCCAGCACGGCCGGGACCAGATCCATGCCCTTGGGAGTGATCACGTACTTGGGCCGGCTCCGCGAGCCGGGCTCCTTGTAGGTCCCGGTGGCCAGGATCCCTTCGTCCACGAGCATGCGAAGCCGCGCCGCGAGGAGGTTGCGAGGACAGCCGAGGACACGTTCGAAGTCGCTGAAGCGGGACGAGCCGTACCAGACCTCGCGCAGGATCAGGATCGTCCACTTCTCCCCCACGATCTCAAGGGTCCGCGCGATGGAACAGTTCGACACGTCCCGGTCGAGACGAGGGTCCATGCCGGCGTCCTGAACAGCTTCGGTCCACGCATTCATGGGGTGATTCTATCGCCAGCTGAGTTTACTTTCATATACTCAGCAGGTAGCGTCACGGCAGGCGCGGGACGCGCGTCGACCACCGACAAGACCACGCAGTAAGGCGGCCGGCATGAAGGCATTCGTCGTCGAGAAGTACGGCAAGGACGGCGCACGTGCCGCACAGGTGCCCGACCCCACCGTCCGGGACCGCGACGTCCTGGTGCGGGTGAGCGCCGCCGGCATCAACCCGCTGGACAAGATGGTCCGCGACGGGGAGTTCAAGCTCCTCCTGAAGTACAGGCGCCCGTTCGTGCTGGGCCACGACGTGGCCGGCGTGGTGGTGCGGGTCGGCTCCGGCGTACGCGGCTTCAAGGTCGGCGACGAGGTCTACGCCCGTCCGCGCGATCTTCGGATCGGGGGCTTCGCGGAGTTCATCGCCATCGACGAGGACGACGTCGCTCCCAAGCCTGCCTCCCTCACCGCCGAGGAGGCAGCCGCGGTGCCTCTGGTCGGCCTGGCCGCCTGGCAGATCCTCGTCGACCGCGCCCGCCTCGCGCCGGGACAGAAGGTGCTCGTCCACGCCGGCGCCGGGGGCCTCGGATCGACGGTCGTCCAGCTCGCCAAGCACCTCGGCGCCACGGTGGCGACGACGGCGAGCACCGACTCCGAACAGCTGGTCAGGAGTCTCGGCGCCGACGTCGTCGTCGACTACACCAAAGAAGACTTCTCGAAGGCACTGTCCGGCTACGACCTGGTACTTGACTCCCTGGGCGGGGCGAACCTGCAGAAATCACTGACCGTGCTGAAGCCCGGCGGCCTGGCCATCGGTGTCGTCGGCCCGCCGGACGCCCCGTTCGCCAAGCAGCTGGGAGCCCCTTTTCCCCTGGGCGCCCTCATGAACACCCTCAGCCGCAAGGTCCGCAAGCAGGCCAAGGCACTTGGAGTGCGCTACGAGTTCTTCTTCATGGAGGCCAACGGCTCCCAGCTGCGCAAGCTCAGCGCCCTGTACGACAGCGGGAAGCTCCGCCCGGTCATCGACACGGTCTTCCCGTTCGACCAGACACTCGAGGCGCTGGCATACGTCGAGCAGGGCCGGACCAGGGCCGGCAAGGTCGTGGTCTCCATGGCTCCCGACAACGCCTGACCGCGCCCGCAGACCTCCGCCCACCAGGCGTTGCATCATGCGCTCGGCGTCACGCATCGAGTGTGCGAGCGGCGCCGAGCAAGGGGCGGAAATCTACCGAATGACCACTACCGCACATCAACCGGTCCCCCCACGAGCAGTGGGCATGGCACCGAACCGCGAAGGAGCACCGCCATGGGAGCAAGCCCAGAGGCACAGAAGTTCGCGCAGTTCCTGGACAGCGTGAGTGCGAAGGCCTCGACACCGGGGCTCGACCTCGCCGTCGTCCGCGACATCGTCGAGACGAACCACCGCGCTTCGGCCGAACCGGAAGGCGTCACCTACGCCGAAATCGACGCCGGCGGCGTCCCCTCCCTGTGGTGCGTTCCCGAGGACGCTCACCCCGACCGCGCGCTCCTCCACTTCCACTTCGGCGGGTCGGTCACCGCCTCGATGCACTCGGACCGCAAGGCCGCCGGCCACATAGCCAAGGCCGCCGGCGCCCGCTCCCTCGTCGTGGACTTCCGCCTGGCACCCGAACACCCCTACCCGGCACAGCTCGACGACGCCGAGACCGCCTACCGATGGCTGCTCTCCCAGGGCTACGAGCCGCAGAACATCGGCAGCACGGGCCACTCGATCGGCGGCACCCTCGCCGTGATGCTCCCGCTACGGCTGCTCGCGAAGGGCGAGGCGACCCCGGGCGCGATCGTCAGCGTCTCGCCATGGACCGACCTCACCCTCCAGAACGCGTCGGTGGACGAGAACGAGGGCAACGACAAGATGCTCAACAGAAGCATCCTCGAACTCTTCCGGGCCTCCTGGCTGCAGGAGCCCGAAGTGGACTTCGCCGCCCCCGAGATCAGCCTCGTCCATGCCGACCTGACCGGCCTGCCGCCCACCACCGTCCACTACGGCGAACACGAGACCCTCGCCGACGACGGCGCCCAACTCGCCCGCCGCCTCCAGGACTTCAAGGTCACCTCCGAGGTCCACCCGCTGCCCGAAGGACAGCACTCGTTCGTCCTGGGCGCAGGGCGCGTGCCCGAAGTGGACCGGGCAGTCCAACAGATGGGCCAGTGGCTGCGCCGGCACCTGGGTGCCTGAGCAGGACCCGAATGTGACCACAGGGCCTCCCGAGCTCGCGAAGAGTGTGGCGGCCTTGGCGCGATCGTCAGCGTCTGGCCATGGACCGGCCTCACCCTCCAGACCAGAACGCGTCCGAGCCTGACCTGCCGGGGTGCGGGCACGTTCACCCCGCGACCGGCCACGTCAGGCTCGGGCAGGTGGCCGCCGGCGGATTGCGGTGCTCAGCCCGCAACCGCTCCCGTAGTGGTGTCCAGGATCGGTGACTCGCGATACGGGACGAGGCTGACCGGGCCGATGAGGCCGTACTCCTGACGGGGCATCCCGGCCTGCCCGGGGAAGCCGTCGGTCACCCTTAGCCGGTTGCGGAGCGGGGTCGCTACGCGGACGGTGATCGTGTTGGCGCCCTCCCTGAGGTGACCTGCCAGGTCGAGCCTGTGGCTGATCTGGTCCGGCGGGGGCAGGCGGCGGCCGTTGACCGTGACCTCGAAGGTGTCCGTGACCCGGCCGAGGTCGAGCCAGGCCCCGTCCGACCGGCCCAGACGCACGGTCGTGGTGTAGGTGCCGATGCCGGAGACGTCTCGCAGACCGGGGATGTCGGACCAGGGCGAGAGCTGGTCCAGGTCGAGCTCGTGCACGGTGGTGGCGCGCTCGCCGTCGGGGCCGCGGCGCCAGTCCTCGACGGTGAGGTGCCAGGAGTCGAGGCGCTGTTCCTCGCCCGGGGACGGGATGACCACGTGCCGCTTGCGGCCGTCGTCGAGGGTGACGGTGTACCTGCCGGAGGCGGTCGCCCGCAGCCGCAGACGTCCGCTGTCGCTCACGGTCACCGTCCCGCCCGTGGTGGCCGTGGCATGACGGACACGGCGGCCGTCGAGAGCGATCACCGTGGAGCCTGCGGGAGCAAGGTCGACGGGCAGGGTGATGTGGCCGCGACCGGTGCGGTAGAGGCCGAGTGGCGTGACCTTCCCGGACCACGCGTCGAGTTCGTACGGCCGGCCCGTTCCCTCCACCCGGATGTCGGCGGTGACGGAGGAGGACGTGGGGTTGTGCACGTAGTACAGCTCTCCCGTCGGGAGAGTGCGGCGCACGGTCAGCAGGCCCGGAGCGGCGCGCACGTCGGCGCTGGGCGCGACGCCGAGGGCCTTCAGCGCGCCGGCGAGGTCACGCTGGTCGGCGACCCGGCGCACCGAGGGCTGATCGAGCAACTGGCCCAGGAGGCGGGTGAGCCGGGCGGTCTGCTCCTCGGCCGCATGGGCGCCGGGGGTGCGCGTCGGCAGGTTCCCGACCACCACCACCGGCAGTCCGGCTCGGGCGTGGGAAAGGAGGAGCCGGGCGGTGGCCACGGGAAGCGTGGGCTGGCGGTCCAGGATCAGCGCCCGGTAGGCGGGCCCGTCCGGAGCGAGGCGGCCACCACCGACCCGGGTGCCCTCCAACTGCGCGGGGCCGGTGAAGTCGTACGTGAACCCGGCCGCACCGTCGGGCACACGGACGTCGGGGCCGTACCTGTGCCGGTAGACCGCGAGGTCCACCGAGGGGCGGCCCTGCCGCAGGACCCACTGCATGCGTGCGGTCCAGTCCGTGACGAGGTGGGTGTCGGCCCAGGTGGGCTGGCGCGGCCCCCACGCCTCGGAGAAGCCGTTGCCGCCCTCCGTGGTGAACGGCGAGAATCCGGGCCAGCCCGTCACCCCCATACCCGTTCCCGTGGCGAACCCGTGGTAGACGATCTGGTTCACGCCGTGCGCGAAGGCGGTGTTGAAGTGCTTCAGCATGTCGGGCCAGGTCTGCGCGTACGCCTCGTTGAAGGTCGCGCAACCCTCCAGCGAGAAGATCTTCTGGCCCGACAGATGGACGGAGCCTGAGGAGATCCACCGGGAGGGATCGTCTTCGTAGCCGGTGCCGACGCCGAGCGACTCGGTCTCGTTCACGTCCAGCGCGGCGGCGACGGTGGGCGTGTCGATGGTCGTGCCGTAGGGCTGAGCGCGAAATCGCAGGCCGAGGGCGTGCGCCCAGTTCTTCAGCGGCTCTACGTGGTCGCTGATGTAGAGGTCCGTCAGGGTCTGGCAGTAGTCCTCGCGGACGCGCGCGCCACTCCCGTCGGTGAACTCGAAGTCCGGTGTGGCATCGAGGGTCACGGACGTGTATTGCCGGTGGATGCCGTCGATGAACAGCACCGGCAGGTTGGGGCGCAGCGCGTAGCCGCGCAGCTTCTCGAATCGCTTCGGCAGGTCCCAGGTCCAGTGCAGAGCGGAATCCAGCTCCAGAGAGTCCTCGAACAGGTCACCGCCGTTGTCCCGAAGCAGACGGCGGAGCCGGGGAGTGAGCACATGCTCGTCCCAGTAGCCCGTCGCGGCACGGACGCCCGCGGCGGCGAAGTGGTCCGGCACATAGGCCGGTTGAGCGGAGACACTCTGCCCGACCACGGCCGCCTGTCCGGTACCGCGCTGCCAGAAGCCGAGGACCAGCCACTGCCCACCGGCCGGAGCGGTCCAGGAAAGGACGCCGTCGTGCACGGCATCGGTCAGGTCCACCCTCGAACTCCGCTCCAGCACAACGGGCTTCGCCCCGCCGGAACCCGTACGGCGGAACGCCTGTACTGCCACGAGCGTCTGCTCGGTCACCCCCGTGTGCGGTTCGGGAGCCGCCGGTACCGGACCGGTGTACGTACTGCCGCCCGCGACGACCGACCTGCCGTACGTCAGTTCCTGTGCGGCCTGCCGACTGTCCGGGCCCAGTCCGGGCACCACCAGGGGCCAGGCCGGACCGACGGTCAGATCGATGCGCAGCCCATGCCGCCGACCCGCCGCGACTGCCTGTTCGAGCCGCTCGGTCAATGTCGCGCCGCCCCACCCGAACCGGTCCGGATCGGCGGTGAAGATGCACTGGATCTCGGCGGCGGCGAAGCCCCGGCCGGCGATCTGACGCATCTCCGTCTCGACCGCCTCCGCGGAGATCTCGCCGCACGGCCACCAGTACCGGATCTTGGGCCGGACGGATTCGCCGATGGAGGCGAATCCGCGAGCGATCGCCGGGAACGCGGGGTGGTCCGCGGTCACAGCCGAACCTACCGAACCTGCCGAACCGGTCGTGCCTGCGGCAGCGGCCCCGGCCACGGAGAGGAGCGCGGGCGTGCCGACCGACAGCGCTGCGACGTCCGCGCACAGGCGCCTGCGGGATATGGGGGTCATGTCGACTCCTAGTGAAACGTTTCATCCCCAAGGGAGTGGGGCGAACCTAAGTCGCGCCGTGGCAGCCGTCAAGATAAAAAGCGAATATTATTTGACTTTGGCGAGGCGCAGTGATCCCGGCCACCAGGCCCGGGAGTCGTCGCGGGAAGCAGGGGGAAGCGGGATCCTGCGCCTGGCTCCGCATCGACCGATCGGCCGATGCGCGGGTGACCACTCCTCCCTACGGTGACCGATGTGAATCCATTGCCTGCGACTGCCTGCCCCACCCCGACGTGGTCTCGTCGGCAGTCCTGCCTGCGTGGGGTGGGTATCACCACGCTGGTCCTGCTGGCAGCCATGGACGTGCTCATAGCCGTCGTCGACGACAAGGCGCTCTGGCCGGTGCTGGTGCTCCTGTCACTCGGCCTCGCGGCGATTCTGTGGCCCTCCGCCCGTCGGCCGGGACGGCTCACTCCCCAACTGCGCGCAGCCGTACCAGCGGGTGCTTCCCTGGCCCTGACCGCCGTCGCCAGGCAGGCCGAGCCCATACGCATGTTCGGCCCGGGTGAGGTGGCCGTCCTGCTCTGCCTGTTGCTGATCACCGTCCGTACCGCGCCACCACGGTGGGCGGGCCTGTGCGCCGTACTCGTCGGGGCGGCGGCCATCGCGACGCCGCTGCGCTTCTACGCCATCGGCACCCAGGACGACAACCTGATCCTGGGTCTCGCGCTGGCAGTAGCGCTGCTGACCGGCATCGCCGCCTGTCTCGGCGGCTACCTGCGTGCCCTGGACCACAGGCGCGGCGTCGCGGTCGCCGAGACCCGCCGCTCCGAACGCCTCGCCATGGCTGCCGACCTGCACGACTTCGTCGCCCACCATGTGACCGGCATTCTGGTCCAGACACAGATGGCCCGCATGATGGTCACCAGTGATCCCGGCCGTCTGGACCCGGTCCTGGCGGGAATCGAGCACGCGGCGACCGAAGCGCTCGACTCCATGCGGTTGACCGTCGGTATCCTGCGCGAGGGCCCGGAGCGGGCGGCCCGGCTCGAGCCGGGCGAGAGCCGCCCGGTGGGCGATCTGACAGCGCTCGCGGAACTGGTCGACGGGTTCGGCGGTCCGACCGGTTCGCAGGCCGAACTGCACCGTGACGCCTCGGTACCCCGGAATCTGCCCCACGAAGTGCAGGCCGCCGCCTACCGCGTCGTCCAGGAAGCCCTCACGAACGTACGGCGCCACGCCGCCGACGCCACCGAGGTCACCGTCGCCCTCGCTCACGCAGACGACACCCTGCGCGTGACGGTGCGCGACAACGGCCGCGGGGGCGCCCCGCTGCCGCACGCCGCCCGCGGCGGAGGCTTCGGCATCGTCGGCCTCACCGAACGTGTCACCGCCCTCGGTGGTGAACTGCGCACCGGCCCGCGCAAGGACCACGGCTGGGAGGTCATCGCCCTCCTGCCTGCCGTGCGGCAAGGGAGTTGATGCTCTGTCGGTCCCCGGCCACGCCGCCCGACAGTCCTTGGCCAGGCCCATCCGCGGGTCGGCGGCCACAGCCCCCGGACCCGCGCGGAACAGGTGTTCCGCGCGGGCACCGGATCAGCGGCCGAGCAGACGCTTCATCCGCTTGCCCTTGGTGGACTCTCCCAGCGTGCCCCACAGTTCGGCGGAGCCGGTGTAGGTGTAGACGCCGGGAGCACCCTGCGCCGCGCAGCCGTCGCCGTACGACACGACACCTATCTGGTACACGCCCTTGCGGCCCTTCAGCGTGCGGAAGAGCGGCCCGCCGCTGTCACCCTGGCAGGAATCCTTCCCCTCCACTCCCGCGCACACATGGACCTTCTTGTTGTAGCTCGGGTACGACGCCTTGCACTCGATGTGCGACACGATCGGGACGTTCACCGCGCGCAGCCGGTCCGGATGGTTCGGCACCTCGGTGTCGGTGTTGCCCCAGCCGGCGACCGTGGCCTTGACGCCAGGACGGATGAGCGCGTCCGTGCCCTGTGTCGGCAGGTTGACCGGGGCGATGCCGTAGACGGGCTTGTCCAGCTCCAGGAACGCGACGTCGTAGTCCCCGTTGTAGCGGGGGTGGAGGGTGATCGAGCGGATGTTGCGCAGATGGCCCTGCTTCGTGTTCGACAGTACGGTCCGGCCCACGACGGTCTCTATCTGCTTGGGCTTCACGTCGTCGACACAGTGCGCGGCCGTCAACACGACATCCGGACTGAGCAGGCTGCCGCCGCAGAAGTGCCGGTCGAGTGGCTTGCCCTTGCCCTTGATCAGCAGCCCCGCCATGAACGGGTACGAACCGTCGGGCTTCGCGACACCGCCGATGACCTGCACGACCGGGCGCCCGTGGTCCGCCGGGGTCGCGGCGTGGGCCGTGCCGACGGACACGCCGACGAGCCCGAGGACCGTGCCGGCCGCGACTGCGACGGGGGCGCTCCGCCGAGCCGCCCTTCTGTGGGCGGGGGCATGGAACAGGTGCATGGAATCTCCAGTCTTCGGATGAATCACCACCTCCGCGGACCCGCACTCGCGACCCGACTCCCCGCAAACAAAGCGAAGTGCCGCACACTCGGTGTGCCGGTCGGAGCGCAGACCACCAGGGGTGGAGTTGCCCGCTGGCTCGCCTGCGGGCCAGGCGCTTCCTGGCCCCCACCGCACAGGCGGTGGGGGCGGAAAGTTGATTGCTGACGGTCGTCGCCGGAGCCAGGGCGTGACCGTCTTCGCGACCCGCTCTACTCGGCCTTGACGGCGGTGAGCATGGCCGGCCGGGCGCGCGCCGGGCGCGCCACAGGGTGGCCGGCAGTCTCGGAGAGATCGGTGGTGGCGTGGGTGGCCGTGGAGGAAGTACGGGGAGCGGGCGGCGAGGTGATCAAGGGGTCCACTCTGATCGAAGGCCGGCAGCACGGAGCGCGGGTGCGAGTCCGAACTTGCGTGTGGCTGGGGGGACTTGTTCATCGTCCGGGTTCGTGCGATCTCCGCGGATCAGCCGAAGTACCGACCACCTGAAGCTGATTCCGAACCAGGCCTCATCCGTCCCAGGTATGCCGCTGTGTCAGCCCCGAGGATGACGCCCTTGAGGAACCAACTGGGAGATGGGTTGCCGTAGGACTGCGAACCTCACCGGCAAGACGCGCCGCATACCGACAACACCCTCACCACCGCATCGGCCGTTCGGCCGACAATCAGCCGAGCCGGGCGGCGCCTCGTCCTCGTCCTCGCCCCCGCCCGTGCCCTCGCCTTTGCCTTCGCCGCCAGCGCTGACTCGTTCGAAGAGCCGTCGGCCGTGGGCGACACATCGTGCTGGCGGGGGTGCCCACTCGCTGCTGCCTGTTCTCGCTGCGGCTGTCGTACTCCGGCAAGGCGGTGCACCGGGGCGCACCGCTCCGTACCAGCGCCACCGTGCGCCTGTCGAAGACCACGTCCACGCTCTCAGCGAGCCGGGCGGAGTCCCGACCGGCAAGGTCCGCTACGACAACCTACGCCCCGCGGTCTCCCGGGTGCCGAACTCGCGGTCACGCATGGAGAGCGAGAGGTGGACGGCGTTCCGGTCGCACTACGCGCTTCCCGGGGCCACTACGCTCGAACAAGCGCGTTCAGCAGGGAAGTTCACACCGGCCCACGACGACGGGTGGGAAGCGGCGAAGGCTGCCCACGGTGGGCGGGACGGCGCCCGGGCCGCCCGAGCGCAGGACGCATCCGCGAACTGACCCAGCCCGACATCATTCTCGTCTCGTCTCGTCTCGGCTCGGCTCGTCTCTACTCGTCACGGCGACGGGGAGTTCAGGTCCTTCGGATCGCCGTCGAGCACAGACAGACTGGCAACGACCTCGTCACCGGAAGCAACTTCCGTCGGCTGGAAGCCCACGGAGGCGTAGAGCCTCGCGGCCACGGCGTTGTCCGGGTGATAGGACAGACGAAGCTCCCGGCAGTCCTCACGTCGGGCCAGCCACTCCATGAGGGTTCGCACCGCCGCCCGCCCGACCCCCTTGCCCTGCTCGGTGCCATCGATGACCATGCCCCCGAGCCAGTACGAGCCGTCTTCGTCACGACCCCACATGATGTGACCGACCACCGCGTCATCGGCGCAGACCGCCAACGAGTGCCAGATGCCTTCCCGCACCGACAGAAGCAGGTAGCGAGCCGCCAACGCGGGCACGTATCGGCGCTGCTCGTCCAGCGGAGCGACGTCCGCGACAGCACGCCAGTTCTCGTCATTTACTTCATGCAGGACAACACGTCGCCCCGCTCTGTCAGAAAGCCCAAGGGTGATCACGGAGATCAGGCTACGAATCAGTCGGTTGATCCGCGAACCATTTGGCTTCGTGAGCCCCGGCAGGAGGCAGGGCCTTGACCCTTGATCCTCCGGGCCGCCAGCCGCCGGCCGCCGACCGCGGGGACATCGGCGACGGTGCCGACCGAGCCTCCGACGCCGTTGGAGGCAGAGAACGCCGCTCTCGCAAGAAGGTCCGCGATCTGGAGGTGGATCGCGAGACCCTGCGGAAGGCTGCGTGGTGTATCGCCGGGGAGGCGCGCTGGTGAGCCGCTTCCAGTTCGTCGCCGACCACGATGGCCGCTACGGCGTGAAGCGGCTGTACACCAGCCGGTCCTTCGCCGGCGCCCGCCGTCGGGTCGGCGTCCGCCAGTCCATGAGAGGGCCGCAAGACCTGGTTCAGCGAACGCGAGGTCCGCCTCGCCGCGTTCCGCCGGCTCAACCACAGCATCCGCGATGGAGCTGTTCGAGGCCGAGGCGTCCGCGGTATCGGCCAAACGGCTAAGGAGCCCGGGCGCGACGCTGGCCGTTCGGCCGAGGCGGGTGGCGGTGTCCGCGGGCGAGGCTGGATTCACTTCCTCTCCTCTTCCCTGGACGCCTAGGGGTTCGTGATGCGGCGCAGGTTCCTCAGCGAAGTCGTCGGCGGTGCGGCCGCTGTCACGGCCCTCTTCGGTGTCGGCACCCACCTGCTGGCCGACAGCGAGTCGACCACCTCGTCCTCCCCGACCGGCCTGAAGGCCGTCGCGGTCGCCGTCGCGTTCGCAGACTCCGACTTCGACGCTGTCGCCAGAGGTACCTGGACCGGCAAGAAGAACGACGGCGAGAGCGTTGGCATCCCCCATCCCTCATCCCCCATCCCCCGTCGTCCGTCGTCCGGGATCCAGGTGACGGACTCCTCCGTCACCTGGACCTTCCAACGCTGACCACACACCTTGGAGCAGCCGCCCCATGAGCATCGTCCTGGCCGGTCACGGCCTGACCAAGAAGTACGGCTCCACCACCGCGCTGGCCGGTGTGGACGTCCAGGTCGGTGAGCGCGACTCACTGGCCATCATGGGCCCGTCCGGCTCCGGCAAGTCCACCCTCCTGCACACGCTCGCCGGGATCATCCGCCCGGACGACGGCCAGGTGCTGCTGCGCGGCGAGCGCATCGACAACCTCGGCGAGAACCGGCTCAGCGCGCTGCGCCGCAAGCGGTTCGGGTTCGTCTTCCAGTTCGGCCAGCTCCTGCCCGAACTGCCCGCCGAGGAGAACGCCGCGCTGCCGCTGATGCTGGAGGGCACACCCCGCAGGCAGGCCATCGAACGGGCCCGCCGCTGGTTCGCGCCGCTCGGCCTCGCCGGCCTGGAACAGCGCCGCCCCGGCCAACTCTCCGGCGGCCAGGCCCAACGCGTCGCCATCGCCCGCGCCCTGGCCGTCGAACCCGACGTGGTCTTCGCCGACGAACCCACCGGCGCCCTCGACCAGACCACCAGCACGGAGGTGATCCAGTTGCTGACCTTCGCCACCCGGGACACGGGCGCCGCCCTGGTCATGGTCACCCACGACGCCGACGTCGCGGCCCACTGCGACCGGATCCTCCAGGTCCGCGACGGCCGGATCAGCGGTCACACCCAATACACCGTCGCCTGACCAGAGCCCCGGAGACTTGCATGCCTTCCCCTGTCCTGCCCCTGACCTGGCATCTGACCAGGTCCTCCGGCCGCCGCGGTCTGCAGAGCCACCTGCTTGCCGCAGGAGCCGCCGCCGTCGGCGCGTTCGTACTGCTGGTGATGATCGCCGCCTCCCTCGGCTCCGGTGCTCGCGCCGATCACACGACCTGGCGCACCCCGGCCGCCGTCTCCGCCGGGCGGGCGACCGCCGTCCAGGCGATGACCACGACGTACGTCCGCCACGATCCCGTCTCCGTGGTGTCGCTGGCCCAGCTGCCCGGCCGCGAGGCAACCCCCGCCCCGCCTGGTCTGAGCGCCTTCCCGAAGAAGGGCGAGGTCTACCTGTCCCCCGCACTGGCCGAGTTGATCCACAAACTGCCCGCAGACCAACTGGCCGACCGCTTCCCGAAACCGGCGTCCTACGGCACCATCGGCGCGGCCGGACTCGCCTCTCCTGACGAGCTGGTGGCCGTGGTGGGCCGGGCCCCGTCCGACCCGGCGGTGTCCAAGGCGGCCGGCGGAGACAACTGGTTCGACGAGGGGCAGACCGACCGGGCCCACATCGTCGGGTTCTCCGCGGCCAAGCCCAAGCCGAGCATCTTCACCGCCAGCGACCAGCAGATGGCGGTACTGGGCGCGACGCTGCTGGTGGCGCCCGTGATCGTGCTGGCCGCGGCAGCCGGAAGGCTGGGCGCCGCACGGCGTGAGCAGCGGCTCGCCGCGCTGCGGCTGGCCGGGGCCACCCCGCGGCAGATCATCGCGATGACCGCCGCGGAGGCGGCGACCGTGGGCGCGGCCGGAGCGCTGACGGGCGCGCTCGCCTACACGGCCCTGCTGCCCGCCCTCGCACAGATCCCCTACGGCATCGGCAGCTGGTACACCGGCCGGCTGTGGGTGGGACTGCCCTGGCTCGCCGCGGTGGTGGCGTCGGTCACCGCGCTCATCACCGTCAGCGCCGTGTCGATGCTGCGCCAGGTGGCCACCTCACCGCTCGGCGTCGCCCAGCAGGCCGATCCGCGCCGCACCCGCATGATCCGCCTCGTGCTGTTCGCCGTCGTGTTGGGATACGTCTTCTTCTCCACGCAGGGCGGCCAGCTCAAGATCCCGCAGCTGATCGCCATGCTGGCGCTGTTCTACGGCGCGTTCTGGCTGTTCGGCCCATGGGTGGTGGACCGGCTGGGCCGGATCGCGGGCCGCTTCGCCCGCCGCCCGGCGACCCTGCTGGCGGCCCGACGGCTCAGCGACGACCCGCGCGGCGCCTGGCGCACCGTCAGCGGCCTGGTCCTGGCCGGATTCGTGGCCGGCTTCTTCTCCGTCATCGGGCTGGACATCGACGCTTCCGCCAACCACGGCCAGGTCGCCGTGGTGACCGCGGACAGCGCCGCCGCCCGGCACGCGGCCACGGAGGCCCGTGCCCTGCTGCGGGAAGCGGGCGTCACCGCCACCGTCAAGGTCCCCTCCGAGGACGACTTCGACACTGTGCTGAGCGGCAGCGCGGGCCTGATCGCCCAAGTCTCCGGGGGCGAGGACCAGGTGGACACCGCGCTCACCGCGCTGACACCCCTCGGGGCGGGCCTGCTGCCGTTCAGCCAGGACTATGTGAGCGCCCCGGACAACGTGAGCGCGGACCGCGTCGGTGTGGTAGGCATCGCCACCCTGGTCATGAGCTTCGTCGTCGCGGCCGCCTCGGCCGGGCTGACCGCCGCCGCGAACGTCCTCGACCGACGCCGTGTCTACGGCCTGCTGCGGCTGGCCGGCACCCCGCTGAAGATGCTGGACCGGGCGCGGATCCGCGAGACGGTCCTTCCCCTGACCGTCCTGGCCGGTGGCACCACCGCGATGGGCGTCTACGGCGCGTACCAGTTCAACAAGCTGGCCGGGATCTCGATGAACACCTCCGGCGCCGTCCAGCTCGCCGCCTGCGTGGTCGTCGGCGCGCTCGCCATGCTGGCCGCGATCGCCTGCAGCAAGCCGCTCCTGCGCCAGGTGACGAGGGACGTGACGCAGACTGCGGACTGATGACCGCCGCTCGGACGGTCCGACTCCGGACGGTCCGATACGCACCACCCACGATGGGCTCCGCCGGTGACCGGCGGAGCCCATCGTGGGTGGTGCGGCCCCGCGGTCAACCACGCCGATGGGCGTCGTGCCGCTCGTCGACATGCTCAACAAGGCGGTGCTGCACACCGGTTGCCTGCGGGTGTTTCATCGGTCTTTCGGCCGAGGGGCCCAGGACGACGGTGTTCGGTTGTGGCCTTTCGGCCGAGGCGGGGCGGTCGGGCGGGGAGGCAGAGTCCCCGTCATGCCTACCTCACACAAGGCCGCCCTCGTCGCGGCCGGACTGGTCGTCAGTCTGTGTCTTCCCACCGCGCAGGCGGCCGCCGCACCCGACCGTTCCCCGGCCGCTGCCCTCGACCGCTACTACGACCAGCGCCCCACCTGGCACCGCTGCGGCGCCAAGGGGCAGTACCCCGCCGCGTTGCGGTGCGCCACCGTCAAGGTGCCGCTCGACTACACCCGGCCCACCGGACCCACGGTGCGCGTGGAGATGTCCCGGCTGCGCACGAGCGTGCCCGGCAAGCGGCGCGGTGTGCTGCTGACCAACCCGGGAGGGCCGGGAAGCGGAGGGCTGGACCCCTCGGGGCTGAAGGAGGCCATGCCCAAGAGCGTCCTGGACCGGTACGACCTCGTGGGCTTCGATCCCCGCGGTCTGGGCGCCAGCAGCCCCCTCAACTGCGGCCTCACCAAGAACGAACTGAACTGGCCCCGTGCGTACACCACCAAGTCCTTCCGCGAGGACACCGCTCTCGCCCGCGGCTTCGCCTCGAAGTGCGTCGCCCGGGACCGCGCCCGGCTGCCGTATCTGACCACCCGTAACACCGCCCGGGACATGGACGTCATCCGCGGCGTCCTGGGCGAGAAGCGCATCTCGTACTTCGGCCTGTCCTACGGCACCTACCTCGGCGCTGTGTACACCCAGCTCTTCCCGTCCCGCAGCGACCGCGTCGTCCTCGACAGCTCGGCGGACCCGAACCGCTTCGGACGGGGCACCTACCAGGCCATGGCCAAGGGCGTCGAGCCCGCGTTCCAGGACTGGACCCGTCTGGTCGCCCGCCGGGACGGCACCTACCACCTCGGTGACACCCCCGCGAAGGTCCGCGCCGCCTTCTTCCACCTCATCGCCCGCGCCGACCGCACACCGCTCAAGTACAACGGCAGCGATCTCGACTACGAGGACCGGGCCGTCACCGGCGTCGACATCCGCGACTCACTGCGGCAGATGTTCTTCTACGACCCCTACCAGGCCGCACGCGACGTCGTCAGCCTCCGCAAGGCCCGCGCCACCCGCCCGGACCCGCAGCCGTCCGACGGCCGCGCCGACACCACCGACGCCAACATCGAGGCGCTCCACTGGGCGGTCATGTGCGCCGACAACTCCGCCTCCTGGCCCCGCGACCCGGCCCGCTACCGGCACGACGCCATCAGCGACGGTCGTCGCCTCCCCCTCTACGGAGACTTCACCTCCAACATCACCCCCTGCGCCTTCTGGCCGCGCGGCGCCGAACCGGCCACACGTGTCGGCAACACGGTGCGCGCACTCGTCCTGCAGAACCAGTGGGACTCCCAGACACCGGCGGCGAGCGGCCGGGCCATGCACCGCGCCCTGCACGGCTCACGCCTCGTCCAGGTCCAGGGCGGACGGGACCACGGCGTGTACGGCGTCCCGGGCACCCCCGCCTGCGCCACCAAGACGGTCAATACCTACCTGGTCACAGGCCGCCTGCCCGGCGCCGACCTCACCTGCCGCGCCTAGGGGTCGCATTCCTCTGCGGCGTCTGCTTGCCGGGGGCCCGCCAGTCCTTCCAAGGCACGTCGGGCCCCAACACGGCACGAACCCTGGGGTGATTCGCCGCCCCCTTCTGCCCTGCGCCGCTTCGGCCATGCCCCGGTCTGCGCGTCAGCGCAGGCCGGGGGCACTGGGTCGGCTCCCCGTGATCGCCTCGGGCAACGCGGTGGTGGCCGGAGTCTCCGTGCCGCGGGTCAGCCTCGTCGCGGCCATCGGTTACGTCGCGTTCGTCGCCCTCGCCGACTTCATCGCCCCGGCGGCCTTCGCGGGGGGGCGGCGCTGCGCCGCGACCGAACAGCGCGTCGTCGAGCACGTGGTCATGCGCCCATCGGACCGTTGTCGCGAAAGCTCTGGGAACGTTCCGCGCCGACCGCGGAGGCTGCCCCGGGGAGAGCCTCATGCACGAAGTCCTGTATCCGCCGGCGGCACTGCCGCCCCTCCGCCGAGGGCACTCGGACGAAACCGTGGATCGTTCCCGGCCACTCATCGAGGACGACCTGGACGGCCTCGGCGCGCATCCGCGCCACCAGCCGCCGTGCGTCGTCGAGCAGGAGGTCGTGCCGGCCCACCGGAACGTAGGTGCGCGGGAAGCCGCGGAAAGAACCGAACAACGGTGACAGTCCGGGATCGCGCGGATCACGCCCGTCGGCGTACCCGTCCGCTGCCTCCAGCAGATGGGAGCGGGTGAGCATGTCGCGTCCGATGTTCGCCGTAGCGCTCGCGCCGCTGAGCGTCAGGTCGACCCAGGGGAAGACCGGCACTACGGCGGCCGGCATCGGCAAACCCTCCTCGCGGGCCTTCTGCAGGAGGGCCAGCGCCAGGCCGCCGCCGGCCGACTCGCCGACGACCACCAGTCGATCCGGGCCGGGAGCGCGTACCAGTTCCCGATAGACGGCCAACGCGTCATCCACCGCGGCGGGGTAGGGGTGCTCGGGTGCGAGCCGGTACTCGACGCTGACCAGGTCGGGACCGCCGTCGGCGGACAAGTGGGCTGCGTTGACGCAGTCCCGGGCGCTGCCGGCCACATAGGCCCCGCCGTGCAGGTACAGGACGGTGCCGCGGGCCCGCGCTGCTCCGGATGACGCGCGCAGCACCGGGACGCCCGAGATCACCTCCTCGGTCAGCTTCACGCCTCGGGGTACGCGAGCCAGGGACGTGAGGCGCCGCAGCAGCCGACGATCCGCGGCCACGTCGGCCGGCGTACCTTCCCGGCGGCGTCCTCGTCGGCTGAGCACCGCGCTGAAGAGCCGCATGGACAGGCTGGGGCGCTCGGCGACGAGCGTCGCGGCGACGGCATCGGGGTGAGTCACTCAGGCTCCTTCAGGGGACGCGTTGTCCGCGAGGATGCGGAGAGCGTTCGGGGAGGCGGGCGTCCTGCCCGCACTGCAGCCGGATTCTCGCGTCGACGAGCCTTGCCGCCTGTTCCGTCCCGTCCCCTCACGCGATCGCTACTAAAGCGCGTTAGTGGCGTGGGCGCAAGTGGCTGCCCGCGTTCCCCACCGCGGTGAGAAGCAGCGGCAGACACGCTGCCGGGCCGTTCTGCGGGGCGTGTGCCGAGATCAGACCGAGCCGCGCTCGATCACCCTGGTGACCTCGGGGCCGGCCGGTACGGGCCGGCCTTCGAGCAGGCTGGTGACCGCCTCGACGAGGTGGCGCGCGGTGTCCCGCATGTCCACCGCCACCATCGTCAGCGGCGGGGCGGCAAGGCGCGCGGCCGGGGAGTCGACGGCCCCGATCACCGCCAGGTCCGCCGGTGCGGTCAGCCCGTGCTCACGCAGACCCGCGAGGACGGCCAGGGCTGCCACGTCGTCATGGGCGCCCACGCCGGTGACGGCCATCTCGCGCCACGTCGCGACGGCGTCGACGGCGGCCTGGGCTCCTGCCTCGTCGCGGGGAATGTCCAGGGCCACTGGGGCGGGCACACCGTGCTCCGCGCAGGCTCGCCGGAGGGCTTGCAGGCGCATCTCGCTTGCCTCGGCCAGGCGTTCGTCGTGCGGGCGGGCATAGCCGATCCGGCGGTGTCCCGCTCTGAGCAGTCGCTCGACCTGCAGCCGGGCGATGCTGTTCTCCCGGGCTCCCCAGATCCACTGCGCGACAGGGTCGGACTCCGCGGTGAGGGAGACCACGGCGCGCACTCCATCGCGTCGCATCGCGGCGACGTCACGGTCGGACAGATCCCATGCGACGACGGCCACGGGCGTGATGGCGGTCCACACATCGCCGTCGGCCTTGCGGGACCACGGGTGGATCACCGCCGTGAGCCCGATCGCCGCGAACTCCTCCGCCAGGAACTCGACCAGTGCACCGAGGTCGGTCAGCGGCAGCTGAGGGGGCTGGTAGAGGAGTACGACGTCGCTGCGGCCGCGGCTGAGCGTGCGGGCTTCCGCCGAGGGCGAGTAGTGCAGCCGTGCGGCCGCCTCCAGGACGCGCTGCCGCGTCGTCTCGGAGATCGTCTGCCCCTTGGTGCCGTTGAGCACGAAACTGACGGTGGCCCTGGAGACCCCGGCCTCCCGAGCGACATCGCTACTGGTGGCCCGGCCTCCCGGCCGAGCGGTGGCCTTGCCTGCCATTCGTCCCCTTCCCTCTTGTGGGTGCCCCACCCCGGATGTACTGTACCCGCAACTACTAACGCGCGTTAGTAGTTGCGGGTGACCGTCGCCATGTGAAGCAAAACCTGTCATGTCGTTTCATCAACAACCGTCTGGCAGCCCGAGAGGCACCCGTCCGGCGGCCGGTGCGGCCACGAGCCGACGCAGCCGGTCGCGGCGGTTCGACGCCGCGCGCAGATTCCCGTCCGTACGACGGCCACGTGCCTGACGCCTCCGCCCGGCGGCTCGGCAGACGGCCGAGCCGCAACGCCATCCGGCCCGACCTCCTACGAGCTACGAGCACAGAACCTCAGGAGCCGACCATGCCAGAACCGTTGATCTTCCCCGAGCGCTTCCTGTGGGGCGCCGCGACCGCCGCGCACCAGGTCGAAGGCGACAACACGACCAGCGACTGGTGGGAATGGGAGACCGACCCCACTCCCAAGGCACCCCTGGCCGACCCCTCCGGCATCGCCTGCGACCACTTCAACCGCTATCAGGACGACATCGCGCTGCTCGCGAATCTCGGGCTGAACACCTACCGCTTCTCCGTGGAGTGGGCGCGCATCGAGCCCCGCCAAGGGCAGTTCGACCACGAGGCGCTCCGGCACTACGCCGACATGGCCGACACCTGCCTGAAGCACGGCGTCACCCCGGTCGTCACGCTGCAGCACTTCACGCTGCCGGCCTGGGTCACCCGTGCCGGCGGCTGGACGAACCCCGGCCTTCCCGCCTGGTTCGCGCGCTACACCCGGCGCGTGATGGAACACCTGCAGGACCGTGCTCCCTACATCTGCACGATCAACGAACCCGGCAACATGATCACGCGCGGGTATCTGGGCACCTTCCCGACTCCGCCTTTCGTCCGCAGCCTCGACGCGTTCGACTCCGCGGCGGCAGGAGTGAACGCCGCACATCGGGGCGCCCGGGAGGTCATCCGCGAACTCGCGCCCGGCGTCAAGGTCGGCATGGCGCACGCGCTGCAGGACTGGCACGCCGACGCGGGCGGAGCCCCGACCCTGGAATGGGCTCGGGAGCTCCACGAGGACCGGTTCTTCGCCGAGACCAACGAGGACGACTTCGTCGGCGTCCAGACCTACACCCGCCTCGACGTCAACGCGCCCCGGATCCTCGGGCACATCAGTGCGGCGCTTCTGCGCAGCCGCCGCCTGACGCAGTCACTCGTCCTGCCGCACCTGCGCCGCCAAGCGGCAGCCGCCGTACCGGTGGAAGGAGCACCCGACGACGGGATCCGCCGCACCCTGATGGGTTATCGGTGGGCGCCGGAGGCGGTCGGGGCCACGATCCGGCGAGTGGCGCACCTCTTCCCGGGCAAGGAGATCGTCATCACCGAGCACGGTGTCGCGACCGACGACGACGCCGACCGTGTCGAGTACCTGCGGGCGGGGCTGCGTGTCGTGCACCGGCTGATCGCTGACGGACTGCCCGTCACCGGATACGTCCACTGGTCGCTGCTGGACAACTTCGAGTGGTGGGACGGCTATCGGCCCACGTACGGACTCGTGGCGGTCGACCGCACCACTCAGGACCGGGTCGTCAAGCCATCGGCCCGGTGGTACAGCGACGTGGCCCGCACCAACCAGGTGCCCGCATGACCCTCCGCCGGGCGACGCGGAACGGCCCGGGGTGCCGGGTCGCTCCGACTCCCCTTCCCCACCACCACACCAACAAGGAGTTCTCATGTCGTTCCGCTGGGGCATAGCGGGCACCGGTGCCATCGCAAACGGCTTCGCAGACGCGCTGGGACGCCTGCCGGACGCACAACTGATCGCCGTAGGCTCCCGCAGCCGGGACAAGGCCGACGCGTTCGGCGAGAAGTACGGCATCGCACCGCGCCACCGGCACGGCTCGTACGAAGACCTGGCCGCCGATGACAGCGTCGACGTCTTCTACGTCGCCTCGCCGCACTCCCACCATCACGAGCACACCTTGCTGTTCCTGAACGCGGGGCGCCCGGTGCTGTGCGAGAAGGCCTTCGCGCTGGACGCCGAGCAGGCCGCCGACATGGTGGCGGTGTCCAGGGAACGGGGCCTGTTCCTGATGGAGGCGATGTGGAGCCGGTTCCTGCCGGTCTACGTCAAAGTCAGAGAGCTGCTCGCCGAGGGCATCATCGGCGAAGTCCAGTGCCTGGAGGCCGACTTCGGTCTCCGCTTCCCGGCAGATCCCGGACACCGCCTGTTCGATCGCGCGTTGGGGGGCGGTTCCCTGCTGGACCTGGGTGTGTATCCCATGTCGCTGGCCAGCATGGTGCTGGGCACGCCCGACCGGATCACGGCGTACGGCACGCTCGGCCCGACCGGCGTCGACGAGCACATCGCCGTCCTCTCCGGGTACGACAGCGGCGCGGTCGCGCTGGCCCAGAGTTCCGTGCGGGCGACCCTCGGCTGCACCGCCCGGGTCACCGGTACCGAGGGCTACATCGAACTGCCGTTCCTGATGCACTGCCCGGACGAACTGACCGTTCAGTCCCGGGGCGTCACCGAGCGGCTGAGTCTGCCCGCCGCACGTGACGGCGACGGCGACGAGACGGCGGGCGGAGGACTGCACCATCAGATCCGGCACGTCCACGAGCGGCTCCGCGCAGGGGAGTCGGAGAGCGACATCATGCCTCTGGACGAGACCTTGGCGGTGATGCGCACGCTCGACATCGCACGCGACCAGATCGGCCTGAGGTACGACGCCCACTGACATCCGTAGGCGGCAATCCGTGTCCGGCGGGATGCCGGCGCATCATCCGGTGTCCCTGTCGGCAGCGTGGTCCGCGGTGAGGCGCAGGGTCGCCTCCGCTCCCCCGTCGGGATGGTTGCGGAAGGTCAGGCGGGCGCCGAGGAGCCGGGCCTGTCCGGAGGCGATGGTCAGGCCCAGACCGGTTCCCGTGGACGCGGAGCCGGTGCGGAACCGCTGAGGGCCGGAGGCGGTGACGACGGCGAGCAGATCGGGCGGGAACCCGCGGCCGTGGTCGCGGATCCGGACGACCGGGACACCGGAACCGTCGCGGACACGGCCGCCCGCCGCCTCCCCGCCCCTGCCCGTCTCGGCGTCCGTCTCGACGTCCACCTCGACCGCTACCGGTGGGGCGCCGTGCCGCAGCGCGTTGGTGACCAGGTTGGTGAGAATCCGCTCCACGCGCCGCGGATCGGTCTCCGCGAGCGTGTCCGCGACGATCCGCACATCCACCCGTCCCTCCGCCCCGTCCAGCCCGGCGACCGCGCGCCGGGCCATCGCGCTGATCTGCCGGGGCTCGGTCTCCACCGACACCGCGTGGGCGTCGAGGCGGGCGACCTCCAGGACGTCCTCGACCAGCCCGCGCAGCTTGCGCACTCCGCCCACGACCAGATCGGTGGTCGGGCCGGGCGGCAGCAGGCCGGTCGCGGTCACCATGGCCGCGACGGGGGTGCGCAGTTCGTGCGCGATGTCGGCGGTCACCCGGCGCTCGGCCTCCAGCCGGGCGCCGAGCGCGTCGGCCATGGCGTTCACGGACGCGGCGAGCCGAGCGATCTCGTCCCGCCCCTGCGGGTCGACACGGGCGTCCAGGTCGCCGTGGGCGATGCGTTCCGCCGTCCGGGCGGCGGCCGTGGCCCGGCGGCCCATCCGTACACCGAGGACCAGACCGATCAGGGACACCCCGAGGGTGGCCGCCACCCCCGTGGTGACCAACGTCCGGTCCAGCGCGGCCAGTTCGTCGGTCTCGTGGCCGTAGGAACGCGTCAGCGCGAGCACGGTACGGTCGGAGACGCGGGTCGCCGCCCACAGCACCGGATCGGGTCCGTCCTGGAGGTAGGTGACGCGGACACCGCGACGCACCTCCCCCGACACGGCCGTGGGCAGGTCCGGTGGGTCGAGCCGGGCTGCGGACTTGCGGCCGGCGGCCTGGTCGTAGACGGCGCTCATCAGCTGCCCGTCGAGGTGCGAGCGGGCCGTGGCCAGCTGGTCGGCGGCCGTGACGCGGTGGACGAGCAGCCCGACCGCGCTCGCGACGCACATGGCCGCCGCGGCGACGGCCAGAGCCACCTTCGTGCCGATGTTCATGGGAGCCGTACCGAGTTCATGAGCCGTACCGGGCCATCAAAGCCGTGCCACTGTCCTGAGCGGCTACGGCCGCAGCTTGTAGCCGAAGCCGCGCACCGTCTCGATGCGTTCATGGCCGATCTTGCAGCGCAGCCGTCGGATGTGGATGTCCACCACCCGGGTGTCGCCGGACCAGACGTAGTCCCACACCTTCTCCAGCAGCAGGTCCCGGGTGAGCACCATGCCCGGCGAGGCGGCGAACTCCAGCAGCAGCTTCAGCTCGGTGGTGGTGAGGGCGAGCGGCTTCCCGTCGCGGTGCACCTCCAGGGTCTCCGAGTCGAAGGACAGGTCACCGAAGACGAGCGGGGTGCTGTCCGGCCGCTGCTCGGTGGGCTCGGTGGGCTCGGCGCGGCGCAGCAGAGCACGGATCCGGGCGGCCAGCACCATCCCGTCGAACGGCTTGGTGACGTAGTCGTCGGCGCCGGCCTCCAGACCCATCACCACATCCACCGGGTCGTTGCGGGCCGAGATCAGCAGCACCGGCACCCCGGACTCCTCGCGGATACGGCTGGCCAGGCTCACCCCGTTCAGGCCCGGCAGCATGATGTCCAGGACCGCCACGTCCGGCACCCGTTCCCGGAACAGGGCGAGTCCGGTCGTCCCGTCGGCGGCGGTGCGCACCGCGTATCCGCTCGACTGCAGAGTGAGCCGGGTCGCCTCGCGGATCAACTCGTCGTCCTCGACCAGCAGGACCTCGTGCATGTGTGTCTCCTGGCACTTCGTGCTCCGGCCCCAAGGGGACCACTCGTATGTGTCGGTGACCCGGCGGCCGGATCACGGCCGCACGGCGGATACGCGGTCATGCCTTCGGCACCCGCAGGCGAACGTCACCGATGTCCAGCGCCCAGACGGGTGCGGGCGAGTGGTCGGCGGTCAGTACGGCGTGCCCGTAGTACGCGGCGTACTCGCGCTTGACGAGGCCGCTGAGCTCGAGGTGGGCCAGGAAGGACGGCGGGTTCGACTCGCCGTGGGGGCAGCCGGACACACAGACGAAGTCGATCACCAGACCGGTTGCGACGGCCCGGGACGTTCCCCAGCCGCGCCACTCCAGGCCGAACAGGGTGGTGGTCTCGGTGAGATCCACCAGGCCGGGCTGCTGACGCGGGACCGAGTTCGCGTCGTCGACGTAGACCGGGCCCGACCAGGGGACGGCGGTCGGCGCCGGGCCCTCGACCCGCGTGCCGCCGACCGCCGTCCCGCATCCGGCCAGGCTCATGGCGAGCAGCAGGCTCAGAGCCGGTCCGGCGCCTCGCATGCCGCTCTCCTTTCCTCCGGTTCCGTTCGGCAGCCAACGAGACCCACCCTGGCCACCGCCGGTGAATGAGCCATGTCCTGACAGCAAGCAGCAGGTGAACTGCGGGGCCGCGTCGGCGGCTCAGCAGTGGCTGCCGGCGGCAGTGGCCTCACAATCCCCCGACTCGGCGGGCAAGTTGAGGCCGACGGGCCTGGGGATCACAGTTCATCCTTCGCGGTGGGACCTCCGAGCGCTTCCAGCAGGAAGAGTGCGGCGGTCCGTGCGCTGTTGATCGCGCGTCCGTAGACGGTGGGGCTGGTGCTGCTGCTGGCGCCGTCGTTACGGTAGATCTGACTCATCCGTGACCAGTTGTGCATGGCGTGCACATCCTGATCCGTCAAGGTGTACTGACCGAAGTTCCTCATCGCCTTGTAGACGTTCAGGCTGATGGGTCCGAAGCGCGCTCCTTCGGATATACCGATGATGAAGGTCTGCATGGCCCGCCCCCAGGCCTGCTGGTCGGCTGCCGGATTTCGCAGGGCCGCCACCGCGTTGTGAAAGGCATCGTGGCCGAGTGTGACGGATGTGAGCGGTCGGTTGGCCCAGTTCCTCCCGGAGAGGGCATCGTAGCCTTCGGGAATTCCGCTTTCCGTGTGTCCCGAACCGCTGCCCATATCCGGAGCGAGGTTGAAGTTCACCGTTTTGCCGTCGCCCCGCACATAGTAGAACTGCACGACGTACATGTTGCTCAACCGAACCCGTGCGTGGAGTGGGCTGCCCGTGACCGGCCGGATGATGATGTCCGCGAACTCGTTGTCCCGGGCCGAGTCGGTCGTGTCGACGGCCCTGGTGGTGCCGTTCGCATCCCGGACGAACCTGCGCGTGGCTCCTGCCGAGGTGCGCGCCTGGTCCCGCAGATCACGGATGAGGTTCTTGTAGGACTCAGCTCCGTCCGGACCGTCGTCGAGGTCCCAGTAGATCTGGTGGCTGGCGGACAGCTCGATCTTTCCGGCATCGAGCTGCACTGTTTTCGCGGCGCCGGCCGTTGAATCGGCGGAGTGCCCCGCGGAGGTTCCGGAGAGCAGCACGGCGCCGGCCAGCATGGCGGGAACGGCTGCTGTCGCCGCAAGACGGCGAACGGTGAGAGTGGGCATCGATGTCCTGTCCGTGGTTGACGCTGATGGAGGGAATGGAGGAATGCGACGAGTCGACGAGCTGCTTCTCCTACGCGCATCTCCTCGTTTCCCTCAGGGGGAGTTGGAACGTGCGTAAAGAAACCAAGGCTGTGTAACAGTGGCCGGGCTGTCCGATCACAACCGTCGATCGGCTGTCTCAACCGATCGTGGAAGGTGCGGGCCGAACGGGTTGGTCGTCGACGGACGGGGACCGGGCTCAGCGCACGCCGGCCTTGTGCCCCTCCTCCTGCCGCTCGGCCTCGTCGGACCGCGCCTCCACCGAGGCGCCGCGCCCAGGGAGCTTCGCCCCTTCGATGTCCACGTCCGGCGTGATCTGGTTGAAGACGAAGCCGCCGAAGACCGCGACCATGATCAGAGCGGCTGCGCTGACGACCCGCCCGCTGCGGGTGACGCCCTGGGTGACGGCCTCCACGGCGTCGCCGGTGTGCTCGTAGTGCTCGCGCATGCGGCTGACGAGGAACACCTCGTACTCCATGTAGAGGGTGCCGCCCGCCTCGGCGACGGCGGGCGCGTTCTCCCGCAGCCGGTGCACCAGGTCGGTGGTGGCCCGGGTGTCGGGCCCGGTCGTCGGGACGACGGCGATGACGGCGATGACGGCCAGGGTCGATTCGGCGTTGGTGACCGGCTGGGCGGCAAGGGCCACACCGCGGTCGCCCGCCAGGGTGCTCCGCAGTTCGGTCACGGTCGACGCGCGGTCGGCGGCCGGGATGCCGCTCATGTCGACCACCGCGGTCATCGTGGCGTTGAAACCGGGGCCGAAGCCCTCTGTCAGGAGGTCGGAGCTCTTGTGCTGGGTGCTGTCGACCGGCTGCGAGGCGTTGCTGGGCAGGCCGAGGCGCAGGTCGCGGGCGGGTACGGCGAGGGTGAGCAGGCCGATCACACCCGCCAGCAGGACGAGCAGGGGCTTGCGGGTGACCGCACGGCCCCAGGCCAGACCCCAGGAGCCAGGGGTGCGTGCGCGACCCCCGGCACGCTCGGTCCGATGTGCGCGGGGACGCAGGCGTTCACCGAACAGTGCGAGGGCCGCGGGCACGAGACTGGCGGCGATGAGCACGGCGAGCAGGACGGTGACCGCCAGAGCGGCCAGCGCGATGATCACTGTGGCGCCGGCGAAGACGACCGCTCCGTCGGCCGTGGCCACGGCTCGGGCGATCGAGTCGTCCACATCCTGCTCGGGGTCGGCGAGTTGCTCGCGATGGCGGGAGATGATGAACAGGGCGTAGTCGGTGGAGGTCGTCGACGGCCCAGAGGCTCACGTTGCGGTAGATGCCGCCCTGGAAGGTGCAGTCCGCGCCGACAGGGGCGACGGCGGTGTCGCGGGCGTTGGTCACCTTCACCACGATCACGTTGTCCCCGCCCGGGACGAGCACACCGGTGGCGTCGAACCTGAAGCGGGAGTACCCACCCTTGTGCTGCCCGAGGTACGTGCCGTTGACCCAGACGTCGGCGACCTGGTTGACCCCGGCGAACTGCAGGTACAGCCGCTTGTCGGCCAGGGTGGACGGCACGGTGTAGTGGCGGCGGTATCAGCCCACCCCGCGGTGGTGGTTGTTTCCGCCGTCGGCACCGTCGACGGCGTTCCAGGTGTGGGGCGTGGTGACCGACGTCCAGCCGGAGTCGTTGAACCCGGGTGCCTGCGCGCCCGTGACGTCCGCTCGGATGAACCGCCATCCGGTGTTGAGGTGGATCCACACTCGCGGATCGGGCGCCGTGTACGTCACGGCGGCGGCTGCGGAGTCGGCGAGCGGAATCCCGGCCAGCGAGGCCAGCGCTCCCGCGGCCGCCCCGCTGAGCACCTGTCGACGGCTGGGCAGACCTGTCATGTCGGAACTCGCTTCCGTCGAGTTGAAGCAGGACGTTCCCTACAGCCGCTCCCGCAGATCCGCCCTCGGCTCACGGACGACCGCGACGCCTCCCTCGGGGACGGTGACCGTGCCGGTGACCGGTTTGCAGGTGAGGAGTTCGACCCCTTCGGCGGGTATCTCGGCGCCGTGGCCTGCGTGGTCGATCAGGAAGAGGTAGTCCGCGTCGGCGCCCCGTCGCCTCACCACCTCGACGCCGGACGGGACCTCACGCTCCGGGTGCACGCCCGCGTCCTGGCGCATGTGCTCCAGCACGGCGGTCAGGGTGGCGGGGTCGGGGTGGGTGGCGAGATACCAGGCGGTGCCGCCGCCGTGCGCGTGGCGGGTGATGGCCGGGACACCGGCCAGAGGTCCGTCCGCGTAGGTGGCGACGGCCTCCGCTCCGGTGAGCCGGAGGCGTTCGGTCCACAGGTCGGCGGTCGCGTCCTGCGGGATCCGGCCGGTCAGGCCGACCGTCTGTCCGGGCAGCAGGGGGAACGGCTCTTCTCCGCGCACCCCGAGGATCTCCCGGAAGGCTCCGGGGTGACCGCCCAGCCGGACATGGCAGTTCTCGTCCACCGCACCGCTGTGGAAGCCGACGGCCAGGGTGCCGCCGCGCTCGACGAACGCCGCCAGACCCGCAGCTCCCTCGTCGTCGACCAGATACAGGCTGGGCGCGAGGACCAGCTGGTAGCGGTCGAGGTCCGGGGTGCCGGGACGCACGAAGTCGACGGCCACCCCGGCCTTCCACAGCGGTGTGTACCAGTGCCTCACCAGGTCCTGGAAGCGGAGGTCGCCGCTGGGCTGGCAGGGCAGTTCCATGGCCCAGCGGGCGTTCCAGTCCCAGACGATGGCCACCTGGGCGGGGCTGGTGCTGCCGCGGACCTCGGCCAACGCCGCGAGGTCCGCGCCGAGTTGGACGACGTCACGCCAGATGCGGCTGTCGGTGCCCGCGTGCGGGAGCATCGCCGAGTGCCACTGCTCGGCACCCGCCTTGGCGGCCCGCCACTGGAAGTAGGCGATGCCGTCGGCGCCGTGCGCGACATGGGCGAGCGCGTTGCGGCGCATTTCGCCGGGGCCCTTGGCCCGGTTGACGGGCTGCCAGTTGATGGCTCCGGTGGAGTGTTCCATCAGCAGCCACGGCCGCCCGCCGGCCAGGGAGCGGACCAGGTCCCCGCAGAGCGCGATGTCGATCTCCGACTCCGGGTCGGTGGAGAGCAGGTAGTGGTCGTTGGAGACGATGTCCAGCTCGGGGGCCCAGCGCCAGTAGTCGAGCTTGTCGAAGTTGTGCATCACCATGAAGTTGGTGGTGGCGGGGGTGTCCGGGGCGGCGCGCCGGAGCACGTCGCGCTCGGCGGTGCACAGCGACAGCAGTTCGTCCGAGCAGAAGCGCCGCCAGTCCAGCTGGTGCGTGGGGTTGGGGTCGGCGCCGGTGGCGCGGGGCGGGATGATCTCCTCCCAGTCGTAGTACCACTGGCTCCAGAAGGTGGTGCCCCAGGCGTGGTTGAGCGCGGCCAGATCGTTGCCGTACTTCGCCTGCAGCCAGGTGCGGAAGGCGGCGGCACTGGTGTCGCAGTAGCAGGCGGCGTTGTGGCAGCCGTACTCGTTGTGGACGTGCCACATCGCGACGGCCGGGTGGTCGGCGTACCGCTCGCCGAGCGCGCCCGCGATGCGCAGCGCCGCGGTGCGGTAGGCGGAGCTGGAGGGGCAGAACGTCTGGCGGCTGCCGTACGAGAGCCTCCGGCCGTCGCGGTCGACCGGCAGGGCCTCCGGGTGGGCCCGGAAGAACCAGGCGGGCGGGGCGGCCGTCGGGGTGGCGAGGTCGGCGGCGATGCCGTTCTCGTGGAGAAGGTCGAGGATCTTGTCCATGCGGGAGAAGTCATGGACGCCCTCGGACGGCTCCAGCAGGGCCCAGGAGAAGATGCCGACGCTGACCATGGTGACCCCGGCCTCGCGCATCAGGGCCATGTCCTCGGCCCACACCTCCTCGGGCCACTGTTCGGGGTTGTAGTCGCCGCCGTAGGCGATGCCGGGCAGGCGGAGACTGCGTTCGGTGGTCACTGGTGGGACTCCGGGGGTGTGGGGAACGACGGGAGGGTGCGGTCAGCCCTTGTTGGCGCCGAGCGTCAGGCCGCTGACGAACTGCCTCTGGAGCACGAAGTACACGATCAGCGTGGGGATCGCGGTGAGGAGCGCTCCGGCGGCGACCAGGTTGGGGTCGGTGAAGTACTGGCCGGAGAGGTTGTTCAGGGCCGAGGTGATCGGCATGTTCTCGCCGGTGGAGATCAGGACGAGCGCCCAGAAGAAGTCGTTGTAGATCCAGATCGAGAGCAAGGTGGCGAGGGCGGCCATCGCGGGTCTGCACAGCGGCAGCACGATCTGCCAGTACAGGCGCCACACGGACGCGCCGTCGATCGAGGCGAGGGCCGTCACCCACACGAGGGCGATGTGCAGGACCGTCGGGACGCCCGCCATGACGCCCAGGACGAGCCGGTCGCGGCGGGTGAGGAGACGGCGGTGGCCTGTCGCGCTCTCGCGGGGCGTCGCGCTCTTGCGGGGCGTCGCGCCCGGAGACGGCTCGGCGGCCGTCTCCGGGTTCTCGGTCAGGGTCTCGGTCAGGGTCTCGGTCGTCGTCATGACGAGGCGAAGATCGTCTTCTTCTGGCGCTCGATCGACGAGAGCAGGCTGTCGATGCCCTTGGGGTCGCGGATGAACTTCTGCAGCGAGGGCTGCATCACCGTGGAGGTGAAGTCCGGACGGCTGTCGCGGTCCATGAACTGCGTCAGGCTCTTGGCGCCCGCGATCATGTCGTACGCCTTCTTCTGCAGGGCGTTGTACGAGGAGGTGTCGGCCTTGGTGGAGGCGGCCACCACGCTGGGGTCGGCCTTGAGGTAGATCTCCTCGGCCTCCGGGGTGCCCAGGAACTCCAGCAACTGGACAGCACCCTGCTTGTTCCTGGGGGCCTTGCTGAGCATGAGGCCGTCGGTGGGCGCCTCGACGGTGTCCTGGCCGTGGGCGGGATCGATCTCCGGGAAGGGGAAGAAGTCGAGGTCGTCCAGGTCGGCCTGGTCGGTGAACTGCTGCGCCACGAAGGTGCCCAGCAGGTACATGCCCGCCTTCTTCGCCACCAGGGTCTGTGCCGCGTCCTGCCAGGTCCGGCCGACCGCGCCCTCCTGGTGGTAGGGCAGGATCTCGCTCCAGTGGTCGAAGACCGAGCGGACCTTGGCGTCGGTCCAGGACGCCTTGCCCGCCATCAGCTCGACGTGGAAGTCGTAGCCGTTGGTACGGAAGTTGAGCTGGTCGAAGGTGCCGAGCGCGGGCCAGGCGTCCTTGTCGCCGAAGGCGATCGGGACCAGCCCGTCCTTCTTCATCCGCTTGCACAGCGCGATGAGTTCGTCCCAGGTGGCGGGGACCTCGTAGCCGTGCTTCCGGAAGACGCTCCTGCGGTAGAAGACCGCCCACGGATACGTGGTCAGCGGGACGAAGTAGTACTTGCCGTCCTCGCCCTTGCTGAGTTTGTGCATCGCCTCGGGGAAGTTGCCTCCGATGGTCTTCCACACGTCGTCGATCGGGGTGGCGAGGCCCTTGGCGGCGAAGAACTGCATGCGGTAGCCGGCGAACCAGTTGAACACGTCGTCAGGTGTGCCCTGCAGATAGGAGTTGATCTGCTCCTGGAACGTGTTGTGGTCCTTGGTGTTGACGTCGACCGTGATCCCGGACTTCTTGGTGAAGGCCGCGTAGATCTCGGCGAACGCCTTCTTCGGCACCGCGTCGGACGCGTTCGAGCCGAGCGAGACGGCCTTTGTGTCACCCGCCCCCGAACTGCCCGCACAAGCGCTCAGCAAGGGGATGCCACCACCCAGGACAACGGCCCCGCCGATGCCGCGCAGGACGGTACGACGGCCGGGGGCAGGCATGGGTCGACCAGGGGAGAAACGGTGCATATCGGCTCCTGACAGGGCTGACGTCCCCAGCGTTGGCGCGCGGCCCGGGGGATGCGAGGAGAAGCGGTCGACGGAAAGCGACCAGGACTAAACACGATCGAACAGAGCCGATCGGCGACTGCGAGGAAGACTGAACGCTCTTGGGGCCCACTGTCAAGACCCGTCACCGTAAGGCCGACCGGGGGCTTCGGTCCGCCGCCCGGAGAACAAGTTGTTCCGCCGGACCTCTTGACGTGACCCCCGGGACTGCATAGACATGACCGCGCGGTCAGACCGCGCGGTCATGCGGTTGACCTCACTCAATACAGACACACGGCTTCGGGAGACTTCATGGCACCAGGTGTGGGACGGGACGCGGCCGTGTCCGCGCCGCGCAGCGCGGATGTCGCTCGACTGGCCGGTGTCTCGCGCAAGACCGTCTCGCGGGTCCTCAACGACGAGCCGTACGTCTCCGACGATGCCCGCCGACGCGTCCTCGCCGCCGCCGAGGAACTCGGCTACCGGCTGAACCACGCGGCCAGGGCGCTCGCTTCCGGACGCACCCGTTCCATCGGTGTGGTCGCTCTGGGAACGGCCGGATACGGAACAGCCTCACTGCTCGTGCACATCGAACAGGCCGTACGGGACGCGGGATACGCCCTCCGTGTGGTCAACACGCCGGACGGCGACCCGGAAGGCATCGCCGGCGCCGTGGAATCACTCCTGGAGCAGGGCGTGGACGGCGTCGTCGTCTCCGAGCCCATCGTGGAGGGGGAGGTCTCCCTCCGTGTCGACGTGCCGGTCCTCTTCCTCGGGGCACCCCCCGCCTTCACCGCCACCCGCACGGTCACCGCGAGCGTGGGGTCGTACGCCCTGGCACGAGCGGCCACCGAGCACCTGCTCGACCTGGGGCACGCGACCGTCCACCACCTCGCCGGCCCGAGACAGTGGTACGCCACCAAGGACCGGATCGAGGGATGGCAGGCGGCGCTCGCCGCACGAGGCGCGCACGAACCGCCCCTGCTCAACGGCGACTGGTCGCCCGCCTCCGGGTACGCGGCGGGTCGTGAGCTGGCGTCGGACAGCTCGGTGACAGCGGTGTTCGCGGCGGGCGACGAGATGGCCATCGGCCTCATCCACGCCCTGCGGGAAGCAGGGCGCCGTGTTCCGGAGGACGTCAGTGTCGTCGGGTTCGACGGCAACCCGGTCTTCGCCTATGTCTCCCCACCGCTGACCACCGTGCGGCAGCCCTTCGACGCCGCGGCGCGGCAGGGAGTCGGACTGCTCGTCCACGCCATCGAGGAACCGGGCAGGGAACTGCCGCCGGCGAGCGACCCACCGGTGGAACTCGTCGTCCGCGGCTCGACCGCACCACCGCCGTCCCGCAGGAGCCAGAGCCCCTCGCCCACCACCTGAGCACCACCTGAGCACCACCCTAAACCCCCGGCCGGCCGACGCGGGACACACGCCGCGCGCCGCCGCAGCCCGCACGCAACGGCCGTCAGCCGCGCAGCCGTCCCACCGCGCCACCCCGCAGCCGTCTCCTCACACGGATGCCGACCATGCCCCAGCCGCGGTGCCGTCCGTCCCCCGCCGGCCGACCCGCCCCTGAACCTCGCCGCCCCCGCTCGATCATCCCGGGGGCGGCGGGCCCGCAGAGAACCTCACCCGCCATCGGAGCCGCACATGTCCCTCGCTCGCACAGGCGCCAGACCCGGCGCCGCTCCGCGTTCCCGCCCCACGACATTCTTCTTCCTGCTGCTCTCGCTGCTCGTCGCCGCGGCGACGCTGGTCCTGCCCGGCGCGGGCAGGGCGGACGCTCTCTCCCGCCCCGCCCAGACGCTCTACACCCCGCCCTCCGACGCGCTCTCCCCCGGCAGCTACTACCCGCGGGCGATGCGCCTGCAGCACAACGGCTCGGCCAACGGCACCCTGCTCGCCACGTTCGAGCAGTACCGCGTCGACATGCCCGTCTTCCCGATCTACCGCTCCACCGACAACGGCACGTCCTGGACGAAGATCTCCGAGGTCGCCGACACCCAGAACGGCTGGGGCATGCGCTGGCAGCCCGAGCTGTTCGAACTGCCCAAGGCCATGGGCGGCTTCCCCGCCGGCACCATCCTCGCCGCCGGTGACTCGGTGCCGTACGACCGGGGCGGCAGCAAGATCGACCTGTACGCCAGCACCGACCGAGGCCAGAGCTGGACCTTCGTCACCAACATCGCGACAGGCGGCAAGGCCACCGACGTCAACGGCAACACCCCCGTGTGGGAGCCGTTCTTCCTGGTCTCCGGTGACAGGCTCATCGTCTACTACTCCGACCAGCGCGACACCGACCACGGCCAGAAGATCGTCCACCAGGTCTCCACGGACATCCGCACTTGGGGTCCGGTCGTCGACGACGTGGCGATGCCCACCTACAGCCAGCGCCCCGGCATGCCGACCGTCGCGAGAATGCCCAACGGCAAATACATCATGACGTACGAGTACGGCGGGTCGGCGGCGGGCAACTTCGCCGTCCACTACAAGATCTCCGCCGACCCGGAGGCGTTCGACTCCGTCACCGGCATCCCGCTGCGCACCACCGACGGCCAGGTCCCCCAGGGCACGCCCTACATCGTCTGGCTGCCCACCGGCGGCCCCGACGGAACCCTCGTCGCCACCGCCCACAGCAGCGACGACCTGTTCGTCAACACGCAGAACGGCGCCGCGGACACCTGGACGCGGATGCCCTCCAACGTCGGTGGCGGCTACAGCCGCGGTCTGCTTCCGCTGGCCGACGGACACAGCCTGATGGTGTTCAGCGCGGGCTTCGGCGGCGACAACCGCCGCAACCCGGTCACGTACAGCACGGTCGACCTCGGCGGCGGTGTCTCCGACGGCGCCACCTACACCATGACCAACGCGGGCAGTGCCCTGAACCTCACCATCGCCGGCGGCTCCACCGCCAACGGCACCGGCGCCACCCAGCAGAACCCCACCACCTCCACCAACCAGCAGTGGCGCTTCGAGCAGCAGTCCTCGGGCTACTTCAAGATCCGCAACGCGGCCAGCGGCAAGGTGCTCGGCGTGCAGAACCAGTCGACCGCGAACGGCGCCGCCGTCCTGCAGTGGGACGACAACGGCACCCTCGACCACGAGTGGGCCGTCGCGCCGCATCCGTCCGGCGGCTACAGCGTCACCAACCGCGTCAGTGGGAAGCTCCTCGAAATACCCAGTGCCTCCACCACGGTCGGCACCGCCGCCGGGCAGTGGAGCGGCACCACCTGCGGCTGCCAGCGCTGGAACCTCACCCAGACCGCCCTGCCGCCGCTGGGCACCGGCCAGTACGTCCTGGTGAACAAGAACAGCGGCAAGTACCTCGACATCCCGGCCGGCTCCACCACCGCCGGTACCGCCGTCGGCCAGTGGCAGAACACGGCCTGTGCCTGCCAGCTCTTCACCTTCCAGTCCGCCGGCAGCGGCGCCTGGACCATCAAGAACGTCAAGAGCAACCTCAACCTGGACATCCAGGGCTCCTCCGGCGCCGCCGGCGCGGCCCTCGTCCAGAACACCGCCTCCGGCTCCGACTCCCAGAAGTGGACCCTCACCGACGCGGGCGGCGGTCACTACACACTCCGCAATGTGAACAGCACCCTCGTCGCCGGAGTCGCCCAGTCCTCCACCGCGAACGGGGCAGCCGTCGTCCAGTGGGGCACCGCCGGCCTGGACGACCAGCTCTGGAAGATCGTACGAGTCAACTGACCGCTCCCACCCGTGCCATGACCAGGCGCGGGAACCGCCGACGAAGCGGCTCCCGCGCCTGCCAGGAGGCATCCTCAAAGCCGGTTACTTGCCGTACGCCCGCTTCCAGCGGGCTCGGTGGCGGGAGTCTCCCTGCCCCTGGCCGTTCACCTCGCTCAGCGACAGGAGGGAAGCCCCGTTGTTCCACAGCCCGAAGTGATCTCGGTGCACGGCGAGGATCTCGTGCCGCAGCGCGAACTTCTCGGACGGGCGGCTGAACCGCGTGGTCGTGACGAACACCGCCACGTCGGCCTCGAAGTGCACCTTGGCACCCAGCAGATCACGCAGTTCGCGACTCGCGATCGTGCTGCTCGGCGCATAGCGCTTGCACTGGATCACCACGCTCCGGCCGTCCGGGAGCCGGCCGACGACATCGGCGCCGTTGTCGTTCGCACCGCCCACCCGCCGGACCTCCGTGCAACCGTCCCGTCGGCACAGGCCCGCGACCAGGTCCTCGAACTCGGTACCGGTCATCGCGTCCACCTCGGCAAGCGTGCGGTGCCCGGCCTTCACCGCCTCTTCCTGCCGCCACAGACGGTCCCTGCCACGGACGAGCCGATCCGCACGCCAGAGCCACCATCCCACCGATGCGACACCGCCCACGAGCACAGCCCCCGTGATGTACGGCCACACCGCCGACCAGAACACCACCAGCAGAACCAGCACGAGGCTGCCGCCGACCACCCCAGCCTTCAGCCGCGCGACCCGCCGCCTGCGCGCAGCCGCATTCCGCCCCCGCCCCCGCCCCCGCCCCCGCCCAGCCACGTTCGGAGCACCTCCCCCGATAGGTTCGTGTACGGCAGTCTGAGCAGCCTGAGGCAGTAGGAGAAGGGCGCGAGCCGGCCATGGCTGGAGACAGCGCCCCGGGGTACCGTCCCGACCGGCGTGGCCGTCGCGCGTTCGGGTCACGAGTCGACTGGATCGGTCGACTCAGTCGTATGATGGGGTGTATGGCTCATGTGTCCGCGGCGGAGCGCCGCCCCCAGTTGATCAAGGCCGCCATCGACCTCATGACCAGGGAGGGCGTCGCCGCCGGGAGCACCCGTGCCATCGCCGCCGAGCTGGGCGTGGCGCAGGCGACGGTGCACTACACCTTCGGCACCAAGGAGGATCTGTACCGCGCCGTCATGGAGCAGCTCACCCACGACCTGATCACCCAGGTCCAGGCGGCCGCGCCGTCGGAGGGCAGCTTCGAGGAGAGCGTCGCCTCCCTCGCCGCCGCCCTGTGGAAGACCCTGCGCGAACAGCCGACCACGCATCAACTGCTCACCGAGCTGTCGATGTTCGCCCTGCGCACGCCCCGGCTGCAGGAGGCCCTCCTCGCCCACTACGGCGAGGTGACGGCCTCGACGACGAAGCTGGTCACCGAGGCGGCCGAACGCTCCGGTCACCCACTGGCCCAGCCCGCGGAGAACCTGGCCCGGTTCTTCCTCGCCGGCTTCGACGGACTGTCCGTCCAGCACCTCTCCCTGCCCGACGAGGAAGCCGAACGCGTCGGTCTCCAGGCCCTGGTCTCGGCTGTGGTGGCCCTCGCGGGCGGCCGGCTGGAGCTGGTGGCTCTGCCCGTGCTGTGAACGGCCGAGGCCGCGCGAGTCACCCGCGGTGCCCGCCGCGGGCCGCGCGTCCACGCAAGCGGTCGCCGTCCCCACCTCACGAGGGGGACGGCGACCGTTTTGCGTGGACGCGGGCGTATCAGGGTGCGGGCGTGGGGGCGGACGGGCGCGCGCCGTAGGCCGTGGCGCCGTCCACCGTCATCCGCAGCAGGGGCAGCGAGGCGACGAACGTGCCGACGGCGAGGACCGCGCCCAGGGCACCGGCCCCGGCACCGTCGAGGAGGGCACCGACGGCCAGCGGGCCGACGCCCGTGCCGAGCGCGCCCGCCCCGCTGAGCGAGGCCACCAGCCGGCCGCTCGCGTCGATCAGCGAGGCGGCGGCCAGCATCTGGACCAGGACGGCCAGTTGGCAGGTCTGCCACAGGACGGCCGCGCCGACGAAGAGCACGGGGTCGTGCGTGATGATCAGGGCCGCCATCGCCAGGGCCTGCAGGGTGACGAAGAACGCCATCGACCGCATGCGTCCGAAGCGCCGGGCGGCGACGGGGCCCGCCACCGCGCCGACGAGTGCCACCACACTGGCCGCCGCGAGAACGCCCGACACGAGCGAGTGGGACATACCGGTGTGCTCCCGCCCCAGGACGGAGGTGTACGACCACGCCCCCTGGGTGACGGCCCACAGCAGCGCGGTTCCGGCGAGCAGTACGACCGACGGTCTCGCCGGGACGGACCCGGCCGCCCCGAGCGACAGGCCGGCCGGTGCCCCGGGGCCGTCGGGGAGTCCGCGCACCAGCGGCCAGGCGAGCAGACAGCCCAGTGCCATGAGCAGGAAGCCGGTGCCCCCGCCCACGTCGTGGTTGGCGGCGGCGACGCCCATCAGCAGCAGCGCCGTCGCGCAGACCGTGCCGCAGACGGCGACCGCCGAGGTCCTGTCGGCGTCGTCGGTGGCGGCGAGGGCCGCGGTGGCCGAGGCGTAGACCGCGCCGAGCCCGGCTCCGATCACGAGGTTGGCCAGGATCAGCACGACGGGGTCGGAGGCGGCCGTCGCGCCGAGAAAGCCCGCCCCGGAGACGGCCAGCCCCAGTCGGGCCATCCGCACCCGCCCGGGGCGCGCGGCGCGCCCGGCGAGCAGCAGGGTGACGATCGCGGTCGCCGTCAGCTGGACCGCCGCGACAAGACCGGCGCCGGAGTCCGACAGCGCGAAGCGCGAGGCGAAGTCGTCGACGAAGACGGGCATCACGTTCGCTCCCCCGTTGCCGAGGGTCACTCCGGCGACGAGTGCCACCGCGACGCCGAGGGTGAGGGCGGAGCCGCCCCGCGCGGTCACCGTCCGCTCCGGTGCGGGTGGCCGGGCGGGACGGTCGGTCCTCGGCGGCGGGCCGAGCGTGCAACAGGCATGGGAACCTCACGAGTTCGGGGCGGCAGTCAGGGGTTCTTCGAGGTGCGGGGCCTCGGACGAGGGGCACGTCCGAGGCCCCGCCGGAGGGCGGGTGCGGCGCTGGGCCGGCGCCGCACCGCCGTGGTCGGTCAGCCGGCCCAGACGTCCTCGACGTAGTGGCCGGACTCGGTCAGGGCGTCCAGCCATGCGGCGGCCTCGGTGTCGTCGGCGCCGGTGTTCTCGCGGTAGAGGGCCCTGAACGCCTCGCGCACCGCCGGGGCCATACGACGGCCGTCGCCGCAGACGTGGACGCGTCCGCCCGCTTCCAGCACCGCCCAGACCTCGGCGCCCTCCTTCCTGATCCGGTCCTGCACGAAGCGGACCCCGTCCTCAGGCACGCAGGAGAAGGTGGGCCGCATGCTGACGGCTCCGGCGGCCTCGGCCGCCTCGAACTCCGCGCGGTGCAGGTAGTCGACATCCGGGTGGTCGCAGCCGAAGTAGCACAGCAGCGTCCCGGTGGAGCCCGTGTGACGGCGGTCGAGGACGGCACCCCGGAAGGGCGCGAGCCCGGTTCCCGCGCTCACCAGGATCACGGGGGCGGAGGTGTCCTCGGGCAGACGGAACGTCTCGCTGCACGGCAGGACCCGCGCCTGCAGGGTGTCGCCAGGCCGCACGGTCTGCAGGAAGTGCGAGCCGATGCCGTGGAACATGCCCTCGCCTGCCCGGTGGGGAGCGGCGAGGAGCGACACCATCAGATCGACCTCGCCGGGTGCCGCCTCGGCGGACGAGGAGATCGAGTAGTGGCGGGGGCGCAGTACGGGGAGCAGTTCGAGGAAGCGCTCGAACGGCAGCTCACAGGCGCGGTGGCGCTCCAGCAGGTCCAGGACGCTGTGTCCGGCGGCGGTCACCCGCTCGCGGAAGCTGTCCGGGTCCGCCGCGGCGAGTTCCGTCAGGGGACGCTTCTCCGGCGGGCAGGCGGTGTGCTCGGCGAGCACGGCGATCTGCCCTTGCGTGGCGGGGTCCTGGAGTTCCACGAAGTCGGTGAGCAGCCGGCGGACGGTGAGCGGGCGGTCGACGGGGAGGGTGTTGCGGCCGCGCCGGCGGGCGCGCAGCCGGACGGTGCGGTCCGGGTCGAGGCCGAACCGGTCCGTGACCCGCTGGACGAGGTGGTCCGGGTTGCGCGGGAGGACGGCCAGGTGGTCGCCGGTGCGGTAGGTGATCCCCTCGGGCAGCCGCAGCCTGAGGAAGCGCTTGGAGCGGCCCAGACCGTGGGACATGTCGACCAGTTCGCGGGCGTCGAGGACCTCCATGGGCTGGACGCCGTGCCGTGCCGCGAGGCCGCCGGTGACCGAGTCGGTGGTGTCCTCCAGTACGTACAGGCCGCCCTCCGCCTCGGTGTCCGGCTGCGCCGCCGGCGCCTCCTGGGCGGTTCCGTGGTGGTCGAGGAGTGTGGTCCACAGCTCGCCGGTCCAGCGGTCCACCGTGCCGGCGAAGTCGCCGGAGGCGTCCGCGGCGCCGCGCTCCAGCAGTGCGGTGGCGCCGGCCGCGCTCAGCCGTTCGTCGATGAGGGTCGGCACGCGCTGGTAGGTGGCGGCCCAGTTGCGGTCGCCGACGCCGAGCACGGCGTACCGGAGGCCGTCGAGCGAGCCCGGTGCCAGTCGGTCGAGCCACTCCATGAACCGCGTGGCGTCGTCGGTGGGCCTGCCGTTGTAGGAGGCGGCGACGATCACCACCGGCCCGTCGTCGGCGCGGAGGCGGCCGGCGACGCTGTCCAGGGAGGCGACGGCCGGGGCGAAGCCGTGCTGTTCGCCGTCCTGGGCGAGTTCACGCGCGATGCCGGCGCAGGTGCCGAGGTTGGAGCCGTGCAGCAGGGTCAGGGTGGTTCCGGCGGCCCTGCGGACCACGGGCCGGGCCTCCTCCGCCGGAGCCCGGCCCGAGGTGACGGGCGGCAGCCGGCGCTCCCCGCCGGTCCGCCGGGCCAGGCGCAGGGTGAACGCGTCGGGCTTGATCGTGAGCGACTGCTTGATCTTCAGCCGGTAGTCGGTGTGGTCGATCAGGCGGTAGCGGTGGATCACCAGCGCGAGGACGAGCGTGGCCTCGTGGAGCGCGAACTGGCGGCCGATGCAGGCGCGTTCGCCGCTGCCGAACGGCTTGAACAGGTGGACCGGCCGCTCCAGCTCCCGCTCGGGCAGGAACCGGTCGGGGTCGAACAGCTCGACGTTCTCGCCCCAGGCGGGGTCCCGGTGCAGCTGCGGGATGAGCACCTGGATCGTCTCGCCCCGGCGCACGGCGTACCTGTCGCCGATGACGGTGTCCTCCACGGGCTCCACGGCGTAGGCGGGGGCGGTCGGCCAGAGCCGCAGACTCTCGTTGAGCACCTGCCGGATGTACGTCAGTTTCCCGATGTCCCCGTAGTCGGGGTCGGGGGTGTCCGTGTCGCCCCAGAGGGCGTCGACCTCGGCCTGGGCGCGGGCGAGGACCTCGGGGTGCTTGGTGAGGTAGTACAGGGCGAACGACAGGGCCCCGCTGGTGGTCTCGTGCCCGGCGACGAGGAACGTGATCGCCTGGTGACGGATGTTGACGTCGTCCAGCGGTTCGCCGGTGATCTGGTCGCGGGTGTGCAGCATGCGCCCGAGCAGGTCGTCGGTGCCGGTGTCGCCGGTGGCCCTGCGCTCCCGGATCACGTCGTCGACGAGGTCCCGCATCTCGGCCACGTCGGTCCGGAACTGTTCGGCCTGCTTCCACTTGAAGAGGTCCAGGCCGGGGATGGACTCGCCCTTCGCCTGGGCGAAGCCGAGCGCGCGCGACAGCGCGGTCACGAAGGGGTGCGGTTCCTGGCGGCCGAACGACTCGAAGTCGTAGCCGAAGCCGCACAGTCCGATCGTGTCGAAGGTCAGCCGGGTCATGTCGTCGGCGACGTCCACCGGCTCCGTCCCGGCCGCCCCGTCCCACTTCCCGATCAGTTCACGCGCCACCTCGAGCATCGTCGCGTGATAGCCACGCATCGCGCCGAGGGAGAAGGCCGGCATGAGGACGTCGTGCGCCTTGCGCCAGTTGGGCTCGTCGTTGAAGGCGGTGAACAGTCCGTCGCCACCGATCTCCCGCAGCAGCACGAGGTCGGCGTGCACGTTCTTGCGGAAGCGGCTCTCGTCCGCCAGCTCGGTGACGAGGTCGAGGCCGGAGGCGATGTTGATCTCGTTGCCGAAGACCCGCACCTTGAACAGCGGACCGAGTTCCCTGGCCTCCTTCATCACATGGAGCAGGCCGTCGGCACCACCGGGTATGTCGAACGCGTGGCCGACCAGAGGGAGGGCGGGACGCTCGGGGATCGGTTCGGTTCCGCGTTCGGTCGCGTGAGTCATGGGCTTGCCTTTCATCCGCACTGGCTGTCGCCGGGCACCACCATACGACTGACATTGTCGAGTGACAATGTCGGTCGATTGTGTTGGGTGACACAGTCGAATGATGGAACCGGGGCGGGAGGGGGAACGTCCTGGGGACGAGCGGGAGTTGCGGCCCCCGTAGGGTGACCGGCACGGACTGCCGGTGAGCGTTCCGGCTCGGAGCGAAGGAGGACCATGGCACGCGTCACCGACCGCACGGTCCTGATCGTCGGCGCCTCTTCGGGCATCGGCGCGCAGGTGGCACGGCAACTCGCCGCCGACGGCAACCGCCTCGTCCTCACGGCGCGACGCGCCCCCGAACTGGCCCGCGTCGCGCAGGAGGTGCGGTCGGCGGGCAGTGCCTGCCTGGACCTCGTCGCCGACGCCCTCGACCCCCGGGCCGCGGCCGAGGTGGTCGCGGCCGGCGTCGCGGAGTACGGGACGATCGACGTGGCGCTGCTCAACGCGGGCCAGGGCCCGGACATGGCGATGGACCGGGTGAGCGTGGCGGACGTCGCCCGGATCATGGCGCTGAACTACGACACGGTGGTCAACTACCTCGTCCCGCTGATCGACCGGATGAGTTCCCAGGCGGACGGCGGTCTGATCGCCCACACCAACTCCCTCGCGGGGCTGATGGGCCTACCCCGCCAGGGTCCGTACTCGGCGGCGAAGGCCGCCGCGCGCACGCTGATCGACGCGGCGCGCGTCGAACTGGCGCCCCACGGCATCCGGTTCACCTCGATCCACCCGGGGTTCGTCGCCACGGAGCGCGTCAGCGGCGACGGGCTGCCGAAGCCCTTCCAGATCAGCCAGGAGCGGGCGGCCCGGTACGTCGTCCGCGCCCTGGAACGCGAACCGGCCCAGGCGTACTTCCCCTGGCCGACGGCCGCGCTGGTCCGCACCCTGCGCGCCCTCCCCGCGCCCGTCTCCGCCGCCGTGCTCCGGCGGCTGGCCTCCGCCTGACCCGCGAAACCGGGCCGCGGGGCAGGGGGCCTCTACACGAGCGGGCCGGGCGGCACGGTGACCGGTTCGGCTGCCGGGGCGCCGGCCGGCAGGGACTGCTCGGCCCAGATCGTCTTGCCGACCGAGGTGTGGCGGCTGCCCCAGCGCTCGGCCACCTGCGCCACGAGGAGCAGTCCGCGTCCGCCCTCGTCGAAGGTGCGGGCCCGCCGCAGATGCGGGGCGGCGGCGCTGCCGTCGGAGACCTCGCAGATGAGCGCGTCGGCCCGGACCAGGCGCAGCTGGATGGGCGGGGTGCCGTAGCGGATGGCGTTGGTGACCAGTTCGCTGACGATCAGCTCGGTGGCGAACTCCAGCTCGCTCAGCCCCCAGGCGGCCAGCTGTTCGCTCGCCCCGCGGCGGGCTCCGGCGACGGCGGCGGGATCGGCGGGGACCGGCCAGCTGCGTACCCGGTCGGCGCCGAGCACGGAGGTGCGGGCCAGGAGCAGGACGATGTCGTCGGCCGGCGGGTCGGGCCGTACCTTGCGCATCACCTCCTCGCAGGTCTCCTCCAGACCGGCGGTGGGGTGGCGCAGGGCCTCACCCAGCAGGTCGAGCCCGACGTCGATGTCACGGTCCGGGGCCTCGATCAGACCGTCGGTGTAGAGGGCGAGCACGCTGCCCTCGGCCATGTCGATCCGGGCCGCCTCGAAGGGCAGTCCGCCGAGGCCGAGGGGCGGGCCGGCCGGCAGGTCCAGCACGCGCACGGTGCCGTCGGGGTCCATCAGCAGGGGCGGCGGGTGTCCCGCCCGGGCCAGGTCGCACCGGCCGGCGACGGGGTCGTAGACGGCGTAGAGGCAGGTGGCCCCGACCTCCCCGGACGCCTCCTCCGCCTGTCGTCGCGCGTCCGGGCCCTCCTCCCGGTCGAGCCGGACGACCAGATCGTCCAGCCGGGTGAGCAGCTCGTCGGGCGCGAAGTCGGCGTCGGCGAGGGTCCGTACCGCGGAGCGGAGACGGCCCATGGTGGCCGAGGCGCGCACCCCGTGGCCCACCACGTCGCCCACGGCCAGCGCGACCCGTCCCCCCGACAGCGCGATGACGTCGAACCAGTCCCCGCCGATCTCGTCGCCGGGCCCGGCGGGCAGATAGCGGTAGGCCAGGTCAACGGCCGCCACATCGGGCAGTCGTTCGGGCAGCAGACTGCGTTGCAGCGTGAGCGCGGTGCGGCGCTCACGGGTGTAGCGGCGGGCGTTGTCGATGCTCACCGCGGCCCTGGCGGCGATCTCCTCCGCGAGGATCAGGTCGTCCGGGCCGAAGGCGTCCGGGGTCCGGTGCCGCATGAGGTGCATGACGCCGAGCGTGACGCCCCGCGCGCGCAGCGGGACCATCAGCACCGTGTGGATCTTGAAGCGGCGGATGCTCGCCGCGCGGGCCGGGGAGGCCGCCACCCACGCGCGCAGCGACGCGTCGCCCATGCCGTAGTGGTTCGCCCGGCCTGTGATCAGGGTCAGGGCCGGGGGTGAGCCGGGCGGGTAGACGTCGGTGCCGCCCGGGGGCACCACGGATTCGGGGCATCCCGTGAGCACCGACCGTTGCGCGGTGCGTCGGCAGACGACCGGTGTGTCGGGCGGCACCGGTTGCGGCTCGTGCCCCTGGACGACGGATTCCAGCAGGTCGACGGTGGCGAAGTCGGCGAACCCCGTCACCGCGACCTCGGCCAGTTCCTCGGCCGTGCGGGTGACGTCGAGGGTGCTGCCGATGCGCGCGCCGGCGTCGTTGAGCACGGCGAGGCGACGCCGGGCCCAGTACTGCTCGGTGATGTCGATGACCAGCGCGGAGACGCCCAGCACCGTGCCCTCGCGGTTCTTCAGCGGGGAGAGGAACACCGACCACGCGTGGTCGCGGACCTCGCCGGAGGCGCGGAACGGCTGCTCCTCGCGGAAGACCATCTCGCCGGTGCGCACCACCTGGTGCTGGAGGCGGTCGATCTCGTCCAGGGGCGGTGCGGGGTAGATCTCCCACAGGGTCCGCCCCCGCATCTCGTCCCGTCTCAGCCCCATCGCCTTGGTCATGACCTCGTTGCAGGTGACGAACCGCGCCTCGCTGTCATAGATGGCCACGGGCAGCGGGAGCTGCGCCAGCGTGAGGTCCCACAGCTCCGCCGACTCCGCCTCCGTCGGACCGGCGGGATAGCTCACCCCCACCGGAGTGACGACCCAGTACGTGCCGGCGTCCGCGTCCGCCAGCGGAGTGCCCCGCAGCCGCACGGTGACGCGGTCACCGTCGCGCTTGCGCAGCACCAGATCACTCGTCCACTGCTCGCCTGCGGCCAGGTGGCGCCGCGTCGCGAACGGCAGCGTTCCGCCGAGCAGACCGGAGGCGGGCCTGCCCACCACGTCGTCGGGGCCGAGCCCGAGGAGCCGTGCCGCTCCCGCGCTCCACACCATGACGGCCCCGCGGGCGTCGATGACGACCGCGAAGTCCTCGGGTGCCGCTGTGGTGGTGTCGGGTTCGTTGTACATGGGCGTCTACCGACCTCGTCCCCTGCGTCGCCCGGGCACGGGCGACGGGTCACCCCGCACGGGCGCTGCCTCCAGCATCCCGCCACGGCACCACCCGCTCAACCGGCTCCCTGGGCCCGCGCGTCCTCGGCCGGGTCCTAGGGCCCTTCTGGTGGATCTCCGTGGGAGAAGGAGCGGCGTTCGGTGCGTGCGCTCGGCGTGCGGCGTGGAGGGTCTTGTGGCGGAGCCACCTGGCCCTTCGCGCCTGCGGCGAGGGTGCGTGCCGGGCGTCGCGACGCCGCGGAGATCCGTCAGAAGGGCCCTAGAGCGGAGTCGAGGCCGAGGGCGCGAAGGGGGCGCCGTGGCCGGGGACGATCAGGACCGGGTCCAGGGCCAGGACCTTCTCCCGGGCCGCCCGGAGCTGCTCCCGGTCGGGGGCGAAGGGGTCGTCCGCCGGCCCCTCCGCGGTCCACCACAGGTGGGTCAGGACCACCAGCCCCTCCGCCGTCGTCACGAGGGTGCTGACGTCCTCGGCGGTGTGGCCGGGGGTGGTCATCAGCGTGATCGACGGGGAGAGCCGGTGGCCGTCGGCGTCCCGGTCCTCCCAGATGTCGTCGCGGTAGACGGCCATGTGGTCGTGGAAGCGGGCCTCGGGGAACAGGGCCGCGTTCAGGGTGTGGTCCGGGTGGTGGTGGCTGAAGACCACGTCGGTGATGTCCTCGGGGGTCAGCCCGTGGTCCACGAGCGGGTCCAGGATGAGTCGGCGGTCGGCGACCATCCCGGGATCGACGACCGCGACGGTCGCCCCGTCGAGGAGCAGGGTGACGGTCCCCGCCACCCGCGTGTCCGCGTAGCCGGTGGTCAGGACGTGGAACGTGGCGGTCATGACGGGTCCTCCGGTGTGGCCCGACGTGCCGGACGTCTGGGCCTGGTGTGCGGTCCTGGGATCCTGCCATGGGGGAGGCGGCGCCCGGAAGCCGGTGGTCGGTGCGCGAGGTGTCCGGCGGCGCCGTCCGGTCCACGGGGACGCGGACCGCGTTCTCTGTCGGGCGGCGGACCCGGGTGCGCTCCCCGCCGCGAGCGGCGTCGCGAACCGCGCCGGTCGCCCCTCCCTGTAGGTGGGCACGGTCGAGCGTGCGTCGTCGGGGGCCGTGGAGGGGAAGCCGGCGGGCCGCGAGGTTCCGTACGGGTTGCCGCCCGAGGCGGTCACCGGCTTGCGCGCGGGCGGTGGCCGAAGTCGCCGAGGCATGGCTGCGCGGGGGCGCCGAACCCGTACCTGCCGAGGCGATCGCCTCGAACCCGGCCTCGATCGCACACCGGGAGGAGACGGAGTCGGCCGTTGGAGGTCGCCACACCCGCCGATCCGGAGTGCGCCGGCGGATACATCTTCGGCACACCCACGTGCGACGGCGCCACGGCCGCCCAGCTGCATCAGTCCGTCGGCTCCGCCGGTGGTGTGTGGCAGGCGGGGAAGGCGGCGGACGGCCTGCTCGTACGTCAGACCAAAACGGCCCGGCAGCGTCGCGCGCACGGCCGCGTCGCGCGCACAGCCGCGCGCACGAAGCCCTGTTGGCGACTCTCCGGCCTCGTTCCGCACGGCGCGCCGCCGCCGGTGCGCCGCGGCCGGTGCGCGGGCAACCGGACCGTCGCGACAGGGTTGTCAGGGCGATGCCGCGCTTCTACAGTCCTGGGCAGAGCGGAAATGGGAGCGCTCCCAAGGCGGGGGATGCGGGGAGCGCCCGGCACCACCCCCACCTCCCGGCCGTACCTCCGAAAGAGGCCCCCATGCGACCGTCGCCGTACCCTCCGCGTGCTCCCCGTGGGCGTTCCCTGCGGGGCGCGCTGGGCGCGCTCCTCACCGCGCTCGTCACCGTCGCGGCACTCTTCGCCGCCACGCCACCCGCCCAGGCCGACACGACCGTCTGCGAACAGTTCGGCTCGACCGTCGTCCAGGGGCGCTACGTCGTCCAGAACAACCGCTGGGGCACCGACGCCCCCCAGTGCGTCACCGCCACCGACACCGGCTTCCGGCTCACCCGGGCCGACGGCTCCGTCCCCACCAACGGCGCGCCGAAGTCCTACCCGTCCCTGTTCAACGGCTGCCACTACACCAACTGCTCCCCCGGAACCAGCCTCCCGGCGCAGCTCTCCACCATCTCCAGCGCGCCGAGCAGCATCTCGTACGGCTATGTCGGCGATGCCGTCTACAACGCCTCGTACGACATCTGGCTCGACCCGACACCCCGCACCGACGGTGTCAACCGGACCGAGATCATGATCTGGTTCAACAAGGTGGGCCCGATCCAGCCGATCGGCTCGCAGGTCGGCACGGCCTCCGTGGGCGGGCGCTCCTGGCAGGTGTGGTCGGGCGGCAACGGCACCAATGACGTGCTGTCCTTCGTGGCACCGTCGGCGATCGGCAGCTGGAGCTTCGACGTGATGGACTTCGTCCGTCAGGCCGTGGCGCGCGGACTGGCGCAGAACAACTGGTACCTGACGAGCGTTCAGGCCGGTTTCGAGCCCTGGCAGAACGGGACGGGGCTGACCGTGAACTCCTTCTCTTCGAGCGTGAACACCGGCGGTGGTGGTCCCGGCGGTCCGGGCGGCGGCAGCGCCTGTGAGGTCGCGTACACCACGAACGTCTGGCAGGGCGGCTTCACCGCGAACGTCACCGTCACCAACACCGGTTCATCGCCCGTCGACGGCTGGAGCCTCGCCTTCACCCTGCCGTCCGGCCAGAGCGTCACCAGCGCCTGGAACACCTCCGTCTCCCCGTCCTCGGGATCGGTGACGGCGAGCGGCCTGGCCCACAACGCGAGCATCTCCCCCGGCGGCAAACAGTCGTTCGGCTTCCAGGGCGCCTACAGCGGCACCTTCGCCGCGCCGGGCGGGTTCAGCCTCAACGGGACGGCCTGCACGCGGACATGAGGCGAGCGCGGGAGCGCGAGCGCGGGCGGGCGCGTGCCGCCGTCCACACCCGCGCTCTCGCTCGGTCTCGGTCTCGGTCCCGCGCCGAATGGATCACCGGACGGATCACCGGACGGTGAAGTCGGCCGCCTCGGCGTCCAGGGTCGTGCTGCCGTCCTTGGCGGTGACCAGGACGGCGACGTGCCAGGCACCGCGCGGGGACGACTTCGCGTCGGCGGCGGTGACCTCGACGCGGTACGTGCAGTGCGCGGTGTCCTTTCCGGCGGGCTCACAGGCGGCCGAGTCCACGCCGGCCATGTCCTTGGCGGTCGGCCTGTCCTCGGCGAAGGACGAGTCCTGCGGCCATGCCAGCACCTTCACGCTCTTGACGCCGGAGGACTCCGTGACGTCGGTGGAGAAGGTGAGCGAACCGTCACGGTCGCCGTCGGGAGCGATGTAGCGGGCCGTGCTGTGCGCCGGCGTCGACGACTGGTCCCCGGCGTGGGCAAGGGTGAGGGCACCGGCGCCACCGAGGACGACGACACCGACGGCCACGCACAGAACGGTACGACGCGACATGAGTGACTCCAAGAAATCCGAACTGAACTGGACAGGATCGGCGCCTCTCGCCCGCGCCGCTGCACCGATACTCGCCGCGGCGGGGCCCGCCGGGCATGAGCGCGCCTACTCAACTCAGCCTGAGTAGGCCGATGTTGCCGACCGCAGGGCACGGGGCGGCGGGAGGAGAACGATGAACCAGTGGAAACGGCTCGGCCGACGCCGGGCGTCGGTACTGGGCCTGGCGGCGCTCATGTCGCCGAGTTGGACATCGCGCAGGCACCGGGGTCCGCGTACGCGAACACGGTCCGGGCGTGCATGGAGGTGCCGCGCCGCACCGGCATCACGGTCTGGGGCATCCGCGACAGCGACTCCTGGCGCAGCGGGGAGAACGCGTTGCTGTTCGACCGCGACGGCAACAAGAAGCAGGCCTGCCAGGCGGCGCTGAACGCGATGGGCGGCTCGATCGCGTGAAGCGGGCCGGCGCCGCCCGTCGCGCCGGCCCACCGTGGCGTCCCCTCCCGTCGACGGCCTACTCGTCCTCCTCCGGGTCCCAGGCCAGGAGCAGGTCGAAGAGGTGGCCGTCGCCGTCGGACTTCAGGGAGTCCACCGGGATGCGGCCGTACAGGGCCAGGACCAGCTCGCCCGCCGTGCCGTGCAGGGAGGCGTCGGCGGGCGTCGCGGCGGGGGTGGTCAGGCGGGTGGCCCGTGTGCCGTCGGCGGAAAGCGTGAGGCGCCAGGAACGGCCCTCGGTGGCGTGGAGGTCGAGGGCGGCGGGCGCGTGGGGCCAGGGGGCCGTGCCGGCACAGCAGGTGAACAGGAACTCGTCGACACCGTCGAGGGCCGCCTCGTCCGGCAGCGGCTGCCCGGTCCCCGTGGTGAGCTGGGCGTCGTAGGCGTGCACCGCGGCCTCCTGGACCTGGTGCCGGGCGACCGCGCCGCTGGTCTGCGGCGACGGCGACGTGCCCCACCAGGTCCAGCAGCCGCGGTCCGGGCCGGACTCCCGCAGGGCGTCCAGGAGTTGCCCGGTGGACTCGGCCGACCAGGCCAGCAGGGCCGCGCGTTCCCGGGGCGCGTCCGGGGCCGCCTCGGGCAAGGGCGCGTCGGCGGGGCCGGCGGCGACGGTAGCGGCCCAGAAGCGGTGCACCGAGCCCAGGTGCTCCACCAGGTCCAGCAGCGTCCACTCGGGGCAGGTCGGCACCCTTTGTGCCAGGTCGGGGGCGGCGGCGACCGCGGCCCGGAACGCGGCGGAGCGCTCCTCGATCAGCCGCAGCAGTGCGGGGAACTCCGGGGTCGTGGCCTCAGTCTTCGTCACGCCGACTGTCTATCACCGTGCTCCGCCGCCCGGACACCGGTTTTGACGGCCGCCCCACGGGGCGCGCGGCACCGGCCGCGCGCCCGACGCGTCAGCGGCGCCTGTGGAGTTCGACGGCGAGGGGGGTCGCGGTGAACATCGAGGAGTACGTGCCCACGGCGAGACCGATGAGCAGGGCGAGGGCGAAGTCGGTGAGGGAGTCCCCGCCGAGGACCGCCAGGGCGGTGAGGATGAAGGCGGCGCCCATGCCGGTGTTGACGGTCCGGGGCAGCGTCTGCAGCAGGGCCCGGTTGGCGACGGACGCGAAGGGTGCGGTGCGGTCGACGCGGGCGAGGTCCCTGACGCGGTCGAAGACGACGACGGAGTCGTTGACCGAGTAGCCGATGACGGTGAGCAGGGCGGCGAGGAAGACGCCGTCGACGGGCTTGCCCAGCCAGGCGAAGACGCCGACGAGGATCACCACGTCATGGGCGAGGGCGGCGACGGCGGAGGTGCCGAACAGCCAGCGGAAACGGGCCGCGAGGTAGAGGAGCTGGGCGCCGAGTGCGACGACGAGCGCGATCAGGGCACCGTTGCGCAGCTCCTTGCCGAGGCTGGGGCCGATGGCTTCGTCACGGACCTTGTCGGCGTGGTCGGTGAGCGTGCCGACGGCGTCGGTCACGGCGGCCGCCTGCGCCTCGCTCAGCCGGTCGGTACGGACGGTGAGTCCGCTGTCGCCGGAGGTCTGGACGACGGCCCGGGGGAACCCGGCGTCGGCGAGCGCGGCGCGCACCCGGTCGGGGTCGACCGGGGTGGCGGTGGTGTACTCGACGAGGCGGCCTCCGGTGAACTCGATCCCGAAGTCCAGGCCCCGTACACCGATCCCGGCCACGGCGACGGCCAGGACCACGGCGGAGGCGGCCAGCCACCGGCGGGGCCGGCGCATCAACTGCGGTGGTGTGCGCGTCAGGCGGTCGCGTACGGCGCCGGTCCTGGCGATGCCCGTGAGGCGTGGACGGCGGCGGACGGAGGGCCGGGAGGCCGCGTGGTCGGCGAGCACGCGGGTGATGACCAGGGCGCTGAACATGGAGGCGAGGACGCCGATGCCGAGGGTGACGCCGAAGCCGCGCACGGGTCCGGAGGCGAGGAAGAACAGCAGGCCGGCGGCGATGAGGGTGGTGACGTTGGAGTCGGTGATCGCGCTGAAGGCTCCCCGGAATCCCGCCGTCAGCGCCGATCGGGGACTGGGCCGCCGCTGGGCGGCGTACTCCTCCCGGGCCCGTTCGAAGACCAGGACGTTGGCGTCGACCGCCATGCCGATGGCCAGGACGAAACCGGCGAGGCCGGGGAGGGTGAGGGTGGCGCCCAGGGCGGCGAGAGCGGCGTAGGAGATCAGGCCGTAGCAGAGCAGGGCCACGGTGGCGAGGACGCCCATGAGCCGGTAGACGGCGATGATGAACAGCGCGGTGAGGGTGGTGCCCACCGCGGCGGCCCAGGCGCTGGCCTTGATGGCCTCGGCGCCGAGGGTGGGGCCGACGGTGCGCTGTTCGACGTTCTCCACCGGTACGGGCAGGGCGCCGCCGTTGATGAGCAGGGCGAGTTCCTTGGCCTCGTCGGCGTCGAAGGAGCCGGTGATCTGTGTGGACCCGCCGCTGATGCCGGTGTCGCAGCGGACCGAGGGATCGGTCTGGGGCGAGGAGATGATCTTGTCGTCGAGGACGATGGCGATGCGGCGGGCCGGGTCTCCCGCCGGGGCGCAGGCGGCCCCGCCGGTCAGACGGGCCCAGCCGTCACGGCCGGCCCCCTCGAAGTCGACGGTCACATGCCATCCGGTGCCGGTCTGCTGGTCGAGCCGGGCGGCGGCCTCCTTGACGTCCTGGCCGGTCAGCGCGGCCGTTTCCAGGCGCAGGAGTTGGCCGGACTCGTCGGCCAGGACCGTTCGCCCCGGCCGCTTGTCCTTGCCGGTGTTCCGGTCGGTGGCGTCGGCGGTGGTCGTGCCGAGGACCTGGTGGAAGGTGAGCCGGGCGGTACGGCCGAGGACCTCGGCGGCCTCGGCCGGGTCCTGCACACCGGGCAGTTCGACGACGATCCGGTTGTCGCCGGAGCGCGCGAGGGTGGGCTCGGCGACGCCCAGCGCGTCGATGCGGCCGCGCAGCACCTCCAGGGTGCGGTCGGTGGCCTCGCTGTCTGCGGCGGTGGTGTCGGTGGGGCGGGTCTCCAGCACGATCTGTGTGCCGCCCCGCAGGTCGAGTCCGAGGTGGACGGGTGTGGTGAGGGCGATGAAGAGGGACAGGGCGACGGCGGCGAGGGCGAGCAGCCCTCGGACACGCGGGGCGCGGGTCAAAGGGGCCTCCGGCAGGCACACCGCGGCAGCTCATGGCCGCGGTCGACGGAAATGAAGAAGGAAAGCTCAGGTGCCTGGCGGAAGGGGCGGTGCGCGCCCCTGGTGACAGCCCGTCGGAGGGGCCGAAGCCGGTGGGACGAGGAGGGCCGGGGCGTCCGTGGGCCCGCGCCGAGGCGGGCCGACCGTCTCGCGCGGTGCGACGACGACGGCCGTGTGCGGGGGCGTCGGCCGCTCCCCCGGAACATCACGGAGACTGCGGAGCAGGGCCGCACTGTGCCCGTCGTCCGCCTGTGCCCCGCTGTCGGCCCGCGTGATCTCGAAGGCCGCCGTGACGCGGCCCTCGACCACCGAGGCCACGGAGGAGGACGGACGGTGCTCGGCAGCACCGCCGTACGAAGGCGGCAGGAACAGGGCGGTGAGAACGGCGAACAGGACGGCGAGCGCCGCCGCCGGACCATGTCCGACCCTGCGAGGGGCGGTGGACGAGCCGCGTGCCATGCGTCGTCCCCTCCCCGCTCCGGTGTCTGATGTAAGTGCCTCGTCAGTGCCAACGCGCTCGCCCCGCCCGAGAGTTCCGACCGTGGGGGACGGTGTCAGGGTTCGATGAGGCCAGCGCGGATGGCGGAGCGCGTGAGTTCCGGACGGTCGCGCAGGCCGGGCTTGTGCGGGCTGTCGTGGCATGTCGGGGCAGGTGAGCCGAAAGCGTCGTCCAGAGCTTCCCCGGACCCATCAGCAGCAGTCACATGCTCGCCCGACCCGGTGGCGCGTAGTGGTGGGCAAGGTCGGTGGCGAGGTCACGGAGGTGAGCCCTGGCTTCGGTGGGGCCGTGCACGGTGATGGTGCTCCCGAACGGGAGGAGTGCTCGCACGTCCCCCAGGTTGAGGAAGCGGATCGTCACCTTGTGGCCGGTGGCGGATTCGTCATGGTCGTCCCGGACGAGTCGTCGGCCGAAGATCCGTTGCGCTCGCTCGATCTGGGTCCGGTCGACGGTGGCGCTGACCTCTATCGCATGGTTGTGCTCCCACTGGTCGATGAGCGCTGCGGCGACGGTGGCCAGGGTCTGGTTCTCGCGGATCCGTCGTGGCTGGTCGACTTCGTTCCACGTCGTGATCCGTTCGAGTCGGTACATCCGCGGCACTCGGGCACGGTCGACGACGAGGTACCAGACGCCGGCCTTGGCGAACAGTCCGTAGGGATCCACGACCAGGTCGCGTGGGCTTGTTTCGCGTGGGCTGTCGTACTCGATCCGCAGTCGGCGACCTCGCCGCACCGGGCCGAGCAGCGCAGCCGGAGTCGTGCCGGAAGCAGGGGCCTGGAGCCAGGGGCGGCTGTCCACGTGCACCACGTCGGTGAGTGGCAGGAGTTCATGAGCCCGACGTGACTGTGCGGCACCGATCTTGGAGAGTGCGCGCCGGCTTTCGGCGGATGCGTCGAGCTCCGCACGTTGCTTCTCGTCCAGCCCGGTGAGCGACAGATGATCACGCTCGCCCGGTGTGAGTCGCGTGAGGTCCAGCCCGGACCCGGGCAGCATGGTCACCCCTCCGAGGCGGCCCCGTTGCGCGGTCACCGGCAGACCGGCGTCGCGGAGCCAGTTCAGGTCCCGGGTGATGGTTCGAAGGGACACCCCGAGCGCCGAGGCGAGTTCCTGGGTGGTCACGGCATCCCTCGATGCGAGGAGCAGCATCAGGGAGAAGAAGCGGTCGGGGGTCACCGACCAAGTTTTTCAGCAATTGCGACACGATGCGGCGCATATCCAGCCCAGGCTGGTGGATACGAACCTTCGACCTGCGACAAGGAACAGCCATGACCACATCCGTCGTGTCCATCGTCTACGTGAGCGACGCTCCCGCTGCAGCTCGTTTCTACGGCGACCTCCTCGACATGAAGCCGTCGTTCGCGACTCCGGGCTACATCACCTTCAACCTCGGGCCAGGCGCTGACCTCGGTCTGTGGTCGGGTCGGTTCGAGGGTCTGTCGCCCGATGTCCCGCGTACCAGCGAGGTTTGCCTGGCCACCGACGGCGGACCCGACGAGGTCGACGCGATCTTCAAGCAGTGGCAGTCCAAGGGCGTCACGATCCTTCACGAGCCTCATGATCCGGGGTTCGGGCTGACCTTCCTCGCGGCTGACCCGGACGGGAACCGAATCCGCGTGGCACCGCGGGGCTGAAGGGCCACGACGCGGCAACGGGCTCAGTACTGGTTCCGCTCGGACTCGCGCTGCTGGTAGTCGCGCGGAGAGAGTCCGTGGAAGCGGGAGAAGGCGACGCTGAACGTGGGGAGGTGGGCGTACCCGATCCGGCGGGCGACGGCGCTCGGTGGCGCGCCCCCGGCGAGCAGGTCGCGAGCGATGCGCATGCGGGCGGCATAGCGCCAGCGACTCAGGGTCATCCCTGTCTCGTCACGGAAGGCACGGTGGATCTCAGCACCGACCTCGGCACCGGCCTCTGCACCGACCTCGCCACCGTGCTTCCCGCCGGCTTCGCCGATACCGCGCAAGTACTCCATCGCGACACCACGGGCGCGCGGATTCGTGGGCATCGGCACCGACAGCGCTCGCTGCGCGGCGACCTGTTCCGCGAACAGGTCCAGGATGTGGCGGGGGTCGTGGTCGTCGGGACGCAGTCCGGACCGGGCGCTGATCGAGCAGAACATCAAGTAGTCGTCCCACGCGGGCGAGAACCGCACCTGCAGCGGCACGGTCAGTCGGAGGTCGCCGGTGCTCGCGTTGCCCAGCGGCAGGGAGACGGAGTTCTCGCGGAGGCCGGTGACATGCTCCTTCTCCGCGGGGATCCAGGTCGCCACCCCTCGCTCCCGCTCGTAGCGTCGGTCGCCGATGTCCAGGTACCCGCTGCCTCGATACATCCAGCTGAGGACGTGGATGTCGTTGGTGTGCGACGGCGTGCTGGCCGCGGGCAGCATCTCCGGCGCGGCGGGAGTGTCCGTCCTGCGCATCATCCGGATCAGGTCGTCGGTCTGCCGTGCCGCTGTCGCCCGTTGCGTCAGCCGGTCGGCGCCAGGTCGGGCGGAGATCTCCCGTCCGAACTCGTGGGGGGTCAGTCCGAAACGTCCCTTGAAGGCCCGCGTGAGGCCGTTGCGGCTGGCGAAGCCCACTCGGGCGGCCACCTGGTCCACGTCGTAACCGGCGGCGAGGAACTCCACGGCGGCGCCGAGCCGGCAGTGCAGCCGCCACTGCTCGAACGTGAGCCCGGTGTCGGCGAGGAAGTCACGGCGCAGGGTGCGCGCGCTGGAGAGCACCCGCGATGCCCATTGCTCGACCGTGAGGTCGAGCGCGGGGTCGCGAACCAGTTCCTCGGCGACCGCTCCGGCGCCGAGGGCTCGCGGCATCGCAGGCGAGGCGAACTTCTCCGAGCCCTGGTTTCGCCTGACTTCGCCGGGTGCCGACGAGCGCGAGCCGGGGCGCCGAAGGAGTTCCTCGATCGCCTCGGGGGCATACCCGCGGCCACTGAAAGGAGTGACCTGCAGATTGAAGAGCTGGATCAACCAGTCCTGCCAGCCACTGGGAACGTCGAACCGCGTCAGTTCCGACAGCCCCCGAGCGCCGACTCCGGCGTGGGGCCACAGCGGGAAGGCGACCGTACCCGGCTCAGTGACGATCTCCCGCTCCCCCCTGTCGTCTGCGGGGATCCAGGCGCCTTCGCCGGCCTTGAGGCACAGCAACGGCCCGCGGTCGGGGCGCAGTCGCGCCACGCCGGTGCGAACCCAGAGCAGCAGCGGTCGAGCGGGGGCGTCCGCCGAATCCAACCGCGCGGCCGGAATCGGCGGCGGGTCGCCGGCACCTGCGGCGAGGGAGGAGGGATCCACCATGTCCTAACCATGCGGCAGTCTGCGCACACCATTGTGGGTAAGGTTTGCCTAACTTTAGCAGTGCGCGCCCTCCCGAAGCCGGTGCGCGACTCCTGCCCTCGCAGTGACCGGAAAGGTCAGTTCCCGCATGCCCAAGACCTCGCGCCGACTCACCGTGCGCCCGCCGACCCTGCGTGAGGTCGAAGTGGTCCGGACCGTCGACATCACCCCGGGAATGCGGCGGATCACGCTGAGCGGCGAACAGTTGCGCGCGTTCACCACGGCGGACGGCTTCGTGCGGCCGGCCTTCGAGTCCCCGGGCTTCGACGACGACCTCGCGTTCTACTTCCCGTACCCGGGCCGGCGCGATCCGGTGCTCCCGGTCCAGGGCGAGGCCAGGTTGACCGTCCCCAAGGGGCCTCGACCGCTGTCGAGGGCCTACACGGTCCGCCGGTGGGACCCCGAGGCCGGCGAGCTGGACGTGGACTTCGTCAAGCACGGGGTGGGCGCGGGAACGACGTGGGCCCATCGCACCCGGCCGGGTGACCGGATCCACCTCAGCGGCCCGAGCACGTCCAAGGCGTTCCCGACCGGCGCCGACTGGTTGCTCGTGGCAGGCGACGACACCGCGCTCCCCGCGATCGGCCGCCTTCTCGACGAACTCCCGCCCGACACCCGGGCGCAGGTGTTCATCGAGATCGCCGAGGACGCCCACCGCCAGGAGCTGCGCGAACCGCCCGGGGTCGACGTGACATGGCTGGTTCGCCCCGACGCGACGACCGGGACCGTGTCGCCGCTCACCGAGGCCGTCCGCGGTGCGCGGTGGTGGTCCGGCCAGGCGTTCGTGTGGCTGGCCGGCGAGCACAAGGCCGTCCGGGACATCCGCCGGCACCTGGTCGAGGACCGTGGCGTGCCCAAGGAGGACATCGACTTCGCCGGTTACTGGCGTCGCTCCGCGGTCGTCGCTCTGGCGTCCGACGGGGCGGTACCCGACCCGGAGAGGACGGTCACCCCGTTCCAGAAGCTCCATGACCTGACCGGGCTCGTCGCGCCGATCGCGCTCCGCACCGCCGTCGAACTGGGCGTTCCCGATCTGCTCTCCCGCGGCGTGGCCGGCGTGACCGAACTGGCCGCCGAGGTCGGCGCCGACGCGCGCGCTCTGGGCAAGCTGCTGCGTTACCTGCACGCCCTGGACGTGGTGACCGAGACCGAGCAGGGTCACTACGCCCTGACGCCGGTCGGCGACGTCCTCACGCTCGACTTCATCGCCGACCGGCTCCACTCCGCCGGGGTGGTCGGTCGCGAGATGCTCGGTATCCACGGCCTCACGGAGTCGGTCCGCACCGGCCGGCCCGCCTACGCCTCGGTCACCGGCCAGACCTTTGCCGATGTACGAGCCGAACAGGACTACGAGGACCGTCATCTGGAGCGCTTGGCGAAGTTCCAGCCCGCCCTCGCCGAACCGATCGCCACGTCCGGTCTGCTCGACGGAGTCGGGCACCTGGTGATCCACTCCGGTGGTGCCGGCGCTCATGCCCGGGAGTACGTCGCGGCCTACGAAAGCCTGCGGGTGACGATCTGCGCCCTGCCCGCCCAGGCCGACTGGCTGCGCCGCGACCTGCCCGCCACGATCCCCGACGAGCGGCAGCGCACAAGGGTCGGCGTGCTGGAGCAGTCCGTCTTCGAGCCCGGCCCGGCAGCCGACGCCGTGCTCATCAGCCGCGCCTTCAAGACCCTCCCCGACGCCGACGCCGCTCACGCACTGCGCCGGGCAGCCGAGAACCTCGTCCCCGGCGGACGGGTGCTGCTGATCGAGGAGGTCATCGACACCGACGAACTCGACGAGCACGACGGCGAGGAAGACCTGATCGGTCTGGTCTGCCACGGCTCCGGCCTTCGCACCGCGGCGGAGCTGGACGCCGTCATCGCCCGGGCCGGCCTCACGCGCGGGGCGGCGCGGACCGTCGGCCTGGGCGTCACCGTCCAGGAACTCCTCCGCCCCGCCTCCGACTGACCCCCTCCACACCGAGAAGAAGAGAAAAGAAGAGAGCACCCATGAGCAACGCCCCGAGGCGCGGCGCAGCCCTCGCTGCCGCACTGATGAGCGCGTCGCTCGTCCTCACCGCCTGCGGCAGTGACGGCGACGACACCGGCGACAAGGCCGCCGAGACCCGCAGCGTCAAGGCCGAGAACGGCACGGTCAAAGTTCCCGTCGATCCCCGGCGCATCGTCACGATCGGCAACACGAACCTCCCCTTCATCGATCTGGGTGGCAAGCCGGTGGGCGTCACCGAGGTGTCCGAGTCCGACCTCGACGTGCTGCCGGAGGAACAGCGGACCGCGTACGAGGCGGCCGAGATCGTCGGCAGCAATGGGGGTGAGGTGGACGTCGAGAAGCTCGCCGCCCTCAAGCCGGACCTCATCCTCGTCCAGTTCCACTCCAATGACTGGGACAAGGTCGGCAAGAAGCTCGAGACGGTCGCCCCGACCGTGTACTGGGGGCTCGACACCGAGTGGAAGACCTTCGCCGGAGCGATCGCGGAGGCCGGCAACGTCTCGGATGTGCTCAGCCGGCAGGAGGCGGAGTTCAAGTCGAAGGTCGCCAAGATCCAGAAGACCTACGCCGACACCATCAGGAACACCTCGTTCGTCGACGTCTCCCGCGGGGACTGGAGCGATCCGGGAACGTTCTACATAGCGGACATCGGCTGCTCCGAGATCGCCCGGGACGACATCGGCCTGGACCTCCCCGAGGCGGCCGAGGGCAAGGACCCCCTGGCCTACGAGTCCCTGCCGTTCGAGCGGATCGGTGAGCTGTCCGAGTACGACGTGATCACCTACCCCGTCGGCGCCGACGGCCGGCCGACGGAGCCGTTCGGGCCGGTGGTCAAGACCAACACCTGGAAGGCGCTGCCTGCCGTGGGCTCCGGCCGGGCGCTGGGAGTCTTCTGCCCCGGCAACAACTCCTACGGGCCCGTCAACCGGTACCTGGACTCGCTCGACAGCGCGCTGGCGACCCTCCCCGGCAAGCGGTGACAGCCCTCGCCCTGCGGCACGACGGTCCGGGCACCGTGACGGTGCCCGGACCGCGTCGTCGTCTGCTCGGCCTGGTCGTCGCACTGGTGGCGCTGGTGGTACTGCTGGTGCTGAGCGTCATGATCGGGTCGACGGCGATCGCGCCGTCCGTGGTGTGGGACGCGCTGTTCCGCTCCTCGGCCGACATCGACCAGTACGCGATCCGCGACTTCCGGCTGCCGCGCACGATCGTGGGTCTGGTCGTCGGCGTCGCCCTCGGCCTGTCGGGCGCGCTGATCCAGGCTCTCACCCGCAATCCCCTGGCCGATCCGGGTGTCCTGGGAGTCCATGCCGGCGCGTCCTTCGCGGTGACGGTCGCCGTGGGCCTGCTCGGCGTCCGCGACCCGCGGGGCTACATGTGGTTCGCGTTCGCGGGGGCCCTGATCGCCACGCTCCTGCTGCTCGTCCTCGGATCGACACGGCAGGGTTCCTCGCCGGTGGTCATGGTGCTCGCCGGGGTCTGCGTCGGCGCCGTGCTCGGCGGCGCCAGGGAGGCGCTCCAACTGACCGACCCCGACGCCTTCGACGCGATGCGGAACTGGAACGCCGGGTCGATCGCGGGGCGCCCGCTCGACGTGGTGTGGCCGGTCCTGCCGTTCCTCGCGGTGGCATTCGTCCTGGCGTTCGCGGTGTCGGGCCCGCTCAACGCACTGGCTCTGGGTGACGAGCTGGCGGTCGCCCAAGGGGTCCGGCTGACACGCACCCGTGTGCTCGCGGTCATCGCACTCACCCTCCTTGCCGGTGGCGCCACCGCGATCGCCGGGCCCATCGGATTCGTCGGACTCATGGTGCCGCACGTGGCGCGCTGGATCGTCGGCCCGGACCAACGCTGGATCTTCGCCTACAGCATCCTCCTCGCCCCGAGCCTGCTCCTGGTCTCCGACATCCTCGGCCGCCTCGTGCTGCGCCCCGGCGAGATCCCCGTGGGTGTCGTCACCGCCTTCGTCGGCGCACCCGTTCTCGTCACGCTGGTGCGGCGCAAGAAATCGAGTGGACTGTGAACACGCACATGTCGCGGGTGGACTTCGGGCGGCGGGTGCTGGTGCTGCGGCGCCGGCGGATCGCGCTACGGCTCCAGTGGCGCTCGATCGTCGTCTGCGCGGTGCTCGCGGTCGCGGTGGCCGGCACGGCCGTGCTCGCGCTGATGACCGGCTCGTACGCGCTGAGCCCCGGGCAGGTGCTCTCCGCACTGACCGGCCGGGAGAACGACATCGTCCACGACATCGTGGTCGAGTGGCGGCTGCCCCGGGTGGCCGCCGCACTGGTCTTCGGCGCCGCCCTCGGTGTGAGCGGCGCGGTCTTCCAGTCACTGCTGCGCAACCCCCTTGCCGACCCCGGCATCGTCGGGTTCACCCAGGGCTCCTACACCGGCGCTCTGGTCGTGATCCTGGTCCTCAACGGCACCTACGCGCAGCTGGTCGGCGGGGCGTTGCTGGGCGGGACGGCCACCGCCGTGGCCGTGTACGTGCTCGCCTACCGACGAGGGGTGCAGGGGTTCCGGCTGATCATCGTCGGCATCGGCGTCTCGGCGATGCTCGAGTCGCTCAACATCTGGCTGATCCTCAAGGCCGACCTGGACCAGGCGATGTCCGCCGCCGCGTGGGGTGCCGGGTCGCTCAACGGCGTGTCCTGGGACCAGGTCGTCGTCGGCGGCGTCTGCATCGCCGTACTCCTGCTGCTGGCCGGCATGTTGAGCCGGCCGATGCGGCAGCTGGAGCTGGGTGACGAGGCGGCGGCCTCGCAGGGGGTACGGGTCGCGCCCGTACGCCTCGGCCTGATCCTGGTGGGAGTGGCGCTGACGGCGACGGTCACGGCCGCGTCGGGGCCGATCGTGTTCATCTCCCTGGTCGCCCCGCAGATCGGACGCCGGCTCGCCCGCACCGCCGGGATCACCCTCGCCCCGGCCGCCTTCGTCGGCGCGCTGCTGTGTCTGGTGTCGGACTATCTCGCCCAGCACGTCGCCCCCACCCCGCTGCCGGTCGGCATCATCACCGTGGTGCTCGGCGGCGGCTACCTCGGATATCTGCTGTTCACCCAAGCCAGGAGACGCCTGTGAGCGCCACCCCGCCGGACACCGCGCGCCTCCGGGTGGAGTCGGCGACGATCGGCTACGACCGGCGGGTCATCTCCGAACGCCTCTCGGTGGCGATCCCCGACAAGTCGTTCACGGTCATCGTCGGCCCGAACGCGTGCGGCAAGTCCACCCTGCTGCGCAGCCTGTCCCGCCTGCTGAAGCCGTCGGCCGGTCAGATCGTCCTCGACGGTGCCGACATCAACTCCTACAGGACCAAAGAGGTGGCGCGCCGGGTCGGTCTGCTCCCGCAGACCTCGATCGCCCCGGACGCGATCACCGTCGCCGACCTCGTCGCCCGGGGACGGTACCCCCACCAGGGGTTCATCCGGCAGTGGACCGAGGGCGACGAGCAGGCCGTGCTCAGGGCGATGCACCAGACGTCGGTCGCCGACCTGTCCGGGCGCCTGGTGGACGAGCTGTCGGGCGGGCAGCGCCAGCGTGTGTGGGTGGCGATGGCGCTCGCGCAGCACACCGACATCACGCTGCTCGACGAACCGACCACCTTCCTCGACATCACCCACCAGATCGAGCTGATGGAGCTCTTCACCGACCTGCACCACCTCGGCCACACCCTGGTCGCCGTCCTGCACGACCTGAACCACGCCGCCCGCTACGGCACCCATCTGATCGCCATGAAGGACGGCGCCGTGGTCGCCGAGGGCACTCCGGACGAGGTCGTCACGGTCGAGCTGGTCCAGGAGGTGTTCGGTCTGCCCTGCCTGGTGGTGCCCGATCCGGTGGCCGGCAGCCCCCAGGTGGTACCGCTCGGCCGCGAACGAACCCGGCGTTGGTCCGTCGGCGACACCGACGTGGAAGGTGCGAGAAATGGCTGATCCGTCTGTCGGGAAACTGGCGACCGGTGCGTGGAGCCCGGAGAGGTTCGGACGACACCTCGCGGCGACGGGTGCACCGCTTGTCGAGCGGGTCTCCGCGGACGAGGTGGAGGTGACGTTCGTCGACGAGTCCGGGGACGACACGGTCACCACCCTCTCGGTGGTGATCGGCCCCAGGATCGGCTTCAACCCGATCGACGCGGAGTTCGCCCCGGTGGCGGGGACGCCGTTCCGCGTCCTCACCCTGCGCATGCGTTCCGACCTGCGCTTCTCGTACGTGTTCACACGACGTGGGCCGACGGGTGAGGGCGAACGGGTCCCGGACCCGTTCAACCCGGCCCCGAGGTTCTCGGAGTGCTCGGTGGAGCGGTTCTCCGGTGCCTCGGTGGCCGTGCTGCCCGACGCGGTGCCGCTGCCCTGGCTCGATCAGGCCGAGGCACGGCCGGCCCCGGCAGGGGACACCGCCGTGCCGGTGAGCGAGCTTCTGGGGGACGAGCGTCGCATCTGGGTCTCGATGCCCCCGGGCGCGTTCTCGGACGAGAGCGCGCTGCCCGTCGTGATCCACCTGGACGGGACGCCGGACCACAGCGCGCCGAGCGTCCGCGACGCCCTGGTCCGGGCGGGACTGATCCGCCCCTGCGTGGTGGTCCTCGTCGCTCAGCCCGCGCCGCGGCGCGACGAAGAGCTGCTCTGCAACCCGGCGTTCTCCCGGATGCTGGCCGAAGAACTGCTGCCGTGGCTCCGCGACCGGTATCCGCTCTCACGGGACCCCCGTGACGTCGCGCTGGCCGGCGAGAGCTTCGGCGGTCTGTGCGCCGGCTGGACAGCACTCCACCACCCGACGACGTTCGGCAACGCCATCCTCCAGTCCCCGTCGTGCGGGTACCACCCCGACCTCCGATGGGGCACCGGGGCGGGCGAACTGCTCCGCCGCACCCCCGTACCGACCCTGATCGCCGACTGCCTGGCCGCGGAAACGGCACCGATCCGGATCTTCCACGACGTCGGTGAGCTGGAGAGCTCGATCACCCACAGCCGCTGGCTGGACCACGTACTGACCGGCAAGGGCTACGACACCCTCTACCGGGAGTTCGCCGGCGGACACGACTACGCGTGGTGGCGAGGAGTCTTCGCCGATGCCCTGCTGTGGTGCTTCCCGCTCAGGAACACGGATCGGAGCCAGGCATGACGAACTCCCCGCGTTCCTCGGGCACCGACATCGCGGGACTGGGGCGAGGGCCGCTCACCCGCAGGCTGCCGGTGCTTCTGCTCGCTCCCGCCGAGCCCGTCGGAGCCCGGCCGTTCGAGTTCGGGCCGGGGACCACCCCGGGCCGGTTCCTCCTGCGCGTGATCTTCTCGGTGAGGCGGATCAGCGTTCCCGCGATGCTGCTGGCGATCGTGTGGCAGGTGGGCGAGTCCGCGGTCCCGGTGGTGATGGGACTCGCGATCGACCGGGCGCTGGCGACCGGGGACGAGGGACAACTGGTCCTGTGGCTCGGCGTGCTGGTGGCCCTCTACCTCGCGCTGACGTCGGCGGCGAGACTCTCGCTGCGGCTGACCGCCCATGCGGTGCAGGTGGTGCAGCACCGGCTCCGCGGCACCCTGTCCAGGGGCGTGCTGCACCCGGTCGGCGGCTCCGCCCGCGCGCCGGGCGGCAGCGTGGTCTCGGTGATGACGAACGACGTCGCACGCCTGTCGAACGCGGTGATCCTGGCGATCATCCCGGTGTCGAGGATCACGGCCATCGCGTTCATCGCCGTGTCGCTGCTGGCGACGCACTGGCTGCTCGGACTCGTGGTGCTGTTCGGGGCGCCGGTCGCGGTCTGGACGATGGGGCTGCTCAGCGAACGGCTCTCCCGGGACACCCGCGAGTACCAGGAGCTGCTGGCCTCCACGGTCGGCCAGGCCACGGACCTCGTCGCCGGCTACCGGGTGATCAAAGGGATACGGGCCGAGGCCGAGGCGACCAGCCGCTACCGGCAGGCAAGCCGGAAGACCCTGGTCGGCGCCAGGCGCAACGCGGGCCTGCTCGGGAGGTTCCTGGTGGGCTCGGGCGTGGTCAGCGGCACGTTCGTCGCCGCGGTGGTGGGGCTGGCGGGGTGGTTCGCCGTGGACGGACAGCTCAGCATCGGCGGGCTGATCACCGCCGTCGGCCTCGCCCAGGCGCTGCTGCCGCAGATCCAGGCGATCGCGAGCACGTCCGTCCCCAACCTCGCCGGCGCCCGCGCCTCGTCCGTACGTGTCCTCGACGTGCTGCGGGACAACGCCACGTCACCGGCGGGGCCTGAGGTCGCGACCCCGCAAGAGGTCACCGCGCTGCCGGAGTTGGACGTGGTCGTGCCGAACGCCTCCGGGCCCGGCGTGACGATCCGGGTCGAGCCCGGCGAGCTCGTGGGCGTGCGCGCCGACGACCGGACCGCCGCCCGTGTCGTCGAGGCACTGCTGGACCCGCGGGCCGAAGGAGGGGTCGAGGCACGGCTCGACGGGATCGAGGCGCGGAGGCTGTCCCCGGTCGAGTACCGCTCCCGGGTCACCGTCGCGCCGCACCGCGCCACGCTGTTCAGCGGCAGCCTCCGCGACAACGTCGCCGTGATCGCGGGCGCGCCGGAGCGGGTGGACGCCGCGGTGCGGGCCGCCGCCTGCGACGACTTCGCGGCCGACCTGGACGTCCCGGTGGGCGAGGGCGGCAACCGGCTCTCGGGCGGCCAGCGTCAGCGGGTCGCGCTCGCCCGCGCCCTGGCGAGCGACGCGCCGGTGCTCGTGCTGCACGACCCGACCACTGCGGTCGACTCGGTGACCGAGCACACGATCGCGGGCCGGCTGCGCGGTGTCCGGGCGGGCCGCTCGACGCTGCTGATCGCCTCGGCCCCGGCGCTGCTCGCTGCCTGCGACCGCGTCGTCGAGCTGTCCGACGACGTACCCGCGACCTTGAGGACCGCGCAGTGAACGACACCTCCGCCGCGCCCGAAACCGCGGCTTCCGATGCCGGGCCGCCCGGGCTGCCGGTGGCGAGCGGCCGCGAGACGGTCAGGGAGGTGTGGCGGCTCAGCCACGGCTACCGGCTCCGGCTCGCCGCGACCGGGGTGCTGGGGATCGTCAGCACCGGCGCCAACCTGATCGTTCCCGTGGCGATCGGCTCCCTCGTCGACCGCGTACAGGCCGGCACCGCGGACCTCGCCACAGTGCTGACCGTCACGGCCGTCATGACGCTCTCGGCGGTCCTCGGTGCCGCGGGCACCGCGCTGACGATCGTGCTCGCCACCCGCGTCTACCACTCCGTCCTCGCCGAGCTGCGCGAACGGCTCGTGAGCCGCGCCATGACGCTCCCCCAGCATCTCGTCGAGAGCGCCGGCACCGGAGACCTCATATCCCGGTCCAGCGACGACGTCACCGCCGTCGCCGACGCCGCCCCCGCCGTGATCCCGGTGCTCACCGTCACCGCCTTCACCATCGTCGTGTCGCTGGGCGGGCTCGCGGCCCTGGAATGGCCCTACGCTGCCGCCTTCGCCGTCGTGCTGCCGGTCTACGCGCTGGCCGTACGGTGGTACACGCGCGTCGGACCAGGGGTCTACCGCGCCGAGCGGACGGCGATGAGCGCGCGAGCCCAGCAGATCCTGGAGTCCCAGCGCGGCTACGCCACCGTGCTCGGCTTCGGGCTCGCCGAGCAACGGCACCGGGCTGTGATGACGAACTCCTGGCGTGTCGCGGGGCAGTCGCTGCGCGCACGCACCGTGCTGAGCATGCTCAACGCCCGGCTCAACTTCGGGGAGTGCCTGAGCCTGGCCGCCGTACTCGTCGTCGGCTTCGTCCTCATCGACCACGACGCATCGACCGTCGGCGGCGCCACCACCGCCATGCTGCTCGTGCTGCGCCTGCTCGGACCGGTCAACCAGCTGCTGCTGGTCATCGACACCCTCCAGTCCGCCCTCGCGTCGCTGAGCCGCATGATCGGGGTGGTCACGATTCCGTTCAGCTCGTCGGACGTCCCGGCGCGGGCCGCGAGCACCGCCGTACAGCTCGATGAGGTCTCCTTCCGTTTCGACGGGGGTCCACAGGTGCTCGACGACATCACCCTCACCATCCCGTCCGGTCAGCGCGTGGCCGTCGTCGGCGTGTCCGGGGCAGGCAAGACCACGCTCGTCGGTGTGGTCGCCGGCACCCACCTGCCTGAGGCAGGGACGGTCACCCGCCCCAGCCGTACTGCGATGATCACCCAGGAGGTCCACGTCTTCGCGGGCACCCTGCGCGACAACCTCACCCTCGCCGCACCCGGGGCCACCGACCACGACCTCCATACGGCGCTGGAAGCCACCGGCGCCACATCGATCCTCGATGGTCTCCCCGACCGGTTGGACACCCTGCTGGGTATCGGCGGGCACCCGCTCACCGACGCCCAGGCGCAGCAACTCGCCCTGACCCGCCTGTTACTCACCGACGCCGACCTGATGATCCTCGACGAAGCGACCGCCGAGGCCGGCTCCGCCTACGCCGGACAGCTCGACCGCGCTGCTGATGCCGTCCTCGCCGGGCGCACCGCCGTCGTGGTCGCACACCGTCTCTCCCAAGCGGCAGCCTGCGACCGGATCATGGTGATGGAGCACGGCCGGATCATCGAGACCGGCACGCACGCAGAGCTGGTTGACGCCGGTGGTGTGTACGCCGGGTTGTGGACGGCATGGGAGGCCGCTCGGAGGTAGCAGCGTCACCGGGCCGGGATTCGCCGCGGCCTGGGGAGCTTGCCGTCCTGGGTGGGTCGGTCGGGGTGGCGGGGCCGTCGGGCGGTGACCTGACGGCCGGTCGGCCGAGGCGCCCACGTGCCGCTCCACGGCCAAACCCCACCGAAGAATCAAGGCCCGGCTCGAACCATGCCTCCGAATCTTCCGGATGAGGCCCGGTAGTACTCCAGTAGCAACCGCCGCCTCCCAATTCACTTCCGGGGTACCGGGGGCGCGCGGGGAACCACTCACATAATGGGGGCGAACCCTTAAGAGGCTCTAATCCTCAATGGCTCTATGGCTCATAGCTCTATGCACGTCATTGGCAGAATGGAACCTTTTCACGAGCTCCGCACGAAACAATAAATCTCACTTCTTCAAGCCTCTGACCAAGGACTCGCTCTTGTCACCGCGGCCTGAGGAAAAATCACCGTCACCCTGCAGACGGCATCTGCGGGACATCGGCGTGCCCTCGTGGCGGTGACCGTATGAGCCAGAACCCACGGGCCAATGCCGCCTTGGACCGCATCGAGCCGTGAGCCCGGAACTGGCCGACAAGTCCGTGCAGTTCCCCGCCCGCATCGAAGAACTCATCCGGCTGCCCGGCGAACTCAGAGCGGGGAGCGGGAATCCGCGCACCGCAATTGCGCACTCTGCACAGCCGGCGCATGTTGCGCCCGACTACGCCCATCAGGAGCACGTCATGGAAACACCGACCCCCGTCGCCGAGATGAGCGGGCGCGAGCCGGATTCACCGGACGCGGACCGGAAGCGAGAGATCGTCAAGCGCGCCTTTCTCTTCCTCATTCCTTTCCTCATGGTCACGATGATGTACGCGACCTACATGGGCACCATGCACTCACCGAAGACCCGGGACATGCCGGTCGCCGTGGTCGGCTCGGGGGCTCTGGCCAAGTCCGTCGTCAGCGAACTGGAGTCCGTTCAGGACGGCGCCGCCGATCCCCGACTGGTCACCGACCGCGGGAAGGCGCTCGGCCTGCTCGAGGACCGTGACGTCGCCGGTGTCCTGCTGATCCCCGCGGACGGCTCCACGGAGGCGACCGTCTACACCGCCCAGGGAGCCGGTGCCTCGCAGGCGGGAATGGTCAAGCAGATCCTGGCCCCCGTGGCGGCGGGCCACGACTGGACGACCAAGAACCAGGACATCGCGCCACTGCCCTCCGGGGACAGTGCGGGCATCGCCGTGCTGCTCGCCGCGATCGGCATGATCATGGTCGGGTACGTACCGCTGAGCGGGATGATGACGGCGGTGCCCCACCTGCTCGCCCTGCGCAGGTTCCTGCCGCTGCTGGCCGGCTGGGCGGTGATGACGAGCACCGTGACCTGGCTGATCCTGGGGCCGATCGTAGGGGCGGTCGACGGTCACTACCTGTCGTTCGTCGGGATCGGCCTGCTGGCGACGGGAGCCGTGGGCATCGGTCAGCTGCTGTTCGCCAGGTTCCTGGGCGGGCTGGCGCTGCTGCCCGGCATGCTGCTGTGGGTCGTCTTCGGCGTGCCCTCCTCCAACCTCGCCACGCCGATCCACGCGATGCCCGGCTTCTTCGGCTTCCTGCACGACGTGCTGCCGCTGCCGGCCGCGGGTGAGGCACTTCGGTCGGTCATCTACTTCGACGGCCGGGGAGTGGGCAAGCACCTGCTGACACTCGCCGTCTGGATGGTCGCCGCCCTCGCGCTCGCCCTCCTCATGGAGCGCCGTAAGGGTGCCGCCCTCGCGAACGTTCCGGAGTCCGACAACCCCGACGCTCCGCGGCCCGCGATGTCCGGCGGCCCGGTGCGTTCCAAGCGGCTGAGGTACTTCGCGGTGGCCGCTTTCCCACTGGCCATCCTCACCGTCGTCGTCGGCATGATGAGCGCCTCGCTGCACCAGCCGGAGATTCGCGACATGCCCGTCGTGGTCGTCGGCGCCTCCCAGGAGCAGGCGGAGCAGGCGGCCACCGGTCTTCGGGAGGGACTGGGCGACCTGGTCTCCCTGACCACCAGCACCTCCCTCGACAAGGCGACCGATCGGATCCGCGAACGCGAGGTCGTCGGCGTGTATGTGCTGCCCACCGCCAAGGGCGGCGAGGCGACGCTCTACACCTCCGCGGCGGCGGGAGCCGGCCAGCACAACGCACTGCGGGGGATGTTCCAGCAGATCGCCCAGAGCCAGAAGACACCGCTGGAACTGACCGACATCAAGCCGCTGAACGCCTCCGACTCCAACGGCAGCAACAGCATGTACGCGGCCATGTCGTGGATCATGTCGGGCTTTCTGATCATGGCGGCGCTGCGCGGCGGCGCACCGGAGATCAGGCGGCTGCGTCAACTGCTGCCGATGATGGCGGGCTGGGCCGTGGGCATGGCCGTGTGGCTGTGGGTGCTGTTCGACATCCTGATCGGCGCGATCAACGGTCACGGCTGGGCCATGGTCGGCTTCGGAGCACTGACGATCTTCAGCATCTCGCTGTTCACCGCGGTGTTCACCCGCACCCTCGGCATCGCCGGCGTCATTCCCGTGCTGGTGATCGCCCTGATGATCGGGGTCCCGGCATCCGGCGGAGCCATCTCCCTGTACATGGTCCCCGAGGTCTTCCGCGACCTGAACAACGTCCTGCCCCTGCCCGCCGCGGTCGACGTGGCCCGCGCCGCTGTCTACTTCGACGGCGCCGGCATCGGTGGCCACCTTGCGACGATCGTCGGCTGGGGCGCCGTATGCCTGTTGCTCAACGTGGTGATCGACCGGTGGATGGCGCGCCGTGACCTCAAGTCAGGCGGCACCGACACGGACGGCGATTCCGGCACTCCCGGGGCCGGCCCGGAAACCGAGGAACCCGCCCTCAGCCTGACCGGCGCAGGCGACACCGGCGCAGGTGACACCGCCGCCCCCTCCCGCCGCGGACGGAGGCGGATCGCTCGCACACGTTCCTGACCGTGAGCGAACTGGCTTGAACCCCTTGGTGTGCGACTGTCCGGCTTCCCGCGCCCACTGTCCCGGTGTGACGACCGGCGACCGTGGGCGCGGGAGGCCGGCCGCACTCGTTCCACGGACAGGTGGCCGAGTGGCGGTGGTCCTGGAACTGCTAGGCACAGCCCGAAGTCGGCGCCCGATACCGTCAGTTGCACGACGACCCCACCGGACCAGACTGCATCCACCGACCTCCCCCGTCCACCCAGCCGCCCAGCTTCGTGCCGCCGAGTCGGCAGAGGTCATGCCGGGTGTGCGTCCGAGGCCATGTTCGCGAGCGGGGTCCGAAGCAGTACAGCTCGAACGCTCCAGCCGCCTTCGGAGTTGGGGCCGGCGGTGACCATCCCCTGGTAGAGCGCGGCGCGTTCACGCATGCCGAGAAGCCCCTGCCCGCCGCCTTCCCGGGACTGATGCCGTTCGACGGCGGGGGGACCCGAATCCTCGACGGTGACGTGCACGGCATCCTTCTCCGCGATCAGGGAGACACGGACCGTGGTGTCGTAGACGGCGTGCTTGAGGGTGTTCGTCAGGGCTTCCTGGACTATGCGGTACAGGGCGAGTTGCAGTCCTGCGGGCAGGCCGGTCAGGTCACCGGCCGTATGGAGGCCGACGTCGGGACCGGCCGCACGAATCCGCTCCAGCAGAGCGCCGAGGTCGCCGACACCCGGCTGGGGGCGGAAGGGAGCCTCATGAGGCCCCTCCTCGCGAATCCCGGTGAGGAGCCGGCGCAGGTCGGCCAGGGCACCACGCCCGCTGTCAGCGATGATCCGCAGGGTGTCCGCGGTCTGCTTCGGCTTGGTCTCAGCCAGCCCTGCCGCACCGTCGGCCAGACCGACCACGACGGCGAGGGTGTGCCCGAGGATGTCGTGCATCTCCCGGGAGATGCGTGCCCGCTCCATGGCCTCCGCGAGGCGGGCCCGCTGGTCGCGCTCCACCTCCAGACGCGCCGTCTGATCCTCCAGGGCGGCGATGTAGGCGCGCGCCACGCGGCCGGCCAGCCCCAGGCCGGCTATCGCGAGGATGCAGAGCACCAGGTCGGTGGTCACGGCCAGGGGGCTGTCGATCCGTTCGATCTGTTTGTCCGGCGCGAACGTCATGATCGTCACGATGGTCTGGGGAACGGTGATCGCGACGGCGACGACCAGCTGGACCGGAGGAGCAAACCGGGCAAGATTGTACAGAATGATCAGTTGCGCGAGAAAATGAGCGTAGGTGAGAACCCCGGACACGGCCTCCGCCACGGAGAAGGCCGTGATGACGGCGAAGACCAGGAAGGGACGACGCTCCCGCGCGAGCAGGGGGACGGTGAACCCGATCATCACCATGAGCGCGACCAGGAAACCCGGATCGGACCCGACGGCGCTGTCCAGGAGACCCGGGACACCGAGAGCCGCGCACACCAGTGGCGCTGCCCACTGCCTGACTCGGGGGTGCTCCTGACTGGCCCGCTGTATCGATACCAGCCACGCCAGCAGCCGCACTACCGTGCGATGCTCCGGGCCGCCCAGCAGACTGCCGGGTTCCACCGGGCGAACCCTCGAGGAAGGGGTGGTCACTTGATGCGTCTCCGGGATGCATGCGGACCGTCCGCCGTCCCTGAGGGGGAAGGACCGGCGGACGGCGGCTGACAGGAAGCGGCTCACGCCCGCGATCCGTTCTCGTCGCGGAAGAAGTGCGGAGGGGCCGTCGCGCAGCCCGTACTTCACGTTAAGGGCGATGCCTCGACAGCGCGCAGGACCGGAGAACCCAATACCGGGGCGGCAGTTACTACCACGGTAGGGGTCACCTTCCTCCGAAGGGACGCACACCGAGTGCCGTGACTCCCACCTGTCCTTCCGGAGAGGGTCACTCCTACGCAACTACCGGTCAATCCCGTGGTTTTCGCTTCTCAGGTGCCCTGCTCGTCCCGCAGAAGATCACCGGCCTGGACACACGCCACAGGGCACCAAGGGCGGGGCCGAGGTGTACCGCCGGCGGACGGGTCAGAGAGGCTCGTGGGCGCGGCCGGGCACGGACGAGTCAGTCCCGCGGACGGGCGCGGACGAGTCAGTCCGAGACCACATCACGCAGGCGGGCGCAGGCGCGGCGGTAGACCTCGACCAGATCGGCGTCGCCCTCCGGCGCCCGGTCCGAAGCCCACTCGTCGAACGCGGCGCGCAGGGTGACGCCCACGATCTCGAGCATCATCCGAACCCGGAGGTCCACGCGCTCGGTACCGGTGGCGCCGGCCAGAAGTCGGAGGAATCGTTGGCCCTGTTCGGCCTCCTGACCCAGCGCCGCGCTGCGCAGGGCCGTGTCCCGCATGAACAGGGCGCGGACCCGCCGAATGCGGTCGAGCACGTCGGCCGCGTCGACGCTCAGGTCACCCAGCGCCGCGGCGATGACCTCTTCGATGCCGCGAAGGTTCAAGGACCTGCCCTCGGTATCGCCCAGGCGCGCGACGAAAGCGGACTCGAAGGCCCGGTGCGGCCCCAGCGCCGTGTCCTCCTTCGTCGCGAAGTACCGGAAGAACGTGCTCTGCGAGACGCCGGCCGCTCGCGCGATCTCAAGCACGGTGGTGCGCTCACAGCCCTGCTTCTCGAACAGGTCGAGGGCGGCGTCTTCGATCTCGGCCTGCGTTGCCAGGCGGCGGCGTTCCCGCAGATCCGGCTTACCAGTCACAGGCGTGACGGTAGCAGGTACCGAGCTGGAAGGCACTACACAGATGGGAGTGACTCTCACGGTGTGGAGGAGCGGTCGCCATACATGGGATGAATGGAGCGATGGTGGCTGCCGACTTCCGTTCAGCGAGCACTCGATCCAGCCCTCCACGGGGGACGCGGCAGGGCCTCCACGCATTTCGTCAAACGCCTTGGCAAATTCTGCGACCTCGCCGCGCACAGCCCCTTGACTCGCGATCCACTCATAACCCATGGTCAGACGCGAGAGTGCCGTTCAGGCCCGCCACAGACGTTCACGCGTCGTTCCGCGACCCGGTAGCGCGTGAATCACTACGAACGAACTCTTGTCATGGTCGGCAACCTCGACGTAACGTCCTCACCGCTCAGAGACATAGGAGCAATCCGCAGCTGCTCTGCACGGCGTTTCCGCCTGAAGCACGTGGACCCTCTTCCCTCACCCCTCCCCCAGCCGGGCGCCGAACGCCCGCACTGGGGCCTCTCCCGCGGTCCTCGCTGTCCACCACCGGGACCCTCAGTTGCCTTGGAGGCTTCTCCATGCCGAGAGCGATCAACAGACGGCGGTTCCTCGCCGGTACCACGGCCGTCGCTGCGGCAGTGGTCTCGGGCGGCCTGTTCGGCGCCGGTCGCGCCCTGGCCGCGCCGTCCACCTACACGCCCACCTGGGACTCGGTGAACCAGCACCCGGCGTCTCCCGAGTGGTTCCAGGACGCCAAGTTCGGCGTCTACTTCCACTGGGGTGTCTTCAGCGTCCCCGCCTACGACAGCGAGTGGTACCCGCGCAACATGTACTTCAACAACAGCGGGGTCAACCAGCACCATGTCGCGACCTACGGCACCACGTCCGCGTGGCCGTACCACAACTTCATCAACGGGGCGAACGACAAGGCGGGCAACTTCACCCAGTTCAAGCCCAGACTGAAGTCGGACGGCGGCAATTTCGACCCCGCCGAGTGGGCGCAGCTGTTCGTGGACGCCGGGGCGAGGTTCGCCGGACCGGTCGCCGAGCACCACGACGGCTTCTCCATGTGGGACAGCCAGGTCAACGAGTGGAACTCGGTCGACAAGGGCCCGCAGCTGAACCTGCTGAAGCTGTTCACGGACGCCGTCCGCGCGAAGAACCTCAAACTGCTGGTGTCGATGCACCATGCCTACAACTACCTCGGCTACTTCCAGGGCGTACCGGCGCAGTCCGACCCGAGCCTGAAGAAGCTCTACGGACAGTTGGACAAGGCCACGGAGGACCAGCTGTGGTACGACAAGCTCAAGGAAGTCATCGACCTGGCCGAGCCGGACATCATCTACCAGGACGTACACCTGGACAAGATCGCTGAGCCGCAGCTGCTGAACTTCCTCTCCTACTACTACAACCGGGCCAACTCCTGGGGCCGCGAGGTCGTCGCCACCTACAAGGACGGCTACAACAGTCACGGCGAGGTCTTCGACTACGAGCGCGGCGGCCCGGCCGACCTCACGTCCCCGTACTGGCTGACCGACGACAGCGTCTCCAGCAGCAGTTGGTGCTACACCGAGGGCATCGGCTACTACACGCCGCAGCTGCTGCTGCACGCCATGATCGACCGGATCAGCAAGAACGGCACCGTCCTGCTCAACATCGCGCCGAAGGCCGACGGCACCATCCCCCAGGGCCAGCGCGACATCCTGCTGGGCATCGGCGACTACCTGAAGCGCTTCGGCGAGTCGGTGTACTCGACCCGGGCCTGGACCGCCTACGGCGAGGGGCCGACGAAGATGGGCGGCGGCACCTTCATGAACCCGAGCGCCGGCACCGCGCAGGACATCCGCTTCACCCGGAACAAGGCGAACACCACCCTGTACGCCACGGTCCTCGGCTGGCCCGGCAGTTCACTGACCGTCAGGACGCTCGGCTCCGGTCGCGTCGACCTGGGCTCGCTCACCTCGGTGAAGCTGCTGGACAACACGGCCGGTACCTACATCGACCTCCCGACCCGCACCCAGGACGCTTCCGGGCTCAAGGTGACCCTGCCGTCGTCGGCGCCGTACTCGGCACCCATGTACGTACTGAAGCTGACCTTCTCCGGCCAGATCCCCACCCTGCGACCGGTCGACGGCGCCCTGGTCTTCACGGACGTCGGCTACGGCGGTACCTCGGCCGCGCTCGGCCTCGGCGACTACACGGCCGACCAGTTGGACCTGCACGGGCTGCCCGCGCTCAGCATCTCCTCGCTGAGGATCGCCCCGGGGCAGCGGATCATCGCCTACTCCGGCGACAACTTCACCGGCACCCAGTGGACGTTCACCGCCGACAACACCGACCTGCGGGTCACCGGCCAGAACGACAAGATCACTTCGCTGAAGGTGCAGTTCGACCCCTCCACCTACCTCAAGATCGTCAACTACACCGACGGGCTGGCCCTGGACAGTGGCGGCAACGTCGCCGACGGATCCGCCCTCAAGCAGTGGCACTGGTTCGACAGCGCCAACCTCCAGTGGCAGGCGGTCGAGGTCGGAGGCGGCTACTACAAGCTCGTCAACCGCGCCAACGGCATGGTCGCCGACAGCTGGGGAGCCACCTCCAACGGCGCCACCTGCAAGCAACTGGCCTGGAACGGCCACACCAACCAGCAGTGGAAGATCACGCACCGCGGCGGCGGCCAGTACAACATCGTCAACCGCACCACCGGCAAGCTCCTGGACGGCGGCGGCAACGTCTCCGAAGGCGCTGTCGCCAAGCTGTGGGACTGGGGCAACAGCACGAACATGCAGTGGACCGTCAGCCCCGTGTGACCCGTCTCCGCGAGCCCATGACCTGGTGCGGGTCGAACTCCGGCCCGCGCCGAAGGCGAACCACCCACCACAAGTGAACAGGGAGACTTCAATGAAGAAGAGACAACGGCTCCGCCGCCTGAGTGCGCAGGTCACCGCGCTGACGCTGGCAGTCACGGGCGGCGTGGCGGCCCTCGCCTCGGCGCCCGCGCAGGCCGCGAGCGGCACGATCGGCGTGACCCTGACGACGTCCGACCTGAGTCAGGCACTGACCCCGCAGCCGGGCATCGCCCTGGGGCCGGTGTCCTCGGGCAGTGTGAACCTGACGGTGGACGACACTCAGTCGTTGCAGACCATCGACGGCTTCGGTGCCGCCTTCACCGACACCTCGGCGTACCTCCTGCAGAACAAGCTCAGCGCCACCACCCGCGACCGGGTGATGCGCGACCTGTTCACCCGCGGCTCCGGCATCGGCCTGTCCCTCATGCGGACACCGATGGGGTCCTCCGACTACACCGCGACCCCGGCGAACAACCCGGGCACCTACTCCTACGACGACAACGGCGGCGTGGCCGACCCGAGTCTGGCGAACTTCTCCACCGCGCACGACGACGCCTACATCATCCCCATCATCAAGCAGGCCCAGGCGCTCAACCCGTCCATGAAGCTCTTCGCCAACAACTGGAGCCCGCCGGCCTGGATGAAGACCACCAACACCATGCTCGGCCAGGGCAACGGCACCCTGCGCTCGGACATGTACGGCCCGCTGGCGCAGTACTACGTGAAGTTCCTCCAGGAGTACAAGGCCAAGGGCGTCGACGTCTGGGGCATCACCCCGCAGAACGAGCCGACGATCTCACCGTCCACGTACTCGGCGATGCTGTGGTCCGCGAGCAACGAGGCGAAATTCATCGCCGACGACCTCGCCCCGGCACTCCAGCAGGCCGGTTTCGCCGACACGAAGATCATCGGCGGGGACGCCGACCACGTGGACACCAACTACGCCAACACGCTGATGGCCAACCAGGCGGCCCGCGACGCGATGTACGGCACCGCGTGGCACTGCTACCAGAACGACCTCGGCAAGATGACCACCATCCACAACTCCTACCCGGACAAGCGGATCTACGAGAGCGAATGCTCCACCGGGCCCGGCATCGCCCCGATGAACGCCGCCCAGCTCGCCCTGCAGTCCACCTTCAACTGGGCCAACGGCGCCCTGCTGTGGAACCTGGCGCTCGACACCGCCGGCGGGCCGAAGATGGGCGTGGGCTGCACCAACTGCACCGGGCTGGTCACCGTCGACCAGGCCACCGGCAAGGCCACGTACACCGACAACTACTACCAGCTCGGTCAGTTCTCGAAGTTCGTCGTCCCGGGCGCGACCCGGATCGGCTACAGCGACGGCGGCGGTATCTGGGCCCAGGCCTACAAGAACCCCGACGGCGGTGAGGTGCTGGTCGCCTACAACAACAACTCCTCCGCCACCACGTTCACCACCACCTGGAACAACGCCGGATCGTTCTCGTACACGCTGCCCGCGCACGCCACGGTCACCTTCACCCGCGGCGCGCAGACGGCCGCCGGCCAGATCGTCGGCCAGGGGTCGAACCGGTGCCTGGACGATACCGGCAACGCGGCAAACGGTGTCCAGCAGCGCATCTGGGACTGCGTGCAGGCAAGCGCCGACCAGCAGTACCTGTACTCGGCGAGCCGTGAACTCCGGGTCGCCGGCAAGTGCCTCGGCGCGAACGGCAACGGCACCACCAACGGCACCAAGGTCATCACCTGGGACTGCAACGGCGGCGCCAGCCAGAAATGGACCTTCCACGCGGACGGCAGCGTCACCAACGACCTGTCCGGCCTCTGCCTCGACGTGACCGGTACGGCCACGGCGAACGGGTCCAAGATCCAGCTGTGGAGCTGCACCGGCGCAGCCAACCAGACATGGTCGGCCTCCAGCGGAGGCTGACGGACGAAGGACACGGCGGGCCGGGCCGGTCCTGCCCACGGAGCCCGAACCGCTCGCGAACCGTGCGGGTTCACGAGCGGTTCTCCCCCGCTGTTGTCGGGTGACGAGTGCTACGGCGTGATGACCAGCCTCGTCGAGCCCTCGGGCCGGGATCCTGGCTCCGTTCCCGTCGAAGGCGCAGAGGGAGATCTCAGGAATCCTCGACGGGCGCCTGGACGTCGTCGTAGACCCGGGCGGCGGCCAGCAGCCCGTCGGGGCCGCGCTCGTAGACGCCGATCCCGGCCTGGGGCGGCAGGTCGGACTCGCCCCAGCGGACGCAGTTGTACTCCAGGGCGCAGCGTGTGCCGTCGTCGGTGACGGTGCAGTGCTGGAGGCCGATGCCGCCGCCGGCGCTGAAGAACATCGTGAAGAAGGATCGGAGCCGGTCGGTGCCGCGGTGGACGAACCCGGGTCCGCTGGGCTCGCGGAAGTAGCCGTCGGCGGTGAAGGCGCCCACGATCGCCTCGGTGTCTCCGGCGTCCAGCGCGGCCTGGTAGCGGCCGACGACATCGGCGGGGTGGGCGTCACCCGCGGCGAGCAACGGCGGCCTGACCTGGTGCCGACCGATGAGCGGCCATTGGCTGTAGTAGGTCCGGAAGATGGCCGAGGTGTCGTCGGGGGTCTCGGCGACGACGGCGATCGGCCAGTCCAGCTCGCGGCCGTCGATGTCCAGGTGGACCAGCAACTCGACGACGGCGCGGCCGTTGCCGGCCGTGGTGGCGACCACCGTGGTCGTGGCGTGGTGCTCGCGCAGCCAGGCGCCGCTGCGCTCCACGAATCCACTCAGTCGGCGGTGTCCGCGCACTTCGCCTTCACGGGGGTCGTGGACCACCACGCTGCCGGGCCACGCCAGGTCGAGGTCGTGGATGTCGCGGTCGTTCAAGGCACGCACGAATAGGGCGACAGGGTCGGCCGAGGCATCGGCGCGCACCTGCTTTCGCGTGTCGTTGGGCGTGAACGGGCGGCGGGCGGTGGTCCGACCGTACGTTCCTCGTCGCCATCGGGGACCGTCGCCACGGGGAACATCGGAGCACCGGATCGCCCATCATGCGGTGAGGCACCGCGCGTTCGCCAGGTCCCAGGGTCGTGGTCAGCGAGCGCGGCCTTGGATCTTCTGGACGAGGCGCCGTAGTACTTCCGTAGCAATCGCCGCTTCCCCATTCACTTCCTGGGTACGGGGGGAGCCTTGGAACCCACTCCTACATTGAGGCTGCGCCCGAACACACACACGTGCTCCGGGCTCTGTGCCCGACGTTGTCAGACAAGGAAGTTCCCATGAGCTCTTCTCGAAACGATGGATCCCCCTACTTCAGGCGGCTCACCGCTGGTCTGGCTGTGGCCGCTGCGGTCGGTGGGATCATCATCGGCGCCGTGACGATGGACAAGGGCAGCGCGCAGGCCGACGCACCGTGGGACTGCAACCGCAGCGGAACGGCTTGCAGCCACTACTGATCCGCGCGCATACCCTGATCGGGGCAGGGCCTGTCGGCCGCGCGGGAACAGCGTGCCGGCCGAGAGGCCCTCCTCCCCTCATTGCCAACCCCTACTTCACAGAGGAACTCCATGGCCCGTACGAACCGCATCCTCGTCATCGTCACCAGCGTCGGCGAGTACGAGAAGGTCGGGTACCGCACCGGTCTCTGGCTCGGCGAACTGACCCACTTCTACGACGTCGCGGAGCAGGCCGGAGCCGAACTCACCATCGCCAGCATCGAGGGCGGACCCGTGCCACTCGACCCGGAGAGCCTCGCCCACAACGTCCTCGGCGACCTGGGCACCGACAAGCGGTACGCCGACCGGCGGTTCATGGACAAGCTCCAGGACACCCTCGCCGTGGCCCAGGTCAGCGTCGACGACTACGACGCCATCTACCTCACCGGCGGTCACGGCGTGATGTTCGACTTCCCTCAGAGCCAGACGCTGGCGACACTCATCGCGCGGTTTCACGAGACCGGCCGAATCGTCTCGTCCGTCTGCCACGGAGCATGCGGCCTGCTCGACGTCACGCTGAGCAACGGTGAGCCCCTGGTGAAGGGCAAGAACGTCACCGGTTTCTCCTGGCGCGAGGAAGAACTGGCCCAGCGGGCGGACGCCGTCCCGTACAGCCTGGAGGACCGGCTCAAGGAGCTCGGAGCCCACTACGGCACCGCTGAGACAGCGTTCGCCCCGCACGTCGTCGAGGACGGCCGCCTCATCACCGGCCAGAACCCCAGCAGCGCCAAGGCAGTCGCCGAAGCGGTGGTCCGGCACCTTGGCTGACGCCCCCACCTGCCCCGCCTGACCACACTCGTTCTTCCGGTGGGGGCGGGGCAGTACTCAGGTACTACTGACGACAACCGATTTGGGGTCCATGGTCCCGTGGCCACCGGTTCGGAAACGCCTAGCCTGTGCATTCCGCCGCGAGTCCCAGTCAGCTGAACGGATCCCCCATGTCTCTGCTCTCCCGGCCCACGCTGGCCTCGTCCGCCGCCAGGATGATGCAGGTCCTCGACGGCCTGCTCGCGGACCGCCACGCCGCGAAGAACCTGCACACTCGGTACCCCGAATACCCCCGGATCAGCACCGAGCTGACCATCCCGACGTCCGTCGCCCCCGCCCGTGCCGTCGTGTACCTGCCCCGCCCCCCGCACGACGCTCCCCTGCCGGTCCACGTCAACTTCCACGGCGGCGGCTTCGTGCTGCCCCCCATCGAGCTCGACGACCCGCTGTGCCGTCTGCTCGCGGCGGAGGCCGGCGTGGCGGTCGTGAACGTGGACTACGCCGTGGCTCCGCAGCACCCGTTTCCCGCACCTCCCCACCAGGCGTACGACGTCGTTCGATGGGTCTCCGAGAACGGAGCCGAGAACGGGTGGGACGGCAGCAGACTGACGGTGGGCGGCCAGAGCGCGGGAGGCGCGCTCGCCGCGGCGGTCGCCCGTCAGGCCCTGGAGAAGGGCGCGCCCGCCATAGCTCTCCAGGTCCTGCACTACCCTCCCCTCGATCTCGCGACCGACATCCGGGACAAGCGGTCCACCCTCGCCAAACCACTGCTGCGACCGTGGATGGGCGACGTGTTCAACAACTCGTACGTCCCGAATCCGGGACACCGCGTCGGCCCTCTGATCTCCCCCGCCCATCCGTCCGACACGGACGACCTCACCGGGATCGCCCCGGCCCTCGTCGTCACCGCGGAGTACGACCTTCTTCGTGACGAGGGCGTCCGCTACGCCGAGCGGCTGCGCGGCGTCGGCGCGCTGGTGGACCACCACGACGTTCCCGACGCCGATCACGGGTACGACCAGAAGGACGCCGAAACCGCCCGGAGCGTCTACACCCTCATGGCCCGTCACATCCGTGGCGCCACGGGTTCCTGACCGTCCCGACGGCACGCGCCGAAGAACTGCGCGGAAGACACCGACCCGGGTCCGGCGAGTCTCCGCGCGCCGGGGGTTCGGTCCTCTCGACCGGACTTGGCGAACAGTAGGTGAACGACGGCCGCCACCACGGGAACGAAGGCGGACTCCCGGAAAACACCAGGTCCGCACAGAGAAAATCAATTGATTAGCCCCCGGGGCAGGGGCTTTCAATCAACATTTCGCCCTCCAGTCTCGATCTCACCCCGCCGGATTCCCCGGCACGGACAGCGCCGGATCCCGGCGGACCGAGCAACTGGAGAGAACCCCCATGCCCCAGACAACCAGGACGAGGCGGATGTCCCGCCTCGGTAGGACCGCGCTCGTGGCGGGCAGCGTCGCCGCGCTGACCCTCGGACTGACCGGCGGTGCCCATGCCGACGACGGGATCAAACCCCTCCCGTACATGGGCCAGGGCGCCCCGAAGCAGGAGATGTTCCAGCCGCTCTTCGACTACGACTCGGACGGCTGCTACCCGGCGCCCGCGGTCGACGCGAGCGGCAACCTCAACGGCGGTCTCAAGAACTCCGGGTCGATCACGGGCGGCTGCAAGACCGGCCACCTCGGCAACGCCAACACCTATTCGCGGGCCAAGTGCGACAAGGGCACCGGCTGGTGCGGCATCGTGTACGCCCTGTACTTCGAGAAGGACCAGGTCGTCGCCGGCGCCGACGCCTTCGGACACCGGCACGACTGGGAGGCCGCCGTGGTCTGGTACCACGGCAACGACGAGTGGCCCAGCTATGTGTCCACCTCCGCCCACGGGGACTACACGACCAAGCGGTTCAACGACGTGGAGCGGGTGGGCAAGCGCTTCAAGGTCGTCTACCACAAGGACGGCGGCAGCACGCACGCCTTCCGCTTCGCCAAGGTCGGGGAGCAGGCGGAGGCCTGGGGCCCGGACAACTGGGACCGCCCGAGCCTGGTGCCCTACGACAGCCTGTGGGGCACGAACCGGACGGCCTGGAACGCGCTGGCGAACTCGGACTGGGGCAAGGCCAACTTCCCGATCCAGGACAAGGGCGACCGCTTCCGTAACACCCTGAACAAGGCCAAGCCGTCCGACATCTCCTTCAACGCCTGGAGCTGACGCCCGGATCACCGTCCACGACCTGGCTAACAGAGGGGTGACGGTGCGGCCACGGCTGTCGGGATCTCACCGAACGGCCTCCGCCGCACCGTCGCCTCCAGGTCCGGCTCCTCAGCAGATGCGGCGGTACGGCGTGTCCGCGACGACCGTGCGCCACTGGGCCCTGGAGAGGTTGGCACCGTCCGCGCGGGCGCAGATCCGGGCGACGGCGCGGTCGGTGTCGACGGGGTAGCGCTGGAAGGGCGCATGGGCGCTCCCGGCGTAGAGGGTGCCGCTGTCGGTGCTGAAGGCGAGGGTGTCGATCCTTTCGCCGGGAGTGGTCAGCGGTACGCCGAGTTGTTGCCGCGTCTTGAGGTCCCAGAGCTGAAGGGCACCGGCGTTGCCGCCGACGGCCAGGGTGCGACCGTCGGGGCTGATGGCGAGGGCGCTGATGGACTCCGAGGCGAAGAGGTCACCCTCCAGGGTGGGAAAGACGATCTCCAGCAGGCCCGTCCGGTGGCGGAGAGTGTCGTCCCAGAGCGCGACCCTGCCCGTGCTGTCGCCCACCGCGAGCAGGGTGCCCGGGGGGCCGAAGGCGAGGGCGACGGCGTTCGTGTTCGCGCCCAGCGTCTGCGCGGACCTCCGAGCGGAGGGCAGACGCAGCACGCCCCCGTCGCCCACGACCAGCCGGCCGTCGGGGCGGAGGGCGTTGACGGCGCCGACCGACGGGGCGACCGTGGCCGTCCTGCGCCGGCGTACGGTGTCCCAGATCTCGTCCCTGATCTCGCCGGTGTCCGACTGGAGACTGGCATAGAGGGTGTGTCCGTGGGGCCCCAGAGCAAGGGAGACAGGAGAGGACGCGGAGACGGGCAGAGTGAGGGTGCCGCGCTGTCGTCCGCGACGAAGATCCCAGACGCCGAGCCGTTGGGGGGTGGACGAATCGGCGACGACGCCGTAGACAAGGGCGTCTCCGTCGGGGCTGAAGGCCATCAGCGGGAGGGCCTCCTCGGAGGGGCCCCGGCTGTCCGCCGCCCGTGGGCCTGGGCGGACCGGGGACGGCAGGGTGCGCAGAAGGTGTCCGTCATGGGTGTCGCGCAGTTCGAAGGAGTCGGCGCCGGACGGGCCGGCGGTGACGAAGGTACGCGCGTCGGGGCTGAGGAGCACTCCGCTCAGGGGGCGACCGACCCGCCATGGGGTCGTGATGGCCGCCCCCAGGTCCAGTGAGCGGACCGTGTCGCCCTGCGGATAGCGCAGGACCGGATGATCCGGATCCCAGGCGAGGCCACCGTCGACCTCCTGGTGAAGGCCGTACCGGAACACGGGGGATTCCGGATCCGACAGCCGCCACACGCGGATCTCCTCGCCCGCGACAGCCGCGAGGAAGCGGCCGTCGCCGCTGAGAGCGGGGTGCTGCACACCTCGCTCCCCCAGGGAGGCGACGTGGCGGCCGGACCGTATGTCCCAGACCGCGGCCGAGGTGTCCGACAGCGTGACGAGCCGCTCTCCGCCCCGTCTGCCGCCGATCACGAACGTCGGACTGTGGCCGCAGACGGCGCCGTCATGCTGCCAGGCGCCGGGCAGGGTGCGCCGTGCTCGTACGTCCCAGATCTGCGGGCGCCCGGCAGAGCAGGCCACCACCAGGCGGGCGTCGGTGCTCACGGCCGCCGAACCGGCCTTGTCTGTCTCGAACAGCAGCCGGCCGTCGGAAAGGGAGCGCAGTTGCACCCGTTCCTTGTCGAACCGGTCGACGAGGTACGCGCGACCGGCGGGGGCGAAGCCGAACCGGGTGAACCGGTAGTCGTAGGAACTGGAGCCGCCGGTCCAGCGTCCGGTGTCCCTGTCCCACAACCGCACGTCGTTCCCGGCGAGCAGGGCGAGGACCCGGGCGTCCGGACTGGTCGCGAGCACCTGGCCGTCCGGAAGCCGCCCCGACGCGGTGAGGCGGTGTTCGGGCACGTCCCATGTCTGCCAGGCGCGTCCCCGGACCGTGAGCAGTGTCCGGCCGGAGTCGGCGAGGAACCGTTCCACTCCCTCGCTCGGCGCGTAGTCGGTGAAGGCGTCGAGCTCGGGCTGGGCAAGGGCACCGAGCAGGGCCCGGCGGGTGTCGGGCTGCGGCGCGAGGCGCCAGGCGGCGGCGCCGAGCAGCATCGCGGTCCGAGGGTCGGAAGAGCGCAGGGAGGCGGCGGTCTGGGCCACCTGGCGGCCCACCGTGTCGGCGCGCTGTCGTTCGTTGTCCCGGTGCTGCCGCCATGAGATCTGGCCGAGCAGGAGCGCCACCGCGAGCACAGCGGACAGGGCGCCCGCCATGAGCCTCACTCTGCGGATGGTGCGCGTCGCGGCCCGTCCTTCCGCTTCGCGGGCGTCGAGGGCGGCGGCGAGGAACTCCTGCTCCGGTTTCGTCAGTTCGTCGGTGATCACGACCGGCTTCCCCCGGCGAGCGCTCTCGACGAAGAGTGCCTCCGCGCGGGCCAGACGGATGCCCCGGTACAGGGCGCCCGGGTCGCGATCGGTCTCTTCCCAGGCGCGGGCCGCCCCGATGAGGTGCAGGTGGCAGCGCAGTCGCTCCCGGGTCTGTTCGATCCACTCGGCCAGACGGGGCCAGCACGTGATGAGGGCCTCGTGGGCCAGTTCCACCCGCTCCTCGTCCATGGTCAGCAGCCGGGCTCGGGCGAGCCTGTCCACCACCACGGGCACCTCTGGGTCGGCCCACTCCTCGAACTCCGCCAGCCCCATCGGCCGCCGGGTGTCGGCGGTGCCGTCCCCCGGCTCCACCAGCCGCAGCAGGACATGCCGGGCGGTGCGGGCCTGGGCCGGGGAGAACTCGTGGAACACACGCTCGGCGGTCGCCGCGATCGCGCCGCGCACACCGCCCGCGGCTTCGTACGCGGCCGTCGTCAGGACCCGGCCCTGACGCCGCCGCCAGGTCTCCAGCAGGGCGTGCGAGAGCATCGGCAGCCCACCGGGCTGGTCGACGACCTCCGCGACCATCCGTGCGGTCAGCTCCCGCTCCACCAGCAATCCGGCCGCCGCCGCCGGCTTGACGACGACCTCCCGCAGGGCGTCCGCGTTCATCGGTCCCACCAGCAACGCGGTCCCTCGGAGCGCCTTCGCCAGCTCCGAGTGCTCCGTGCACCGCTCGAAGAAGTCCGCCCTCATCGCCACGACCACGCGGAGCTTGCTGTCCGGCTCTCGCGCGGTCAGCAACAGATCGATGAAGCGCTTCCGCTCCTGCCTGTCCCGGCAGAGCGTGAACACCTCCTCGAACTGGTCGACCACCACCCAGCTGTCCGGCTCCCCCTCCGCAGGGGTCAGCAGCCGCCCGTATGTCTCCGCCGGTCTGGCCCCGGGTGTCAGCACCCGCACCACCGCCGGGCCGCTCGTCCTCGCGGCCGACTCCTGGAGGCAGGGGATGAGTCCGGCCCGCAGCAGTGAGGACTTCCCGCTGCCCGACGCACCGAACACCACCGCGAACCGGTGCTTGCACACCAGTTCCCGCAGCTCCTCCACCAGCTCGTCCCGCCCGAAGAACACTCCCCGGTCATCGGGTTCGAATCTCGCGAGTCCTCGATACGGCGGCGCCGACTCCTCGTTCTCCTCGCGTGCCGCAACGCTGCTCGCGGCCTCGGCGGCTCGCCACCGCGACTCCCACTTCGCCGGGTCGGCGCCGCACGCCCGGACATACCCTCGCAGAACGACCAGGGTGGGCAGGCGCTGCCCCGCCGCCGCCTGGGACAGAGACGACGCGGAACATCCCGCGGCCTCCGCCATCGACCGGTACGACGGCGCACCGGCCGACCTGCGCAGTTCCCGCAGATCGTGGGCGAGGTGCTGCACCGGACCAGCCGATGGATCCACCGGAACCTCAGGACGCCCCACCGGCGGGCACCCCCTCGAATATCAACTGAAAAAGGCCTGCAATCCATGGCAAATCTATGTATGGGAGTCCCCGCAACCAACCCCTGGCTCCGGCATGAGGCATTGATCACGCCGATCGACGCCCCAATCCGAACCGACCGAGGGTGCCTACCGACCGAGGGTGCCTTCGGGATTGATCAGACCGATGGCAGGGGACCCGCCACCACCGCGCCGGCCGCCATCCGGATCTCCGACGAGGGCCTCGTGGAGGTGAAGCGGCACCTGGACGCCATGCGGGAAGCACAGGGCGACGTCGAGCGGCTCAGCGCCCACGACGCGGCCTTTCACCGCGCCGTCGTGTCGGCCACCGGCGACGAATCACTTCTCACCTGCTCGAAGGCATCGCGGGGCGTGGCCGCGGCCCTGCTGCACGTCAGCAACACCGAGCGATGGGTACGCGCGCACATCCAGGTAGGTCCGCCGGAACGTCCAGACACCCTCCGTCGCGGCTGAACGGAGCCACTCCCCTGCGGACTGTCTGTCCACGGTGACCGCGGCCCTCGTCGTGGTCGATCTCGCGCACACGCACTCGATCTGTCGCCCGCGCGGCTCGGCGGCCCGATGCCGCTGGAGTGTCCGGTTCCGGAGGAGTGTCAGGTTCCGGAGGAGTCTTTGGGTCCGGAGGAGTCTTTGGGTCCGGCCGCGAGGGTCTTGCCCGCGGCTCTCGACCGGGTGACGCCGTCGACCGCCACGCAGATGCCGAAGACACGATCGTGGCTGGTCCAGCCGTTGACGCGGCCACGGTTGTTACTGATCTGCACGCGCTTCCTGGCGTGGTCCACGGACGACACCAAGTGCAAGTAGACCGTCCCCGCGACACGGGCGAGGACGATGTCCCCGACCTCCAGCCTCGACGGATCGACCGGAGCAACCACCACCTGCTGCCGACTGCGTATCAGGGGGATCATCGAGAAGCCACTGGGCCGGAACGTCACGGTGGCCCCGCCGGCGACCCTGCCCGCCACTGCGTCCAATGCACCCATTCGGTGATCGTGGCAGATTCCTCCCGATCAGCCCACTGATTTACGGGGTGGGCTCCACGTGGCGTGACTCGCGGAGCGCGTCGTCCACGACTTTCCACAGCTGTCGACGGCTGTCGATGGCTGTCGATGGCTGTCGATGGCTGTCGACGGCAGGAGCGAACCGGGACTTGCCCAGCGCCTGGGAAGACGTAACCGCGCCCCTGGAGTTGGGTATCGAACGGTCCCGGTACCGGGTTCTGTGGGCAGACTGGGCGCATGACAGCGACATCGATGAGCAAGGGCGGCAACCTACCCATCGCCGCCGAGGCGGTGCAGGTCGAGCTCGGCTGGTCCGGGGGCCCTGGTGCACCGGACGCCGACGCGTCGGCGTTGCTGCTCCGTGCCGACGGCCGGGTGCGGGACGACGGGGACTTCGTCTTCTACAACCAGCCCCAGCACGCTTCGACTGCTGTGCGTCATCTGGGCAAGCGACGAGGCGACGGCGGCGGTACGACCGACACCATCGGGGTGGATCTGCGGGCCCTCGAGCCGGAGATCGACCGGGTCGTTCTCGGTGCTTCGGCGGACGGGGGCACTTTCGGCCAGTTGTCCGGCCTACGGTTGCGGCTGCTCGACGCCGGGACGGGTGAGCAACTGGCGCTGTTCGACATGGAGGCGACGACGGAAACCGCGTTCATCGGCGGGGAGTTGTACCGGCGGGCCGGTGAGTGGAAGTTCCGCGCGGTGGGACAGGGGTACGCCTCCGGACTCGCGGGACTGGCCACCGACTTCGGGATAGGCGTCGACGACGAACCAGGCGCCACGGCGGCCGCGCCCGCACCCGCGTTCCCGTCCGCACCCGCTCCTCCGGCACCCAGGCCCACCGTCGCGAGCGCCGCGCCCCGGACCGACGCTCCCGTCCCGCCCCAGGCCCCGACGGCTCCCGCCCCGCGTCTCGTCAAGGGCGAGGAACAGTTGCCGGTGGACATGCGCAAGCGGCTCTCCCTGCGCAAGGAGCAGATAGCCGTCAGTCTGCGCAAGCACGGGGCGGAGGGGGTGACCGCGCGCGTCATCCTGGTCCTGGACGCCTCCGGGTCGATGTCGTTCCTGTACTCCAAGGGTGTCGTGGCCGACGTCGTGGAGCGGATGGCCGCCGTGGCCGCGCAGTTGGACGACGACGGTGAGATGCAGGCGTGGACCTTCGCGTCGAACCCGGCCCGGCTGCCGGACCTCGCCCTGGGCGACCTGCCGGAGTGGCTGCAGCGTCATGTCCGGGTCGGTGAACTGACGTTGTTCCGGCGCAAGAAGCCCCGGAAGGGGCTCCTGCCGGGCCAGGTGGACATGCGGATGGTCGGAATCCAGAACGAGGAACAGAAGGTGATCGCCGAAGTGCGGACGTACGTCCGTGAACACCCGGCCGCAGCACCCACGCTGGTGCTCTTCTTCTCCGACGGCGGCGTCTACCGGAACGAGGAGATCGAGGCCGAGCTGAGGGAGGCCGTGGACGAACCGGTCTTCTGGCAGTTCGTCGGGCTGGGGCGCTCCGACTACGGCGTGCTGGAACGCTTCGACAACCTGCCGGGCCGGCGCGTCGACAACGTGGGCTTCTTCGCCGTCGACGACATCAGCCGCGTACCGGACGCGGAGCTCTACGACCGACTGCTGTCCGAGTTCCCGTCATGGATCCGCGAGGCCGGACGGCTGGGCATCATCTGAGCCGACGACCGGTCCCGGTTCGCTTGAGCCCTGGCCGTGGACGGGCTGGCTGCCCTGCGGCGGGGTGACTGCGCCGGTCCGGCTGGGTGGTCGGGCACCGCCACCACGGCCGACGTCGACGCGCGCCGAGGAGCGGCAGACTTGACGGCCCGGGCCATGTGCAGCGGGCACGAGGCCGAAGATTTCACGGGGTACGTCGGTGGATCTCAGCTCAGTCATCATAGCTGTGGCAGGCGTCGCAGGAACCCTGGGAGGGGCGCTGCTCACCCAGCGCGGCTCCGAACGAGCGAAGCGCCTGGAGATAGAGCTCGTTCGCAACCATGAGGAGGTCCGCGAGAACCGTTCGCTGCGACGCACCTGCTACGCGGAACTCAACCGAGATGCCCGGCAGTTCACCACCGCACTCAACCGGCACCTGCACGTCATGAGGGAACGCGGCGTGGAGGAGGCCGACACCGACGCGCTCGAGGAGGCAAAGAACGCGCACCGCGATCGATACTCCGAAGCACAGATGATCGCCCCCGAGGACGTACTCATGCGAGCGAGTGTCGTCAACCAAGCCCTGAACAAGGTCTACGGCCAGGTCAAGCGCCTCGAACGTGGCGCCCCCGAACCGGGCGAAACGATGGAGACCGCGGCCCAGGCCCAGTACGAGGTCTGGGAGAATCTCCGAACCATGAGAACCGCCATGCGTCACGACCTCGGTGTGTCGCATGAGGATTGAGAGCCGGCACTCAGCTCCATGAGAGCTCTCGCGCCTCCCGCGACCAGCCAGAAGCTGATCGAGGCCGAGGTGAGAACGCAAGCTGAGCCCGAGATACTCGCTGCGGCAGGGTCTGGAAAGCACAGATGTCGAGTGCTCCTGTCCCTGCTGCGGCATCGCTCATAGGTCACGTCATGTCTGCCGGTGCTCTGACGCATGTATTCGCTCACGAATAGTTCTACGTACGCCACACTCCCACCGACTTCGCCGCGCGCTGACCGAGCTGCTGGTCTGACCCGCCGCTGTTGGGACACCGCCACCGCTGACGTGAGATGTGGTGGTCTGCCAGGCGCAGGACCGTCCGCGGGCATCGTCGTACGGCTCGACGGAGAAGCCTCCTGTCGAGATCCGTCAGAAGCCGCGAGGGGCCGGGCCTCGGAGTCTGTCGAGGATGTGCGGCCACGCGGCCTTTCCCAGGAGCATGTCCGCTTCGGGTGTGCCTCCGTACAGGAAATGCGGGGAGGCCGGCGCCGGGCTCTCGCCGGGAAGGCGCGGTCGATGGCCGGCGTCGTGGTGGGCGATCAGGCGCACCGTGGCCCCGGCCGAGCGTCGGCGTTCTGCCAGTTGTTCGGCGAAGGGGAGAGAAGGCCACATCGCGTCGTCGGCACCGGCGACGAGCAACAGATCCGCCCGGGCCTTCTCCACGGGGATCTCAGCCATGGGGAGCAGGTGAGCGAAGCGCTGCTCGCTGGCCTCGTACCATCCGCGGATGGCAACCGGAGGACCGCTGCCCGCGTCGACCGCTGGGGTCCAGGAATCGTCCAACGGAACGAATGGCAGGGGGTGCCCCCGCCATGTCCAGGAAGAGCGATACGGGCGCTGCTCTCCATCGTGGCCCGGACCCACATTGCACCAGACTCGCGAGCTGGGTGACAGCGCGATGACCACGTCCACGCGCGGGTCGTGCACGGCCGTGAGCAGAGCTGCTTCAGCCCCCTTGGAGACGCCCAGGATGCCGATGCGTCGTGCCCCTCTCGCTGCGAGGAAGTCGACCGCGGCCGTGAAGGTCTCCAGGGGGATCTCGCAAATCCCCGGGCACTGTCCCGGTCCGCCGAACCAACGGATGGACAGGGCCGCGATGCCCTGCTGAGCAAGGATGCTCGTTCTCTCACGTTCGATGCGTCCGCTGGAACCGGCCAGGACCAGCAAGCCGACGTCACTGCCGTGAGTGGGAACGGCCAGGAATCCTTCCCAGGGATGGGTCAGCTCCTGCTCGACAACGTCCACGATCTCCCCCAGTTCGATGCGCCATGCTCGCGAGGTTGCCTGGCAGCCTCGCGAGCACGGCCGAGTGTGTGCGTGTGGTCCTGCCGTCAGTTGGGAGCCACCTCCGAGATCAGCGCCCGCACGCGCGTCTCGATCGCGTCGCGGATGGGGCGTACGGCCTCGACGCCTTGACCGGCCGGGTCGTCGAGTTGCCAGTCGAGGTATCGCTTGCCGGGGAAGACGGGGCAGGTGTCGCCGCACCCCATGGTGATCACGACGTCGGACGCCTGGACGGCCTCGGTCGTGAGGATCTTCGGGGTTTCGGCGGAGATGTCGATGCCGACCTCCTTCATCGCCTCCACGACGGCCGGGTTGACGGTGTTCGCGGGAGCCGAGCCGGCGGAGCGGACCTCGACGCGGTCGCCCGCGAGGTGGGTGAGGAAGGCGGCGGCCATCTGGGAGCGACCGGCGTTGTGGACGCAGACGAACAGCACCGACGGGCGCGGCGCGGCATGGCGCGGCATGGCGGAGGAGTTCATGGGTGGGGGCTTTCTCGGGAGAGCGGGTCGGTCAGACGACGGCTGGTGCCGGTTCGCCGTGCGGGACGACGGCCTCGTCCACGGCGGGAGCGGGGCGGCCGTAGACCACGGCCACGGCCCCCAGCCCGAGCACGGCTCCCAGCAGCTGCGCCGCGATGAACGGGGCGACAGAGGCCGGGGCGATACCGGCGAAGGTGTCGGTGAACGCCCGGCCGATGGTCACCGCCGGGTTCGCGAAGGAGGTGGAGGAGGTGAACCAGTACGCGGCACCGATGTAGGAGGCCACCGCGGCCGGGGCGAGCGCGGTGCGGCCGATCCGGCCGAGGCCGAGGATGAGGAGGATCAGCCCGGCCGTGGCGACGACCTCGGCCAGCAGCAAATGCCCGGCGGACCGGTCATGGGCCGAGAATCTGACCAGCGGCTTGGCGAACATCGCGTCGGCCAGGACCGCGCCGCCGATCGCGCCCGTGATCTGGGCGGGCACGTACGCGGCGACGTCCCGCAGGGCCGGTCCGCCGGGACGGCGACGGCCGCTGAACCAGGCGGCGAGTGTGACGACCGGGTTGAAGTGCGCGCCGGACACGGGACCGAGCAGCAGGATGAGCACGCCGAGGCCGAAGACCGTGGCCAGGGAGTTGGCGAGCAACTGCACACCGACGTCGTGCGACAGCTCGGTCGCCTGGATACCGGAGCCGACCACCACCGCCACCAGCAGTCCGGTGCCGATCGCTTCGGCGGCGACGCGACGGCCGAGGGAGGCGTTCACGCGGTGATTCCGGCGGGCCGGGCGGTGGCCAGGAACGCGGCGAGCTGGTCGAGGACACCGGGCAGCACCCAGTAGTACACCCAGGTCCCGCGGCGCTCGCAGTCGATCAGACCGGCCTGGCGCAGGAGCTTGAGGTGGTGGGAGATCGTCGGCTGGGACAGGTCGAAGGCCGGAGTCAGCTCGCACACGCACACCTCCCCGCCCTGGCCGCGGGAGGCGATCATCGACATCAGGCGCAGCCGGACCGGGTCGCCCAGGGCCTTGAAGACCTTCGCCAGGTCTGCGGCCTGGTTCTCGTCCAGGGGCGCGGTGGACAGGCTCGGGCAGCAGGCGGCGTCCTGGCCGATCACCTGAAGCTCTTGTTTCGACATGCCTCTATGTTGACGTTTTTCGATTCAAGACGCAAGCTTGCATCAACGAACATCAATACAGGCCGTTCCGGGCCGTTCCGCGGCCCGTCATCCAGGAGTGAGTCATGAGCGAGCAGACCACCACCGACCTGCGCGAAACCGTCCGCCGGCGGTACGCCGCGGCAGCCGCGAAGGTCACCGAGGGCGGCACCGCCTGTTGTGGGCCCGAGCCGGTCGAGGTCGACGAGAACTTCGGCTCGACCCTGTACGCCGCCGACGAGCGCGACGCCCTGCCCACCGAAGCCGTGGCCGCCTCGCTGGGCTGCGGCAACCCGACCGCCGTCGCCGAACTCCGCGAGGGCGAACGTGTCCTCGACCTCGGCTCCGGCGGCGGCATCGACGTCCTGCTCTCCGCCCGCCGCGTCGGCCCGGCAGGCAGGGCGTACGGGCTGGACATGACCGAGGAGATGCTCGCCCTCGCCCTGGCCAACACGGCGAAGGCGGGTGCGACGAACGTGGAGTTCCTCAAGGGCACGATCGAGTCGGTCCCGCTGCCCGCGAGCACCATCGACGTCGTGATCTCCAACTGCGTGATCAACCTGTCCGTCGACAAGCCCGCCGTCTTCGCCGAGGCCTTCCGCGTCCTCAAGCCCGGCGGCCGGATCGGCGTCTCCGACGTCGTCGCGGACGACGCCCTCACCGCTGAACAGCGGGCCGAGCGCGGTGACTACGTCGGCTGCATCGCCGGCGCACTGTCCTTCGCCGAATACCGCGCAGGCTTGGAGACAGCCGGGTTCTCGGGCATCGAGATCACCGCCACCCACCCGGTCGCCGACGGCATGCACTCCGCCATCATCCGCGCCACCAAGCCCGCCACGGCTACCGCCACCGGACCGGACGCCTCCGCGACGGTCGACTCCTGTTGCGGCGTCACCGCCTGCTGCACCCCGGCCGAGCAGGCGGCGGACCCGTCCGCCACCGTCAGCGAGGCCAAGAGCGCCGCTGGCTGCGGCTGCCAGGGCTGACGACGCGCCCACCAGGATGGCGCTGTCGCTCGACACGGCGGTGGCGCCACCACCCCTGGTACGTCTCGGATCCCGCAAGGTGCGGGACTTCAACGGCTCCGACGCCGACCGCCGGCTCCCCCGCCCGGACATCCTCGCGGAGAGAAAGACGGCAACCGACGCGGGGGTGAACGGTGTCGGGACCAGCGTTGAAGAGGCGGCGGTCGACGGGCGACCACGTACTGGACGCGTCGGGGGTGCAGTAGCTTCAAGGCGTGTCCACGCCCCCGCCGCCACAGCCGTACCCCACGTCCCAGCCGTACCTGGCGCCTCCTCCCCCGCCGCAGAGGAGCCGGGTACGGGCCGGTGTCGTCCTGGGGGTCGTCGGCGGGGTCATGACCCTGTTGGTCATCGCCTGGGCCGCGGTGGTGGTCGTGGTCGGCAACGGCGGCACCGACGGAGACCTGCCCGAGGCGCGGTACCGATTGACCCTGCCCAAGACCCTGCTCGACGGTGAATACAAGATGGAGCGGGACTTCTCCGACTCCCCGCAGGACAGTTTCGAGCAGCATGCCGAGAGCGCCCTGGGTGGCGTTGACGTCCGTGCGGCCGTCGCGATCTACTCACCCACGAACCGTGGCGGCCAACTGAACGTCACCGGTGTGTACGGCCGGTTCAAGGACGCCGACGACGCCCGGGACACCATGCTGAAGGACGCCGCCGGCCCGGACGGCGTGTCGGTCGCCCGGGCACCCGAGGACATCCGCCCCTCCGGCTCGGACGTCACCGTCGCCTGCCAGCTGATCGCCCATGAGGACCTGAACATGCGGACCATCATGCCGATGTGCGCCTGGAACGACGGCAACACAGGCGCCCTGATCGGCGAGGTCGACCCCGCGATCTCCTCCAAGGACCCCAAGGACGTGGACCTGGCAAGTCTCGCCGAACGGACCCTCCGCATCCGGGCCGAGCTTCGGCAGCCGATCAGCTGACGGTCTCGGGCACCTTCGGCTCGTCCAAGCGTGGGCGAACTTCGCTACCGCCCGCAGGAGTTGGAGTCGGAGTTCGGCGATCGCTACACCACCCGCAGCACGATCTTGCCCTGGATATGGCCCTGCGCGACCCGCGTGTGTGCGCGACCCGCCTCGGCCAGCGCGTAGGTACTGTCCACCCCGACCTGGAGCTTGCCCTCGCCGAACAGGCGGCCGATCTGGGCGAGTTGGGGGCCGTTGGACCGTACCTGAATGTTCGAGACGGTGATGGCCAGACGCGTCGTCTCTTCCGGGTCGTACTGGGCGAAGAACACCGGAAGCATGGTGCCGCCGTGCTTGAGCACGCTCAGGAAGCGTGAACTGTCCGGGCCACCGACGGTGTCGATCACCAGGTCGACGCCGCCGACCACGTCCTCGGCCCGGGTGGTGGTGTAGTCGATGAACTCATCGGCGCCGAGCTTGCCCAGGAACTGTTCGTGCCGGCCCGAGGCCACCGCGATGACATGTGCCCCCTTCCATTTCGCCAACTGCACCGCGAAGTGGCCCACTCCACCGGCAGCCCCGTTGACCAGCACGGTCATGCCCGGCGTGAGCGGCACCGGCCGGTGCACCCGGCCGGTGAAAGGAGACGGCACGTCGTGGCCGAGATCAACCAGGTACTGCCAGGCCGTGAGCACGGCCATCGGCGCCCCAGCCGCCTGCACATGGTCGACACCGGTCGGCTTGTGCGCCAAGTCCGCAGCCGGCGCGGCCACATACTCGGCGTACGTCCGGCCGTCGAAGCCGGGGAACCGCAGCATGCCGAAGACCTCGTCGCCCACGGCGAACCGTGACACGTCCGGAGCGACCGCCTCGACCACACCCGACATGTCCGTTCCCGGGATCAGGGGGAACTCCAGCGCCGGCCTCATCTCGGCCGGCATGACCTTCATCCCCTCCCGCAGGTACCGATCCGGCGGGTTGACGCCCACCGCGTGCACCCGGACGAGCACCTCACCCGGGCCGATCCCGGGAACCGGCACCTCCTCGTACCGCAGAACTTCCGGCCCGCCCGCTTCATGGAACTGGATCGCCTTCATCACGCCTGTCGCTTTCTCGGGAAACGTTGCTCCTCCAGTCAAGGCCCAGGACGGTTCGGCCGTCCAAGACCCGTTCGGCAACCGGTCATTCCGAAACGGCATGACGCGTACGCTGCAACGGTGAACGATCTCGGGCAGGATCTGGAACTGCGGCTGGTGCGCTCCTTCACCGTGGTGGCGGCGCATCAGCACTTCGGCCGGGCCGCAGACGAACTGCACGTGGCCCAGCCGGCGCTGAGCCGCCAGATCCAGCGGCTCGAGAAATACCTCGGCACACGACTGCTGGACCGCACGCCCCGGGGCACCCGACTGACCCCTGCGGGTCAGACGTTCCTCCCCCGCGCCCAAGCCCTGCTGCAGGCCGCCCGCCAGGCCGAATCAGCCGTGCGTGAACAAGCCCGGACCCAACGAATCACCATCGGCTACGTCGAAGACCTGGTGATCACTGCCGCCGTACGGGAACTGCGCTCCCGCCACCCGGACGCCGAGATCTCCACCCGGCATCTGAGCTGCCGTGACGTCGGGGCACTGTCCGACCTATCCGACAAGCGCGTCGACGCCCTGATCGCGCGAGCCCCACTGCCGCTCGCCACCGACGACCTGTTCATCACCCCGCTGTACCGGGAGCCCCGGATGCTCGTGGTCCCGCGGGGCCACCCCCTGGCCGGCCGCGCGTCGGTGACGGCGGAAGAGCTGGCCGGTGAAGAGGCGGCGCCGTGCGCGTTCGAGACCGCGGACTGGACGTCCTACCGACTCCTCGGGACGGGTGTGCCGCCGGTCGAGAGCTACGAGGACAAGCTCGAACTCGTCGCCAGCGGCGAGGCGATCGCCGTACTACCGGTCGGCGACCGGCGCAGCTCACTGCGTCTCGACCTCGTCACCGTCCCGATCGAGGGCGCTCCCCCCAGCCAGGTCGTCCTGGCCAGCCGCGAGCACGACCCGAATCCGATGATCACCAACCTCCGGCTCGCCGCCGAGGCCACCCTGACCGGACCCGGCCGGCGATGACCGTGGGAGACGGGTCCGCGCCAAGCATCCGAGTCCCACCGGCCCACCACCGGCTGAACACCGCTCGACGCACGAACTGCCCGCCATGTCGCCGACCGCTCTCGCGCCACCACGGCCTTCCGTAGGCCGCAGGCCCTCAGGGCGGCGATCAGCACTTCCCGGTAGGACGTCGTCCAGAGCCGTACGGCGTTCCCCGGCCGCGATGTTCCTGGTGCCTGACAGCAGCGGTAGGACTCCGATGACGAGGTTGCGCCAGGTGGCCATGGCGGGGTGCGTTGCCGGTTCGCAGTTCAGAGGCGTCCTCGGCGCGTTCTTGTCACGCCCTCGGGAGCCGTCGAGCCGGCATGGCTGAGGCCCTGGTCGACCGTCGTTTCGTTGGGACTGATGGAGCCCGAAGGCACCCTCACCCGGCAGTGGGCCATGACCCTGTGCCGCGACGCCGGCTTCGAACCCGATGTGCGCTTCGAGACCACCGACCTTCTGCTCCACCAGCGCCTCGTCGAGCAGCATGCCGCGGCCTTCCTCCCCGACCTCGTGTTCGGCGGACAGCCCCCGACGGTCGCCCTGCGGCGGCTCCCGCGCGGCCGGCGCACCGGTCGCATCTTCACAGTCGTACGCCAAGGCCGCCGTCGGCACCCCGGCCCTTCTCTCGGGCGGCGGCGATGCACTTCGGCACCACGCCGGGCCGCTCGACGCCGAGCGCGGCGGTGGGTCAAGCCCAGGATCAGCGCCCGGGCGGCGATCGGTGACCGGGCAGCGCCTGATGTCAAGGACACTTGACACGCCAACAGGAACCCTTCTAGCGTGTCAAGGAAACTTGACATGACGCTGGAGGGGGCATCCGTGCAAGCACAGAACGAGCTCAAGGCGAGCGTTCGGCTCGCGTTCTGGACAGTCGCCTGGGCGGTAACCCTTGCCGTGGCCAAGTTCGGCCCGCAGCTCTTCTGGGATTCGCCACAGCGGGGGGCGAGTTGGGCCGCCGTCGCCGTCAATCTCGGCGTCGGTGTCGGCTGGATCGTCGCCTTCACACGCTTCCTCGGCGCACTCGACGAGCTACAGCGGAAGATCACGCAGGACGCGCTGGCGATCACCCTGGGCGTGGGGTGGATCATCGGCTTCTCCTACGCCGTCGCGGACGCCGCCGGCCTCGTCGCCCGTGATGTCGACATCGCCCTCCTGCCCGCGCTCATGGGGGTCGTCTTCTCGATCGCCTTCACCGTCGGCAAGATCCGATACCGATGAGGAACCGCATCACGGAGCTTCGTGCCGAACACGGCTGGACGCAGGCCGACCTGGCTCGGCTTGCCGGCGTGTCCCGGCAGACGATCAACGCCATCGAGACGGGGAAGTTCGATCCAAGCCTTCCCCTCGCCTTCCGCCTCGCCAGGCTCTTCGGCCTGAAGATCGAAGAGCTCTTCCTCGACGATCAATGACACGCACACCTGGCCATCACTCCGGAGCGCGGACAGTGCGGCCAGTGCGGCCAGTCCATCCACAGCCGCCATGGACGCACTGGTACCTAGTAGGTACCATGCCCGTATGCCGTCCTTGAACATCAGCTACACCGAAGAGGAGATGGAGGAGCTGCGCGCGGCCGCCGCCGCTACCGGCACCTCTCTCAAGCAGTACGTCCACGACCTGTCCTTGCGTGAGCGCCAGCGTCAGCAGTTCGTGCGCTATGCCGTCTCCTGGGGCGAGCAGCACCGCGACGAGTTCGACGAGGCCTTTCCCGACGAGGTCCCGCCCGCCGGCCGCCATCAGGGAGCCGAAGCCGCCTGATGGTGCTCCACATCGACATCTCCTGGCTGCTCGACGTCCAGGAACAAGCCGTCCCCGAGGACGTCACCGTCGGGGACTACTCCGCCCTCGTGGCCGCGGTCGCCCGCCACAAGACACGTATCCCCCGCCCCGGCATCGCCCCGCCGGACGCCGCGTGGCGGGCTGCTGCCCTGCTCCACACGATCGTCCGGCTGGAGCCCCTGCCGTACCGGAACTCGCTGTACGCCTGCCAGCTCGCCGTCGCCTACATGCACGCCTGCGGCGAGGGCATCGACCCGCCCTACGGCGCGCTCGTGGAACTGGTCCGGGACATCCAGGCCCGCAAAGCCACCGTCTATCAGGCGGCCGACCGGATCCGGATCTGGCGTATCTGACCCAGGTTCGGGGCTGTGCGCGCCGGAGTGGTCGAGTGCGGTCGGCTGGATACAGCGTTGGCGGCGGTGGCGGTATGCCGCGATGAGGCGGGCCATGATGACCGCGGTCGACGCCGGCGCGGCCACGGCCGCACAGAGGACCAGTGCCGGCCAGGCGTAGGCCGTCTGGGTGAGGGTGCCGACGCGGTTCATCAACAACCCGATCAGCGTGGCGAGTTGGGCCGGGAGGAGGATGGGCAGGGCCTGGGGAAGCAACCGCAGGGCCACCCGCCACCAGGGGCGGTCCGCCGTGCGACGGGCCCAGCGGCCGACCCGTACGACACCGCGCGTGCCCAGGGCCACGGCCAGCAGCATCAGGGTCGCCAGGAACCAGTCGGCGGTCATCGAGAACGGTGCCTCCACCTCCGGGTCCCTGCCCTGGGCCAGGTCGACCAGGCCCTGGGTGATCTGGGCGGCGTCGTCGCCGTAGATCAGGCCGGTGTCGGTGACGACCGCGATGCCGGTCCGGGTGCCGGGGAGCAGGGTCGCCATGGAGTTGTGGGTGAGGAGTTGGCCCGTGTGCTGGAGGGCGGTGGTACGGCGTCCCTCGGCCGACACACCCCCGTTGTTCTGCACGAGCTGGGATTCACAGCGGTCTCGGCCACCGCGCTGTGGTGGATGGACCTCCTCGGTCCCACGACCCTGCACGTGGAACTCCCCTGCCGCTGACCCCGCACCACCCCAGGAAGCCCTCCATGCCAACGACCCTGACCGTCGTACTCGCCGAAGACTCCCCACTGATGCGCGACGGCCTGACCGGTGTGCTCAACCGCTTCGGGCATCAGGTGCTCGCCGCCGTCACCCTGCGCCGCGCACACCCCGACCTGCCCGTCCTCGTCCTCAGCCAGTACATCGAACAGTCCTACGCCGCCCACCTCCTCAACCGGCGCCGCGACCCCCTCGAACGCCTCTCCCCGCGTGAGCGCGAGGTCCTCGCCCTCATGGCCGAAGGGCACGCCAACGCCGAGATCGCCCGCGAGCTGTACGTCACCGACGCCGCCGTCAACAAGCACATCGGGAGTCCGTCTTCCGAGACGCGGTTCGTGGAAGTCGCCGGGCATGGTTATGTGGCGATCATGTTCAGTCTCACCGTGTCACGGGTGCTCACCGTCGCCGACGTGAGTGCCGCGTTCGTGGAATTGGTCCCGCCTGGACTGCGGTTGGTGGTTCAGCCGGACGAGGCCGACATCCCGGACGACACGGGAGACCTGTGGATACGCCTCGTGGGCAACGAAGATCCGGCGTGGCCGCTCTCCTTGGATGTGCTGGGCGGCTACGACCGCGGCCTTGGGCCGTACCCTGACCTCCGCGTCGCGGAGCACCTGGGAGCGCGGCACGGCGTGGACGTCCTGTGCGGCGTCGATCCGGCCGTGAGCGATGTCGACCCCCTCGATCCGTACTACCGCCTGGCGCTGGTCGGCGGTCGATGGCACCTGGCCAGCACCGCCGGCACACGGCTCATGGGTCCGTACACCGTGTGTGACGCCGACGGATTCCGCGAGGAGCCAGGCGACGAGCCCGTCAAGCTGATCCGGCCGGTCGTGGTCGACACACGCTGAGCAGGGGACGCATCCCCTGACTACGCTGGCAGCACATGGACGCGATCTTCGAACTTCCGCCTCAGTTTCCGCTGGCCTCGACCGCTTCCCAGGAGTGGAGTCTGCTCCCGCTGCGTGTCCCCATGGGCTGGAACATCGTCTACAACACCCTGCTGGCCCGACGACTGCCGGACGGAAGAGTCGAGATCAACGACTCCGAGGACCTGTACTGGGCACGCACCGCACGACCGCCGTGGCTGACCGCGCAGGAGGCGGAGCGGAGGGGTGGCCTGCAGGCCCGGGAGATCAGCATCGACGCCGGCTGGTACCACGGCCACGGCTTCCGCATCGTCGTCCTCGACCCTGACTGGCACCACGAGGGAGCCTCCTTCAGCACGTCCGACCTCGGCGAGTTCATCGCCACCCTTGAGGGGTGGATGCGGATGATCACCGAGCGGGGAGAACTCCCCAAGCCTTGAGCCCTAGTTGTGAGCCCGAGTTGTGAGCCCAAACGCTCCTTGAATCCTTGAACAATTGGGCCGCGGGCCGCGTATGCACGGATGTCATGAACCCGGGCGGAGGGACAGGCGACGTGCGACCTTTCAGGCACACAGGCGAGGACCACGAACCTGTGCACGCCGGATCGGCATCACCCCTTCCTCCCCGGGTGGCCGGACTGACCGTCGCCCTGGCATGCGAGGAGAGCGCCTGGCCGCATGAGGACTGGCCGGGGCCACAGGACCCCTTCGTCGGTCGTACGGTTCCCGTGCCGCCGCCGTACCGTTCACTCGACCCCCGCCACCGCGAAGCCGTGGACGCCGTCGTGCTGCGGTGCCAGGATCCGGTGGACGCTTTTCGGAGCTTACGGTCCGCCGTGCGCGACGCGGTCCCTCCGGTGGTGGTCGTCAGCCCGTGCCGGGATCCCGAGGCGATCGTCGAGGTCTTCCGCGGCGGAGCGGGGTACCTGGTCGACGGTGACTACGACGTCCGCATGCTCTCCAGGGTGGTGGTGGGAGCGGTGATCGGACACACCCATCTCTCGCCGATCGCGTGCACGGCGGTACGCGAGAGTTGCGGACAGCGGGCCGAGACGCCGCCCGACACGGCGGGCCGGGAGCGGTTGCGGGCCGCGCTCGCTCCGCGCGAACGACAGGTCCTGGAGCTGCTCTCGACCGGCTTGAGCGCCCGGGAGATCGCCGTACGGCTGAGTCTGGCCGAGCGGACCGTGCGCAACAACCTCTGCAGCATCTACACCAAACTGGATGTGCGCAGCAGCAGGGAGGCGGTGCTGTTGTGGCTCGGCGCGAGTCCCTGGCGGGCCGGCGCCGAGCTGGCCGGGCAGCGGATCCGCTGACACCGCCGCCGATGGACCCAAGAGAGGTGGACCGTCTCCCGAAGGCGACGGTCCACCCGGTCAGTTCAATGAGCCCTGTCAGTCGCGGAGCGGAGGTCTGGGCCGTGTCAGGTCGCCAGGGGTCAGGGCCGCAGGGGCAGGTCTCCCCCGTCGGTCGACTCCACGAGGCCCTCACTCGGGTCCTCCGCTCCGTTCACCGACGCGGGGGCGTTCTGGCAGATGGCCGTGTCCTCCCCGTTGTGCTTGCGGGTGTGGGCGGAGATGGTGCCGCTGTCGTCGGCCTTGGGGGCGTCGAGCGACACGTTTCTGAGGACGAGGTCGTCGCCGCCGATCTTGGCGGTCAGGGTGCCGGTGCCCTTGATGCGCTTGCTGCCGTGGACCAGCCATCCGGTCTGTCCGGGAGGGACCAGGATGGTCGACGTCGACGAGAAGGACTTGCTGTCCTCGAAGTCGATCTTGTGCGACACCGACGCCGTCACCTTGTACCCGGCGAAGAGTCCGTTGAGTTGGAACGTGGCCGACGCGTCCGTGCCGAGGAACCAGTCGTGCGAGGAGGTGTGCGACCACTGGACCGACGCCTCGGCCTGGGTGCTACCGCAGTTCACCCACTTGGCCACGCCCTGGTCGTCCGTGACCAGCTCCAGTTTGTCGGTGCCGTCCTCGACCTTGACGTCGCTCCACGTACAACTCGCCCCTGAACCACTGGGGTTGTCGCAGTCCTTCAGCACCTTCTCGGCGCGCGCCCGGTCGGTGGACGGGTCCACTTCGACCGTCGCCGCCGAGGCACTGTTGCCGATGACGGCGAGGAGACTCGCCCCCACGATTCCCGCACTCCCCAGCCCGAGGGCTCCGGTGAGCACACGCCGCTTCCTGCGCCTGTTCGCGGACATGCTGATGCCTTTCGTCTCGTTGTTCCGAAGGGGGACTGCGAAGATCAGCCGAGGTCCGGCAGATCACTGCCGTCCGCCACTTTGAGGCCCCCCGCCTCGGATCCCTCGACGATGATCGGAGCCGGGGCGTTCTTGCATATCTCCGTGTCGGAGGCCGTGTGCTTTCGCGTGTGCGTGCCGATCGTCCCGGTGGATTCCTTGGCCGGCGCGTCGAATTCGACATCCTTGATGAGGAGTTCTCCCGTATCCTTCAGGTTGAGGAGGAGATCCCCGGTGCCCTTTACCCTTTTTTCCGTGTGAGTGATCCAGCCGGTTTCCCCGGGGGGAACCTCCAGAAGGGTGCTGGCGGTGTAGTTCCGGCCACTGGTCCATTCGCCGCCGACGGAGTAGGTGACCGTCGCCTCGAAACTCACGAAGAGGGCACTGACATCGGTGGCGCCCATCACGCTTCCCGACAGGGAGGTGGTGGTGTCGGACGACCGCGACCAGGACACGGTTTCCTTGAGCGTGCCGTCGCCGCAGTTCACGAACTTCTGGGCGTTGTTGTCGTCTCCCACGACCGTGCTCTTCGCGTCGGCGGGGTTGCTGACCTTGGTGTTCGTCCAGACACAGGTGGAGACCAGCCCCTCGTCCTCGCCCGCCGCCCTCGCCGCCATGACGTTGTTGCATATCGTGACCATCTGAGCCGCCTCCTTCGGGTCTTCCACCGTTCTCGGGGCGGCCGATGCCGACTGATTCGTGGCGACGATCCCGGCGACGCCGAGCCCTGCGGCAAGCGACATCCCCAGCGTCAAGGACAGCACTCCGCGCTTCTTTCGGTGATGCGAGGCCGACATGAATATCCCTTTTCTGCAGTGGACTGAAATAAGGCGATGTCCATTAACTGGACTTTGCCACTTCTTTACAGCCTAAGGATTTCCAGAACCGGTCGACAGGGGTGAATTACCCGACCCACGGGTAACTTGCGTCCGCCTGTCCCGGCGGGGCGCGAGCGGCCTCGCCCGGCAGGTCAGCGAATGCGCGGCAGGAACTCGATCAGCAGGAACGGGATCACGCCGCGGGTCCCAGCCGGAACAGTCCCCGCTCCAGTCCGGCCCGCGCGACGGGTCCCTCGGGCGCGCTGGGCGACGTCCCCCAGATGCCGAAGGACATGGGTCCGCGCCGTGGCCGGGGTGCTGGCCGGACACGGCGCGGGCGGACTTGGCGTACGGAGCGGGGCCGGGAGTTCTCAGGAGTCGGCTGCGACCAGGGAGATGTCGTCGATGTTGAGCCATTGGCCTCCCGGCACGTCGGTGGCGGAGAAGCTGATCCGGGCCGTCCCGCCGGACACCCGCACGTCCGGGATCGTGACCTGGCTCCAGGTGGAGCCCTGCTGCTTCAGGTCGGCCGAGGTCGTCCTTCCGTCGGACGTGACGGACATGGTGGCGGATGCGCCGGAACCGGTCACCCCGTTGCGGACGGCCGCGGTCAGGTCGTAGACGCCGTCCGGAAGGGTGACGTCCTGGGAGGCGCCCGCCGAGAACTGCGCGGAACCGGTGAACGCCAGATGGAAGTTGCCGACGCGTCCGCTCGTGTCGGCCTGGTTGACGATCGCGGACGTGTTCCCCGAGTAGGTCCACCCCTGGACCGGCGAGACGGCGACCCGGTCGGCCTCGAAGTGCGGATTGAGGGCGTAGTTGTTCTTCCTGCCCACCTTCCACTCCCCCGTCACCGCGTTCAGCTGCCAGTCGCTGAGGGAGTGGAACCGAAGGTCGTCCCCGGAACCCGTGATCGGCATCCACTGGTTGTAGCCGATGCCGTTCCCGGCGAAGTCGGCCCAGCGGTCGCCGCTGTAGATGACAAGGTCGTTCTTGGTGCCCTGGACCTTGATGAAGAATCCGGTCTGGGTCACGTGGCTGTAGTCGGACTCCGTGCCGGGAAGGACGAACTCAGAACCGTACGCGCCCTGGATGGCGGAGGTCTGCGACCTGAGGACATGGGTCGCGGAGGCGTTCCAGCCGTGGAGGTCCGACGCCGCCAGATAGTACGAGTCGCCGATCCGGAACATCGCGTTGCCCTCGCGCCCGGCGGCGTTGAAGCCGACCCGTACCGCCGGTTCGACCGACAGGTTGTCCGCGCCGGCGAGCGCGGACACGTAGGCGCCGCCGCGTCCGCGGCTGTTGGCGAAGACCAGGTAGTCCTTGCCGTCGTCGTCCGTGAAGACCGTCTGGTCGCCCGTCGAGATGGTCGGCACATTGGTGATCTGGCGCTGGATGTTCGCGAACCCGAAGCTGCCGGTCGGTGAGTCGCCCTGCAGGAAGAGCACGCCGTTCTGTCCGGCCGGATCCGGGAACTTGGTCTCGTTCATCTGGATCGACAGCACGAACTTGCCGGTGTTCTCGCTGTACGAGACGCCCAGGCGGCCCAGCCACGACGCGTCGGCCAGGCTGGACATCTGCGCGAACCCGGCGCCCAGGGACGCGGGGATGCGCAGGGGCGTGCCGGCGGACGCGACATCGCCCTCGTACTTCCAGCGGGACAGGTCCTTCGACGAGTACACCGGGATGGAGACGAAGGTGGTGTTGGTCGTTCTCGCCCTCGGGTCGGCCGCGTAGGTCTCGGCCCCGGCGTAGTGGACGCCGTACCAGTAGTAGGTGTCGCCGAACCGGAAGACGCCGCCGCCCTGGGAGTAGATCGGGTTTCCGTCGGTGTCGGTCCAGAAGGTGTCGTTCCTGATCGGGGTGAACTCGCCCGAGGACACGGTCACCAGTGAGGCCGCCGCGGACAGCAGGCCGTTCTTCGCGGCGACGACCTCGCTTGCCGACGCGTGCGAGTCGGCCGCCACGGCGGACGCGGTGGAGCGCGCGGCGGCGAAGGGCTGCCAGGACGCGCTCGTGTACGACGCGGCCGTGCGGGTTCCGTAGTCCGCGAGGATGCCGCGGAGACCGCTGACCTGGACCAGGCCCTTGGACGCCGACCTCAGGCGGCTTTCCGCGGCGTCGCGCTCGGCCTGGGTGCCGGTGTCGTGGTCGACGAACACCTGCGCCGCGGCGAGGGCGGAGGCGAAGGGAGCCCAACTGGCCGACGTGTGGTCCGCTTTCTTGTGATCGCGGACCTGGGCGTACAGAAGGTCGAGAGCGTCCGGCCCGTCGGGGGTGCCCCTTTCGAAGACCGCCGAGGAGTGGTCGATGCCCTGGCCCGCGACCACCACGCGCAGGGTGTGGGTGGTGTCGGACAGACCGGCCTTGGTGAAGAGCAGCCGTGTGGTGTTGTTCGTCGGTGCGCCGTAGTCGACGGTGCCGACCTGGGTGCCGTCGACGAACACGTTTCCTGAGCCGTGCCCCGTCCGTGTCCGTCCGAACAGCTCCACCGTGTGGCCGGTGAAGGAGATTTCGAAGGAGCATCCGTCCGGGCCCCACGCGAGGCTGGGGTAGAAGTCCCACTGCTTCCCGGCGGGGCATTCGTAGTAGGTCAGGTCGGGTGTCCCCCGGACGGTCGTGGTCTGTTTGAACGTGACCGTCGTCGATGTGACCGCGGCTTCCGCACGAGGCGTGCCGACCAGGGGGCCGGCCACCAGCGCGAGCAGCAGCACGCCGACGGTCACCACAAGTCGGTGAACTCTCGTTCGTTGACTTTCCCTCACTTCTCTTCCTCTCTGCGACATCTTTGTCCAGTCAGGGCCTATGGGTGGGGTGTGGGGGTTCCCCCCGCTCTGCGGATGGGGTCGTAGGCGTGGAGGTAGCCGCACATGCCCAGCGACTGTTCTTCGGGCTGGGCGATACGCGTGACCTCGGCGGCGAGCAGATGACTCCAGTCGCCGTCGGTCAGGGCGCCGATCTGCCGCAGGCTCCGCTGCGCGGAGGCGAGCGGGCCGGCCTGGACGGTCTCCTGCCAGGCCGCGAGGCGGGGACGGACGACGGCGGCGGCCGCCCGGCAGAAGTCCTCGTAGGCGGCTCGGTTGCCGCGCCGCCACTGGCGGGTGAGTTCGGCGAATCCCTCCAGGGCCAGATCCCGGCGGGCCCTGGCCCGGTCCGCGTCGGCCCGGCCGTCGCCGTCCAGCACGGACGCGGTGGCCGGGTAGGTCCGCGGGGTGAGGTACTCGGGCGGGAACGTCATCACGGCGTCGCCGGCCTCCGGCAGGCCGCTGTTCTGCATCACGACGAGGACCCGCAGGTCGCCGTCGTTGACGGCGCGGTGGATGGTGCCGGGGGTGAACCAGACGACGTCCCCCGGAGCGAGCGGCGTGACCTGGTGGCCCTGGTTGCCGAGCGTTTCGAGCCGGCCTCGGCCACCGACGACGACGTAGCACTCGTCGCACGCGAGGTGCATGTGCGGGGTGCCGCCGTGGGCGTCGTCGGCGGTGGGCCACGGATAGACGCTCAGCCGGCTCAGGCCCACCGAGCCGGGAAAGTCGGGGAGCGGGCCGGGACGACCGGTCACGATGAGAACCTTTCCGCGAGGGTGCACGGGGCGACTGGGTGAGGAGGACTCACGATGCTCAGGCATGGGCGTCGGCGGCGGAGTCCTGAGAACGGGCTCCTCGGGAGCGAGCGAGATGCCGGGCCCTCCCGGCACCTCGATCGGCGTTCCCGCGCTCCTATACGGGTTCCCCGGCGATGACGGGTGTCTCGGAGCGGGTGAGTATCCGGCGTACCGCGTCGGCGATCTCGGGCGCCGCGCTCGCGTCCGTGTCGGCCACGGCGACGCCGTAGCGGAAGCGCACGGTGGCGCCATGCGCGACGGTCAGCTCCTCGCTGAAGAACGGTGCCGGGTTCAGACAGGCGAACTCCTCGGTCCGGGCGAACCATTGGGGCGGGTGGTTGGGGTTGGCCGTGTCGTCGACCATGAGCACGAGCGACTGCTCGGCCGTCACGTCGTGACGGCCCTCGAAACCCATCCACGGCAGCCGCCGTCCCCGGACCTCGTCGCCTCCCAGGCCCTCCTCGGTCACGAACCGGCCGCCCGTGAACGAGCGGGGGCCCCGCCAGAACAGGCCGCCGTAGCCGGCGTTCTCGCGTCCCTTCGTGGTCGGGGACCCGATCGCGACATCCGCTCCGGAGACGTTCGTCATCCGTGTCTCGAACGTCAGCACCCAGACCTGCGGGGAGATCAGGTGCGCCCGCAGCGTCCTGCGCTCCGTGAGGAACAGGGCTCCGGCCTGCGTGATCCAGTCCAGGTCGTGGCTGAAGGTCGCCGTGCCGTCCTCCCGTTCCAGGGTGACGATCCGGCGGTGCGCCTGCGTCCCGTTGTTCTCCAGCTGGACGTAGAACCGCCCGTGGACGTACGTCGGGCCGCCCCAGAAGTTCTCCTCGCCGACGTGCGGCAGGGACCAGGCGATGCCCTTGTGCCAGACGTGGTCGTGCGGGCGGAACAGGCTGACCACATGGCCGGCCCGGGTACGCAGGGGGTCGATGTACGGCTTGGGGGACTCCAGTCGGACGGTGTCCGGCCGGTACACGTAGCGCAGCAGCTCCGTGTCGCCGTCCCGGACGGTGACGGAGGTACCGACGTCGTGACGTAGGTCGAGGGCGTTCATACGAGGGCCTCCTTGACCGCTTCCCACGGCACGGCGCCGCCGTCCATGCTGAGCGTGAAGGGGTCGTCGGGGGTCAACTCACCCGCGGCGACCGGGGCTTTGCGGAAGGCCGAGGCGTAGGTCGCGGCGGCCAGGTCCAGGGTGCGGCGCGCGTCGGCCAGCGAGACACCGGGCGCCTCGCCGACGTCCAAGGCGTCGAGGACGGCTTCGATCTGAAGCGCGTGGCCGCTGGTGACGTCCGGCTCGTCGCCGGGAGCCCACAGGGCCGCGAGTTCCTCGTGGCCGGCCAGCGGGGTGAACCTCCAGTGCTCCTCGCGGTAGCCGTAGAGGTGCTCCAGTTCGACGGTCGCGTACTGGAAGTCGAGACGCAGCCGCGAGGTCTCCCGGGGCGACAGCAGGGAGTTGACGATCGTGGCCAGGGCTCCGTTGGCGAACCGGACCGCGGCGACCGAGACGTCCTCGGTGTCCGTCGGCCGGGCCAGGCGGCCGGCCAGCGAGGTGACCTCGGACCAGGGGCCGAGAATCGACAGGAGCAGGTCGAACTGGTGGATGCCGTGCCCCATGGTGGGGCCGCCTCCCTCGATGTCCCAGCGTCCGCGCCACGGCACGTCGAAGTACTCGTCGGGCCGGTACCACAGGGTCTCGCACGTGGCGACCAGCGGCCGGCCCAGCGCGCCGTCACCGACCAGCCGGCGCAGCCGGGCGGCTGCCGCGCCGAAGCGGTGCTGGAAGACGGTCAGGACCCGCTGCCCGGTCTCCTCCTCCACCGCGGCCAGCCGGTCCATCTCGCGCAGGCTCAGTGCCGTGGGCTTCTCCACCAGGGCGTCGGCACCGGCTCGCATCGCCAGGACGGCGAGCGTCGAGTGGGTCTCGGGCGGTGTACAGATGTGCGCGAGGTCCAGCTGTTCGTTGTCGAGCAGCGCCTGGGGGTCGCTGTAGACGTTCGGTACGGAGTTGCGGGCGGTGAACTCTGCGGCGCGAGCGGGGTCGACGTCGGCGACGGCGATCAGGCTCACCCGGTCGGAGAGCGCGGTGAGGGCGTCGGCGTGTGCCTGGGCGATGCCGCCGGTGCCGATGATGGCCACACGGTAGGGGCGCCGGGAGGTGGACATGGGTGCTTTCTCTCTCCTTGGATTCCGTCCGCGCTCGGCGGGGCTCTGCCCGGGGGCCGCGGTCAGCGGCGGCAGCCCCCGGCGGGAGAAGGTCACTTGGCGGCGTCGATCTCGCCCTGCAGTTCCTTGATGAAGGCCTTCGCGGCGGCTTCGGGCGAGGTCTTCTTGAAATAGACCTGCTGGCTGTAGCGCTGGAGCATGGTCTCGATCCCGCTGGCACCATTGGGGGTCACGACCGGCGCGTCGCCCACCGTGACGGCGTTCGAGTACTCGGCCGCCGCCTTGTCGGTCCCCGAGAGGCTCGGGCTCAGATGCTCCAGGACGTCCTTGTTCGCGGGAATTCCGCGCTCCGTACGGAGGATGTCGGCCGCCGCGTCGGTGTTGAGCAGGAAGTCGACGAACGCCGCTGCCTCGGCGGGGTGTTCGGTCTGGCTGGAGACCGACCAGTACATGGAGGGCTTGAAGAAGTTGGCCTCGGCGGTACCGGCATGCGGCATCTGCAGCAGCTTCAGGTTGGCCCCCGACGCCTGCCGCAGCGCGGTGATCTGGGTGTTGTAGGCCGGGGCCATGGCGGACTTGCGGGTCGCGAGGCTGGCACCGGCGAGACCCGCGGTCTGGTCCTCGACCATGGCCGAGGCGCTGATGCCGCCGCCGGAGGACATGAGGTTCATGGCGAAGTCCCACATGCCGACGAGCACTTCGGGCTTCAGGGTGACTGTGCCGTCCTTGTCGAAGACGCTGCCTCCCTCTTGCCGGGCCCAGTACTTGAGCGTGCCGGCGTCGAAGCCGGGAGTGCCGGAGGCGCCGCGGATCTTTCCGCCGCTCTTGTCCGTCAGTTCCTCGGCGATCTTGGTGTAGTCGTCCCACGTCCAGGTCTTGTCGTCGGGGAGCGGCACCCCGTACTTCTTGAACAGATCCGTGTTCACGACGATGGCCAGGGCGGTGACACCGATGGGCAGCGCGTACTGCTTGCCGTCGACCTGACCGGTGGCGAGGGCCTCCTCGGCGAACCGCGAGGTGTCCAGAAGCTTCCCCGCCTGGCTGACGTCGTAGAGCGCGCCGCGGTTCGCGTACGACGCGAGGTAGAGCTCGTCCATCTGGATCACGTCGGGCGAGTCATTGGCCGCGGTCGTCGTGGCGAGGGCGTCCCAGTAGCCGGTCCAGTCCTTGTACTGGCCCTTGACCGTGATGTTGGGGTGCTTCTTCTCGAACGCGTCGATGACCTCGTTGGTGGCCTTGGCGCGGTTCGCGTCTCCCCACCAGTCGATGCTGATGGTGACCGGCTTGTCGCCGAGCTTGTCGACCGGGCCGGCGCTGCCGCCGGCGCAGGCGGTCAGCGTCAGTGAGAGCGCGGCCACCGAGGCGAGCGCGAGTCGTCCGACGGGTCTGGCGGGTCTGACGGGTCTGCCGTTCATGGGTGTCTCCTTGGCGTGGCGCGGTGTGCTGCGGCTGTGCGAGGTGGGGCGACGGTGTGGCGCTGCGGCTCGCGAGCGGGGCATCGCCGGCTCGCCCCGACGTGGTGGCTACTTGCCGCCGGTGGTGGCGATTCCGCGCAGCAGGAACCGCTGCCCGAAAAGGAAGACGAGGAAGACGGGGACGAGCGTCATCACGCTCATGGAGAACACCGAACCCCAGTCGGTCGCGCTCTGCTGGTCGACCAGCGCCCGCAGCGCGATGGGGGTCGTGTACTTGTCCGGATCGGTCAGATAGATGAGCTGGGTGTAGAAGTCGTTCCAGGTCCAGATGAACGTGAAGATGGCGGTGGTGGCCAGGGCGGGGATCATCAGCGGCAGGATGATCCGGAAGAAGATCCGCCCCTGCCCCGCGCCGTCGATCGTGGCCGCCTCGTCGAGTTCGCGGGGGATGCCGCGGATGAACTGGACCATGAGGAAGATGAAGAAGGCGTCGGTCGCCAGGAACTTCGGCACGATCAGCGGGAGGAACGTGTTGACCCAGCCCAGCTGTGAGTACATGACGTACTGCGGGACGATGAGTACGTGGATCGGCAGCATGATCGTGACGAGCATGAGGGCGAACCACAGGCGCTTGGCTCGGAACTCCAGCCTGGCGAAGGCGTAGGCGGCCAGTGCGCAGGCCAGCAGGTTCCCGATGATCGCGCCGACCACGACGATCAGCGAGTTGACCAGGTAGTGGCTGAACGGCCGGCCGAAGGCGTCCCAGCCGTTGGAGTAGTTCTGCACGCGCAGGTCCGTCAGGGCGATCCCCGCGTTGCGGAAGATCTCGTTGCTGGGACGCAACGAGCTGACCACCATCCACAGGACCGGGTAGAGCATCAGCAGGGCGCAGGCGATCAGCGCCGCGTGCTTGAGCAGGGAGCGGACTCGGCGCCGGGTCGGTCCTGTCGTGCGCGTACGGGCGACAGGCGGGGCGAATGTGCCGATCTTGGCCACGGTGCGGTCAGTCATCGTAGAACACCCAGTACTTCGAGGCCCAGAAGTTGATGGCGGTGAAGACCGCCACGATGAGGAGCAGGAGCCAGGCAAGCGCGGAGGCGTAGCCCATGTCGAACTGGCCGAAGCCCCGCTGGTAGAGGTAGAGCGAATAGAAGAGCGTGGAGTCGGCGGGGCCTCCCGTGCCGCCCGAGACCACGAAGGCCTGGGTGAACGTCTGGAAGGCGTGGATGATCTGCAGCACCAGGTTGAAGAAGATGATGGGCGTCAGCATCGGCACGGTGATGCTGCGGAACTGCCGCCACCGTGTCGCGCCGTCGACCGAGGCCGCCTCGTAGAAGGAGGCCGGGATCTGCCGCAGACCGGCCAGGAAGATCACCATCGGGGAGCCGAACGTCCAGACGTTCAGCACGATGAGGGTCGACAGCGCGGTGCCGGGTTCCGAGATCCAGCCCTGCCCTTCCACACCGAACACGCCGAGACCCTTGTTCACCAGGCCGGTCGTGCCGAAGATCGTGCGCCACAGCACGGCGATCGCGACGCTGCCCCCGATCAGGGACGGCAGATAGAAGGCGGAGCGGTAGAAGGACAGTCCCCGCACTCCCCTGTCCAGCAGCAGGGCCAGCGCCAGGGCCAGGGCGAGTTGCAGCGGTACGGAGACCAGGACATAGGTGAAGGTCACCTGGAGCGACGTGTGCAGTCGTTCGTCGCCCAGCATGCGCGTCCAGTTGTCCAGCCCGCTGAACTGCGGCGGCTGGAGGAGGTTGTACTTGGTGAAGCTGAGGTAGAGCGAGGCCAGCATCGGGCCGAGCGTGATCCCGAAGAGCCCGACGAACCAGGGCAGGAGGAAGAGGAACGCCGCCTTGTTCTGCTGTCGGGCTCCCCGTCGGGACCCCCGCAGCCGGCGTAATTCGTTGATGGAGCTCACGGCACTGCTCCCTAGGTGGCGGCATCGGCACACTGAATGTGGTGCGGACCCCGTCCCCCGGGTCCCGCGCCTGCCAAAAAGTTAACGTTCACTTCCGGGCTGGCAGGGACGATAGTGAACGATCTCTTTTTGCGTCAAGAGTGTGTAGGCTCTGGCTTCAGTGAGTTCCGGCGAAAGGGTGGGGGAAGCGGATGGACGGCGCTGGCACGGCGCGACGGCGACCGACGATCACCGATGTGGCGCGACTCGCCGGTGTGTCACCCCAGACGGTGTCGCGGTATCTGCGTTTCAACGGCGGGCTGAAGCCCGCGACCGTGGAGCGCGTCGAGAGCGCTGTCCGGCAGCTCGACTACCGCCCCAACCTGGTGGCACGGTCCATGCGCACCCGGAAGACCGGCCGCCTGGCCATCCTCATGCCGGCCATGACCTTCAACCCCTCACGCATGCTGGCGGGAGCCAGCTCGACGGCGCAGTCGGCGGGGTACTTCACCGACGTGGTGAGTGCCGCGGGCGGTGTGGAGGCGAGGAGCGAACGACTGCTGGAGATGGCCGACTCCGGACAGTACGAGGGCATCCTCTGCCTCGCCCCCGCGCTCCCCACGGCGGAAGCGAGGTTGCAGCAGAGAACGGTCGTGGTGATCTCCGCCGACCTCGACGACGACATGCGCGGCATCGGTGAACTGGCCGACGGCGCCCCGGTGATCCGGATGGTCGAGCACCTCGCGTCGCTCGGCCACGCGCGGTTCCTCCATGTCGCGGGTGACGCGGCGTTCGCTTCCGCGAGGGCACGCAAGCAGAGCTACCTGGACACGGTCGAACGTCTCGGTCTCGAATCCATGGGCGTCTTCGACGGCGACTGGTCGGGCGAGTCCGGCATCGAGGCGATCCGGTCGCTGCCGAAGGGATCGTGGCCGACCGCCGTGATCGCGGCCAACGATCTCGTGGCCGCCGGCGTCGTCCGGGGCGCGCTGGCCCGCGGCTGGAGCGTGCCGGGCGACATCAGCGTGACCGGTTGGGACAACGCCGAGCTCGGACAGTTCATGACCCCGTCTTTGACCACGGTCGACGTGGACCTCGAGCGAGTCGGCGGCAGAGCCATGACCAAGCTGATCGCGGGACTGAGGGGCGAGTCACCCGAAGTGAACGAGGACTCCCTCTTCCGGATCGTCTGGCGGGAGTCGACCGCCGGAGCACCTACGACGTAGGGCTCCGGCGGCCGGGGACAGGGACGACGGAGGGCGAGGCCGCCGGAGTGCGGGGGCCTGTGTCGAGCCGGCCCTCGACGCCCTGTACGAGGGGGCCACGCTGTGTCCCCTCCCTGCCGGGCGTCGCGACGCCGCGGAGATCCGTCAGAAGGGCCCTAGGGGATGGCAGGCCCGCCGTGGCATGGTGGCCGGCTCCAGACGGCCGATCCAGTACAGGATCGCCTCGGACTGCCCTCGTACGTCGAGCTTGTGGTAGATGCGGCTCAGATAGTTCCTGACCGACTTCTCGGTGAGGACCATGTGCCGCGCGACCTCGCGGACTTTCATGCCGGAGGCGAGCAGATTCATGACCTGGCGTTCCCGCTGTGAAAGCGCCGAACGCCGGTCCGGGCGAAGCTCGGGCACCGTTCGCGAAGGCTTCCTGCCGGGTGTCTCCCCCGCCGGGCCGGTAACCGCCCTCACCCATGTGGCCGCGACGACGGGGTCCAGGAATCCGGTGCCACGGGAGGTGCACAGCACTGCTTCGTTGAGCAGGAAGGCGTACCGGTTCTCCAACAGATAGCCGGTGGCCCCCTGTTCGAGCGCGAGGAACACGTCGTCCCAGTCCAACGAGTACGCCAGCACCGCCGTCGGTGGCAGCACACCCTCGAGTTCGACGCGGAAGCGCATCAGTTCGCGTGCCATTCCCTGTCCGTAGAACAGCAGGACGTCGTCGTCCGCTCGGACATCGGATGGCTCGGTGACCAGTCGGACGTGGTCCGCCGACAGATCGTTCGGAACGAGGCCGCTGTCGGTGGCGAGCGCGAGTGTCAAGGGAAGTCTGGAAGTGGATGAGCCAGTGACCACACAGGGCGGCATTGCGACTCCAGTTGTGGGGGGCATGACGGAGCCTTGGGGGGCGACTCACTCCGCCTACAGCCAGAAAGGGTATGACCCCTTTCCCCTGCGACCTCTGGTCCGGAGAACTAAAAACCACCTCCTCGACTCCTACTTGAGTACCATCCGCGTTCACATCACCCGCACAACTCCGCACTCGACGCGCGCCCGCCCGCGCCCGCCCGCGAACCTCGCGGGGTTCACGGGCGGGCGCTTTCTGCCGTGGGTGGCTGTTACCGCGTCACGGCCAGCTTCGTGAGGCCCTCGGGCCGGGACCCGTCGCCGTACTCGATGAGGCCGACGTACCGCTCGCCTCGCGCGGCGTCCGACCACTTCACCGTCAGCCGGCTCCGGGCGGCCGGCGTGACGGACCGGGTGGCGGGGGTGACGGTGGGCCGGACGGCCGGGGCCGTCTGGCCGACCTTCCACAGGCGCAGCGTGTACTGCTGGCTGTCGGTGCCCTCCGGCGTGTCGTACTGCACCACGTAGACGTCGTAGTCGCCGGGAGGCAGGTCGGCGTAGTCCCCGGACGGGAGTCGCCCGCCGTTCTGGTCGAAGACGGCGAGGAACACCTTGCTCCCGGGCACGTGGTCCGCCGCGTCGACCCCGACCCGGGTGAAGGGGGCGCCCTCCGGGACGTGCACCGGGATCTTCGCGGCGGCGTCACCGGCGTGCGGGTTCGACAGGAAGTCCTGGTCCTCGCCGGTGAGGGTGCCGGTGATCCTCTCGTCCCCGTACAGCTCCGCCCGCGCGGTCAGTTCTCCTTTCCACTCCGTCCGTACGGTGAGCTGGGTGGACCGCTCGCCCGTGAGGGCGATCTCGGCCGGTGCGGCGATGCGGGCGGCGCGCAGCGCGATCGGGCTGGTGACCCGGTGGTGGCTGTGGGCGTCGCTCCAGGTGAGGGAGCCGTAGGAGAAGGTGCCGTAGGCGGCGTCGGTGCGGGTGAAGGTGACCCGGTAGGTCGCCGAGTCGCCGGGGGCCACCGTCAGGCGCCGCGGGGTGATATGGGCCTCGTAACCGGGCGGTGTCTGGAGCGTCGCGCTGTAGGTGGCGGTGTCCTTGCCCACGTTGGTGACCGTGCGGGTCACGGTCTGCCGTGCGGACAGGTCCCCGACCGCGATCGACGGGTGGTTCAGGTCGCTGGGGTCGATCGGACGGGAGGTCCCGCAGGTGTCATCGCCGACCCCGGCCGTGGGCAGCAGCCGCAGCCCGCAGAGGTACGACGTCCAGTCCGCGGACGTCGAGTCGTAGACCAGCCCCGGGTCGGCGGCGAGGGCGGCCCGGGGTGAGCCGGCGCCGTAGTCGAGCGGGGTCGCGGTCCCGGCGCCGTCCCGGCCGATGGGCCGGCCCTCGTTGTCGGTGGCCGTCGCCGTCGTCATCAGCGCCGACTTGACCGCCATGGGCGACCAGTCGGGGTGCAGCTGCTTCAGCAGGGCGGCGAGGCCGGATATGTGCGGGGTGGCCATCGACGTGCCGTCAGCGAAGCCCAGCCGGTCCCGCGAACCGGACTCGTCGTCGGGCACGATGCCCGCCAGGACGAGGTGGCCGGGGGCGGCGATGTCGGGCTTGAGCAGGTCGCCTCCGCTGTAGGGGTCGGGACCGCCGGAGGAGAACGAGGTGATCTGCGGAGCGCGGACCCGGACGGTGCCGGAGACGAACTCGCCCGTGGCTCCGGCGCCGGTGGCGTACTCCCTGACCGCCTTCCCGTCCTCCTGGCTCAGGTGGGCCGTGGGCACGACGTAGTCGTTCGGGAAGAACTCCTGGGCGCTGGTCGACGTGTTCGCGACCGCCATGCCCACGCCGCCCCCGTCGGCGATCTCCCGGCCCTTGTCCCAGATGGCCACCCCGCCCCGGTCGCACATAACGATCCGGCCCTTCACCTTGGCGGGGTCGAGCGTGCCCGGCGCGCACAGCGTGGCCTGCGCTGCGTCCGCGTCCGGCCTGCGCGCGTCGCCGGCGCTGACCAACGGGGCCGTGGGGACCGAGGGGGACGGCAGCCTGACGTTGGTGAAACGGCGGCCGTCGCCCAGGACCAGCGTCGAGGTGTAGCCGCTGTCGTGGGTCTCGGCGGCGACGGTGGTGATCCACGGCGCCGTGTTGTCCGCCGTCTCGGGTCCGCTGTTGCCGGCCGCCGCGGAGACGAACACGCCCGCCCTCGCGGCGTTGAACATCGCGTCCATGGAGGTGGAGGTGGTGAGCGCGCCACCGATGGAGAAGCTGATGACGTCCACACCGTCCGCCACGGCCTTGTCGATCGCCGCCGTGGTGTCCGTGTCCCAGCAGCCGTCGTGCCAGCAGACCTTGTACGCGGCCACCCGGGCGGCCGGAGCCATACCGCTGACCGTGCCGCGCATGCCGTAGTCGGGCAGCTCCACCGGGGTGTCGTGGTTGCCGGCGGCGGTGGTGGCGGTGTGGGTGCCGTGGCTGTCCAGGTCCCAGGGGGACGGGATGTCCTCGGGGGTGGGGTCCGGGACACCCTCGCGGAACCACTGGGCTCCGATGAGCTTGTTGTTGCAGGTGACCTTGTGGGCGGGGTCGTCGCCCGCGTCGCAGGTGCCGTGCCACTTCTTGGCGATGGCGTCGGCGTCGGGGCGGGGTTCGGAGAGGGGGGTGAGCATCGGGTTCGTCGGGTCGATGCCGGTGTCCATCACGCCGATGATGGTGCCCTCGCCGGCGCGTTCGGGGCCGCCGAGCTTCGACCAGAGCCCCTTCTCGCCGTCCAGCCCCAGGAAGCGCGGGATCTCGGGAGGGGGAAGAGAGCCGTCGGCCGTGTCCGTGCTCCCCTTCGCACCGGCCGCACGTCCTTCGGCGTCGGGTACGGACCGCCCAGGCCGGGGCTGGTCGCCGCGGGCCGTCGCCGGGGTACGGGCGTCCCACGCCACCGCGGGCGAGCCGGGCCGGCCTGGTGCCGGGGGCAGCGAGGCGGCCTTGTCGGGAGTCAGTGAGAGCACCCCGGGAGTGGCGGACAGCCGCGCCACCTGACGGGGGGTCAGTTTCGCGGCGAAGCCGTTGAGGGCGTAGTTGTACTCGTAGCTCTTCCTGACACCGGGGACGTCGTCGAGCACCTCGTCCCGGCGGTTGTCCAGGTGTCGCACATAGGCCTTCACGGCGTTCGTGCCCGCCTTGAGGCGGTTCCCGGGCGACGGGGCGGTGCGCGCCAGACCCTTCAGACCGCCCTGGTAGGTGGCGACGGGCGGCTCGTCGAGCTTGACGACGTACATGCGGGCCTCGGCGTCGCCGGGCGTGCCGACGGGGCCGGCGTGGGCGGGCGCCACGGTGCAGACGATTGCCAGGGACACGGCCAAGGGAGCCGTCAGGCGTCGGGCGGTCGACCTGCCGTGCCTGTCGCTGTGTTTCAACTCGGTTCCGTTTTCGTTGACTTGGGACTCGGGCCACTGACCAGCCGACACGCTCGGCACACGAGCGCCGGGCGTCGTCCAGTGCTGGTCCAGGGGGCGCGTCAACCATGTCTTCCGGAACCGGCTCGCACTAGGGGCATTTGCCCCCAACATCAACTCCTTCTCTCCGCAGGCACGTTGGCCACGCTCACCGCACATCCAGGTGCACGTCGGGTACGGCCTGACTGCCACCGCACGAGGACGCGGACCCGTAGTGCCCGGACACGATCGGAGCGGTCCGCGTCGTCGAGGCGTTCACCGACGACGACATGACCGTGGCCGCCGAGCCCCACGGTCATGACGCCGGGCGTCCCCACGGTGACGAGGGCCACGTCCGAAGCGGGGGCCGCGGAGAGGAACAACCTGCGCCGACTCCGCCCGGACATGGGAACGGCTGCCTGCTCAGCCGCGAACGTGTTCCAGCTACGCGTGAGCAGTCGCACAGGGCGCTCGCGCCGCTCGGCCTCACGACGCAGCACCGCGCCTCGCGGTACCGCGCCCCTCATGACCACATGGCGGACGCGCACCGTCCGGGCACCGCATCGGCCCGTGTGGTGCTCAGCTCCTCCGGGACACCCGCCACCTCGGCGTGGATCTGGGCAGGGCTCGGCGGCACCGAGCGGCGTACCCTTGGGGTGGATCACGGTCCCCGGCGGCCGGTCTCGGCTGCCCCTCTCTCGAAGAGGCGTGTGGTCGGCTGGAAGCGAGACAGCGATGGAGCAACCGAATCCACCTGAGGCCGCGGAGACGTTCTCGCCCGACGACAGGTTCGACGAGGTGGCTACGGCCAGGGCGACCATGGACGAGCACGGCTCGGTGACGGGTTGGAGAGAGGGTGCCCGCAGGCTGTTGGGCTATTCGTCCGCCGAGGTCGTCGGACGGCCCGCCGTCCACCTGCTCGATCAAGCCCTCCCCGCGGAAAGAGTGAGCGAGCTCCATGACCTGCCGCGGTGGAGCGGCACCGTTGCACTGCGGCACCGGGACGGGCACCGGGTGGAGACTCGGCTGCTGGCTCATCACCGGCCGGGGGCCGACACGGGCCCCGAATGGTTCGTGGTCTCCCCCCTCGACGAGGCCTCGGGTCCGTGGGACGAGTCGCTGGGGGTGTGGGCCTTCGAGCAGACTCCCTGCGCCCTCGGCGTGCACGACATCCGCATGCGTCGGCGTCGCGCCAACCGGGCCGCCGAACGAGCGACGTCCCTTCCCGAGAGCGAGTGGCGCGGGCTGCGGGTCTCGGAGATGGCGCCCCACCTGAGCAGCGACCGGCTGGAGAGGGCCATGGCGCGGACGCTCGAGACCGGCGAACCGCAGTACCTGGAGGCCTACGGGCGGGTTCCCGGAGAGTCCCGCGAACACGCGTGGTCCCAGCAGACCTTCCCCGTGCGAGACCCGGACGGCGTGATGCGTGGTGTGGGTGTGACCGCCCACGACATCACGGAACAGTACTGGGCCCGTAAGCGGCTGCAGACGCTCAACGACGCCAGTGTCCGCATCGGCAGCACCCTGGACGTGGCGCGTACGGCCGCGGAACTCAGCGACGTCACCGTTCCGGAGTTCGCCGACCTGGTCGTCGTCTCGCTGCTCCCCGACCTCGATGCCGCCGAGGCGACCGGCCCTTCGTCCGAGGGTTCGGGAACCCATCCGCGGCGGCCGGTCCGGCTGCGCCTGGTCGCTCGCCGGCCGGAGATCCCAGGAGCGCCCGAACCGGTCTTCGCCCTCGGTGATGTCGTCTCCTACTCGGGTGACTCGGCGACGGCGCGGTGCCTGGCCACGGGACGGTCCGTACTGCGGGCCCGGTACGACGCGTCGCTCCTCGGGAACGCGCTCCTGGAGGCGGAGGTACGCGCTCTCGGTGTCCATTCCGTCATGGCCGTGCCGTTGCGGGCCCGGGGTGCCACGCTGGGGGTGACCGTTCTCGTCCGTCACCGGACGCCGGATCCTTTCGACCGGGACGATCTGCTGCTCGCCGAGGAGATCTCGGCACGGGCCGCGGTGGCCATCGACAACGCGCGTCGCTACACCCGTGAGCGCGACACGGCGGCGACGCTCCAGCGCACCCTCCTGCCGCAGAGGCTGCCCCGTCCGGCCGCCATGGACGTGGCCTACCGCTATCTGCCCGCCCACGGGCCGGGAGGTGCGGGGGGCGACTGGTTCGACGTGATCCCCCTGTCCAGCGCCAGGGTCGCGCTGGTCGTCGGCGACGTGGTCGGGCACGGCATTCAGGCGTCGGCCGCCATGGGTCGCCTGCGCACCGCCGTACGTACGCTCGCCGATGTCGACCTCGCGCCGGACGAGCTGCTCACCCACCTCGACGACCTGGTCGTACGGCTCTCGGCCGACGCCGACGGCAGCACGCCGGACGACCAGGCCGCCGAACTCGCCGGGGGCTTCGGCTCGACGTGCCTCTACGCGGTCTACGACCCCGTTTCACGTGTCTGCACACTGGCCAGCGCCGGCCACCCCGGGCCGGCCGTGGTCAGCCCCGACGGCACCGTGGACATTCTGGAACTGCCCGTCGGTCCCCCGCTGGGCTTGGGCGACCTGCCCTTCGAGACCACCTCGGTCACCCTCCCCGAGGGCAGCGTGATCGCGCTCTATACCGACGGCCTGATCGACACCCCCGACCACGACCTCGCCAAGGGCCTCACCAGACTGCGCGCGTCGCTCGCCCGGCCCGCCACCGATCTGGACGACCTGTGCGACCGTATGCTCGCCGCGCTGCCGCCCACCGACCGTCACACCGACGACATCGCGCTGCTGACCGCCCGCACCCGGGTCCTGGACCCGGGACACGTCGCGACCTGGGACCTGCCAGGCGCCCCGGCCATCGTCTCCAAGGCCCGCAAGCTCGTTTCCGCCCGACTCGGCGACTGGGGCCTGCAGGAGGACTCCTTCGTCACCGAACTGCTGGTCAGCGAGCTGGTCACCAATGCCATCCGGCACGCCTCTCCCCCGATCCGGCTGCGGCTGATCTACGAGCACCACCTCACCTGCGAGGTTTCCGACGGCAGCAGCACAGCCCCTCACCTGCGCCGCGCCCGCGCGCACGACGAGGGCGGTCGTGGTCTGCTGCTCGTGGCCCGGCTCAGTCGAGGATGGGGCACTCGGCACACCCGCGACGGCAAGACCATCTGGGCCGAGACGGCCGTGAGTCGAACCCCTGCCGAGACCTGAACACGCCGAACGTCACGGCCTCGACGGCATGGTCCACGTCCGCGTCGTCCAGGACGATCTCCGCGTTCTCGCCGCCCACTTCGAGCGCGGCCCGTGGAGCCGGTGAGGTTCACTGCGCGTACTCGCGCGGGCGGCGATCAGCACCTCGGCGACCCCTGCGGCGTTCTTACGGGCGTTGGTGGCCACGTCGAGCACTCCGTCGGGCAGTCCCGCCTCGCGCAGTGCCTCTGCGGCGAGCAGTCCGCAGGCGATCGGCGCGTCCTCGCCGGGCTTGACGAAAAGCGGGTTGCCGACGGCCAGCGGTGCCGCCACGGCCCGGACGCCGCAGACTCCGCCGCGGCGGAGTCTGCGGCGTCCACCACTCCGCCCAGGCCCTCGAAAGCGCGTCAAGCCCGCTGTCGGAAGCGTCAGCTCTCGCCGCTGGTCCGAAGACGAGTCGCGGCGTTGTGCAGGTGCGTCGACGCAGCCGCAGCGGCTGCGTCACCGTCACCGGCCTCGATAGCCGCCAAGAGCGCTTCGTGCTCGGCTGTGACGGCTGACATGAAGTCGGCCCGAAGCGCTTCGCGCTCGCGGCTCACGCGGATGCCGCTCTCCATCACCTCTCCGAGGTAGGAGACAGTCGAGGCCAGTACCTCATTGCCGGTTGCCTGCGCGATCTCGGCATGGAAGGCAAGGTCTTCCTTGACGCCGTCCCCGCCCTTCGCGACAGCGTCGGCAACGGCGTCGAGAGCCCGACGAATGCTGCGTCGTTGCTGCGCCGAGGCGCGTTGAGCAGCCAAACGAGCCGCGGCGACCTCGATCGCCTCTCGCACCTCCAGCACGCGCAGCGTGGCCGCGATGCTCGGTTCCGGCTCACCTGCCAGGTCCAACGGCTGGATGCGGCCGGGCAGCACGAAGACCCCGACCCCTTGCCGCGACTCCACCAGACCGGAGTTGCGCAGCAGCGTGATCGCCTCGCGCACGACGGTTCGACTGACGCCCAGTTGGGTCACCAGTTGCGATTCGGTGGGAAGTCGTTCGCCGACTCCGATCCGCCCACTCGCTATTTCCTCGGCGAGAGTCGCCGCCACCCGGTCGGTCAGTCGTGTCGACGAGGTCATCTTGGACAGCATGTCCTCAGCCTACCTTCGCCCGTCGGCGCGGAAGCCGCCATGACTACGTGCCGGTACGTAGTCGGCTATGTACTGCTGGACAACATCGTGGAAGGAGGAATCGCCCTCGATACCCAGGTCGATCGCCCTTCTGTTGTCGAACCGCGCGGGCCACGACCCCACAATCGCCTCGATGGACGGGTCGGGATCCACCTTGACCAGCCCGGCCACCTCGTCTCCCGCGATACGGCGCAACTCCTCAAGCATCTGTTCGACAGAGACCGTCAGCGAGGGAAGGTTGATCGGCAGTCGACCGGCCAGGTCGCCCGCACCCTTCCCACGACGTGCTTCGGCGACCTTCACCAGTCCGGAGATCGTGTTTCGCGGCGATGCGATGGCAACCCGCAGAGACGGGTCTACCGGGCAGGTCGACGCCTGGCCGTTCAGTGGCTCCCGAATGATTCCGGAGAGGAACCCGGACGCGGCCCCGTTCGGCGTGCCGGGCCGGATGGCGACAGTCATCAGTCGAACCACCCGGCCATCGAGAAAACCCTTCCGCGTGTAGTCGGCCGTCAGTTGTTCGCAGATGGTCTTCTGGGCCCCGTAGCTGGACGCCGGAAGCGGAAGGACCTGCTCGGAGATCATCTCCGGAGCCGGAACCTCGGGGTCCTGGCCGTAGACGGCGACGCTGCTCGCGAGGACGACCAAGGCACGAGGCCCGCCGGCGCCCTGCTGCTTCCGGGTCGCCTCGAGGAGTCCGCGGGTGGTGTCGACGTTGCTCCGCATCCCCAGATCGAAGTCGACCTCGCAGTCGGCACTCACGGCTGCGGCCAGATGGAAGATCGCGTCGACTGGTTCCGAGAACACGTCCTCGAGGACGGCGAGAAGGTCGCCCTGGACCTCTGTGACCCTCTCGTCCCCCCACTCGGCCGGCCGAGTGACGCGGTCGAGGAGTACCAGTTCGCTGATTCTCTCTCCGCGGAACAGGTCGCGCCTCAACAACTCCTTGGCCAACAGGTTGCCGAGAAAGCCAGATCCGCCAGTGATCACAACTCTCATACCGAGACTCCCCTGTCGCGGAGGTACTGTCGAAAACGCGTCAATCCCTTGCTGGTGCCGGCAGCCGGCCGGTATTCCAGTCCCACCGCACCGCCGTATCCAAGACGGTCGAGCTCACCGAGCAGATGGGCGAAGTCCACCTCACCCCGGTCCGGTTCGTGCCGGTCGGGAACTCCGGCGATCTGTACGTGCGCGACACGTCCGGAGGGCAGGTCCCTGCGCAGCGTCGTCGTGAGGTCGCCCTCGGTGATCTGGCAGTGGTACAGGTCGAGCTGAACCCCGAGCCCGGACGCATCGATGTCGGCCACCGCCCTGTGTGCTTCTCGCTGACGCGTGAGCAGATAGCCGGGCATGTCCCGGTGATTGATCGGTTCGAGCAGAAGCCGGACACCGGCCGGCTTGGCCCTCTCTGTGGCCCAGGCCAGAGTCTCCAGATAGCGGGCCCGGTAGTCGGACAGGTCCGCGGAGTTCGGCACGACACCCGCCATCACATGCACCTGCCCGCATCCCAACTCGTGGGCGTACCACAGGGCTCGGTCGAGCCCTGCCCGGAATTCGCGTTCCCTGCCGGGCAGTGAGGCGATTCCGCGTTCCCCCGCGCCCCAGTCGCCCGGCGGCGCGTTGAACAGCACCTGGGTGAGACCGTTCTCATCGAGACGTCGGCGAAGTACCGAGGGTTCGAAGTCGTACGGGAAGAGATATTCGACGGCGTCGAAGCCGTCCACGGCCGCAGCCTCGAAACGATCGAGAAAGTCGTGTTCTCCGTAGAGCATCGACACATTGGCAGCAAGCCTGACCATCTGTAACTCCCTCATCACCAGTGCGAACCGAACGTGACGGCCAAGTCCCTTATCGCATCTGGCGGCAACCCCGAGTCCGACCGCCCTGACGCGAGCCATACCCGAGCGGTCTCCTCCAGCTCCTCGAGGATCGCCATCGCCACCGACGGGTTCTCGGCCCAGACCAGTGGACCCAAGCGATCAAGCATCACGGCGCGCAGACGCGGGTTCCTTCGGAGGCGTTCCGCCACCAGGTGAGCCACGTCGGGATGTCCGGGACGCCGGTACGGCACGAGTGGCGTGTGACCCACCTTCATCACGTAGTAGGGGGTGAGGGGAGGGAGGATGTCCTCGGCCGACCAGACTCCGCGGAGCGTCAGGGCCACCAGATGCGTGGCGTGCGTGTGGATGACACAACCGGCATCGGGCACCTCCGCGTAGATACGCCGGTGCAGTCGCAGGGTCTTGCTCGCCCGCGCGCCGCTCAGCTGATTTCCGTCGAGATCGCACTCGGCCAGGCGGTCCGCTTCGAGAAAGCCCAGCGGGGCGTCCGTCGGCGTGATGAGGAACCCCTCGGAATGCCGGATGCTGATGTTCCCGGCAGCGGCGTGGACATAACCGCGCTCGAACAGGCTCCGGCCGACTCGCACTATTTCATCGCGTGGTTCCCGGGTCATGTGTCCGCCTTCCGGTCGAGCTGGGTGAACGCACGCGTGAAGAAGTCGGCGCCCCCGAAGTTCCCGGACTTCAACGCGAGATGGAGCGTTCGACCGGACCGGCGGGTGGCGCACCACGGAACCCCGGGGTCGATCTGGGCGCCGATCTGCAGGGAGTCGACGGCGAGCGCGTGCACGACGGCACCGGACGTCTCTCCACCGGCGACCACCAGAGCGCCCACACCGAGATCCACCAGCCCGACGGCGATGCGCGCCAAGGCGGACTCGATGAGCTCGCCGGCGTGCTGCTGTCCCACGAGATCCTGGAAGGCCTTCACCTCGGCCGGCGAGCGCGTCGAGTACACGAGCACGGGTTCACGCCCCAGCGCACGGGACGAGCGGTCGAGCACCTCCGGGACCACATCGACGCCCGACGCGATCCGGTCCAGGTCCAGGGACACGGCGGGAGCTCCGGTGGCGATGAACTCGTCCACCTGGGCGTTGGTCGCTCTGGACACCGAACCCGCGATCACTGCCGCGTGACCCGACGCCGGCGGAAGCAACTGCGCTTCGCACGAAGGCCGACGGGACCAGCCGCGCGCGAGGCCGAGCGCGAGCCCCGAGCCCGCCGTGACGAGGGGCAGGTCGGCCACGGCGGATCCCAGGGTGACCAGGTCGGCATCGGAGACAGCGTCCAGTACGGCGATCCGCACGCCGTTGTCACGTCGCAGTCGTCGAAGCTCGTCCGCGACAGCCTCCGGGCCGGCGAGAACCGTCGCCTCGGCGATCAGTCCCACCGGATGGATCGTCTGCCTGCCCAGAACGCGCACGAGATCGGCGTCCGTCATCGGTGTGAGCGGATGGCTCCGCATGCCGGATTCGTTGAGCAGCCGGTCGCCTACGAACAAATGGCCTTGATAGACCGTTCGTCCGACGGCCGGGAAAGCGGGGGCCGCAACGGTGTAGTCAGCCCCCACAAGGTCCAACAGGGCGTCGGTCACCGGTCCGATGTTGCCTTCGTCGGTCGAGTCGAAGGTCGAGCAGTACTTGAAGTAGAGCTGCTCGGCACCGGCTTCGCGAAGCGACTTGGCCGCTTCCACCGACTCTCGCACCGCATCGGCCACCGGCGCGGTCCGCGTCTTCAGGGCCACCACGACCGCGTCCGACTCGAACTCCTTGAGCGTGCCGACTGTGGGCACCCCGATGACCTGCGTGGTGCGCATGCCGGAGCGTACGAGGTTGTTGGCCAGGTCTGTGGCACCTGTGAAGTCGTCGGCGATGGCGCCGAGGCGAATGGTCACGGCCGGCTCCTTACTGTGCGCTTCGACCCGTCCAGCATGCACTGCACGCATGTCATCATATGATCCTCTCACCCAAAGGGGGTAGGGTTCGACTGCTCCGCTCAGCGTGTCCACGTGCCGTTCGACGCCCCGGGAAGGGAGGCGCGGTGCGACTGGCCTGCTACTCCGATCGCTGGCCCGAGATCCTGACGTAGGCCCACGCAAGAGTGAGCACGATGACGCCGTAGATGATCTGCCGCATGCCCTCGCTGGTGTCCAGGGTGAGCAGAAGCCGGTTGAGCAGGGTGAGGATCAAGGTGCCCATGATCGTGCCTGAGTAGCCCCCGATCCCACCCATGATCGATGTCCCGCCGATGACCACGGCGGCGATCGCGGGGAGAAGGTATCCGTTGGTCTGGTCAGGCCCGAGGGATGACGAGATACCGGAGAAGAGCAGCCCCCCGAGCGCGGCCAGGACTCCGGCGATGGCATAGACGGCGGTCAGGACCATCCAGACCCGGACGCCTCCGAGCCTGCACGCCACCGGGTTGTCACCCACTGCGTAGATGCAGCGTCCGAGACCGGTCTGCCTCAGGCCCCAGATGAGAATGATCGAAAGTGGCACCCAGAGCAGCGCACTTGCCGGGATCGGGCCGATGAGCGACCCGCCTCCGAGGTAGGTGACGAGGGGGATGACCGTCTTGGAGCCGGAGAGGAAGCCGCCGCTCTTCATGCCGACCACGATGATGCCGAGCAGTACCGACGACAGACCCAGGGTCATGATGAGTGCGTTGACCTTGAAGACGCCGATGCCGATGCCATTGACGACGCCCACGAGTATTCCCACGCCGAACGCGAGGGCGAGAGCCTGCAGTTGGCCGGCCCCCGCCTGATTGGCGCAGACGTAGGCGGCCAGGTTCGCCGTCATCGTGATGCTGAGGTCGATGCCCCCGGTGAGCATGCAGATCGTCTGTGCCGCGGCGAAGATGCCGAGCGGCGCGGCGAGGAGCAGCAGCGAGCGGACACCCTCCGCGGAGAACATCGCGGAATCCTGGCTGCCGGAGATGAGGTAGAGGACGACGAAGACCAGACCGAGAGCCAGCACCGGTTGGTCGCGCAGCCGCTCGGCCAGCGCTCTGCGGCGCGATCCGTGAGCGTCCTGCGCCTGGGCAACAGTCACCATGTCCGCCTGCTCCAAAGGCTTCAGGGTGCCGCTCATGCCGATCTCCTTTGTGCCTGCAGCCAGCCCCCGACGAGGACGACGATGATGAGGATCACGCCCCGTACGGTTTCGGCCGTGTTGGGGTCGACGCCCATGCCCAGCATGACCGCCGGGATGAGGCTGAGGATGAAGGCGGCGAGGACCGGTCCGGCCATGCCTCCCGTCCCGCCCTGGAGCGCGACGCCGCCCAGGACCACGGCTGCCACCGCGCTGAGCAGCATGCCCAGCCCGGTCGAGGCCCGGGGCTCGGCGCTGGCCGTGTAGGCGGTTGTCGCGACGCCGGCGAGTCCGCAGAAGAGACCGGACAGGGCGTACGCCTTGATGCGTGTGCGTCCCACGTCCACACCGGCGAGGAACGCGGCCTGCTTGCTGCTACCCAGGGCGTACAACGCCTTCCCGAACCGGCTGCGGGCCAAGGGAATCCAGATGAGACCGATGGATGCCACGAGCCAGCAGAGGGACGGCCAGGGGTTGGCCAGCCCGCCGACCACGAGATCGACGAATTCGGGAGAGGTTCCTCCTCCTGGACCTCCCAGGAGGAGGAGCGCGGCACCCGGCAGCATGAAACTGACGGCGAGCGTCACGACGATGTCGGGGACGCCGGACACGACCGAGATCCAGCCCATGAGAGCTGACAACACCACTGAGAGCGCGATGGCCAGCACGGCTACGAGGAGGCAGGCCGCAAGCCCCTTGCCCTGCATGAGCCAGGCCGAGAAGCAGTTGATGAAGACAACCATGGAGCCGACGGCGAAGTTGAAGCCGCCGGTGAGAATGACGACTCCCAGGGCGATCGAGACCAGTGCCAGCGAGAGTGTTCCGGCCGTTATGGTGCGAACCGCGAAGCCGCCGAAAACCGGAATCTGTCCGGCCCGCCAGACAAGCATGCCCACAAGGATCACTGCGATCGTGAGCAGCCAGCCGTGCCTCCTGCGGAAGCGCTGGAACGTGGTCGACGGCGTCGGCAGGCTGGTCACCGAGTCCTGGACCGGGACCGTACTCATCCGACGACCTCCTGGTCCACGATCACGCCGTACATGGCCTGCAGCATCTGCTCCTCGGTGGCGCCTGGCAGCAGGGAACCCACGATGGTCCCCCGCCGTAGAACCAGAATCCGGTCGCAGACGAGGTTGGCTTCGCGCAGCTCGCTGGTGTACATGAAGACCGCCTTCCCGTCGGCTGCCAGTTCTCGGACCAGTTCGTAGATCTGATGCTTGGCGCCGATGTCGATCCCGCGGGTGGGGTCGAACAGCAGCAGGGTGTCGAAGCCGGCCGCCAGCCACCGGGCAATGGTGAGCTTCTGCTGGTTGCCGCCGGAGAGTCGTCGGCTCTGCGCGGCAGCCCGGGTGTCGATGGAGAGGCGTTTGACGACCTTACCCATGACCTCGCGCTCGCGACGGGCGCTGAAGGGGCCCCAGTGCCGGACCGAGGCTCGGAGGGGAAGGGCCACCGATTCGTGAATGGGTCGCTGAGGGAGCAGCGCCATCAGTCGGTCACTCGGCACGAGGACCATCCCTGCCTTGATGGCGTCCGCGGGGTGCCGCGCCCGTATCTCCTTGCCACGCAGGGCGATCGTTCCGGCGCTGGAGCGCTGATCGCCGGCCAGACAGGCGAACAGTTCGTCCTGGCCCTGGCCTTCGAGCGCGATCAGCCCGACCACCTCACCGGCACGGACCTCGAAGCCGACGTCGTGGACCTGCCCGTACGCCAACTCGCGCACGTCCAGGAAGCTCTCACCGAGCTGCGACGGAGCGCGCTCCACGATGTCCGAACGGTCGACGTCGGCGTCCCCGCCCAGCATCGAGGAGACGATGCGCTGTTCGCCGCCCTCCCTGGGCACGAAGGACGCGACGGTGCGTCCGTCCCGGAAGACGGTGCAGTTCGTGCAGTGACGAATCACCTCGTCCAGACGGTGCGAGATGAACAGCACCGTTCGGTTCCGCTCGACCTGCGCGGCCATCACCTCGAAGACCTTCTCCGCGAGGTCACGAGGGAGAGCGGCCGTGATCTCGTCCAGGATCAGCAGACGCGGTTCGTGGCTCAGTGCGCGAGCGAGGTCGATCATCCGTTGGAAGGGCAGGGGAATGTCACCGGCCTTCTCCCGCAGATCCAGCGTCCCGAGCCCCATCCGCCCGAGTTCCCGACGTACGCGCTCGGTGGAACTGCCGGTGAGACGGCAGTTCTCGACGACGGTCAGATCCGGAACGAGTGCCGGGTCCTGGAAGACCGACGCGATGCCCCTGCCGAGACCCTGGTGAGGGTTCGCCAGTTTCAGCGGCGCGCCGTCCATCGTCAACTCGCCCGCATCCAGACCCACCACGCCGGTGAGGATCTTGACGAAGGTCGACTTCCCGGCTCCGTTGGCGCCGAGAAGGGCGTGGGCCTCGCCGGGGCGTACCTCAAGGTCGACCGACTTCAGCGCGCGCACGGGTCCGTAGGACTTGGACACACCCTTCGCGGTCAGCAGCGGTTCAGCCATCAAACTCTCGATTCTCTGGTGTCCGGCACGAATGACCGGGTGACCGGTGGCCGCGTCGCCCCCCGTGCTGACGCAGCCACCGTCCATGTGTGCGAGGGTTCGCGAGTCGCTCTACTCGCCGGGGCCCTTGCAGGCCAGGAGCTGGTCCTTGGTGAAGTGCGTCAGACCGTCGATCGACATGGTCGTGTTGAAGGTCTGGTCCTGGCCGGGGACGTACATCGACTGGAACTGCGACTTCTTGTCGGCCGAGGTGAACACCTTCGGGGTGATCTTGAAGTCCCGTTCGACGTCCTCGCCCTTGGCCACGCGCAGCGCCACGGACAGCGCCGCGCCGCCGATGACGGCCGGGTTCGTGACCATCACGCCCGGCGCACCCGCAGCCAACTGCTTGACGAACTCGTTGGACTCCTGACCCCCGACCGGCACCGGAGTGCGTCCCGCGGTCTTGATGGCGTTGACAGCCGTGTACTCGGTGCCAGAGGTCCACACCGCGTCGTACGGCTTGGTGGTCAACTCCTGAACCGCGATCTCGCCGCCCTTGGTGTAGTCCCAGCCGGTCCAGACTTCCTTGAGCTTGATGCCGGGATGGTCGGCGAGGGCCGCCTGGACGCCCTTGTCCCGGTCGGTGTCCGCCTGAACGCCCTGGATTCCACGCATGTACAGGACGTCGCCCTTGCCGCCGATCATCTTGGCGAGCGCCTGCATCTCGAGCTTGCCCCACGCGACCTGGTCGTTGGTCACCACGTGCGCCTCGGGCGCGGTGACGGCGGAGTCGACGGCCACCACCGTGATGCCCTGCTTGTCGGCCTCGGCGATGATCGAGTTGAGCTTCTCCGGGTCGGACGGATTGACGATGAGGACGTTGACGCCCTGCGACACGAGGTTCTGGAGATCCTGGATCTGGTCGGTGGGTCCGCCGTTCTTGCTCACGACCACGACCTTGGAGACATCGCCACTGGCGAGTGCCTCGGCTTTGATCGAACAGATCAGTTCCTCGCGCCATCCGTTGCCGGCAAGGGTGTTGCTGACACCGACGACGAGTTTGCCGCCGTCTCCGCCGCCGCCGGCAGCCGCAGTGTCACCGCTGCCGCATGCCGTGGCGGATGCGGCGAGGACGAATGTCGTGGCCAGGGCGGTCAGTGCTCTGGTACGCATCATGGAGGTGCCCTACTTTCTCAACAGGTTCAGGAATGCTGCGGCCCAGATCGAATCGAATGGATTCCCCGACCTTGTGTCGGTTCACCGGACCTGCACGTGCCACACGGATGACGCGACAGGGATGACGAGAGTCATCGCTGAGAGCTCTGCAGGGCCTCCTTGGGAAACTGGACACCGACGCAGCCCTTTGTCTTTTCTCCGAGATACGTGCAGTAGACCCGGACTTGCACTTCGGGATTGCCGTTGAAGTGGGTGACCGCCTTTCGCGGGTCGACTCCGAAGTCTTCGACGAGCCAATCGAGCAGCCACAGGTGCGCCTGTCTGACGGCGTCCTCCCACGGCCGCTGGGAGGCGAGCTGGATCAGATGCGTGGGGCTTTCGATACGGACGAAGGGAGGCTGCTTCCCCTTGATGACCCCGCACGCGAGAGTGACGTCGGCCTCGCATTCGTCCGCTGAACCCACGAACTCGGTGGCTTGGCTCGCCTGTACGTCGCCGGCGTACAGCAGTGCCCCTTCATGCGCGACCGGATAATAGATGCGGTGGCCCTTCTTGATGTCCACCGCGTCGAGGTTTCCGCCGAAGCGGGTCTGCATCGTGAAGGTGTCGTGCCCCTGCTCGGGCCGCTGGGGGACGACGCCCAGACAACCGATGTGCGGCTCCAGGGCCCAGCTCGTCCCGTTGCTCAGGTGCCCCGTGCCATCGGCGGTTGTTCCGCTCTCGCCGGCGCGATGTTCGACCAGCTCGGTGAACGGCTCACTGAGCTCGGGGTACTTCGTCCCCAGAAGTGGACCGACACCGCCCTGCGTGGCCACGAAACCCACAGGGCCCGGGACGATGTCCAGGACGTCGACGACCAGGGTGTCGCCCGGTTCGGCTCCTTCGACGAACACCGGACCAGCGGCCGGATTCGAGAACCCCTCGGTGAAGATTCGCCCCAGCGTGGCCTCGTCGAGGTGATCCTCCGTGGTGCGGATGTGGCCGTTCAGCGCGTCTCGCGTTTCCAGGACGAAGGGTTCCCCTTGGGCGACTCGAAGCTGGGGCTCCCTGACGGCGAATTCGTACGAGGTCGCGTCTTCACGGCGGACTCGTCGGGGTGCGCTCACGCGTTTCTCCTTTACGACAGCAAGGTGCTTGAACATGCTGATGAGTGCGAACGGCCAAGGGGTGTCTCACGTGGCCTGATGTCCGCGCGGCATGATGCCGGTCGTGGGTGTCGATCTGTCACAGCGGCTGGTTTCCGATGAACTGTGGGAGCTGATCGCCCCGTTGCCGCCGTTGATGTACGTGTCGGCCGCCGGTTTCGCATGGCGGTATCCGTCACCGACATTCGGTATGTCCGATGCGGACCGAGTCGGGCTGGTGGAGTTTTCGACCGCACAGGGTCGTGTTGGGGTGTCGGACGATATTCGCCTCGGGGGCGACGTCGACTGAACCTCCGCGATCGTCGACGCGGTGTCCGCCGGGACGAGAAGAGGGAAACCTGACCGGACCGAATACGGTTGATCGCGGCGAGAAAGGCAGCGAACCGCACGACCTGTCCGACGCTCAGGGCATCCCGCCGGTCGGTCGCGGTGTCCAGGACGAACCTGCACGGCAGCCACGGGTGCGGACCGCTGATCCTGGCGATTGCCCGTCGTCCGCTCCAGGCGTGGGCCGGGCCCATGACGACCGGTCGAGTGCGGCGAGCGGCAGAGCCACAGTCGCAGCCACAGTCGCAGTCGCAGTCGCAGTCGCAGTCGCAGTCGCAGTCGCAGTCGCAGTCGCAGTCGCAGTCGCAGTCGCAGGATGATCGAGCGGTCGATCTCCTGGCTGCTCGGCTACCGTCGGCTCACCGTCCGACGTGAGGTAAGGGCGGCCACTTGCTCGTCATCCTCGCCGTCGCCTGCGCCTTGATGTGCTTCAGGAAGCTCGCAAGCATCATCACGCGAGACAACCTCTCAGGTCGGGGTTCGGCCGGCGGCCGAGGCGGAGAATCGCGGCTCGACGACTTGGGAACAAGGCCCGGACTGTCGTGGCCGACAAGACGACTCAGGCTTGGATGATCTTCCAGTACGAGTCCTTGCGGCTGATGAAGCCCGCGTCGTCCAGCTGCATCAGGTCACAGCCCTGCACCTCGATGCGCTCACCATCCACAGAGGTCCCGGTGAGCACCCAGCGCGACACCCCGAGCTTGCCCATGGCCCAGTGCTCGTCCCTGCCGTAGTGCATGTCGGGCAACCAGCCGAACCGGTAGGACAGGATCTCGCGAACCGCGGCCTGCCCCTCGAAGCGGGTCCCCCACGTCTCCGGTCCTCGAGGAGTCTCCAGCACGCAGTCGTCCGCGAAGAACTCCATGATGCGGTCGACGTCGTGCTTGTTGAAGGCGTCGAGGAAGCTACGAAGGTCGTCGTCCTGCCACTCGCGTGAACGGATGGGGCTGCGGCGGCCGTTCGAGCCGAGCTCCCCGCCCGACGGGGCCTGCGTGAGGTTGGTCTCAGTCATGACGTCATCATATGACCATATGAGCAGCGCGTCTAGATGTCCGAATATCAGAGTGGTGACGGGCTTGCGTGGTGGCGGGTTCCGCCGTGCGGGCTGTGGCGTTGTCGCGGCTACCGGCCCCGTGCCGCGCTGCGTACGGCAGGCCTGTTGCCCGTTGGAAGCCGGACGTCCTGTGCGAGGCGAGGCGGAAGATGAACAGCAGGAGCCCGGTCAGTGACATCCTCAGAACGCCCGCTCGACACTTTTTCGCCAAGATACATCCCATGACTGTGGGGTGGAGATCTCCATGTGCCCCATCGGTCCACTGTCCATGGTCGACCTTGATTGTTGACCGAGACCTCGCCGAGACCCGCTCAATAGCCCTCTGAACTGGCAAATACCTGTTGGCGGATGACCGCGGCCGACACCTGTGCCACCCGCCACCCAGCCCCCTCGCCCCAGAGACCGACACTCAAATCGCCGCAATGACCCTTGATTAGTCCCATGAATCATGGTTGCTGATCAATCGCGCGCTCCCTAGCATCGCTCGGCGACGCCTCAGGCATCCTGCTGCCGAGGCGTCGGGCACAGCACGCATGCGACGCAGACGTCGCGTCCACCCTTCCTGAAACGATCAGGGGATCCGTACGTGAGTTCACGCACCATGATCAAGCGCACCGCGGTAGCCGCGGCACTCGGCCTTGCATCGGTCCTGACCTGTGTGTCGCCGGCGAATGCCGCGACCAACCTCAGAGGCATCGAGCCGTTCAACACCGACAAACTCCTCATGACCGTCTGCAACGGCCGGACCGACTGGCCCACCTACTGGTGGCTCAACATCGAGACCGGCGAGGTCATGGAGGACGGCGTCCATGGCATCCCGGGCGAGAGCATCCCCCACCCCTGGGAACGCTTCCAGGGGTACTGCACCTACCCGCAGTCGTCCAGCTGGACTTGGACCGGAGCGGAGAAGCAGGTCAGCGACACACTGGTCAACTGCAGCTCCGGCTCTCAGCTGAGCCAGAACCTTCAGATGAACGGCCAGACGACCAGTACGACCACCCACAGCGTCACCGGTTCGGTGGGCATCGAGTGGAACATCATCGAGAAGGTCCTGTCGGTCGATGCGGGCGCCGGCTACTCCCGCAGTTGGTCATACGCGAAGTCCTCGGGCTGGTCCACGACCACCGGCATCACCGTCCCGCCGAAGCGGGTGGGCTGGATGGCGATGCGCCCGCTCATGCGCACCGTGCGGAGCAATCCCGTCTTCCACGTCACCCGCTACTCGTGGGGCGCGCCCGGCACTCGCAAGCAGGTCGACTCCTACTCCTGGCGCGGCCGCGGCTACAACGAGATCACGTCCTACGGCGCCTACTACGACGCCGTGGGCAACGTGCTCAATTCAGACGGCACACCGAAGGGCCAGTACGTGGCGCGCGACCGCGCGGTGAACAACTCCGACCGCTGCTGATGCCACCGGCGGGCCGGCCACACGAGAGGTCCGCGATGTCTGCGACGTCCGCGAGGAAGCGGGCCGACGGACGTACGTGTGCGTGGTGGCGCGGCGGCGAACGCCTAGCGTGTGGCGCTCGACGACGCCCACCACGGGACCCGGGCACCGACGTCGTACTTGGCGAAGAAGTCGGCGACGGCGGCGGTCTCGGCGGCGTCCGGCTGGTCGTTGGGGCAGTCCGCTCCGCCTGCGGCACCCGTCATCACCTTGGAGCAGGGGCCCCGGCCCGCATCGGGAAGCGAGAGGATGTGTCCCAGCTCGTGGACGACGATCCGAGTGGGCTTGTACAACCGGGCGTCCCCGACCTCGAGATACACCCAACCGCGGCCCGCGCCCTTGATGTTGACGTGGGACTGGACTCCCCTGGCCGTCGTGTACTCCATGACCCGCAGAGCCGCCGGTGTGTCCTGCTCGACGAACTTGATCGTGGGGACGGCCTTGTTCCAGATCGCGATCGCCTCGCGGGACGCGTCGGTGTAGGAGCCGGCGAGGAGCAGGTCGATCGGGATGATCTCCGGTTCCGGGGCGGCCGCACCGGCAGGCGTGCCGACACCCGTCAAGGCCGCGCAGGCGATGACGACGGCCGACAGCGGTTTCAGTACTCGGACCACAGAAGTTGCCTCCACGCGTTGACGAACAACAACGCAACGTAGTGACCTTGCATGTGCACCTCAAGATTGCATCCGGCCAAGACCCACGGTGCCGATGCGGCCAACGGGCGGTCGACGCAGTGCTGTTGGGGGCCATGTCGTCGCAGAGGCTCAGCGCCCTCGAGTCGTCGTCCACGGTCCACGGCCGAGCGCACGCACCGTCACCGTCATGTGCCGCCGGATCGTCCGACCGGTCCCGCCGGCCGTAGGCCGTCCGGCGGTCACGGCGTCCGTGCCGGAGAGGGCGAGGACGGAGAGGAGGACGAGTGCGCAAGCGGGGCCGAGTACGGTCCAGGGCGCGAGTTCGACGTACGGCTGGTTCTCCGACAGAAGACGGCCCCACTCCGCCGTGGGCGGCTGCTCACCGAGACCGAGGAAGCCCAGCGAGGCCAGGACGAGGACCGTGGTCGGCAGGCGCAGGAGGGCGTTGCGCAGGAGGGACGGCAGCACGGCGGGCAGCAGGTGGTACCGGAGGAGATATCCGGGACCGGCACCGAAGGAGACGGACGCGAGCATGTGGCCGCTGGCCCGCTCCTGTTCCAGCAGGGCCGCCGCCTGGGCGGCGTAGGGGGTCCAGCCGACCAGGCAGACGGCGAGCGCGGCACCCCAGGCGGACGGGCCGGTCACCGCGGTGGTCAGGAGTCCGGCGAGGACCGCCGGCATCGTCGACACCACTTCCGTGAGCCCCGCGCCGATCTGCGCCGCCAGGCCCAGCACAAGTCCGGTGAGCGCGCACACGGCGGTCACCACGAGGGCCACACCGACCGTGCGCAGCGCCCCGTGGCCCAGCCTCGCCAGCAGATCACGGCCGAGCGCGTCGGTGCCCAACGGGTGTGCGGAGGACGGCGGGAGCAGCCGGGCCGCCGTGTCGACGTGGAGGGGGTCGCGCAGCAGTCCGGCGGTGACCAGGACGAGCAGGGCGAGGGCACAGGCAGCGGCGGACCAGCGGGCCAGGCTCCCCCGGGAGAGGGCGGGCGCGTGCAGGGCGGGCAGGGCACCGTCCCGCAGGGCCGGGCCGAGCAGTGCGCGGCGTACGGCACGGATGACGAGGCCGGCGCCGACGCCGAGCAGGATGAGGGTGAGTGTCGCGGTCTGCAGCGGCGGGAGGTCCTGGGCGACTGCGGAGTCCAGGGCGAGGCGGCCGAGCCCGGGTATGTTGAAGATCTTCTCCACCGCGACGGCGCCGCCGACCAGGGCCACGACGGTGGGCAGGAGCTGCGGAAGCACACCGGCCAGGGTGCGGCGCAGGGCGTGCCGGGCGATGCGACCGGGCGCGTATCCGTAGGCGCGCCAGGTCCGGGTCCACGGTTCGTTGAAGGCGGCGGGCAACGACTGGTCGAGCAGACCGCCGATCATCGCTCCGGACGGAACACCGAGGGCGAGCGCGGGCAGCACCATCGACGCCGGCCCCGCCCACCCACTGGACGGGAACCAGCCCCACCACACCCCGCACACAGTGGCCAGGAGCGAGGCGAGCAGGAACTTGGGCAGCGCGGCCAGCACGGCGACCCCGATGGTCCCTCTCCCCCGGTGCAGCCGTCGCCGGGAGCCGAGATACAGGGTGCGGACACTGACCAGGGCGGCCACCACGATCGTGACCGCCAGCGCTCCGAGCATCAGCGTGAGCGAGACCGCGAAGGCACCCGTCACCTGGGGAAGAACCGCTTCGCCCGACACCCAGGAGGTGCCCGCGTCACCACGTGGCAGTCCGCCCAGCCAGTGCGCGAGATGCGCGAACGGCCCCTCGTCCAGCCCCAGTTGTTCCCGGACGACGGCCAGTTGCCGCGGAGTGGGATCGTGGTCGGCGGAACGGGCCCGCAGGACGGTCAGCGCGGGGTCGTTGCCGGAGAGCCAGGGCAGCAGGGCCACGGCCGTCAGCAGCGCCGCTCCCGCGGTGAGGCGGCCGAGGCCCGCCCGCCACCGGGACGGGGAGGCCTCGGTACGGACCGAAGTGAAGCTCACCAGCTGCTACTTCAGGCGGGTGTCGACGTCGATCAGGGAGCGCTCACGAGGGTCGAGGAGCACGCCCTCGACATCGGTGGAGATCCCCTGGACCACCTTCTCGTGGACCAGCGGCACGACCGCGTCGGTACGCAGGATCTCCGCCTCGGCCGACATGATCTTCTGCTGTCGCTTCGCCGTGTCGCCTTCCTCCGCGGCGGACTTGATGGCCTCGTCCACCTCGGAGTCCTTGAGACCGGCGATGTTGTAGACGCCGCCGCTCGTGTAGTCGCTCGCCAGGTACGCGACCGCGTCGCCGGTGTCGAGGAGGGTCACCCGGGAGAAGACGAGGGCGTCGTACTTGCCCCCGAGGAGATCGGCCTCCATCTGGGTGTACTCGCGCACGTCCTGCCGCACGGTGAACCCGGCCTTCTCCAGCTGCTGCTGGAGAACGGTGGCGGCCTCCGGCAGTTCCGAGCGGTTGGTGTAGGTGGCCAGGCGCAGGGTCTTGCCCTTGGTCTCGCTCTTCACCCGCGCGGTGCTCGCGGCCTCGGCGCGACCGGTGACCTCGACACGCTTGTCGGCCGCCCATGGCACGGCGGGCCCGAACAGTCCCTGCGCCGGGTCGGCGTATCCGCTGAAGACCGAGTCGACGAGCACCGAGCCGTCCACGGCCTCCCGGACGGCCGCGCGCAGGGCCGGGTCGGTGAAGAGGCCGCCGCCGGTGTTGAGGATCAGGCTGTCGGTCCGGACCGACGGCACTTCGTGGCGGGTCTTGGTGTCCAGCAGTTTCGTCTGCGCGGTGGGGATCCACTCGGCGATGTCGACATCGCCCGCGCGCAGGGCGTTGGCACGGGCGGTGCCGTCGGCTATCCAGGTGACGTCGATGCCGGACGCCTTGGCCTTGCCGCCCCAGTAGCCGTCGTAGCGGTCGAGTACGGCCTTGGACTTGCCGGTGAGCTTCGTGATCTCGAAGGGGCCAGTCCCGGTGCCGACGGGGCTGACCGTACCGTCCTCGCCGTACGCCTTGCCCGCAAGGACGGCCAGCGCCGGGCTGGCGAGCCGCAGCGGGAGCACCGGGTCTGCGGACTTGGTGCCGATGGTGACCGTGTCGGCGTCTTCCGCCTTCACCGTGAGGGTCACGTCGCTGAGGACGCGGGGCTTGGGTTCGGCTGCGTCCGCGTGGCCGAGCGCGTCGACGACGGACTCGGCCGTCACCGGCGTGCCGTCCTGGAAGGTGGCTTCGCGCAGCTCGAAGGTCCAGGTGGTGGCGTCGGTCTTCTTCCAGGACTTCGCCAGCGCCGGCACGGCGACGCCGTTCTCGTCCAGCGCGGTGAGCCCCTCGGCCACGGACAGCTTGCTCAACACCGTGGCGTCGTTGCTGTAGGGCGACAACGCCTGCACCGGCGGCACCGCGAGGGCGACGCCCAGCCGTCCCGCCGACCCGCTGTCCGCCTCCGAACCGGAGCCTTTTTCGTCGGCCACGAAGCAACCGGTCAGCAGCGGGGTGAGGGCAAGGGTCAGGAGGAGACCACGGGGGGTCGTACGCATGGAGGGTCCTGTCAGGCGAGAGACGAGGGAGTGATCCCCTGGGCGCCACGATGAGAGCGCGGCGAGCCGGGCCAGCATATAAGGCAAGCCTTACTTGATCTAGCCGGGCCGGTGGATTCTCAACCGATGAGACGTCTCGGGCTTGCCATCGCCTGGTCACGGCACCCCGCGACCACAGAATTTACGGTGGTCCTCGCCGGCGCGGGAGAGCTGCTGCCGGCCAACGCCGAGGCAGGTCGGCCGCTGGACCTGCCCGCCGACGCCGAGCGACGCGATGCCACGGACGGGCAGTGTGGCCACGCTGCCCGACACCTCGGAACTGCAGGCTCTCGCCGACCGGGAGGCCGTGGCCAGGGACCCTGATTTCGCCGACGTCGCGACCGTCGGCCTCAAGGAGCCCGGTCCTGGAGGGTGTCGAGCCGGTCGGGCCGAACCCCGAACCGCGCCGCACAGCGGTTCACGGTACCTAAGGCGCCGGGCCCCTCTCCCTCGAGGGAGAACTCATCCGCTTCACCCCCCGGAACCCCGCAGACCTGAGTTCTCCCAGGGGTGGCGGGCCCAGGATCCCGAACCCGCCCGGCCCGCCCCGGACTCCGGCCTCCACTCACCTCTCACTCTCACTCTCACTCTCACTCTCACTCGCACTCGCACTCGCACTCGCACTCGCCATGCTGCGCGACGCCCCGGCAGGCCCGGGCGCCCACACCCGAGCCTCCACGCCAACCGCGTTCCGTCGCCCGTCGGGCGCGGCTGACGGGCCTCCGGCGTCCGACCGTCCCGAGGCCGGCAGTTCGATCGGCGATCGGCTTCTCATCCCCGTGCGTCGCGCAGGGTGCGCAGGGTGCGTTCCAGGTGACGCCGGTCCGCCTCCGGGAGTGGCCCGGAGACGTGGGTGCGCAGATGGGCGACGTGCGCGGTCATGGCGCGGTCCAATGCCTCTGCGCCCTTCCCGGTCAGTACGGCGAGTGCGGCCCGCCGGTCGCTCGGATCGGGGTCGCGGCGGATCAGCCCTTCCTTCACCATGCGGTCGGCGAGCCGGGTGAAGCCGCCGGAGCTGAAGGCCACGGCATCCGCCAGGTCCGTCATGCGCAGCCGGTGTTCGGGGGTTCGTCCCAGGCGCAGCAACACCTCGAACCAGGTCTCCGGTATGCCGAGGTCTCTGTGCACCAGAGGCCTGAGGCGGGTGAACGCCTCTACGAGCAGCCCGTAGAGCGTCACATCGTCATCGTTCAGCAGCTCTTCGTTCACCACCCCAGAGTGCCAGAAAGCCACTCACGGAAGAAGCTGCCGTTGCAATATCTTGCTCGGCAGATATATTGTCTGCATCGGCAGATAATCCTCGTGCCGCTCACCCCCGATGTGGAGCCGACCATGCGCAAGCCCATCCGCCCCGTCTTCGCGACAGCCGCCGCGACCGGCGCGTTCGCCCTCGGCCTGGCGCTGACCCCCGCCGCCGCGGACGCCACCCCGGCCTCGCGCCCGCACCCGCACCCGCACCGCGCGGTCACCATCAAGGCCGTCGAGAAGGGCACCGCGATCAACATGGTCGACGTCGCCCCCGCCGATTCCGCCCTCGGCGACCAACTCATCGGCACCGGCGACCTCACCACCCCCGCAGGCCGCGAACTCGGCACCAGCAGCTTCGTCGGCGTCTCCACCGACGCCAAGCCGCGCACCGCCGAACTGCTGACCTTCGTCTATGAGCTGCCCGACGGAAAGATCACCACGTCCGGCACCGCCAGGCTCTCCGCCACCGGTCCCGTCTTCGACGAGAAGTTCGCCATCACCGGAGGCACCGGCGCCTACAAGAACGCCACCGGCCAGGTCCGCGTCGTGCAGGAGACCGTGGAACGGGCGAAGGTCACCTTCTCCATCCACCACTGACCACCCGACACGTACGACACACGCGAGTACTTACGGAGTCACCTGTGAAGATCCTCCTGATCGGCGCCACCGGCATGATCGGCTCCCGCGTCACCGCGGAAGCGCTCGGCCGAGGCCATGAGGTCACCGCCGCCACGCGCTCGGGCGGCACGGACACGCTGCCCGAGCACCCCGAGCTGACGGCCCTGGCCCTCGACGCCTCCGTGACGGACGAGGTGGCCCGGGCCGCCGCCGGACACGATGTCGTCATATCCGCCGTCTCCCCGCCCCGCGACGGCTCCGACCCGACCACGCCGCTGCTGGCCACGTACCGGTCCCTGACCGACGGACTGCGCACCGCCGCCGTTCGCCGCCTGGTGGTCGTCGGCGGCGCGGGCAGCCTGCGGACGACCTCGGGCCGCGACCGGGTCGACACCCCGGACTTCCCCGCGATGTACAAGGCCGAGTCACTCGCCCAGCGCGAGGTGCTGCGGCTGCTGCGGGCCGAAGTGACCGACCTCGACTGGACCTACGTCTCCCCGGCCGACGAGATCGCCCCCGGTGAGCGCACCGGCACCTTCCGCCTCGGCGGCGACGACCTGCTGACCGCCGAGGACGGCACCAGCTTCATCAGCGCCGAGGACTACGCCGTCGCCCTGGTCGACGAAGCCGAGAAGAGCACGGCGATCCGCCGCCGCATCACCCTCGCGTACTGACCGGCCCGCTCCCCGTTCGCGTCACCGCTCAGAAAGGAAATCGGCCATGCCGATGGCACGACGTCAGGTACTGGTGGGCGGCTCGGTCGCCTCCGCCGCTCTCGCGCTCGCAGGAGCGAGCGGTTTCGCGACGGCCCCGAGGACATCGGACCGACACCCCCGCACCCGTGAGGAGACCAGGAGTCTGGAGCGGCTGTACCGCGAGGCGAAGGCGGAGGGCGGCACGCTCATCGTGTACGCCGGTGGTGACACCGCCACCCAGCAGGACGGCAACAAGGCCGCCTTCGAGAAGGCGTTCCCCGGCATCACGATGAACATCGTCGTGGACTACAGCAAGTTCCATGACGCCCGCATCGACAACCAGCTCACCACCGGCACCCTCGTCCCCGACGTCGTCCAGCTGCAGACCCTCCAGGACTTCCCCCGCTGGAAGAAGGAAGGCGTCCTGCTCCCCTACAAACCGGCCGGCTTCTCCCGCGTCCACCCTGCTTTCAAGGACCCCGAGGGCGCGTGGACCGGCATCTTCGTCGACGCCTTCTCCACCATCTACAACATCGAGAAGGTTGGCGCCGGGCCAGCACCGGCCACGGCTCGCGACCTGCTCGACCGGCGCCTCAAGGGGAAGATCGTCTCCACCTTCCCGAACGACGACGACGCGGTGCTCTACCTGTACAAGGTCATCATCGACAAGTACGGCTGGGACTGGCTGCGCCGGTTCGTCGCCCAGGACGTGGCCTGGGTACGCGGCACGCAGGAACCCGCCGACCGCGTCGAGGCCGGCACCGCCGCCGTCGCGCTCGGCACGGACGGCATGCTCACCCCGGCCGACGGCATGAAGACCCGCTTCGTCCTGCCCGAGCGCGACCCGTTCATGGCCTGGGCCCAGCGCGCCGCCATCTTCAGGGACGCCGGCCACCCGGCCGCCGCCAAGCTGTACCTGAACTGGTGGCTGTCGAAGCGGACCCAGACCGACTTCTCCATGTGGTCCGTCCGTACCGACGTGACCCCGCACACGGGCTACCGGCCCATCTGGGACTACCCCAACGCCCACCTCGACGGCTTCGAGCGCTTCATGACCGACCGCGGCCTCGTCGAGCGCTTCAAGCAGCAACTCACCCTCTACGTGGGAGAGGTGAGCGGCGCACCCTCCCCGGGCCGGCTCGGCCTGCACCCGGGCCGCTGACGCGGACACCTCCGGCGGCGGAAGCCTTTGACTGGGGACGGCCTTCCCGCCCGGCACCGCCGCGGTGAGACGTTCAGACCGTGATGTCGCCCCGAACACACACGGTGGCGGCGCCGCTGACCCAGACGGTGCCGTCCTCGTCGGCGGTGACCCCGATGCTCGCGGCCCGTGCCAGTCGCGCGCCCTGGGAGACCCGGTAGGTGGAGGGGGCGGCGCCGGTGGAGGTGAGCCACTGCCCGACGCCGGCGTTCATGCTGCCGCACGCGGGGTCCTCGGGCACACCGGCGCCCGGGGCGAACGTACGCATCTCGAAGGCGTACGCGGACCCCTCGGGGTAGGCGCCGATCGCGCCGACCATCGCGTCCGGGACGAGGGCCAGATCGGGTTCGAGGGCGAGGACCTCTTCGGCCGTGGGCAGTTGGACCACCGCCCAGCCGGGGCCGTTGTCGACCCACTGATGGGCGACGACCCGGTCGCGTGCGATACCGAACGCGGCCACGATCCGCTCCAGATACTCCTCGTCGAGCGCCCCCTCACGCACCCGGGGCGGGGCGGCGAAGGACAGCGTGCCCTCGCCGCGGCGTACGGTGACCAGGCCCGCGGCGCACTCCTGCACGATGCGGTCGGTGTGCCGAGGCCGCCCGCCGCCGTCCAGCCAGGCGCGCGCGGAGCCCAGGGTGGGGTGCCCGGCGAAGGGCAGTTCGCCGCCCGGGGTGAAGATCCGCAGCCGGTAGTCCGCCTCGGGGGTGGTGGGGGGCAGCACGAACGTGGTCTCGGACAGATTGGTCCAGCGCGCCAGCCGTTGCATCTCCTCGTCGCCCAGGTCCGTCCCGTCGAGAACGACCGCCACCGGATTGCCGGAGTAGGGGCTTGTGCAGAACACGTCGACCTGCACGAACGGACGGGTACGCGGCATGGTCATCGAACCTTTCGTCAGGGGTCGTCAGGCGGTCCATCTCAGCGGACGCCCGCACCACCGGGACAGGGCCAGTCACGGCTGAGTGGACTGATCGCTCGAAGTGTCGGATGAGGGCCATGACGTCGGCCGAGCACGTGGTGTTGCGAATCCTCGGCAGGAGCAGGTCGCTCAGCGCGGTCGCTCCCGAACATCAGCGCGTGCAGGGCCCTGCCGAGCGCGTTGTGGGCGATGGGGCGGGCGGCGCGGGCCAGGTCGAACGGGTAGCCGCGTTCATCCTCGTCCAGCTGCGGGGCGACGGTCCCGCAAGCCGTCAGCGGTGGTCGGGATTGGGTGCGTCCGGTCGGCAGCCGGCGTCCCACTCGGAGCGCTGGTTTCCGTGGGCGGGGACACCGCCGGACCGTTTGAGCAGGGCGGCGAGGTGCATCAGATTCCAGGTCATGAAGGCCGTGTTGCGGTTGGTGAAGTCGTTCTCCGGGCCGCCCGAACCGGGGTCCAGATACGACGGCCCCGGCCCGGCGGGGCCGATCCAGCCCGCGTCCGCCTGGGGCGGGATCGTGTAGCCGAGGTGCTGAAGGCTGTAGAGGACGTTCATCGCGCAGTGCTTCACCCCGTCCTCGTTGCCGGTGATGAGGCATCCGCCGACGCGGCCGTAATAGGCGTACTGCCCTTGGGGGTTGAGCAGTCCTGAACAGCCGTACAGCCGCTCGATCACCTTCTTCGTCACCGAGCTGTTGTCACCCAGCCAGATGGGCCCCGCCAGCACCAGGATGTCGGCGGCCATCACCTTGTCGTACAGCGCCGGCCAGGCATCGGTGGCGAAACCGTGTTCGGTCATGTCCGGGTAGACACCGGTGGCGATGTCATGGTCGACGGCGCGGATCACCTCCGTGGTCACACCACGTCCCTCCATGACGGCCCGGCTCCTGTCGACCAGGCCCTCGGTGTGGCTGAGCCGCGGGGACGGTTTGAGGGTGCAGTTGACGAAGAGGGCGGTGAGGTCGTCGAAGCGGTACGGGTCGTCCGGGGAGGAGACGGAAGGCGACGCTGCCATGGCTGTTCTCCCTTGCTGAAGGTGTGGGGCAGCGTCTCGCGGGGACACGGACTTGTCCCGTTGACGCGCCCGTGACCGGGCACTCTCGCCTCCTCGGCGGTGCGGTCATGTGTGCTGCGGTCGGACGTCGGTGAGTTCGGCCGCGCCGAAGGAGACGTCGAAGCGGTCGCACCAGATGGTGACGCTGGTGTACCGGGAGGGGTCGACGTCGGCGGGCAGCGGGTAGTTCTGGCTTCCCTTGTTGCCCTTGAGGCTGCCGAGGCTGACATGGGCGCCGTCGTCGAAGACATGCCAGCCGGCCCGTCCCTCCTTCACGGGGGCGTCGGTCAGCCACACACGCAGGTCGGGGCCGTTGCTGGTGTCGAGCCGCTCCAGCCGGACCACATGGGTGCCGTCGGCGAGCCGCAGGAGTCTCACCGTGCCCGTCGTCGTGTGCTCGTGGCTGATCAGCCCGCCGCTCGCCAGTGTCACGGGGCCGGCCGACGCCGAGGGGGAGGGCGATGCTCCCGGGTTCGCCGCAGGGGTCCGGGAGGCTTCCACGACGGCGCCGGGCAGGGACTCGGTCACCGTCTCGTCCTGCCAGAGCTTCCACGGCTGGAACCAGTACAGCCCGGCGGTCAGGCCCACGACCACCGCCGCCACCAGCCCGGTGATCATCGGCCCCCTGCGCACGCGCCCCATGCCAACCCCTCTTCCCGCTCCGCGAGTCCATGCCGTCACCTCATTCAACGCAGCGCGCGGTCGACCCGCCCCGTCGCGGCCGATGACGAAATCCTTACGTCACGGTCCCTTACGTCCCGGTCCCTTACGGAAGCGTGACGTGCCGGGCGTGGTCGCGGTCCGCGGCCGGTGCCCGGTCCTAGCGTGGGCCGTATGCGAGTACTGGTCACCGGCGGTGCCGGATTCATCGGATCCCATGTTGTCGAGGCGTTGGCGGAACGCGGCCACGAACCCGTCGTGTTCGACGTGGCGGTGGACGCGGGCGCGGACGTACGGGACCACGAGGCCGTGGCCCGCGCGCTGGACGGTGTGGACGCCGTCTGTCATCAGGCGGCGATGGTCGGTCTCGGCACGGGTTTCGCCGACGCCCCGGAGTACGTCTCCCGCAACGGCCTGGGGACGGCCGTGCTGCTGGCCGCCATGGCGGACGCGGGTGTGCGGCGGCTCGTGCTGGCGGGATCGATGGTGGTGTACGGAGAAGGGCGGTACGAGTGCGGGCGCCACGGGGTGGTGCGGCCCGGGCCGCGCGACGCCTCCGACCTCGGCGCGGGGCGCTTCGAGCCGCCGTGTCCCAGGTGCGGAGCCGCGTTGGCGCCGGGGCTGGTGGAGGAGGACGCGCCGGCCGACCCGCGCAATGTGTACGCGACGACGAAGCTCGCTCAGGAACATCTGGCGGCGGCCTGGGCCCGGGCGACGGGCGGGACGGCCGTGTCGCTGCGCTACCACAACGTGTACGGGCCCCGGATGCCCCGCGACACACCGTACGCCGGGGTGGCGTCCTTCTTCCGTTCGGCGCTCGCGCGGGGAGAGGCACCCCGGGTGTTCGAGGACGGCCGCCAGCGGCGCGACTTCGTCCATGTGCGGGATGTCGCGGCGGCCAACGCAGCGGCGCTGGAGGCGGGTTCGGCGGTGGGCGCGCTGACCGCCTACAACACCGGGAGCGGTGAGCCGCACACCGTCGGGGAGATGGCGCGGGCGCTGGCCGCCGCGTACGGCGGTCCCGAGCCGGTCGTCACCGGGGAGTACCGGCTCGGGGACGTCCGGCACATCACCGCCGACTCCCGGCGGCTGCGGGCCGAGCTGGGGTGGAAGCCCGAGGTCGGATTCGCGAAGGGAATGGTGGAGTTCGCGCGGGCCGGGATGCACGGCGCGTAGCCCCTCGGACCGGTGGTGCTGCCCGTGTTCAGGAAGCGGCCGCGGGCAGCACCACCTCGAACCGGCAGCCGCCGGGGATGTTGCGTACGGACGCCTGCCCTCGGTGGGCCTCCACGATCCCCCGGACGATGGCGAGCCCCAGCCCCGCGCCGGCCGGTGGTGTACGGGCGTGGGTGCCGCGCCAGCCGGTGTCGAAGACGCGCGGCAGGTCCTCCTCGGGGATGCCGCCGCAGCCGTCCGTCACGGAGAGCAGTACGCCGTCCGAGGCCTGCTCGGCCGCCACCGCGACCGTGCCGTCGGCGGGGGTGCGGCGGATCGCGTTGACCAGCAGGTTGGCGAGGACACGGCTCATCTCCTTGCCGTCGACCTCGACCGGAACGGGATCGACGCGGTGGCCGACGAGCCGCACCCCGTGTTCGCGGGCGAGGGGGTCGGCGCCCGCCAGCGCGTCGCCGACGAGGTCGTACAGGGACATCCGGGAGAAGGAGAGGGTCAGGCTGCCGGCGTGGATGCGGGAGAGTTCGAAGAGGTCGCCGACCATGGTGTCGAGGCTGTCGACCTCGGTGCGGATCTGCCTGAGGTAGCGGTCGGGGTCGGTGGCCACCCCGTCCTCCAGCGCCTCGGCCATCGCGCGCAGGCCCGCCAGGGGGGTGCGCAGGTCGTGGGAGATCCAGGCGACGAGTTCACGGCGGGAGGACTCCAGAGCGCGTTCGCGTTCCCTGGACGCGGCGAGTTTCGCGCTGGTGGTGGCCAACTCGGTGCTGAGCGCGGCGAGTTCGGCCGTGGCGGGACCGTCCGGGGCCGTGAAGTCGCCGCCGTCGCCGAAGCAGCGGGCGGCGATCTGGAGGGCGCGGCTGCGGGCGACGACCCAGCGGCCGAGCAGCAGCGCGGTGGCCAGCGAGACGACGGCGGCCATCGCGACGACCGTGGTGACGACGGTCAGGTCGTGCGGGGAGAGGAACATCGCCCAGGCGACGGCCAGGGTACCGGCGAGCATCGCGGTCACCGCGACGGCCGCGACGACGGTGAGCGACGCGGTGAGCGAGCGGCGGCGCAGCGGCCACAGCGCGAGCGCGCCCAGCAGTCCGGCGGCACCGGCGCCGAGGAACGCGTACAGCGCGATGAGCAGGGTGTCGCGCATCGTCAGTCCTCCCCGTTCCGGCGGTCGGAGAGGGCGGGCCGCTCCTCGCCGCTTGGCCTTCGGTCGGAGCGGGCGGAGCGGACGGAGCGCTCCTCGCCGTCGGCCGGCTCGTGGTCGGGGGCGAAGCGATAGCCGACGCCCCACACCGTGCGGATCAGCCGTGGCTGCGCGGGATCGTCCTCGATCTTGCCGCGCAGCCGCCGGACATGGACGGTGACCGTGGACAGGTCGCCGAAGTCCCAGCCCCACACCTCGCGCATCAGGTCCTCGCGGCTGTGGGCGCGGGCCGGGTTGCGGAGGAAGAAGGCGAGGAGGTCGAACTCGCGCAGGGTCAGGGCGAGTTCGGCGCCGTGTCGGGTGGCGCGGCGGGCGGCCGGGTCCAGGAGGAGGCCGGCCGCGCTCAGCGGGCGGGTGTCCGGGGCGGGCCGGGTGCGGCGCAGCACGGACTCGACGCGCAGCACCAGTTCGCGGGGACTGAACGGCTTGGTCACATAGTCGTCGGCGCCGACCTCCAGCCCCAGGACGCGGTCGTCCTCGTCGCCGCGCGCGGTGAGCATGATGACGGGCACCGGGCCGCGTGTGCGCAGCCGACGGCAGACCTCCAGGCCGTCCATGCCGGGCAGCATCAGGTCCAGGACGACCAGATCGGGCCGGTGCGCGGCGGCGTGCGCCAGCGCGGCCGGGCCGTCCCCGGCGCGGTCCACCGTGTATCCGGCCCGGTCGAGATACCCGGTGACGACCTCGGCGACCGTGGGGTCGTCGTCCACCACCAGGACGCGCGCGGCCCCCGGTGCGCTCGGTTGCTGTTCCATGGGGCAAGCCTCGCACCCCGTGCCGCGCCCGGACGGTGCGAAGCGCGCGCGGGCCCTTCGACGTCCTCGTTTCGTAAGGACGCGAGGACCGTTATACGAAGTTCGTCCTCGTAGGGTGAAAGCCGTGACTACCTCTCCCCCACCCTTGGACGTCGACGTCGTGCTGCCCTGCCTGGACGAGGCCGAGGCGCTGCCGTGGGTGCTCGCCAGGATCCCGACCGGATGGCGGGCCCTGGTCGTGGACAACGGTTCGACCGACGGCTCTGCGGACATCGCCCGCGACCTGGGCGCGCACGTGGTCCACGAGCCTCGCCGTGGCTTCGGCGCGGCCTGCCACACCGGGCTGGCCTCCGCCACGGCCGACATCGTGTGCTTCTGCGACTGCGACGCCTCCCTCGACCCGTCGCTGCTCCTCCCCTTCGTCCGCGAGGTGGCGGACGGACAGGCCGACCTGGTGCTCGGCAGGCGGCGCCCGCAGGGCCGGGGCGCGTGGCCGGCGCACGCCCGGGCCGGCAACCTGGCGCTCGCCCGGATGCTGCGCCGCCGCACGGGGCTGCGTCTGCACGATCTGGGCCCACTGCGCGCGGCCCGCCGCGAAGGGCTCCTCGGCCTCGGGCTGACCGACCGGCGCAGCGGCTACCCGCTGCAGATGGTGGTGCGCGCCGCCGACGCGGGCTGGCGCGTCACGGAGCACGACGTGCCGTATCTGCCGCGCACCGGGGCCTCGAAGGTGACCGGGACCTGGCGGGGCACCTGGCAGGCGGTACGGGACATGAGCCGCGTCCTGAACGAGACGCCCGCGCCCGCCGAGGCGGGAGGAGTCCGCCGATGACCACGCTCCTCGTCATCGCCAAGGAGCCGAGGCCGGGCCGGGTGAAGACCCGGCTGTGTCCTCCGTTCGCCCCTGCCGAGGCGGCGGGGCTCGCCGAGGCCGCCCTGGTGGACACGCTGCGCGCGGTGGCCGCGACCCCCGCCCGCCGCCGTGTCCTGGTGCTGGCCGGCGCACCGGGCCCCTGGCTGCCGCCCGGCTTCGACGTGGTGGCGCAGCAGGGGGGCGGGCTGGACGAGCGGCTCGCCGCCGCCTTCGCCGGCTGCGACGGGCCCGCCCTGCTGATCGGTATGGACACCCCGCAGGTCACGCCGGAGCTGCTGACCGTGGACCTCGCCGGCGGCGAGGCGTGCTTCGGTCCGGCCGCGGACGGTGGCTTCTGGGCGCTCGGGCTCGCCGAACCGGATCCCGCGCTGCTGCGCGGGGTGCCCATGTCGACGCCCGTCACCGGCGCCGTCCAGCGCCGCCGGCTGGTCGCCGCCGGTCTGCGGGTCCGCGATCTGCCGGTGCTCAGGGACGTCGACACGGCCGCCGACGCCGAAGCCGTCGCCGCGCTCGCACCGCGCACGCGGTTCGCGGCGGAACTGGCACGGCTGCGCGCGGTCAGCGGCCGATGACCGCGCCGGGGCAGGACACGATGCGGCGGACCTGGTCCGCGGACCCCTACTCCGAGGCCCTGCGCACCGGCCGGGGACCGCTCTTCCTGCGCCGCGGCGACGGCTGGCTGCTGCCCCTGGAGGTGGAGCGGTGGTGCGCCCGGGCCGACGTGGTGGACCTCCAGGCCCTGGAGCGGAGCGAGGGGTCCGTCCTCGACGTGGGGTGCGGACCGGGACGGCTGGTCGCGGAACTCGCCGCCCGCGGGCGGCCCGCGCTCGGTATCGACGTCAGCCGGGCGGCCGTCGCCCACACCCTGCGGCTCGGCGGCCAGGCCCTCATCCGCTCGGTGTTCGAGCCGCTGCCCGGTGAGGGCCGTTGGGGCACCGTCCTGCTCCTCGACGGCAACCTCGGCATCGGCGGCGCCCCGTCCGCCCTCCTGCGCCGTCTGGCGGAACTGCTGTGCCCCGGTGGGCTGTTGATCGCCGAGACGGTACCGATGGATGTGGACGAGCGTGCCGAGGTACGGCTCGTGGGCGGTGCCGGGACCGAGGGTGCGGCCGGGACCGCGTTCCCCTGGGCGCGGCTCGGCACCCCGGCGCTGATGCGGCACGCCCGCCCTCTCGGCTGGCGGGCCGCCGATCAGTGGACGGCGGGCGGGCGCTCCTTCGTCTCCCTGCGCAGCCGGAGCACCAGCAGCAGCGCCGAACCGCCGAACAGCAGGGCCGTGATCAGGAGCCAGCGGCCGAGGAACCCGTCAGCCGGCAGCCCGGTGGCGGACTCGTAGCGGTCTGCCACCCGCCCGCTGATCAACGGGAACCACACCAGCAGGAGCAGCCCGGACAGGGCGGCGGGCACGCGCACATACGCGGCCCGCGCCCGCCGCGCCACCGAGGTGGGCGGGGCTCCCGCCCGGTGGCCGTCCGCGCCTGCCGCCCGGACGAGCACCCGGTCCGCCGCCGCGTACAGCGGCAGCAGGACCAGATCGTGCACCACCGCGACGCCCACGAACCACAGCGCGACGCCTGCCCAGTCGTCCGCGAGCAACCGCACCCCCGCGTACCCGGCGAGCGTGAACGAGCACACCAGGAGCAGGAGTTGGACCGGGCTGCCGAGCGGCAGGCGGAACTTGTCCATCACAGGTCTCCGAACGTGATCCGGGCCACCCACTTGGTGTTGAGCGCACCGGGCGCGGCGGGCACGATGATCCGCGCCGGGTAGCCGTGGTCGGGGGACAGCGGCTCGCCGTTGACGTCCAGGGCGAGCAGGGAGCGCGGGTCGCGGACCTGGTTGGCGCGCAGGGCGGCCCGGCGGAAGGCGCCGCGCCGCTGCAGCGACTCCACCAGGGCGTCCGGTGCGGTCCCGGTGTCGTGCCCGACCAGCGCGGCGAGGTCCCGTAGCCGTACGCCCCGCCACCACTGGTCGGAGGTGGACCAGCCCTCCACGCAGGCGATGGGCAGGGCCGCGCTGTGCAGGGGGAGTTCGAGCAGTTCGGCCCGGCTGAGCCGGACGGTGCCGGTGCGGCCGGTGACGACCAGCCGCCATGCCTCCTCGCTCGTCTCGCTCGCGCGGATGCCCCGGGACGCGGCGGTCTTGTTGATCTGGAAACCGCCGGGTCCGCTGCCGGGTTCGGCGCCGCCGTGCGGGGCGAGGAGGGCCGTCCGCCGCAGCGGACCGTCGAAGCTCTGCCCCACCGTGGTCGCGAACAGCAGCAGGGACCCGCCCCCGACCAGCCAGAGGGCACCGCGCCGGGACACGGTCGGCTCAGCCGGGTCCGGGGACACCAGCGAGGGTTCCTCCGCAGGCACCGGAGGAGGCGTCCCGTCCGCTCCGCTCTCCCGGAGCCGGCGCAGATTGCGTACGGCCGTCGGCGCCCTCAGCGCCACATGGACGGCGAACGCCGCGAAGAACACCCACGCGCCGTAGAAGTGCAGCGGATAGAAAGAGCCGGGAAAGACATAGTCGAGCTGGATGTTGAGCAGACCGGTCACGAACTCGAACAGCACGCCGCCGACCAGCAGGAGCAGCGAGATCCGCTCCAGAGCGTGGGCCACGGACCGTGCCGGAGGCAGCTGGAACAGCCTGGGCACGACGGACCACAGCTTGGCCAGCAGGACGGGGACCAGCACGATCCCCAGGGTGACGTGCACGCCCTGGGTGAGCCGGTACAGCCAGTGCGGGTCCGTCGGCCAGGGGAACAGATAGAAACCGAGGATCCCCTTGTCCGGGGTCTTGTCGTTCACCGGCGACAGATCCGGGTTGTAGGCGGCGTACGACAGCAGCCCCGTCACGAACAGCACCGTGATCCCGGCGAGCAGGACCACGCCGAGGACAGAGGTGAACCAGGCGCCGCGCAGCGGGCTGCGCCAGAAGGCGGGCGAGGAAGGAGACCGTTCCATGCCCCGACGCTAGGCCCCCGACACCTGCTGGAGGGCCGTGCGACTCATGACGAAACCCTGACGTCCGCGCCTGTCGGGAGTCCACCGGCCGCCGCTCGGCCTAACGTCTCCGAGCGTGAACCGCGATCTCCGCCGGGACCTGTACGCCGTCGCCGTCGCCGCCCTGCTCGTCACGGCAGCCGCGGTGGCCGGCATCGCCATCAAACGCGACAAGGACGTCCTGCACGTCGGCTGGCCACCCCTGTACGCCAACTGGCTGCCCCACACCGGCCCGGGCACCCCCGCGGCGATCATCGTCGCCGTCGCGGTCGTGGCGTACGGCCCCGCGCTCGCCACCCGGCTGCCCTGGCGCGCCCTGCCGTGGAGCTGCTGGGCCACCGCCATGGCCTGGACGTTCTCCCTCGCCCTCGTGGACGGCTGGCACCGGGGTGTCGCCCGGCGGCTGACGACCAGGTACGAGTACCTCCAGGTCATCGACCGCTTCGACGACATCCCGCGCGCCCTGCGGGACTTCACCGGCCACATCCTGCTGGGCTCCCCCGACCACTGGCCCCCGCATGTCGCGGGCCATCCGCCGGGGGCCACCCTCACCTTCGTCCTCCTCGACCGGGCCGGTCTGGGCGGCGGGGCGTGGGCAGGCGTCCTCGTCATCGCCGTCGGGGCGACCGCGGCGGCCGCGGTCCTGGTCACCGTGCGCGCGCTCGCCGACGAGAGCCTCGCGCGCCGTGCCGCGCCCTTCCTCGTCCTGGCCCCGGCGGCGGTGTGGGCCGGCACCTCCGCCGACGGGTACTTCGCGGCGGTCGCCGCCTGGGCGGTGGCGTTCCTCGCCCTCGCGGTGACGGGACACCGGCCGCGCACGACCGCCCTCGCCTCCGGGCTCCTCCTCGGCCTCACCGTCTATCTGTCGTACGGCCTCACTCTCCTCGCCGTGATGGCCGCCGCCGTCCTGCTGCTCGGCTCCCGGCGGCTGCGGGTCCTGCCCTATGTGTGCGCCGGGCTCGTCGTCGTCCCGGCGGCGTTCACCCTGGCGGGCTTCGACTGGTGGGAGGCGTACCGCCTGCTGGTCGAGCGCTACCACCAGGGCGCCGGCGGGTTTCGCCCGTACGGCTACTGGGTGTGGGCCAACCTCGCCTGCGCCGTCCTGGTCGTGGGCCCCGCCACGGTGGCGGGACTGCGCCGCACGGGCGCCCGCCTGACCCGGTGGCACGCCTCCCCCGTCGCCGAGCGCCGCCTCGGGCTGCTGCTGTGCGCGGCGCTGCTCATGCTGCTCGCCGCCGACCTGTCCGGGATGAGCAAGGCGGAGACGGAACGGATCTGGCTGCCGTTCACGACGTGGCTGCTCGCGGCGGGTGCCTTCGTCGACCGCCCCCGCGCCTGGCTGACGGCCCAGGCGACCCTGGCCCTGCTCCTCAACCATCTCCTGCTGACGGGCTGGTGAACGGCCCGCGCCGGGTCCGGTGGAACCCGCCCTGCACGACGCCCCCGAGAACGAGAGGACGCACGATCAGCGTCCGGCTCCGGAGGCCTACTTGGTGGTCCGGTAGGCCCGGTGGATCGTCTGCTTCAGGGTGTTGCCGTGCTGGTCCGTGAAGGTGACGCGCAGTGGATATACGGAAGGTGGTGCCTTCCCGTCCCTCGGCGGCCCGCACTCCGGTGACCTTCCCGGAGGCGTCCAGGGTGACCCTGTCGCCGGTGACGAGGGTGACGGTCCGGCCGGCGCCGACGGTACCCGCCGTATCCTGCGCCCCCGTCGTCCGCTGCGTTCCCGCCGTACCGCTGCCCGGTGCGGCCTGGGTGCCGGGGGCGCCCAGCAGGGTCGTGGTGAGGGCGGCGGGCCTCAGACGAGCCGCTTACGGCCCCAGGTGAAGAGGAACACCGTCACGGCGGCCGTGAGAACGAACAGCACCGACGCGCCGAACCACTGCATCCCGTTCATCTGCGACATGGGCAGGTACTCCACGTGCCAGCCCACGACCTGCGCCTTGTCCAGGCAGGCCTGCTGTGCCTGCTGTCCCTGCTCCGACGCGCCCGAGCACGTGCTCCAGCCGAGGAGGTCACCGCTGTTGGTGAGGTAGGACTGGTCGAGCTCGTACGCCCCCTTGGGCACCGTCGGAAACGAGTTCTCGGCCAGCACGCCCTTGTCCGTGGTGGCGGTGACGGGGTTGCCGAGCGAGAGCAGGAAGTGGGACCAGACGAGCTGGACGGCGACGGTGAAACCGAAGGTGACGACCATGGCCATCAGCGTGCGGCGCAGCACCGCACCGATCGCCACCCCGCCGAAGACGGAGAGGAGGGTGAGGGCGACGGGCACCGGACCCGTGGTGTTGAACGCGGAGCCGGCCGTCCAGTCCATGACCGTGACCTCGGACTTGACGGGGTTCCACCACCAGCCGAACGCGGCCGACAGCGCGACCGTGGTCACCAGGACCACCAGCCCGGTCATCCCCAGTTTCGTGGCCAGCCAGCGGGTGCGGCTCGCGGACTGGGCGGCGACCAGCTTGGCCGTGCCGTTCTCCAGGTCGCCCGCGAGAAGCGGGGCGCCGAGGAAGACACCGAGCAGCATCGGTATCACCTGGAGGCCCATCGAGACGGACGTGAAGGCGTTGGCGTACTCCGTGAACTCGTTGCTCAGCTCGTCGAGGCTGGTGGCGGGGTAGCCGTAGCCGTCGAGGAAGTCGACCATCCGACCGCGCTGGTAGACGATCCAGGCCACGGAGAGCACCGCGGCGGCCAGGACGGTCCAGAAGGCGGCGCGGTGCTGGCGCCAGACCAGCCAGGTCATTCCGCTGAGGCGGGGCCGCGGGCCGGCCTTCACGGTCGTGGCGTCAAGGGTCGCGTTCATGGTCCCGTTCTCGCCGTCGCCGGTGCTGCCGTTCCTGGGGCCTTCGGTACCGCCGCCGGTGCTGCCGTTCGTGGCCGAGGCGCTGGTGAAGGTGCTCATGCCGCCACCGTCCCGATGCCGTGCGCCTGACCCTGGACCTGGGCGGTGGGGGTGATCAGGGGCACCGCCCCGGGTGAGCGGAGATAGGCGAGCAGCAGTTCCTCCATGCTCGGGGTGTCCGTGTCCCAGGGGCCGGCGACCGGGCCCTCGGGGCGGATCAGCGCGGTGAACTGGCGTCCGCTGGTCCGCGACTCGACGAGGGTGTGGTGGTCGAGGGCGGCGGGCATGCCGTCGCCCTCCTTCACCCCCGTGACCAGGGTGTGCACGGCCAGCAGCTCGTCCACGTCACCGGCGAGGCGCACTCCGCCGCCGGAGACCACGACGAGGTAGTCGCACACGTTCTCCAGTTCGGCGAGGACGTGGGTGGACATCAGGACGGTGGTGCCGCGCCCGGCTGCCTCGGCGAGGAGGGTGCCCATGAGTTCATGGCGCACGACCGGGTCGAGGTCCGACATCGGCTCGTCGAGGAGCAGCAGGTCGGGCCGCTTGCCGAAGGCGAGGGCGATGGCGACGCGGGTGCGCTGGCCGCCGGAGAGGGTGTGGATCTTCGCGTCGAAGGGCACATCGCCCGCGCGGACGATGTCCTCGGCGGCGCGCTGGTCCCAGCCCGGGTTCAGCTCCCGCCCGATCCGCAGGGTCTCCGCCACGGTGAACCGGCGGAACAGCGGCTTCTCCTGGGCGAGGAACGCCGTACGCCGGCCGGACTCCGCGGAGCCGGGCGCCTCCCCGAACAGGCTGATCGAACCGTGCGTGGGCTGCAGGACATGGGCCGCGATGCTCAACAGGGTGGTCTTGCCCGCCCCGTTGGGTCCGATCAGCCCGCAGATCCGGCCGGCCGGAAGCCGGAAGGAACAGTCCCGCAGCGCCCAGCCCCGCCGGTAGCGCATCCCCAGGCCGTACGCCTCAAGCGCCGGCTCCCCCGCGTACATACCGTCACTCACCTGTGCTCCTCGTTGTCTTGGTCCCCGTGGTCGGCGCGTTCGCGGCGCCGTACTGCTTCTCCATCGCCGACGCGACCAGCGCGGCCACGTCCTCCTGCTCCAGCCCCGCCTCGGCCGCCTTCGACATCCACGTCAGCAGGTCCCCGTAGAGCGGCGAGTCGGTGCCGGTCTGCGGGCGGGCCAGCGTGCGGCGTACGAACGTGCCCAGCCCCGGCCGGGGTTCGACCAGGTCCTCACGCTCCAGCTCGCGGTACGCCTTGAGGACGGTGTTCGGGTTGACCGCGCTGGTCTCGGCGACGTCCTTGGCGGTCGGCAGCCGGTCGCCCGGCACCAACACGCCCAGCCGCAGCGCCTGTTTGGTCTGCTGCACGATCTGCTGGAAGGCGGGGACGCCGCTCCGCCTGTCGATGCGGTACTCCACGACCACCCCCTTCATCATTCCACTACTTGATTAGTGGAATGATGATGGAGGGATGCGCGGACGGTTGTCAACGAGATCCGGGAAGCGGGCGTGGCGGAGTCGGAGTTGCCCACAGGGACCGGAGGTGGCGCCGGGGTCGGCGCGGAGGGCGCGGTTCAGCGAACCGGCGTCGGGAGGGCGTCGACCCGCCCCGTCATGGACGCGAGTCGCTCATGGCTCCGGCACGAACTCACCCCGATGGGCCGCACCCGAGGTCGGGTGCGGCCACCGGGCCTACGACTCCCGCGAAGGCCGACCGCCTGCCGCTCTGGGCGGGGTGAACACATAGAGGTCGAGGATGTCGGGGCAGGGGGCGACACCGGGGCCGCCGGCCCGTACCCAGGCGACGATGTCCTCGGTGGCGTCGGTGTCGTTGACGAGGCCCAGCCAGACCGGGCGGGCACCGGCCGCCCGTGCGGTGGCGGAGGGCTGGACGACGACCACGTTGGCGTGTTCGCAGACGTCGAGGCAGTCCGAGACGCGCACGGGGATGTTCTCGGTCAGGTGCGCGACCTGCTGGTCGTGATCGACTCCGGGCACCTTCGGGGTTCCGCAGCAGCAGTCCCGGCAGACGACGACGCGGCTGGGCGCCGGTGCGGCGGGGGCGTGCTCGGTACGTCGTTCCTCAGGTCGAGGTGGGCGTGGCGGCATCGCTCGTCAGGCTCCTCTCGCGGGAATTCCCTCGCGGACCGGGTGAGGCAGGATCAGGACCGGACCTGATCGTGGTCTTGTCACCGGGGTGGCCGAGGGTGGCCGGGTGACCGGCGGCGGAGAGGGGGCGAAGGTACGGAACACGGGCGTGCCTCGGGGGTCGGGGCTCGTTCGCGGAGCCTGGCCTGCGGACGTCCCTCCGCGCGGGGGCACGGAGGTGCCAGCAGGTCTTCGGACTCGGGTTCGTCCGGTCGGGGCGCCTTCCCGGTCTCCCAGTGGCGTGCGTGCCCCGCCCGTCCCCCTCACCGCTGCGCGTCAGTTCCGGATTCGCACCGGATTCCCTGGCCTCGGATGTGGCTCGGCTGGCCCGATGAGGCTATCAATATCGCCGTACGCACCGGGGCCCTGCCCGGCTCGCCCCGGCCGTCCCGGTGCCGGCGGACCGCGCGGAGGGTCCGCAAATGGAGCTGACCGTCGGGCATTTCGGTGCCGACACCCCGTATGGTGGCCGCAGCAGCTGGTTCGCCCCGTCCGCCAGGCGGGGTGTCGCAAGAGGGAACCCGGTGGGAATCCGGGACTGCCCCGCAGCGGTGAGTGGGAGCGACCGCCGTCATACGCACTGGGTCCGACGTACCGGACCTGGGAAGCGACGGCCAGTAGGTGTCCACCGGGAGACCGGAGGGCGTGCCCGCGAGTCCGAAGACCTGCCAACTGCCCGTGCGCGGACCACTCCGTGCGCGGATACCCCGGTGACCTCGTGGGCGGGTCGGCGTACATACCAGACGGAACGACCGTGCCGTTGTCGCGCGGGGGCGTCGCCGTCCGGTTCGTCATCCCTTCGCGCTCTCGTCCCGTCTCCGGGATCTCAGGGAATCGTCTCGCGAAGGAGATCTCCGTGACCAGCAGGACCGCAGCCGCGGCAGCACGGGCCACCGTGTACGGCTACCCCCGCCAGGGCCCGGACCGGGAACTGAAGAAGGCGATCGAGGGCTACTGGAAGGGCCGCGTCACCGCCGACGCCCTCCGCTCCACCGCCACCGGTCTCCGTGCCGCCGCCTGGCGGCAGCTCGCCGACGCCGGCATCCACGAGGTGCCCACCGGCGACTTCTCGTACTACGACCATGTGCTCGACACCACCGTCATGGTGGGCGCGATCCCCGAGCGGCACCGCTCCGCCGTCGAGGCGGACGCACTGGCCGGCTACTTCGCGATGGCCCGCGGCACCCGGGACGTGGCGCCGCTGGAGATGACGAAGTGGTTCGACACCAACTACCACTATCTGGTGCCCGAGCTGGGTCCCGGCACCGTCTTCACCGCGAACTCCGGCAAGCCGGTCGCGGAACTGAAGGAGGCCCTCGCTCTCGGCCTGACCGCGCGGCCGGTCCTGGTCGGCCCCGTCACCTATCTGCTCCTCGCCAAGCCCGCGCCCGGGGTGGCCGCCGACTTCGAGCCGCTCACCCTTCTGGACCGGCTGCTGCCGGTGTACGCCGAGATCCTCTCCGATCTGCGCGCGGCCGGCGCCGAGTGGGTACAGCTGGACGAGCCCGCCCTCGTGCAGGACCGCACCCCGGCCGAACTGAACGCCGCCGCCCGCGCCTACCGCGAGCTCGGCGCGCTCACCGACCGGCCGAAGCTGCTGATCGCCTCCTACTTCGACCGGCTCGGCGACGCCCTTCCGGTCCTGGCCAAGGCTCCTGTCGAGGGGCTCGCCCTGGACTTCACCGACGGTGCCGCCGCCCACCTCGACGCCCTGGCCGCCGTCGGCGGACTGCCGGGCAAGCGGCTGGTGGCCGGTGTCGTCGACGGCCGCAACATCTGGATCAACGACCTGTCGAAGTCGCTGTCCACCCTCGGCACCCTGCTGGGCCTGGCCGACCGGGTCGATGTCTCCGCCTCCTGCTCCCTGCTCCATGTGCCGCTCGACGCGGCGGTGGAGCGGGACATCGAGCCGCAGGTGCTGCGCTGGCTGGCCTTCGCCCGGCAGAAGACAGCGGAGATCGTCACCCTCGCCCAGGGCCTCGGCCGGGGCACCGACTCCATCGCCGCCGAACTCGCCGCCAACCGCGCCGACCTGGCCTCCCGCGCGAGGTCACCGATCACCCGCGACCCGGCCGTACGCGACCGTGCCCGGGCGGTCACCGGCGCGGACATCCGCCGCTCCCAGCCGTACGCCGAACGCGCCGTCGCACAGCGCGCCCATCTCGGGCTGCCGTTGCTGCCGACCACGACCATCGGATCGTTCCCGCAGACCGGCGAACTGCGGGTCGCGCGGGCGGATCTGCGCGCCGGACGGATCGACACCGCCGGATACGAGGAGCGTGTAAGGGCGGAGATCCAGGAGGTGATCTCCTTCCAGGAGAAGGCCGGGCTGGACGTCCTGGTGCACGGCGAGGCCGAACGCAACGACATGGTCCAGTACTTCGCCGAGCGGTTGACGGGGTACCTGGCCACGCGGCACGGCTGGGTCCAGTCCTACGGCACCCGCTACGTCCGCCCGCCGATCCTGGCCGGCGACATCTCCCGCCCCGAACCGATGACGGTCCGCTGGACGACCTACGCCCAGTCCCTCACCGCACGCCCGGTCAAGGGCATGCTCACCGGGCCGGTCACCATGCTCGCCTGGTCCTTCGTCCGCGACGACCAGCCCCTCGGCGACACCGCCCGCCAGGTCGCTCTCGCCCTGCGCGACGAGGTGAACGACCTTGAGGCGGCCGGGAGTTCGGTGATCCAGGTCGACGAGCCCGCGCTGCGGGAGACGCTCCCGCTGCGCGCCGCCGACCGCCCGGCCTATCTCGCGTGGGCCACGGAGGCGTTCCGGCTCACCACCGCAGGAGTGCGGCCTGACACCCAGATCCACACGCACATGTGCTACGCCGAGTTCGGCGACATCGTCCAGGCCATCGACGACCTCGACGCCGACGTCATCAGTCTGGAGGCCGCCCGCTCGCACATGCAGGTCGCCCGTGAACTCGCCGCCCACGGCTATCCCCGGGAGGCCGGACCCGGTGTGTACGACATCCACTCCCCGCGCGTCCCGAGCGCCGAGGAGGCCGCCGACCTGCTGCGCACCGGGCTGAAGGCCATCCCCGCCGAACGTCTGTGGGTCAACCCCGACTGCGGCCTCAAGACCCGCGACTGGCCCGAGACCCGCGCCTCCCTGGAGAACCTGGTCACCGCCGCGCGCACGCTCCGGGACGAACTGCCGGCCACCTGACCCGGGGGCGGTCGGAGCCGTAGTCCCCAGTGGGCCGGGATGCCACAGGCGCCCCGGCCCACGTGCCGACCTGCACTCATGGAGCCGTGCAGCAGCTTGGGGCGGCGCTATTGGGGGCAGCCGCCGGCGCACTGGGCGGTGAACTCCCCCGCACCGGCCGGGAGACGGGATGCCTCCCATGGCTGCGGCTCGGTGGGGGCGGTGCGGCCGGGCCCGGCCGCGGAGGCGGCGGGCGCGAAACCCAGGGTGAGTGCGACGGCGGCCAGCAGACCGGCGGACAGCCGAGCAACAGCGCGCATCATGATCTCCTCCGGCCGGATGCCGACGGCCGTGTCAGGCCGACCTGTTCCATGGTCGCCGACTCCTCGGGCGCGCCACAACCTCTAGGCGGTCGCGGGCGTGGCGGGCCAGTCCCCGCGGTCCACCAGGTCCAGGACGAGGGCGGCGATGTTCCACGCGTCGTCCTCGCCTCGGTGATGGCGTCCTTCGAGCGGCAGTCCGGCGATCTGCAAGGCGTGGTCCATGCCGGGTTTCCTGCGCAGCCCGTAGGACTCGGCGAACACACCCTTGGCGTTGGTGTGGGTGCGCTCCGTCGGATAGCCGAAGGGGTAGGCCACTCCGTCGGCCTGGCTCTGCCGGGCGAACTGCCGGCGGTCGTACTCGCCCCAGCTCGCCCAGGGGCGCTCGCCCGCCCCGTACTCCTCGACCAGGATCCGGCACGCCTCCGCGAACGTGACGCCCCGCTCCACCTCCGCCTGTGTCAGTCCGGTCAGTTCGGTGCAGAAGTCGCTCACCGCCGACCGCGCGGGGCGTACCAGGACACGGTGGCGGGAGGCTCGGCGCCGTGCCGTCACGTCCACGACCGTCAGACCGATCTCGATGATCTCGTTCACCGAGCCGGGCGGCGGCTGCCCGTCCCAGCAGGTGGCTTCGACATCGATGACGTTGAGCAGGGCGGATTCCTGGTGCATGGAGCCGAGGGTAGGGATACGCACCTGGATCACGCACCTCAATATGTCCGCCGACGACCGGCTTTCGTGTTCTGTTTGTTCCGTGACAGGGAAACAGCGAGACCGGGAGACAACGAGCATGCGGGCGGACGTCTCCGAGGTGTGTCAGTCTGCCGCCGAGCGCTTGGCCGGGCCGGACATCGACGCACACCGCGCCGCGTTGCGGGAGTTGGAGGTACTGGCCCAGGAGCATCCCGCGCAGCGGCGCCCCGTGGCCGACGTCGTGTGCCGCTACCTGCGGGGCGCGGTCGGGAGATGTGGCGGCAGTTCCGTCGGCCTGGGGGCGGAGGCAGCGGCTGCATCGCCCACGGCCGCGGCCGATGCGGCCGCTGCGTTGCTCGCCAACCTGGCACGCCGACGTCCGGTCACGGACGAGGCCCCAACAATCGACCTCGACATCGACCTCACCGGCGCGGTACTGCCGGACGTCGACTTCAGCGGCTGTCGTTTCGGGCGGGTCCGCTGCGCGGACGCCCACTTCCGTGGCGCGGGTGTGTTCGACGGCGCTCGCTTCGCCGGGGAAGCCCTGTTCGAGAGGGCGGTCTTCGAGGGCGACGCGTGCTTCACGGGTGTCCGGTTCGGTGACACGGCTGTGTTCGGGCGTACGAGGTTCCGGGCGGGCGCCGACTTCACGGGCGCCCGCTTCCAGGGGACGGCCTGGTTCGGCCGGGGCGAGGAGGCGCTGCCCGAGGACGAGGCGGCGTGGGAGGAGGTCGAGACATGGCGTCCCGTCGCCTGGGACGAGCGCGGCGAGGACGACCCGCTCTGGCCCCTGGCCGTGCTGGAGGAGGACTACCAGAGCTGGGAGGAGGGCGGCGACGGGGCACGGTTCAGCGGCCGGGTGTCGTTCGCTGACGTCCGGTTCGAGAGGGCCGCCTGGTTCTGGAAGGCGCGCTTCGGCGGTGCGGCGCTGTTCCAGCGGGCCGTCTTCGGTGGACGGGTCCATCTTGTGCAGCCTACGGTCGACCTCACCGGCGCCAGGCTCTCCGGAACCACCCATGCCGAGGAACAGGTCTGGCCCCTCGGCTGGACCTCGGCAGCGCCGGAGGCCGAGAAGGCGAGCCACAGGCACCTGATCCCCGACGAGTCCGTCGCTCCGTACCACCGCCATCTCGCCGACGCCGACCCCGAGGTCCGTCTCACGGGACTGCGCATCCTCGGCGAACTCGGGGACACCGACCCCCGGTTCAGGCAGCGTGTGGTGGACCACGTCTGCGCGTATCTGCGGACGCCGCCCGCTTTCGACGTCACCTCCGACGTCTTCGCGCTCACCCCCTCCCAGTTCGGCGAAGCACGAACCCGGCGGGACGCTCAGCGGCTGCTCGCCGACCGTACGCGCCCCGCCGCCGACCGGCCCTTCTGGGAGGACATACGTCTACGGCTCTCCGGAGCCACACTGGTCGACTTCGACGCGAGCGGATGCCGGCTGGCTCACGGGGACTTCACTGGTACGCAGTTCCACGGCAGGACGTCGTTCGCGGGCGCCTCGTTCGGCGAGGTGTCGTTCAGCCTGCCCCACACGCGGGAGGGGCGCGCCTCCTTCCACGGCCCGGCCGACTTCTCCGGTGCGCGGCTCTCCCACTGGATGCTGCGGCACTGCGTCTTCCACACGGACGACTCCGTACGCGCGACCGGAGCCGCCCAGGATCTGGTCCGGATGCTGCTGGGAGCCAGGGGCACCTCGGCCCCCGCCGACGTCACCACCGGCTTCCGGAAGGCACTCCTGACGGCCGGTTCGGAGACCCCCGACAATCTCGCCTGCGTCGAGCACCTGGAGTACGGCACGGTGCCGGGGCCCCCGTACGCCCCTGAGCGGGAGAGGGCAGGGCTGAGGATCGCCGGCACCGACATCCTGGTCTCCGACGTGGCGGCGCGGATCGAGGACTCCCCCGTCCCGCCCTCCGTCGCCGAGCACTTTCCCGAACTCACCCCGGAGCGATGGTCCGCCGCCACCCGCGTCATCACCCTTCTCCTGGGCGCACTCGAAGCGGACTGACCCACGACGGCTGCCTCGACGTCCTGCGGACAGTCAGGCGGGTCGGCCTGGTTCGAGGAGCGGTTCGGCTCTGTCCGGCTCGGCTCGGCGATAGCCTGCGTCCTCATGATGCGCATTTGGATCCCGCCGACGCTGCTCGCACTCAGCGGCGCAGCCCTCGCGACCGGGCAGTTCCTGAGGGGAAGCCCCGGCTCGGGCGGGGTGCTCCTGCTGGTGTTCCTCACACTCGCCGGCATCACCTCACCCCTGATCTTCCCGAGGTCGATCGGTGCACGGGAGGCGGAGCGCCGCAGCGCGGCCGACGGCCGACCGATCGTCTACTGGCGTCCCGGCTGCCCGTTCTGCATGCGACTGCGCCTCCGGCTGGGCCGCGGGGCCCGCCGGGCGCACTGGGTCAACATCTGGCGTGACCCGGAAGGAGCCGCGGCGGTGCGGGCGGCCAACGACGGCAACGAGACCGTGCCGACCGTCGTCGTGGCGGGCCGGCCCCACACCAACCCCGATCCCGCATGGGTGCGCGAACGCCTCTCCCCCACGACGTGATCGGAGACCTCTCCCGCCGGAGAAGCGCCCACGGGCCCGGGTCCACAACGCGGGCGTCTTCGTCCGGTCCGCCCGGTGATCCGGACGCCTTCTCCCTAGGGGCGGGTGAGGCGGGTGAGGGTGACACCGTTGGGGAAGGCGGTGCGCTCTGCGACGTCGAAGGCGGTGGGGTCGAAGGCGCCGTCGACCACCGGGATTCCGGCACCGGCCACGACCGGGTAGGTCTTGATCAGCAGTTCGTCGATCTCGGGCAACAGGGTGCCCGCGAGCCGGCCGCCCCCGCAGAGCCAGATGTCCAGGCCGGTGCCCGTCTCGCCCTTGAGTTCGCGGACGAGGGCGAGCGGATCGCCCGGCACGACGGTGACGGCCGGGTCGGTGTCCGGCGCGAGGGTGCTGGACACCACGTACTGGCGCAGATGCGCGTACGGGCTGGTGATCCCGTTGTCGAGGGCGGGGCGGTAGCTTCCGAGGCCCATCACGACGGTGTCGAAACGCCGGTTGGGCGCGTCGGCGACACCGGCGGCAGCGCGGTAGGCGGTCGGGACGGTCTCCGGGTACAGCGCGTTCGTCCAGGCCGCGTAGGCGGTGGCCTGCTGCTGGTCGCCCTGCGGGAAGAAGTCGAACTCGCCGCCGGGGCCGGCGATGCGGCCGTCGAGCGAGACGCCGACGTAATAGACGAGCTTTCGCATACTGGTCCCCCAACACGTAGTACTCTACTTGAAGTGGTTTGAACGTAGTACTACACCTGGAGTGGTGTCAATGGTGAGACGGAACGACCAGCGGCGCGCTGCCCTCGTGGACGCGGCGATCGAGGTACTGGCCCGGGAAGGCGCACGCGGCATGACGTTCCGCGCCGTCGACGCCGAGGCCGCCGTGCCCGTCGGCACCTCGTCCAACTACTTCGCCAGCCGCGACGACCTGCTCACCCAGGCCGGCGCCCGGGTCTACGAGCGACTCCAGCCCGACGAGGCCACGATCGCCCGCCAGCGGACGGCCGGCCGCGACCGGGAGACCTACGTCGTGCTGATGCGCGAACTCGTGAGCCGCGTCGCCTCCTTCCGCACCGGTTACCTCGCGCTGCTGGAACTCCGACTGGAAGCCACCCGGCGCCCCGAACTGCGCAAGGTCCTCACCGAGCGGGTCAGGGCGGACGTCGACGCCAACGTCGCCTATCACGAGGCGTCCGGCCTCCCCGGCGACGCCACCGCCGTCAAGCTGCTCATGCTGACGCTGAACTGGCTGATCGTCGAACAGCTCACCCTGCCGGACGTGTTCACGGAGGCCGAGCGTGAACAACTGGTGACAGCCGCGGTGGAACGCATCGTGGCGGCGGAGCAGAGCGGAGCAGCGGGGTAGCGGAGCAGCGGAGCAGACGACTCGATCCGAAACCCCGACAGGTGAGCGAGCGAGCGTGCCTGTCGAGCCGGTCCGGTACCTCCGACGATCTCTGTAGCCTGGCGTCGCCGTTCGTCGGGGGGAGTCGACCGTGGAGAACATCGTGTCCGTGGCCATCGGGGCCGCCATCGGCCTGATGGGGGTGGTGTTCGGTTCGTGGTTCACCGCGCGCCGGCAGGACCACATGTGGCTTCGCGAACAGAAGCTCAAAGCCGGGATCGGCTTCAGCACGGCCGTGGTTCAGCTGCTGGACCATCTGAAGGAAACCCAGCTGAGTGACGACGGTCCCGGTGCCAACGAGCTGGCGGACCGACTGCAGGAAGCACGCTCGGCCCTCTACCTGCTCTGCTCAAGCGACACCGTCGACCTCGCCGACGCTCTCGCGCGCCGGGTCTGGGGCACCCGGCCCACCGAAGGCAGGGACGACCGCCGGGCGGAGTTCCGAGAGACGTTGGACCTCCTGCGCCGCTTCACCCATCAACTCCGGCAGGAGATCGCCGGGTCGTAGCCTTCGCCGGGCGGCTTGCCCGCGGCGCCGGTTGTGGCGGCGGCTCCCCGACAGGCCGGTGGGGGTGCCGGGACCTGTCGGGCCGTACGGCGAGGGCCGGGCCGGGCCGGGCCGGGGAACCCTGCGCCGGCGCCGTCGAGAGCGCCTTCCGCGTGGCCCGCCAGGTACGCGAGAGCCTCACGGCCTGACCCTCGGGATCTGTGGCCGGCGGTCAGTCACGGACCTTCTTGTTGAACCAACCGAGCGAGTGGAGGACGGTCGCGCCGCCCGTGAGGATGCCGAGAGGAACGATCGTGAACCAGGTGGCACCGGCCTCCATGGCCAGCAGCAGGGCGATGGCGCCGATGACCAGCGCCACGAGCAGGAGCATGCCCAGAAGGACACGAATCGTGGAAACCAACGGAGGACTCTCCCCTGTTCAGCCGGGCTGTCGATGGGGCGAGTCTCCCAACGACGGCTTCCGAAGGCGCCAGTAGAACTACGTAATCGAAGCCGAATACGTAGGTTCAACCGCCCCCGTACGTCCTGTGCCCCGGTCGTCATCTGTCCCGTACGGCGGCGAACACTCCGGCGACGACCAGGACGTCGTGCCGTTCACGAAGCTGCCCAAGTCGAGCAAGCCGTCGTGGCGCCGGACCATCGACGCGTGGTCCTGATCCGTTCAGAACGGGAAGTCGCGGGGCTCTCCGCGCAGTGTGATCCAGCGGAGTTCGGTGAACTCCTCCGCCGCGAAGCCCGTGCCGAAGCGGCCCCAGCCACTGTCCTTCACGCCACCGAAGGGCATGTTCGGTTCGTCGTTGACGGGTTGATCGTTGACGTGCACTGTCCCCGCCTGGAGGCGGCGGGCGATGTCCAGCCCACGATGGGCGCCGCCGGTCAGCACACCCGCGGTCAACCCGTAGCGGGAGGCGTTCGCGCGTTCCACCGCGTGGTCGGCGTCGTCGACCGTCTCCAGGATCACGACCGGGCCGAAGGTCTCGTCGAAGGCGAGTTCTGCGTCCTCGGGGACGTCCGTCAGGACGGTGGGCGGGTAGCAGGGCGGTGCGGCCACTCCCCCGGTCAGGAGGCGGGCGCCCATCGAGACGGCCTCCTCGACACGGCGCTCCAGGAGGGACAGCGCCCACTTGTTGATCACCGGCCCGACCACGGTGCGCGGATCGTGCGGGTCTCCGACGGGCAGCGCGGCCGCCTTCTTGGTGAAGCGGTGTGTGAACTCCTCCGCGATCGGTCGCTCGACGTAGATCCGGCGGGCGCACATGCACACCTGTCCCTGGTGCACGAACGCGCCGTAGATCGCGGCGTCGACCGCGTAGGACAGGTCGGCGTCGGCGAGGACGAGCAGCGGGTTCTGGCCGCTGAGCTGGAGGACGACGCGCTTGAGGTGGCGGCCGGCGGTCTCGGCCAGCCGACGGCCGGTGGGCGTGGAGCCGGTGAAGTTGACGCGACGCACCGAGGGGTGGGAGAGGAGCGCGTCCGCGATGGCGCCGGCATCGCCGGGAGCATGGGTGATCACGTTGAGGACGCCCGGCGGGAGCCCGGCCTCGGCGAAGATCTCCGCCCAGAGGGTGCCTCCGGTGAGGGGGGACTCCTCCGACGGCTTGAGGACCACCGTGTTGCCGAGGGCGATCGGGCCGACGACGCTACGTCCGGACAGCACCAGGGAGGCGTTCCACGGGGCGATGGCGGCGACGACTCCGACGGGCCGGCGGACGGCGAGCGCCCGGGTCCCGGGGATGTCCGAGGGCAACACCTGTCCGACGGCGGCGTAGGGAAGTCCGGCGGCCTGTCGGAGCAACGCGACGCCGAAGTCCACCTGCACCGTGGCGTAGTGGCGGCCGCAGCCCGTCTCCCTCGTCAGCAGGTCGACGACCTCCTCGCGGCGGCGGTCGAGGATGTCGCCCGCGCGCAGGAGGATCCCCTGTCGCTCGGCGGGCAGCGCCTCGGCCCATCCGGCGAAGGCCGCCTGGGCGGCGTCCGCCGCCCGGCGGGCGTCCTCCGCGTCCCCCGCGGCGACCGTCGCCATGACGGCTCCGGTCCACGGATCGTGATCGGGGTAGGTTCCGCCACCCAGCGGTTCGGTCCACGCGCCACCGATGTGGTGGCGCACCGTGACCGGACGAGCCGGTCGGCCCGTGTCCGTCGCCGTGGGGTCGGGAACGCTCACCTGGTCATCTCCCTCTTCGACGACCGGGGAGTACCCCCCTGCCGCCGCAGATGGTAACCGACGGGTAGCAAGGGGAGGGGGAAGGCAGGAGTGGTTGTCACGGTAGTCAACATGGCGTTCGAATAGGTGAAACAGCCGGCGCTACCATGCGGCATGACCTCACGGACACCGCCGTCGGCATCCGACGAGCCTCCGAAGGGGGCCGCCGCGGGGTTCTCCCAGTCGCTGGAACGCGGGCTGCTGATCCTCTCCTCGTTCAGCGAGAATCGCCCCGTGCTGGGCATTTCCGACCTGGGGCGCACGGTCGGCCTCAATCGCAGTACCACCTACCGGTACGTGGCCACACTCGCCAAACTCGGCTATCTGCGACAAGATCCGGACTCCCGGAAGTACTCCCTGGGGCCCAGGGTCGTCGACCTCGGCTTCGCGGCGATCAACTCCATGGAGATCACCCGTGTCGCCGGGCCGTTCCTCCAGGCCCTGTCGGACGGGACGGGGTACACCGTGAGCATGGCCGTGCTCGACGGCCCGGACATCGTGTACGTCGACCGGCGGCGCAGCGCTCGCGCGGGCGCCTTCGCCATGGGGCTCCATCTGCATGTCGGCTCCCGACTGCCGGCCTACTGCACCTCGATGGGCAAGGTCCTGCTGGCACACCAGGAGCCGGCCGTACTGCGTGACCTGGTCGATCGCACCGATCTCGCCCGGCGGGGGCCGAAGACGATCACCGCGCGGGAACAGCTCATGGTCGCGCTGGCACGCGTCCGGCGTACTGGGTTCGCGCTGAACGACGAGGAACTCGCGCCCGGGCTGCGGTCGCTGGCCGCACCGGTGAGGGACCGCTCCGGCGTGGTGGTGGCCGCGGTCAACATCGCGATGCACCTCACGGTGTGGAACGCCTCGGTGGAATCCGTCATGCCACGCCTGGAAGCCCCCTTGCGGCGCGCCACGACGGAGATCTCCACCCGGCTCGGTCATCGGCCCCAGCCATGATCGCGAGGGATCGCGAGGGATCTCAGATGATGTTGTTTGATTATCCGGATCACTAGTCCCTACATACGGAACAGTACGGTCTCGTTTCATTGACACCGGCTCCGGACGGGCGCAGACTCGCGCCGCCACAGTCCGTGGATTCATTTTCACCAGGAGAACAGCGCTGTTCCCTGGGCCCGGGAGGCCGCCATGCTCATACAAGCCGCCGTGTTCGAGGAGCAGGACGGCCCGTTCCTGCTTCAGGACGTCGAGTTGGACGAGCCGGAGGCCGGCGAGGTTCTCGTACGGATCGCGGCCACCGGCATCTGCCACACCGACGGCCTGGCGCGTCACGGTGATCTCCCCTTCCCCACCCCGGGGGTGCTCGGCCACGAGGGCGCGGGCGTCGTGACCGCGGTGGGTCCCGGTGTCACGTCGGTGGCGGAGGGCGACCACGTCGTGATCGGCTGGCCCTGGTGCGGCGAGTGCCGCAACTGCCTGGACGGCGAACCCCGTTACTGCGCCCGGCTCGGCGAACTCCTCGTCGGCGGAGTCCGGCCGGGGACCGGGGTCTCCGCCCTGCGGCGCCCCGGCGGCGGCGCCCTCCATGGACACTTCTTCGGCCAGTCCTCGTTCGCCACACACGCCCTGACCCGGGCCACCAGCCTGGTGAAGGTCCCCCGCGACGTCCCGCTCGACCTGCTCGGCCCCCTCGCCTGCGGGCTGTCCACCGGAGCCGGCGCCGTGCTGAACACCCTGCGCCCGCGGACCGGCTCCAGTCTGGTGATCTACGGCACCGGATCGGTAGGACTCGCCGCGGTCATGGCGGCCCGCAACAGCGGCGCGACCACGATCATCGCGGTGGACCGGCACACCTCCCGGCTGGAGCTGGCGGCGGAACTCGGCGCCACACACACCGTGAACGCCGCCGACACGGACCCCGTCGCCGCTGTGCACGACATCTGTGGCGGGCCCGCCGACAACGCCCTGGAGTGCACCGGCATCGTCTCCGTCGTACGCCAGGCCGCGGACTCCGTCGGCATGCTCGGCACTTGCGCGCTCATCGGCGGCGCCCCGGCCGGAGCCGAATTCACCCTCGACCACCTCACCACCCTGTGGGGCAAGCGCATCGTCGGCGTCCTCGGCGGCGGCGGTCGCAGCACCCAACTCATCGGCGCGCTCATCGAGTTGTACCGCCAGGGCCGCTTCCCCATGGAACGCCTCGTCACCTGGTTCACCTTCGACCAGATCGAGCAGGCCCTGGAGGCGTCGTACGCCGGCGATGTCATCAAGCCCATCGTCCGCATGCCCGCCTGAGCCCCGCGCGTCCCGACATCCCGCCCACGACCGCGCCTCACCGAAAGAAGCCCTTCATGTCTGTCACCCGCGACCTCCACATCGGTGGCAAGGACGTCCCCGCCCTCTCCGGCCGCACCGCCGAGGACATCAACCCCTACACCGGCGAGGTCTACGCGACCGTCGCCGCGGCCGGCCCCGAGGACGTCGCCCGGGCCGTGGACGCCGCCGACGCGGCGTTCACCGAATGGGCCGCGCTCGCGCCGTTCGCCCGCCGCGCGATCTTCCTCAAGGCCGCCGACCTGCTGGACGGACGTGCCGAGCAGGTGGCCGAGATCATGGCCCACGAAGCCGGCGGTACCCGGCCCTGGGCGTTCTTCAACGTGGCGCTGGCAGCGAACATCCTGCGTGAGGCGGCGGCCGCGATCACCGCCCCGCGCGGTGAGGTCCTCAGCGCGCAGAAGGAAGGCGCGCTGGGTCTGGCCGTGCGGGAACCACTGGGCGTGGTCGCGGCATTCGCGCCGTGGAACGCGCCGGTCATCCTCGGCGTCCGGGCCGTCGCCGCACCGCTGGCCGCCGGCAACACGGTCGTCGTCAAGCCCAGCGAGGACGCGCCGATCGCCTGCGGACTGCTCGTCGCGGACGTACTGCGCGAGGCAGGGCTGCCCGACGGGGTGCTCAACGTGGTCACCAACGCGCGCGAGGACGCCGCCGGGATCGCCGAGGCGCTGATCGCCGATCCCCGGGTGCGTGCCGTGAACTTCACCGGCTCCACCGGAGTCGGCCGGATCATCGGCACCCACGCGGCGAAGCACCTCAAGCCGGCCGTGCTCGAACTGGGCGGCAAGAACGCGGTGATCGTCCTCGACGACGCGGACGTGGACTACGCCGTCGACGCCGTCACCTTCAGCGTGTTCATGAACTCCGGGCAGATCTGCATGTCCGGCGACCGCGTTCTCGTGCACGAGTCACTGGCCGAGGAGTTCACCCGGAAGTTCACCGCCAAGGTCGCCTCCCTCCAGACCGGGGACCCCGCCCGCCCCAGCACCGTGGTGGGCCCGCTGGTCACCGCCTCCGCGGCACACCGCGTCGCCGCTCTGGTGGAGGACGCGGTCGCCAAGGGCGCCACCGTGCTGACCGGCGGAGGACGCCCTGAGGGCGCGGTGCACCCGGCGACCGTGCTCACCGGCGTCCCCAAGGAGGCGGACCTGTACTACGCGGAGGCCTTCGGCCCGGTCTGCGTCGTCGAGACGTTCACCGACGACGACACCGCCGCAGCCGTCGCCAACGACACCGACAACGGTCTGACCTGCGGCATCATCACCGAGAACGCCACCCACGGACTGGCCGTCGCCCGCCGCGTCCGTACCGGCATCGTGCACATCAACGACCAGTCCGTGGCCGACGAGCCGCACGCGCCCTTCGGGGGCGTCAAGGCCTCCGGGTACGGCCGGTTCGGGGGACGGTGGGGTGTGGAGGCCTTCTCCAACACCCGCTGGGTGACGATCGCGACCCAGCAGGCCCACTACCCCTTCTGAGCCGTCCGCCCCGGGCTCAGGACGACGCCCGCCGACAGCCCGGGGTCCTCGGCCCGCCCCCGTACCCCGTGGCGGAAGTCGATCGGGGTACGGCCCGCGCGCTGGATGAAGAACTTGCTGAACTGGGAGGGCGTGACAAAGCCGAGGTGGTCCGCGATCTGTGCCGCGCTCTCGTCGCTGTGCGCCAGCAGACGCTTGGCCTCCAGCACCACACGGCGGTCGATGAACTCCTTCGCGCTGAGCCCGGCACCCGCCAGGGCCGCCCGGGCGAGGGTGCGCCCCGAGTAGCCGAGCATCTGGGCGTAGTCCTCCACCCGCCGGGTGGCGGTGAAGTGCCGTTCGACCGCGTCCCGGAAACGCAGATAGGTCTCGTCGGGCTCCGGAGCGGGGCCGCCGACCGGGACGGTGAGATGGGCCAGCCGCAGCAGGAGGACGGCCAGCAGGTGACGCAGGGCCATGATGTGCAGGTCGAGCGGCAGATGACCGAGCGACTGGAACTCATGGCGCAGATGGTCCGCGGCCAGGGTCACCGCGTCGGCGTCGGCGGCGACGGGAGTGGTGACGACCGGTGCGTGCGGATCGTCGACCCTGGCGGCTGTCGCCGTGGCCGGGTCCAGCACGTCCTCCCGGAAGAGGATCAGAGTGCCCTCGGCGCGGGCGAGGTCGCCCCACTGGTGCACCTGCCCCGGGCGCACCCACAGCCAGGAGGCCGGCAGCAGTGCGTGGTCGTCGAAGTCGACGACGTGCCGGAGGCCGCCCGCGGTGAGCGTGAGCAGATGATGGAAGTCGGGCCGCTGGGGCCGGGCGAGGGTGCGCTCGGGGACGCGCCGCCGTAGCTCGGCCAGCGACATGACCTCGATGCCGGCGGGGGTGCCGGCGGGCGCGGCGAACAGGATCTCCGGGATCTCGCGCGGGGAGTCGTGTCGCTTTTTGGCCATCATCAGTCGGAAGTTTATCCGGCTTCCTCCCGGCGCTCTTCGTACGTTGGTCGTGCCGCTGCGGAAACGGAACGTCCGAAGAAGGAGCCCCCCCCACATGTCCGAAGCAACCGCCGGCTCCTCCCCCACGACCGTCGTCACCGGTTTCACCGGCCCGCCACGGGCGTCGCCGTGCACGGCGACCACACCGTCCGGGGCGCCGTAACCTCGTCGGCGAGGACGACATGGCCGACGCGGCCGACGCGGTGCCGTCCCGGCCGGACGACCACGCGGGCATGACGTACGGCCCGACCGGGCCCGAGTCGCTCTCGCCGGACGACGCGGCACTCATCCGGTCCGAGCAGCTCGGAGGCGCCGTCACCTACCGGACCGAGACGGTCGAGAAGGCCGACGTCGTCCGCGCCACGGCGCGCTGATGCGCCGACACACGCGGAGGAATCGCACCGACCTGCCAGACAGGGACGGCAGCGTGTCGCATTTTGACCATCATCAGTCGCCAATCCTCCGGAAGAAACCGTCTCCCTCGGCATAGTTTGAACACATCTCCGCCGGAACCATCGATCCGTCCCGGCCGGGCCCCCGAGCAAGGAAGACAGTCATGAGCAACGCGAAGAACTCCGTCCTTCAGGCCGCCACCGAACTGTTCGGCGACAAGGACCCCTCCGCCGTGGACCGCTGGGTGGCCGCGGGCTACAGGCAGCACAGCGCGCTCGCCGCCGACGGGCCCGAGGCCCTGCGCGGGCTCGTCGCCAGTCTGGGTGAGGACTTCCGCTACGAGGGCGCCAGGGTCATCGCCGACGGTGACCTGGTCGCCCTGCACGGCACCTACCACGGCTTCGGTCCGGACCCGCTCGTCGGGTTCGACATCTTCCGCGTCGACGCCGACGGCAAGCTGGCCGAGCACTGGGACGCCCTGACGCCGCTGGTCAAGGACACCCTCTCCGGCCGCTCCCAGACCGACGGTCCCGCCGCGGTCACCGAGCCCGGCAGGATCGACGCCAACCGTGCCCTGGTGGCCGAGTTCGCGGAGAAGGTCCTCGTCGGCGCCGACTACTCGGTCCTCACCGACTACATCTCCACCGAGACCTACCACCAGCACAACACCGACGCCGCCGACGGCCTCGACGGCTTCGGCGCGGCCGCGGCCAAGTGGGCGGAGCAGGGCAAGAACCTGATCTACAAGAAGGTCCACAAGGTCATCGCCGAGGGCGAATTCGTCCTGACGCAGTCCGAGGGCGAGTTCGGTGTGCCGGTCGCCTACTACGACCTCTTCCGCGTCGCGGACGGCCGCATCGTCGAGCACTGGGACGTCATCGCGCCCGCCCCGGCCGAACTGCCGCACGGCAACGGTCTGTTCTGACCGACCCGCGCACGCCCCAGGATCACCGACCACCTCGACGGAGCGCACAGGCATGAGCGACCTCACCTACGCGGGCAAGACGTACCGGTTCAGCGTCGACAACGGCGTCGTCTTCCACAACACCTACAGCCCCGACGGCACCACGCTGCACTACGAGACCGTGGCCGGCCCCACCGCCGGCGCGAGCGAGGACGTCACGCTGCACACGGCCGAAGTCTCCCCCGGCGTCTTCCTGCTCGGCTGGGTGGAGAAGTCCGGCATGACCGTGACCCACGCGATGAACCTCAACACCCTTACGGTGCACGCCTTCTGGACCTACGACGTCGACGGGGGCCGAATCGGCGAACTGCACCTCGGCAGCCTCGAAGAGATGTGATCCACCCGCCGGTGGGGCGGCGTCGCACACCGACACGCGACGCCGCCCCACCGGCACACCGGCACACCGGCACACCGAGTCAGCCGACCCGTTCCTCGAACTCGTACGTGACCTTTCCGAGCCGGTTCCGGACGACGAACCGTCCCTCCGACCACTCGGAACGCGCGAAGACGTCTCGCATGTCCAGGTAGTGGGGTCGCTCGGTCATCCACCGAACGTCAGGTGCCGCCCCGGATTTCCTCGTGATCTCGACGCGCCACGCTTCCCCGACCTCGCGGTTCAGACAGCGCACGACACGTGCCCTTGCCGCCCTGTCCGGCGAGGTCTTCGACAGCCGAGCGATGGGCAGTACGAGGCTGAAGTCCTGGTGGCGCAGCGCCTCACACGCCTCGCGGATCGCTGTCTCGACGGCATCGCCCCGGTCATTGCGTCCTGCAAGATCGACCAGCGCTTCCTCGACCACGGCGAGCAGACAGGTGTCACGCGCCCGTGGCGGAAGGGCATGGAGACGGCCGAAGTCGACGTCCTCGACGACGTACTCCGACGCCCCGAGGGCTTGCCAGTACTGCTCGGACTGCGTTCTGCCGGGAACACACGTGATCTGGATCTTCGAGCAGCCGTCGACGTCGAGCCCCTTCGGCAACAGCGCGACCACGCCTTCACGGACGTGATGGACCAGCCACCGAAACGGAACTCCGTTCGACATCGACACATCGTCGGCCGCCTCGACGGCCAGCATCGTCAACTTCACCAACGCTCCCCGCTGAGGCAGCACCCACAACGCTCTCGCACAACGGAATGCCGTACGCCCGCGACCAGCCACTCTAGCCATGCCTTCCGAACACCTGGCCGAGTACACGCCCGGGCCACGGTAGATCTCGAACCAGGGCTGGCGCAGGTCGACAGCCGCGCCGAAGAAAATCACCGCGTCGCCTTGATCGCGCCGACGACGATCGCCGCCGTCCCAGCGAGTCGGAGGGCGACGACGAAGGCGACGGTCATCGCTCCGGAGCGACGGTCGGCCTCGCGGTCGGGTGTGTACACGGACGGGTCGTCGGGGGCGTAGTGGATGGTCAGGTCGCGGTCGAGGGAGCGGCCGGGATCGGGAACGTCGTCGCGGGCGAGAGCGGTGACATGGGTGCCCGCGCCGGTGGTGAACGTGATGACGGGAGCGTGGGAGACGATCTCACCACCGCTCTCGTCGTCGGTGTGGACGTCCCTGGTGACGGCCACGACCCGCGCCGGTACGGCGACGGCCGAGGCCAGCAGGGCGTCGCGGGCCCGCACCGCGCGGATGTCGGGGCTGCGCAGCGCGGCGGCGGTCAGCAGGGCGCCGAAGCCGAGCAGCGCCCATGGGTATCCCCAGTGGACGGTCGCGTGGATCACCAGGCCGACGAGGAGAAGCATGACCGCGCAATCGGGGCCCGTACGCCCGCTCTTCTCACCGTCGGTGTCGAGCACGACGGCGAACCGGAGCGGTCGGCCGGGCGGGTAGCGCACCTCGATCTCCCGGCCCACCCACGCCTGCTGGACGGCGTCGCCGTGCTCGCCGGTGTTGGACAGGGTGAACTCCCGCCCGGTGGCCGGGTCCTGGAAGGCGAGGGTCACCGGTATCCCGGGCTTCTGCGAGTCACCGTGGGCCGGCTGTCCCACCTCCACGATCCGCGCCGTCACCCACACCGCCCGCTGGGCCCGGGTGACCCCGGCCAGGACGCGCCCGTATCCCAGGAGGGCGAGCCCCGTGGGCACCAGCCACCAGAACTCCAGTACCGCGTGCCCGCTCATTCAGACATCCACTCGGAAGACGCCGCTGGAGGGGTCGACGGCGGCCGGAAGCCGTTGGCCCAGGCGGAAGGAGACATCGCGTGTGCGCCTCCACGTCGTCTCGAACGTCCGGAATCCCGGCCCGCTCACCCGCAGACCGACCTCGACGCCGGCAGTCTCTCCGTCCCAGTCGAAGTCGGTCAGTTCGGTGATCTCCGCGGTCGCCGGGACCCCGACGGCGTCGAGCCGCCGGTTCTGCCTCCGCTCCTCGGTGGTCTGGAGCCAGAACGCCAGGCCCAGGGGGAGGAAGACCACCGTGAAGACGATGCCGACGACCAGGACGTCCGCGTCGGTGAAGACGGCGAAACCCAACATGACCGGCCCGGACAAGCACATCACGGCAGCCGTCTCGTACTGCCCGAAGCCGCCTCTCGATATCCGCGTCCACTGGATCCCGTCCCCGTCGTCGGTCATTCAGTGCTCCGCGGTCTCGGTCGGGCGGTGCCGCCGACCGGCATGACCACTCTGGACCAGGGCGAATTCCCCCACGCTGGGGATTCCCATCCGCTTCTCCTCTTCTCCTGGTGGTGACCACCTGTGCCGCTGCTCGGGCCGGTGCCGGTGCCGTTCATGGTGCGGACGCTAGGCGGCCCAGGACGCCTACCGATCCCAGGTTCGGCCCCTCCCATGCGGGCGAGCGACACGGACAGGGCCGCAAGGACACCGCTCAGGCGCGTCCCGACTCCCACCGCGGCTCCCGAGTCGCTCGACGGGATGGCCGATCGGCCAGTCTTCCTTCGCCGTTCGGCAGGGGCGGTCCGGAAGCTCGGCAGAGGTGTCGGGACGTCCGGAGCCGCGACGTTGGGCACATGACTCAGACAGAGGTCTCGCACGAGACGTCACCTCCGCGGCGCACGGCACCGGTTGAGCCCGCCGTCGTGGTCGAACAGCAACCGCAGCCGCAACAGCCGTCGTCGGTGGGGCGGTTGGTCGGGGTGGACCTGGCCCGCGCGCTGGCGGTGTTCGGCATGTTCGCCGTACACGTCGCCCCGCCCGCCGAGGACAGGAGTGGCTTTGCCGGCTGGATGCTGGAACTGGCCGACGGCCGGTCGTCGATCCTGTTCGCCACCCTCGCCGGGTTCTCGCTGATGCTGATCGCAGGCCGCCGGGAGCCGAAGACCGGCCTGGCCGGCCGGCAGGCGATGGCCCGGATCGTGATCCGTGCCGTGGTCCTGCTGGCGCTGGGCACCGCGCTGACGATGCTCAGGACCGGGATCCTGGTGATCCTCGCCTTCTACGGGGTGTACTTCCTGCTGGCTCTGCCCCTGGTACGGCTGCGGGCCAGGACGCTCGCGATCATCGCGGCCGTGCTCGCGGTCGTCACGCCACAGGCTGCGTTCGGCCTGAACCGACTGCTGACCCCGTCGCTCATCGAGACCATCGAGAGGTACGACCCGATCACCCGGATCGGCGGCGACGGACCGCTGAATCTGCTGCTCAACGGCACCTACCCGGCGATCACCTGGATGCCGTTCGTGGTCACGGGCATGGCGCTGGCCCGGCTCGACCTGACCGCCGGCGCGGTGCAACGCCGACTGGCCGCGGTCGGCCCCGCGATGATGGCGCTCGGATACGGCTCCGCCTGGCTGATAGGGAAGCTGTACCCGCCGATCCAGGGCATGAGCACCGACCTGAAGGACCTCATCGGGGACATGAGCCCGGAGCAGATCAAGGCTCTGGAACCGGGAGACCCGGCCTTCGACGCCGTACAGAAGAAGCTCACGGACGACTCGACCGAGTACCTGTCGCTGCTGGGAGCCGACGGACACAGCGGGACGACCTTCGAGATCGTCGGCAGCCTCGGCGTGGCGATCACCGTGCTCCTCCTCGCGACCGTGGCCATGTCCCGGGTGGCGTGGCTGCGTCGGCTGGCGAGCCCGCTGATCGCCGTGGGCACCATGTCCCTGACCCTCTACGTCGCCCATGTCGTCGCCTACACCAAGCTGCCCGACGGTTCCACCGACACCTTCGTGCCGCTGCTCGGTTTCATCGGTGGGGCGATCCTGTTCGCCGCGATCTGGTCACGCTTCTTCCGTCGCGGACCGCTGGAGTACCTGCTCAACAGCGCCACCAAACTGGCGAAGTTCGTCCGGTGAGACAGAGGGGTCAGGGTGCGAGCGCCCTTCGCCCGAACGGCGCGCTCGCCCTTCGCTCGAACAAGGTCGGCTCCCGGCCGGGCCCGGACACGGTGACCACGGCTCGTGTCCTCGGGTACGCTCGGCGCCGACCACGAGCCGCCTGTCGTCCGCGCCGTACCGCTGGGGCTGGTACCCCGGTCGGTGTGGCCCGGACGTGGCCGCGCTCCTCGGCCGGGCGGCCACCCGGCTCGCCGGTCACCGCCGTCGTCGTGGAGGTGCCGTGGCCCGCTGGGCGAAGCTGGCCGAGGTCGTGACCGCCGGCGCGGTGACGACCCGGCAGTACCCGCCACGACAGGGCCGGTTGCTGTTCGCGTGGTGGTTGTGCCTGCCCGTCGCGGCGATCGTCACCGGCGTCGTCAACGTGCCCGGGCAGCCCGCCACGGCGATCGGCCTGCTGGTCGCCGCGGTCGCCCTGCTCTTCCGGTTCACCCGGCCGATCGCCTCGCTGCTGGTCGGGACCGGCGTCGCGATCATGGCGTTGATCTGGCCGAGCCTGGCCCTGTCGGCTTTTCTCTGGCCGGTGAGCGTGATGCTCGCCTACGCGGTGGGCCGCCAGGTGCCGGCCACCCGCCGCGCCGTGGCCGCCCTGTCGCTCGCCACTGGCGTGCAAGCCGTGAGCAACCTTGTCAACCGGGGCGTCGAGCTGAAGGCCGACCTGGGCGATGTCGGCCTCATCGTCGTCTCCGCCGTGCTGCTGGTGGTGCTGCCGGGCGCCATCGGCATGCTGCAGGGGGAGCGCGCCCGGGCCATCGACGCCCTGCACGAACGCAACGTCCTGCTGGAACGCGCCAACCTGCTCGGGGAGTCGCAGGCCCGTATGCAGGAAAGGGCGCGCATCGCCGGCGAGATGCACGATCTGCTCGGGCACCGGCTCAGCCTGATCGTCCTGTACGCCGGGGCCCTGGAGATGCGCACCCGCACCACGGCCCCGGAGATCAACGAGCAGGCCGACCTGCTGCGGACCACCTCCCGGACCGCACTCGACGAGCTGCGCACCGTGCTGGGCATCCTGCGCCTCGACGGCGCCGAACGAACCGACGGCGCCGAATCGGTGACCGGCACGCGCGAGGACGTCGGCAACCTGGTCACCGAGGCCCAGCACGCGGGCCTGCCCCTCACCCTGTCCTGGCACGGCGACGACCTCACCGACGCCGACGCCGGCATCCGCCGGGCGGTGAACCGCATCGTCCGCGAATCCCTCACCAACGTCCACAAGCACGCCCCGGGCGCGCCCACCCGGCTGACCGTCACCGTCGAGGCCGAGAAACTCACCGTCCATGTACGCAACGCCCCGCGCCCGCCCGCTGTCCCGCCGCCCAGGAGCGGTCTGGGACTGGCCGGCCTGCGCGAACGCGCCCACCTGGCGGGCGGCGGCTTCACCGCCGGCACGGACCCGGTCACCGGCGAATACGCTGTCACCGCCGAGCTTCCCCTGCGCCAGGGAAGCCCGGGCGAACTGAGCCCGGCCATCGATCGATCCGCTCGGGCCGACCGGCAGATGTTCCCCTCCCCCGCCGGCTCCGAGGAAGGGCCCTCCCACGACGCGTCACGGAAGAAGACCAGGACGGCCTTCGTCGCCCTCGCCGGAGCCGCCACCTTGATCGGCGGCGGCATCGGCCTCAGCGCCTACTACGACTTCTCCTTCTAGTCGGATCAGGAACGGCCGACCGGCGGAACGACTCCTGCGTCGTGCGCCAGGATGGCCGCCTGGACCCGGTTGGTGCAGCCGAGGGCGGCGAGGATGCGACTGACGTGAGCCTTGGCGGTGCCTTCGCTGATCAGGAGCGCCTTGGCGATCTCAGCGTTGGACGAGCCCTCATGGAGCAGGGCCAGCACGTCGCGCTCGCGGTCGGTCAGGGCCTCGACGCGGCGCCGCGCCTCGTCGACCTGGCTCAGGTCGCGGTTGACGTGGCGTTCGATCAGCTGCTTGGTGACCCGGGGCGAGAGGACGGGTTCACCGGCGGCCGCCGCCTGGACGGCCCGGATCAGGTCGTCGGGCGGGGTGTCCTTGAGCAGAAACCCCGCGGCGCCGCAGCGCAGCGCCCGGGTGACGTAGTCCTCCTCGCCGAAGGTGGTCAGCATGACCACGTGGGTCCGCGGTGCCACCTTTCTCATCTCGGCGGCCGCGGCCAGCCCGTCGACGCCGGGCATGCGAATGTCCAGCAGCGCGACGTCGACGAGGTGTTTGCGGGCGAGTTCGACGGCGTCGGCACCGCTGTCCGCCTCGGCCACGATCTCGATGTCGTCCGCGACGTCGAACACGAACCGGATCCCGGCGCGAATCAATGTCTCGTCATCGACCAGGAGCACCCGAATCACCCTGCCACCCCCTCGGTCGGCCGCTACGTCCCTGACGGCCGACGCGCGAGCCGGCTCCGGCCAGGTCGCGACGAATGTCGCGGGTGTTGGCACTCCGATTATGAACGGACGGCGTGGAAGCGCGGACCGAACGGCGATGTACGGTGTTTCAGGCTTGTCCGACGGTATTTCCCGCATCCGGGTACCGAGGTCCGGAAACAGCGTTCAGCACTTGCCGTCCGACACCTGCAGTCCCTTGTTGGCGCCCGCTGTCCGGCTCACGATGCTCGGCACACAGTTCGCCGCGTCGAGGCTGTGGGCGTACGGGATGCCGATCGTGGTGTTGGACTTGGGGTCGGGGCCGGCCGGATGGTTCTCACTGCCGGGGCTGGACCAGGTCACGTTGTCGAAGGTGTTGCCGCCGACCTGCCAGTATCCGGCGACATCGGTGTAGAAGGTGCCCAGGACGTCCTTGGAGTCCTCGAAGTAGTTGTTGTCCACCTTGGCGCGCGCACCGGCCCGGGAGTTGATGCCGGACTCGTTCAGGCGCAGGTAGTGGTTGTTGTACATGTGCGCCGTCCCGCCACGCAGCAGTGGGGCGCGGGAGTCGATGTTCTCGTACCGGTTGTGGTGGTAGGTGATGAAGCTGTTCGAACGGTCGCTCTCACTGTTCCCGACGAGCCCCCCACGGCCGGAGTTGCGCAGCACGCTGTACGACAGCGTCACGTACTGGGTGTTGTCCTTGAGGTCGAAGAGGCCGTCGTACCCCTTCGACTCCCCGCCCGATGCCTCCAGGGTGGTGTGATCGATCCAGACGTTGCGGACGTCGCGTTCCATTCCGATGGCGTCCCCGCCGTTGGACGTGGGCGAGCCGGACTTCTTGACGTTGCGGACCGTCACGTTCTGGATGATGACGTTCTTCGCTTCCCGGAGGTGGATGCCGACTTGGTCGAAGACGGCACCGGCGCCGACTCCGATGATCGTGACGTTGCTGACCTTCTTGAGCTCGATCACGCCGTCGGCGGTGTCGCAACTGCCCCCGGACACCTTCTTGGTGTTGCCGTGGTTGATGGTCCCCTGGACCTCGATGGTGATCGGCGTACTGGTGGCGGCACGTCCGCACAGGGCCGCGTGGATCGCCGTCCCGGTGGTGGCGCGCACCGTCTGTCCACCCGCGCCGCCGGTGGTGCCGCCGTTCTGGGTCGCGTAGCCCGTGACGCCACCGGTCGCCGCCGACGCCTCGGACAACGGCAGAACCGTTCCCATCGCGGCGGCGAGGCCGGTCATGGCCAGTGCCGTACGGAGTCGCCGGGTGGTTGATCGCCTCATCGTTTCTCCCCTTCGCCATGCGCCGTCGAATGCCGAGCACTGAGCTGAGTACCGATCTGTCCGCTCACTTCATGGCGGACTGTGGTGGCGACGATGCGAACTGTTCGAGAATATGAACGAGCCGGACAGCATTACAGGGCATCGAAGCCGGAGAAAGCGCTTTCCGGGACCGTAAGCGCATGGCGCGAACACGTCAACGCTATGGACATGATCAACAGACATGTACGTGAACTCCACCCAACCCTGCCCTGCCCAGCCCTGTCCCAACGCGTAACCGATGGGTTACGCTTCAGCGTGTGGACGAACTGAGCGAGGTGGCCTACGCCATCGCCGACCCCGTGCGCCGGGAGATCCTGATGATGCTGCGCACCACACCGCTGACGGCCGGCGACATCGCCGCCCAGTTCACCATCAGCCGGCCCGCGGTCAGCCGCCATCTGCGCGTCCTGCGGGAGAGCGGCCTGGTCCAGGACCAGCAGACCGGACGGCACCGGCACTACTCGCTCGTCCGCCCACGGCTGGGTGACCTGGCCGCCTGGCTCACGCAGTTCGACACCCGGCACACCGACTGGACACAGCGCCTCGCCGCGCTGGACACCGAGGTCCACCGCACGCGGCGGGACCGCGAGCGGACCGGCCCCGCCCACGGCCGACCGCCCGCACATCACCCCACGGAGGACACCGCATGACGCCCGAGCCCACCGGAAAGCTCGTTCCCACCCCGACGGGGCACGACCTGATCCTCACCCGCACCTACCGCGCCTCGGCCGACGACGTCTGGGCGAGCGTCACCGAACCGGAGCGCACCGCCCGCTGGTTCGGCCCGTGGCGAGGCCAGGCGGCGCCCGGCGGCACCATCGAGGTGCAGATGCTGTTCGAGGACTCGGCGCCCTGGTGCCCCCTGCGGATCGACGTGTGCGAACCACCGCGCAGGCTCGCCGTCTCGACGGAGGACGACGCCGGTTCCTGGAAACTGGAACTGCTGCTGACCGAGTCCGACGGCACCACCGAACTCCGGCTCGTCCACCACCTCACCTCCACCGACCGGCTCGCCGAGACCGGCCCGGGCTGGGAGTACTACCTCGACATGCTCACCGCCGCACGCGACGGCGGACCACGACCCGACTTCCAGGACTACTACCCCGCGCAGAAGGCCTACTTCGAGTCCCTGGCCTGACCGCGGCAGGCGGCCACCCACCCCCGTCGGCCTCGGCGAGAAGGCCCGAGCCGACTACGATCCGGTGCGCGGAGGCGGATACCATCCAGCCTCATCTGCCTCGCCACGCTGATGGATCGGACAATCTGTGAGTACTGCTGGTCCCGTCGGGCGGATCCAGCCCGCTCGCCCCGGTGATCCGTCTCGTGTGGGTCCCTACCGTGTGGTCGGCCGACTCGGCGCGGGCGGCATGGGAACCGTGTACGCCGCGCTCACGGACGGCGGGGACCGGGTCGCGGTGAAGGTGATCCATTCCGTGCAGGCGGAGGATCCGGAGTTCCGGGCCCGGTTCCGCCGTGAGGTGCGGCTTTCCGCCCAGGTCCAGGGCCCGTTCCTGCTGCCGCTCCTGGCGGCCGACCCCGAGGCCGACGCCCCTTGGCTGGCGACCGCGTACGCGCCGGGCCCCACCCTGGCCCAACACCTCGCCGCCCATGGACCGTTGACCGGCGGCACCCTGTACGCCTTCGCCACCGGCACCGCGCAAGCCCTCGCGGCCATCCATGCCTCCGGGGTCGTACACCGGGACGTCAAACCTCAGAACGTGCTGCTGACCCCGGCCGGGCCCCGCGTCCTGGACTTCGGCATCGCGCACGCCGCCGACGGCACCAGCGTCACACGGACCGGAGTGCTGACCGGCACCCCGGGCTGGATCAGTCCCGAGCACTACCGCGGTGGCGTCACCTCGGCGGAGGGCGATCTGTTCGCCTGGGGCGGGCTGGTGGCGTACGCGGCGACCGGCCGGCTCCCCTTCGGCACCGGTGCCGCGGAAGCCGTGGCCTACCGTGTCATGTCGGGCAGCCCGGACCTCGACGGCGTCCCCGAGGCCCTCAAGGAGATCCTGGATCGGGCCCTCGCCAAGGAACCCGCCGAGCGGCCGGACGCCGCCGGTGCCGCCGACGCCTGCGCGCGGCTGCTGGCGGCGGAGTCCACCCAGCTGCTCGACGGCCACCGGGCGGCGGAAGCGGGCGACGACCGGACGCTCGTCGGTGAGTTGGTCACCGCGCTGTGGTCCATACCCGTCGCCGACGACCTGCCCTGGCCCTCACCGGCACCCGTCCGTCCGCCAAGTTCAGCCCGGCGCCGCGCCGTTGTCGCCGTCGTCGTCGCGGCGGCCGTCGTGGGCGCGACGGTCGGCGGCGTACTGGCCCTGCGCCACGACGGGCGCGACGGCCGCGACACGGATACGGTCGGCGGTTCCGGGACAACCGCCTCGACGGCGGCGTCCCAGGGCGCTTCCGGCTCCGGTGCGGACTCCGGGCCGACGCCCTCCGCCGGCTCCGGCACACGGGCCACCGGCCGGACGGCGACCGATCCGCGTGCCGTCCCCGTCCCGGTCGACCCGCTCGCCGGGGTGGCCGATCCCGCCTTCACCCGCGCGGACGACGAAGCCCAGCCCGTGCCCGGCGAGTGGCGCGCCAGCAGGGGCGCCGACGGCACGGAGGAGCAGGAGGCCGCGGCCGACATCGCGGATCGGGTGACCGCCATGCTCGCCACGAAGGACATGGCCTTCATGGAGCCGACGGTGACGTTCAACCGGCAGGCGCAGACCGTGATGGTGACCGGGGGACCCATCTCCACCCTGACCGACGACTACAAGGAGGTCTTCCGCCGGGCGAGCGAGACGGCCGCCTGCGTCACCCTGGCCCACCGTCTCAAGGACTCCCCGACCAGTTGGCCGTACGGCCGTTTCTCCGTCTACTGGAAGGACCACGACGGCCAGGACGAGGCCACCGTCCTCGGCTTCGGCAGGGCCACCACGGGCTGCTACGCCGAGGAGGCCGGACAGCGCCAGGGCACCGACGAGGGCATCGTCACCGCCCAACTGCCCAGCGGCGACAAGAGCGAGATCCGTGTCGCCGACGCCACGGTCAAAGCGATCACCAGCGCCTGGGACACCCGCGTCGCGGAGGGGCACGGACTGGAGCCCTTCGACCACGAGGACGCCATCACCCTCGGGTTCGACCCCGTCGAGGAGATGATGTACGTATGGGCCCTGGACGGCTCCGGCGTTCTCTCCGGCCGTGCCCAGCAGTCCCACTTCCGGGAGGTCGTCGCCAAGACCGCCTGCCCCAGGCTCCTCACGGAGTACAACGCCGACAAGCGCTGGACATACACCCGTTGGACGATCGCCGCCTACCAGGGAAACAGCGCCTGGCCCCAGCTCTTCGCCTCCGGCAACTGCCTGCCCTCCGAAAGCCGCCCATGACGGTCGAGGACATCGTCGCCGCCCCTCCCCCGGCGGTCAGCCGTGGGAGGGGCGGTGGACTCGGGGGTCAGGAGGTGACGATCTGCCATTGCTGCCGTGTCAGGGACGCGTACGGCTGCTGCTCGACGGCGGCGCCGTCGGCGGTGCTGCCCTCGTCGACGGCGAGGCAGAGTCCGCTGTAGCGGTTGACGAGGAAGTGGTACCCGTCACCGGTGGGGGTGACGGCCCAGTGCTGCTGGGGGACGTCGAAGTCCGCGTAGATCGCCACGCTGCCGCCGTCGTCGCGGGAGAGCCCGGCCACTTCCATGAGCTTGCCGCTGTTGACGCCCTTGATCTCCTAGTAGCCGTCGCCGGTGGAGGCGAAGGTCCACTTCTGGGTCGCGTTGTTCAGCCAGGGCCACTGCTGGACCCTGGTGCCGTTGGCGGTGCCGAAGTCGTACACGTCGGCGACCTTGCCGCTGTTGCGGTTGACCAGCCGGTACACGGTGCCGTCGCCCGGCAGGACCCTCGACACCAGGGCGGGCCTGGCCGTCCGGCCGCCGATCCGGACACCGCCGATGTTGGCGTAGCCGCCGGTGGCCGCGTTCGCCTGGATCCGTACGAAGCCCACGTTCCGGGCGGCCCACTCGACCACCTTGGTCTTGCGGTTGCCGGCCCAGGTGCCGGTGGCGACCTGGGTGAAGGTGGTGCCGTCGGTGCTGGTGGAGATGGTGTACGAGGTGATGTCGCCGTCGGTGGAGTCGTTGCGGTTCCACTGCTTGGGCAGGTACTCCAGGGTGGAGACGTTGCTCCACACACCGCCCAGGTCGATGGTGAGCGAGTGGGGCAGAGCCGGGGACAGTCCCCAGGTCGACCAGCAGGTCTCGTAGCGGACGTCGCTCAGTCCGTCGATGGCGTTGAGCGGTCCCTCGCCGGTGCGGGAGGCGGTCGCGTAGGCGCTGACCGGGGTGACGGGGTGCTCGGCGCGCAGCAGTTGGGTCGGCAGCGCCGGCCTGGAGGCGTCGGGGCTCCACACCGCGCCGACCTCGGCCAGCCGGTTGACGACGTTGGTGTCCAGCAACCCGTTGCGGTTGGGCGGGCAGTTCAGGATGAACGAGGTGTACTTCGGTTCCAGGTCGGCCAGATGGGACAGGATCGCGTCCTTGCTCATGAGGCTCTCGGTCGGTGTGGAGGGGTGCCAGAACCAGCCGTTGCTGATGGTCTGGCCCTGCATGCCGGCGTAGGTGTTGCCCGTCGGCGCCGTGACACCGAGCGGCTCCTCGAAGAAGATCGCGTCGCTCAGGAAGGGCTCCGACATCCCGCCGATGTCGATCATGACGCAGTCCGGCTGCAACTGCTTCACCAGCGAACGGATCCGCTGGTAGGAGACGGCCTGCTGACCCATCTGCCAGGCGTAACCGTCCGTCATGAACATATCGATGGTGCCGTAGTCGCTGAGCAGTTCGGTGATCTGCCCCAGCATGAAGGTCATGTCGCCGGGCTGGATGGCGTCGGTGAGTTCGAGCCCGGTCACCTTGTGCCGGCTCTCCCACGCCTCCACGCCGAAGGTGCGGTCCCAGATCGAGTAGTAGAACCCGACCTTCAGCCCCTTCGCCCGGAACGCGTCGCAGTACGCCTGCACCACATCGTGCTTGTACGAGCTGTTCATGACGTTCTGGGTGCCATGGGCGCTCGGCCACAGGGCGAAACCGTCGTGGTGCTTGGTGGTCAGGATGCCGTAGCTCATCTTCGCGGCGGCCGCCGCGTCGGCCCACTGACCGCAGTTGACACTCGGCGGAGCGAACAGGGCGGGGCTCTGGTGGGGTTCGGCCCACTCCTGGTCCGTGAACGTGCCCAGGCTGAAGTGGTTGAACATGCCGAACCGCATGTCGACCATCCTGCTCAGGTTGGTCTGCGTGTCCGCGGCGGCGGCCTGCGGCAACAGGCCGGAGAAGCCGGGGACGATCGGCAGGGCGGTCGCGGCGGTCGCCGCCCCGGCCGCGCCGAGGAACGTGCGGCGAGTGATTCTGCGTGTGGACATACTCACTCCTGAGGGCCGAGTGCAGGTGGGGCGACAGATGCCGCACGCCGTGTGCGTTCGCCGCACTGACATCGGATGTATTAAGGGGCACCGCCCCATGCCCTGTCTAGAGGTTCAGAGGAAATCGCAGACCATAACTGCCGGTTGCGTCGTGATTTCTGGAGTGGAGCATCGAAACATCGGAGGGGCTGAGCAGATCAGCGAACGGATGTGAACCGGTCCAGGTGGAGCGGTGCTTCGGTGCGGGCCGTGATGTGCTCGACGGTGACGCCCGGTGCGGTCTGGACGAGGGCGAGGCCGTGTTCGGTGATGTCGAGAACGCCCAGGTCGGTGATGACCCGGTGGACGCACCGCTCGCCGGTCAACGGCAGGGTGCACTCGGTGCGGAGCTTCGGGGTGCCGTCCTTGGCGGTGTGCTCCATCAGGACGACGACGCGGCGGGCACCGTGGACGAGGTCCATGGCACCGCCCATGCCCTTGACCATCTTGCCGGGGATCATCCAGTTGGCCAGGTCACCGGCGGCGGAGACCTCCATGGCGCCGAGGACGGCGGTGTCGATGTGCCCGCCGCGGATCATTCCGAAGGACAGCGCCGAGTCGAAGAAGCTCGCGCCGGGCAGGACCGTGACGGTCTCCTTGCCCGCGTTGATCAGGTCGGGGTCGGCCTCGGCCTCCGTCGGGTAGGGCCCGGTGCCGAGGATGCCGTTCTCGGAGTGCAGGACGACATGGACGCCGGGCGGGAGGTGGCCGGGGATGAGGGTGGGCAGGCCTATGCCCAGGTTGACGTAGGAGCCGTCGGTGAGTTCGGCGGCGGCGCGGGCGGCCATCTGCTCGCGGGTCCAGCCCGGTGGGGTGTCGGCGGTGGTGCTCATGCCCGTACGGTCCTCTTCTCCATGTGCTTGTCCGCGGCCTCGGCGGAGGTGAGGGGCACGACCCGCTGGACGAAGACGCCCGGCGCATGGACGTCCTCCGGGCTCAGGGCGCCCGGCTCGACCAGTTCCTCCACCTCCGCCACGGTGATCCGGCCGGCCATCGCGGCCAGGGGATTGAAGTTGGCGGTGGCGCGACGGAAGACGAGGTTGCCGTGCCGGTCGCCGCGCCAGGCCCGGACGAGCGCGAAGTCGGTGGTGATGCCGTGCTCCAGCACATGGACGCGGTCGGTGAACTCGCGGGTCTCCTTGGGCGGGGAGGCCAGCGCGACCGTGCCGTCGGGGGCGTACCGCCAGGGCAGGCCGCCCTCGGCCACCTGGGTGCCGACCCCGGCGGGGGTGTAGAAGGCGGGGATGCCCGCGCCGCCCGCGCGCAGGCGCTCGGCCAGCGTGCCCTGCGGCACCAGCTCCACCTCCAGCTCGCCCGACAGGTACTGACGGGCGAACTCCTTGTTCTCGCCGACGTAGGAGCCGGTGACGCGGACGATCCGGCCGGCGGCCAGCAGGACGCCCAGGCCCTGTCCGTCCACACCGCAGTTGTTCGACACGACCTTCAGACCGCGGGCGCCCTGGGCGAGGAGCGCCCGGATGAGCACGGCGGGGATGCCGCTGAGGCCGAAGCCACCGACGGCCAGTGATGCCCCGTCGGGGATGTCGGCGACCGCCTCGGCGGCGCTCGCGCAGACCTTGTCCATGGGGAAGGGGGCCTTTCTGTTCCTTCTCTGTTCCTGCTGGGTTGCTGCTGGGGTCGTGCCGCTCAGGCGTCCCCGTGCAGCGCGTCCGAGATCGGCTTGGCCCCTCCGTGCGCGGTGAATCCGCCGTCGACCGGGATGTCGGCCCCGGTGATGAAGGCGGAGTCGTCGGAGAGGAGGAAGGCGACGAGCGGGGTGATGTCGTCCACGGTTCCGGTGCGGCCGAGCGGTGTCTCGCGCAGGTTGGCCGCCCGGAACGCGGGCGCCGCCGAGGCGGTCATCTCGGTCTCGATGAAGCCGGGGTGGACGGTGTTCACCCGGATGCCGCGCGGCCCCAGTTCCATGGCGGCGGTCCTCGACAGCCCGCGCAACGCCCACTTGCTGGCGGTGTACGCCACCGGGTAGTGGGCGGTCAGGGCCGCCGACGAACCGACGTTGACGATGGACGCCCCCGGCCTCATCAGGGGCGTCAGGTGCTGGATCCCCAGCAGTGGGCCGGTGACGTTCACGGCGTGGACCCGGGCCATGTCCTCGGGGCGTACGTCGTCGATCCGGGCGCGCCAGGTGACGCCCGCGTTGTTGACCAGCCCGTGCACCTGCCCGTACGCCTCGCGCAGATCGGCGGCGAGCGCCGCCCAGTCCTGCTCGCTGGTGACGTCGAGGCGGCGGCAGCCGGCCGTCTCCGTCACATCGGTGGCGATCACCCGGGCGCCCTCGCGGGCCAGTGCCTCGGCCTCCGCCGCGCCCTGTCCGCGTGCCGCGCCGGTGACCACGACGACCTTGCCGGGGAGCCGCCGGGGACGCGCCGCGTTCACGGCCGCTCCCGGGGGCGGCGCCGGCCGAGGGGAACCGGTTTGACGTCGGCGCCGGTCACCACGGTGTTGGAGGTGCTGCCGACGCCCTCGACGGTGAGGGTGACCGTGTCCCCGGGCTGCAGCGGCGCCGGGTCCCGCCGGCCGCGTACGCCCCACAGTTCGGCGAGGCAGCCGCCGTTGCCGCAGGTGCCGGAGCCGAGGACGTCGCCGGGGCGCACCCAGGTCCCGCGCGAGGCGTAGGCGACCATCTCCTCGAAGGTCCAGCTCATGTTGGACAGCAGGTCCGTGCCCACCACCTCGCCGTTGACCTCGGCGCTGAGCGCCAGCCGCAGGAAGCCGTCGGCGTCGCGGTACGGCTCCAGCTCGTCGGCGGTGACCAGGTACGGGCCGAGCGTGGTGGCGGTGTCCTTGCCCTTGCAGGGGCCGAGGCCGACCTTCATCTCGGCGGACTGCAGATCGCGGGCGGACCAGTCGTTGAGGACGGTGTAGCCGACGATGTGGTCGCGGGCCTGCTCGGGGGTGAGGTCGCGGCCCTCCTTGCCGATCACCGCGGCGACTTCGAGTTCGAAGTCGAGGACGGCCGAGCCCGGCGGCATCGGGATGTCGTCGTACGGGCCGTACACCGCGTAGGGATTGGTGAAGTAGAACGTGGGGGCCGCGTACCACCGCTCCGGCACACCGGCGGCCCCGTCCACGGACCGTCGTACGCCCTCCACGTGTTCCTCGAAGGTGACGAAGTCCCGCACGGTGGGCGGCTGGAGCGGGGTCAGCAGCCGTACCTCGGAGACATGGGGGCCGGCCGGGACGCCGGGCAGGTCGGAGCCCGAGTCCAGCAGGTCGGGCAGGCCGCCTCCCTCGGTGAGCAGGCCGGTGAGGGAGTGGCCTCCGGGCAGGGGGCGGAGGGTGCCGTCCTCTTCGACGACGGCCACATGGTGCCGGTCGCGGTACTCGTAGGTGGCGAGACGCATGGTGGGTCCTGTCGGCGGGAGGCGAACGGGCGCTGGTCAGACCGGCGGGGCGACGAACACGCCGCGGTCGACGTCGTTGAACGACTCCTTCGCGACCAGTTCGTTCATCGGGTTGGCGGTGCCCCACTGGTCGGTGACCTCGGGCTGGGAGAAGTCGTAGACGTGGGGGTGCCAGGTGTCCTCGTCCAGCAGCTCCAACTCGGTGGTGTACTCGACCGTGTTGCCGTGCGGGTCCAGGAAGTACGTGAAGGTGTTGTCGCCCGCCATGTGCCGGCCCGGCCCCCACACCTTCTTGAACCCGGCCCTGATGACCCGGCCGGAGCCGCGCATGTACTCGTCGATGCCGCGCATCTCGAAGGAGACGTGGTGCAGGGAGGTGTGCGGGCCCTTGGCGAGGGCCATGGAGTGGTGCTGGTTGCTGATCCGCATGAAGTGCATGACCTCGCCCATGTGCGGTGAGCTGAGCGTGTCGGAGAGGCGGAAGCCGAGGTGTGTCTCGTACCAGTCGCGGGTCCTGTCGAGGTCCGGCGAGTTGAGGACGACATGGGACAGCTTGACCGGGATCGACTCCTTCTCCTCGATCTTGCGGTGCCGCCGCACCTCGACGTCGGCGGAGACCTCGATGGTGCGGCCGTCGACGTCGAAGAAGCGGAAGCCGTAACCGCCGCCGGGGGTGTCGACCTTGCCCGGCCGGGAGACCAACCGCACACCGCCCGCGAGCAGTCGCTCGGCGAGGGCGTCCACGTCGGCCGTGCTCGCGGCTCCGTAGGAGACCAGGTCGAGCCGCTTCTCGTCGGCCTTGCGCAGCCGGACGACGTACTGCTCGGGGCTGCCCTCGGCGGCCAGGAAGGAGATGCCGGAGTCCTCGGCGACCTTGGTGAGGCCCCAGACGCCGGCGTAGAAGTCGAGCTGCTTGTCGTAGTCGGGCACGGCGAGGTCGACGTGCCGCAGGTGGGTGAGCAGACGGTTGGTCATGGGGGCCTTCTTCTGGCTTCAGGCTTCAGTTGAGGTCGAGCAGGGCTGCCGCGTTGCCGCCGCGGACGGCGTGGAAGTCGGGGTCGGGCAGCCGGGCGGCGCGCAGGGCGGCGACCGGGTTCTCGGTGCCCATGTCGAAGGCGTAGTCGGAGCCGAGCAGGACCCGGTCCGCGCCCGCCACCCGGACGAGTTCCCGCAGGACGTGCGGGTCGTGGACGAGGGAGTCGAAGTAGAGGCGTCGGAGGTAGCTGCTGGGCAGACGGGCGCAGCCGGCGCCCGCGTCGGGGCGGGTAGACCAGGCGTGGTCGGAGCGGCCGATGTGGGTGGGCAGATAGCCGCCGCCGTGGGCCGCGATCAGCTTCAGACCGGGATGGCGGTCCAGTACGCCGGAGAAGATCAGGTGCGACAGCGCGACCGCGTTCTCCACCGGCTGGCCGACGACGTTGGACAGGTACCACCGGTCGAGACGCTCGTCGAGCGTGCAGCCGAAGGGGTGCAGGAAGAGGATGGCTCCGGTCTCCTCGGCCCGGGTCCAGAGCGGTTCGTAGGCCGGGTCGGAGAGTTCACGTCCCGGGGCATTACTGGAGATCTCGATGCCCGACAGGCCGAGTTCCAGAGCGTGTTCGAGGGCGCGTACGGCCAACTCGGGGTGTTGCATGGGGGCCAGCCCGAGTCCGTGCAGGCGCTCGGGGGCGTGGGCGCAGTGGGCGGCGGTCGCCTCGCCCGCGAGCCGGTGGACCTTCTCGGCCGTCTCCTCGTCCGCCCAGTAGTGGTAGTGCGACGGGGACGGGCTGACGAGTTGGACGTCCACGCCCTGGGCGTCCATGGCGGCCAGCCGTGCGGTGACGTCGATCATCCTCGGGGCGCGTTCGCGGACCATCGGGCCGCTGACGGCGAGTGCCGCGGGGCCGTTGCGGCGGGCGTCGAGGGCCCGGGCCTCGGCGAGTCCCGGCAGGTCCGCCACCAGGGCGTCGACCTCGGGCAGCAGGACGTGCGCGTGCACGTCCACCGTGGGCGCGTGCATGTCCACCGTGGGCGCGTGGACATCCGCCGTGGCCGCGTGGGCGTCCGCCGTGGGCGCGGTCACGGCAGTTCCTTGAGCATGCTCATGGTGCGGCCGATCAGGCCCGGCACGTCGGCGTCGCGCACCCCGTCCAGCTGCCACTGCCCGATCTGCACGGACGCCTCGACGACCGGCCGCACACGTGCGACGCGGCGCTCGTGGTAGGTCCGGAACAGCTCGTCGTCCCAGTCCCGGCCGCCGGTGAGCAGTTCGGCGAGGACGAGGGCGTCCTCCAGGGACATGGCGGCGCCCTGGGCCAGGGTGGGCGGGCAGCAGTGGGCGGCGTCGCCGATCAGCACGACGCGGCCCCGGTGCCAGGAGCCGTCGACCAGCAGGCGGTCGAACCAGGTGTAGTTCACCTTCCGCGGGTCGGTGATGTGTTCGACGATCGCCGGCCAGCACCCGCCGTATCCCTGCGCGGCGCGGCGCATCTCGTCGGCGTAGGAGGCCGGGTCGATCGAGGCGCGGTCGCGGCAGGCCTCGACGACGAACGCGTAGAGGGTGTTCTCGCTGGTGGGGGTGTAGCCCGCGATGTAGGCCCGGCCGCCGTAGGCCAGGTCGGAGCGTTCCACGCCCTCGGGGCGGGGGGCCGCGACGCGCCAGATGGCCATCCCGGTCGGCTCCGGCTTGTCGGTGATGCCGATCGCGGCGCGGGTGGCGGAGTTGAGGCCGTCGGCGCCGATCACCAGGTCGTAGCGGCCTTCGGTGCCGTCGCCGAAGCGCACCGTGACGCCGTCGGCGTCCTGTTCCAGGGCCTCGGCGGTGGTGCCCAGGCGGACGGTGGCGCCCGAGGCGCGGACCGCGTCGATGAGGATCTGCTGCAGCCGGGGGCGCTGCATGCCGAGCGTGGCGGGCAGGTCGTCGCCGCCGGTCCTGATGTCCTCGGCGACGTGCAGCACCGTGCCGTCGGGGGCGGTGATGCCCAGCGTGCCGAAGGCGTAGCCGGAGGCGCTCACCTGCTCCCAGACGCCCAGCTCCCGCAGGACGCGCAGGGCGTTGCCCTGGAGGGTGATGCCGGAGCCGGTGGTGGCGTTCCAGTCGGGCCTGGCCTCGACCAGGTCGACGGCGAGACCGGCGCGGCGCAACAGGACGGTCACGGCGTTGCCGGAGGCACCTCCGCCGACGACGAGCACTCTGCGGGCTGTGTTCACGGGGAACTCCTTCGTTCCGAAGTCCACTTGGCGGCGAACCGGGTGGCTACTTGACGGCGATCGGGTTGACCGGGGAGCCGACGGCTCCGGTGATGGGCAGCGGGGCGGCGGTGAGCCAGAACTCGTACACGCTGTCCGCCGCGCAGTCCTCGGCGAGCGCGTCGAGGTCCCACATCTCACCGATCACCAGGCCCATGTTGGGGATGACGACCTGGTGCAGCGGCTGGAAGGCGTGCTCGAACTCGTTGGGCCGTACCTCGAAGCCCCAGGTGTCGGTGGCGATCGCGGCGATCTCGGTGCGGTGCAGCCAGCCGGCGGTGGTGAACGACAGTCCCGGCGCGGGTCCGCCCGCGTACTCGCCCCAGCCGTCCCGGCGGACACGGGCCAGCTGCCCGGTCCGTACGACGACGATGTCCCCGCGGCCCACCCGCACGCCGTGCGCCCCGGCGGTCGCGGTCAGGTGCTCCTCGGTGACGGCGAACCCGTCGGGCAACTCCCCCTGGGCGCCGATCACCCGGCCCACGTCGAGGAGGACCCCGCGCCCGGCGATGTGCGGCGCCATGTGCTCGATGCCGGTGACCAGGTCTCCGTCGGAGGTGACGACCTTCTCCGCCCGGCGCCCGTTCCAGGCGTGGCCGTGGTCGAAGATGTGCCCGAGGCCGTCCCACTGGGTCGAGCACTGCAACGGCATCGCGATCACGTCGTCGGCGCCACCGATCCCGTGCGGGAAGCCCTGGTTGCCGAGGGCGGCGTCGGTGCCGGTGTCGAGCATGGTGTGGACCGGGTTGGTCCGGCGCCGCCAGCCCTTCTGCGGGCCGTTCATGTCGAACCGCTGGGAGAGCGAGTAGCTGGCTCCGCGCCGGACGAGCGCGGCGCCCTCGCATCGCTTGTCCTCGGTGAGGAAGTTGAGGGTGCCGAGCACGTCGTCCTCGCCCCAGCGCCCCCAGTTCGAGTACGCCTTCGCGGCCTCGGCTATCGCGCCCTCGGGATCCGTACGGTCGATCATGCGCCGGCCCCCTCGGCGAGACAGCGGGTGCGCTGGGCGCCCAGTCCGGTGATCGAGCCCTCCATGACGTCGCCGTCGCGCAGCAGCCTGCCCCAGTGGATGCCGTTGCCGGCCGGGCTGCCGGTCAACACCAGGTCGCCGGGCAGGAGTCGGGAGGTCTGCGAGATGTACGAGACCAGGCGCGCGATGCCGAAGAGCATGTCCTTGGTCGACTCGTCCTGCATGGTCTCGCCGTTCAGCTTCAGCGTGACCCGCAGGTCGCCCGGGTCGGCGATCGAACCGGTGGGGACGATCCAGGGCCCGAGCGGGGTGAAGCCGGGGGCGTTCTTGCAGCGCAGCCAGTCGGTGCCGATGGCCTTCATGTCCCGGCGGAAGACGGTGGCGCGGTCGGTGAGGTCGTTGGCGATCGTGTACCCGGCGACGTGGTCCAGGGCCTCCTCGACGGACACCCGATGGGCGGGCCGGGAGACGACGGCCGCCAACTCCAGCTCCCAGTCCGGCTGTTCGGCCCACGCCGGGAGGACGACATCGTCGTACGGGCCGGTGATCGCGCTCGGCAGACCGATGAAGACGTACGGCAGGTCCTCCGCGGCCCGGCGGTCCATCACCGCGGCGATCTCGGCGCGTGCCTCCTCGACGGTGCGGGGGTCGTCCGGGGAGCGGTGGGCCACTTCCAGGTCGATGACGTGCTGGCGGTAGTTGGCGCCGGACTGGAAGATCTGCCGGGGCTCGACCGGTGCGTGCACCCGCAGGCCGTCGAGGGGCTGCCACTCCAGGGCCTCTTCGTCCGCGAGGACGTGCAGGACCGGGAGGGCCTCCTCCCAGCGCTCCAGCACCGCACGCACATCGACCGGCCTCCAGGCCAGGGCCCGGCCCAGGTCCAGCACACGTTCCCCGACCACCAGGCCGGGGAACGGGCTCCCGTCCGGCCGCGAGAGCGTGCCGAGCGCGAAGGGGCCGGCGGATTGCGTGAGCGTTGCCATGAGATGTCCTCCTGCTGAGTTGCGGACTACTCTGACCTGGATCATGTGATCGCGGAAATGAATCCTGTGGATGACTGTCATCCATGCCGTGGATATGTCTCAGTGATGCCCGGTGGTGCCGATGAACCTGTCCCGACTCGACCTCAACCTGGTCGTCGCCCTGCGCGCCCTGCTGGAGGAACGCAACGTCACCCGGGCCGGCGAGCGCGTCGGACTGAGCCAGCCCGCCATGAGCGCGGCGCTGTCCCGGCTCCGCCGCCATTTCGACGACGAGCTGCTCTCCCGCACCGGCAACGCCTACGAACTGACACCGCTCGGTGTGGCCCTGCGGGACCGCAGCGGCACCGCGTGCGACCTGTTGGAGCGCGTCTTCTCCAGCCAGGCCGACTTCGACCCGGCCGCCGAGACCCGGGAGTTCACCCTGCTCGCCTCCGACTACGGCGCCGCCGTCTTCGGCTCCGCCCTCGCCCGCGCCCTGCACCGGGAGGCACCGGGCCTCCGGCTCACGTTCCGGCATCCGACGCCGAGCGTCGTGGAGAACACCGCGACCGTGCTCAGTACCGTCGACGGACTGCTGATGCCGCACGGTGTCATCGACGGCTTCCCCGTCGTCGACCTCCACCAGGACCGCTGGGTGTGCCTCGTGGCCGACGACCACCCCGAGATCGGCGACACCCTCACCCTCGACCAGCTCGCCGGCCTGCCCTGGGCCGTCTACCAACGCCCCTACGACGCCCCGGCCGCCCGCCAGCTCAGCATGCTCGGCATCAGCCCCCGGGTGGAGGTCTCCGTGCAGACCTTCCAGCTGCTGCCCCACATGGTCGAGGGCACCCGCCGGGTCGCGATGATCCAGGAACGCCTGGCCCGCAAGGCGGTCCGCTTCGCGGCGGTACGCGTCCTGCCCTGCCCCTTCGAGGCCGTACCGGTACAGGAGGCGCTGTGGTGGCACCCCGTACACACCCAGGACGCGGCCCACATCTGGCTGCGGCAGAAGGCCGTGGAGGTGGGCGCGACACTGACGGGCGACAGGTCGGAGCGGGCAACGTAGCTGGTCGCGCCCCTACAGGGGCGCGGGGAACTGCGCGACTCAGGCCAACTGCTCCGGCAACGGCCTGGGATCAGCGACCCCGACTCGCCGACGGGCCACGGCCACTCCCCCCGCGACGAGGGCGGTGGCCAGCCCCAGCACACCCACCGCACCGGCGAGACTGCCGACCCCGGCCTCCACCGCCAGCAGGACCAGCGGGCAGACGAACTCGCCACCGAAGAAGGCCGCCATCCACAGCCCGGTACCACGACCGCGGTCCTCGAACGCCAGGCGCGACATGGCACTCGTGAGAAGGGCCGGGAGCAGCATGCCCGTACCGACACAGTTGACCACCGCTCCGACGACCAGCAGCGGCACGCTGTTCGCCAGGAACATCACCCCGAAGCCGACCGCGCAGACCGCGAGGACCGCGGGCAGCATCGGATCCGGGGAGCGCTTCAGCCGGGCGAAGGTGATCGCTCCGCCGACGGTCGCGGCGCTCGCGACCGCGGTGGCCAGACCGATGACGCCCGTGCTCTCCACACCGAGGTCGTCGAGGAGGTAGGCCATCTCCACCGGGACGGTGTAGAAGACCATCGCCCCGAAGAAGGTCAGCGCACAGATGCCCGCCATCTGCCGCCAGGGGAAGGCGCGTCGGGCCCGTACAGCCGAGGTGTCGGCCGGGATGTCGGTGGTGCTGGTGGCGTCGTCAGTGTCGGTGGTGTCGGTGGCCGCGCGGGTGGTCGGGTTGGGCAGCGCGGAGGCCATCAGCGGGGCGAGGACGAGGCTCACGGCGTAGATCCAGAAGGGCGCCTTCCAGCCCGCCGAGCCGACGGCACCGCCGACCGCGAAGAAGACGGTGGCCGAGGCGGAGGCGCACATGGTCTGCAGCGCGAGGTACTTCACCCGCTGCCGACCGGAGTAGTAGTCGCCGATCAGCGTGGTGCAGCACGTCATGATCGCGGCCTCGGCGACACCCACCAGGGCGCGACCGGCGATGATGGCGCCCAGCGAGTCGAGGTAGAGCGGGGCCGTTCCGAACAGGGCGTACAGCACGGTCGCCACGATCAGCAGACGCTTGCGGCCCAGCCGGTCCACGATCACACCGGCGAACGGTGCGAGCAGCGCCAGCGCCAGCGCCGGGACGGTCAGGGCGAGGGGGACCAGTGCCTTGGCCCCCGGGACGGACGCGAAGTGGTCCTGCATCTTCGGCAGCACCGGGGCGATCAGCACGGCTCCCAGGATCGGGAGACAGCTGCCCGCCATCAGCAGGGTCACGCGCAGTAGATGAGCCGGTCCGGAGACGGCGACGACGGGCGACGGAGCGACCTCGTCGACCGTGGCGGGAGACAGCGGGACGGAACCAGGCATGGGCATGGCGACTCCATGGGGACGGTGGTGGTGCGGGAGCGGGCATGCCTTTCACAGGCGCCGACGGGCGCCCGGCATGCAGGGAGGACGGGCCGCACGCCAGCCGCTGGTCCGGTCAGCGGGGGGTGCGGGTAGGGACGACTATGGGCTGCCCGGCGCCCCGCCACCATCCTCGGAGCGATCCGAATCCCGTATCCGGGTCATCCACCCGGTGGATGCACCCAGGAGGCATCAGCGTCGGCACGGACAGCTGTTCCAGGCTCGCGCGCGGGCGACGGTGTCCCGGAGTCCCGGAAATCAGGCCCTTCCTCTCGGTCCGACCGTACATCGGACGGTCAGCTGAGCTGAACAGCCGCTCCCTGGCCGACACGTAGGCTGGGCCCGGGCTCAGTGATCACGTGCCCGAAGTGGACGAAGACGAAGAAAAAGAAGACAGAAGAAAACAGAAGAAGAAGAAGGAGGTGGCGGCGGATGGCCGGAGATGTTCTGCGCTGGAGCGAATACCGCAGCATGCCGTGGAAGAACGGCGGTGGTACGACCAGGGAAGTTGCGTCGGGCGACGTACGCACCTCCGCGCCCGTGCCACCGGCTCCGGCGGAGCGCGGCGACGGCTTCGACTGGCGGGTGAGTGTCGCGGACGTGGACGCGGGAGGCTCCTTCTCGGCCTTTCCCGGGATCGACCGCGTGATCACCCTGGTCGAGGGCGTAGGCATGGTGTTGACCGTGGACGGGACCTCACATCCGGTCGGCCCGTTGAGCCCGTTCGCCTTCTCCGGAGACGCGACGACGGACTGTCGGCTGGAGGGGGGCGCCGTGCGCGACATGAATGTCATGACTCGCAGGGGCCGGGCGAGAGCGCAGGTGCACATGGACACCATCACCGCCGCGCAGGGGTGGGAGCTGGCCTGCGCGGCGGGCGAGATCCTGCTCGTCATGGCCGTCACCGAGGGGATCGTGGTCAGCGGACCGGACGGGCAGGAAACGGCACTTGGCCGTCTTGACTGCGTCCGTCACGAAAGCCCGGGCGCTCTGACGCTACGGGGCGACGGCACGGTGGCCGAGATCAGGATCACCGCGGCTGGTTGATGGTGGGAGTCGGCGGCCGGCCTTTGGGGGTATGTGAGCGCCGGTCGCACGGGGATGCGGGTGGCACGTTGCAGGTGGCAGGTGGCGGGCTTTGAGGCGAGAACGGGCTCGCGGGTCATCCGCGGAGTGCTGCGATGGCGTGCGCGAGGGCTTGTGGCACGTCCGGGACGCGTGTGTGTGTCCCGTCGCGTACGACGTGCCGTCCCGCGGTCACTGTGTGGGTCACGTCCGCTGCCGACGCGGCGAATACCGCGGTCTCCGCGCCGAGCCGTGGCAGCGGCCCCGCTGTCCTGACCGTGTCGAGCGCGAGGGTGGTGAAGTCGGCGAGCGCGCCCGTCTCCAGGGTGCCGGCCTGGTCCCAGCCGAGCGCGGTGTGGCCGTCGGCGGAGGCCGCGCGCAGGAGGGCGGCGGCTGTCCAGTGGCCGCGGGTGCGGGTGCGCAGCCGTTCGTTCAGCTCCATCGCGCGGGCTTCTTCGAGGAGGTCGATGACCGCGTGGCTGTCGGAGCCCAGGGAAAGGGGTGAGCCGGCTTGCTGGAGGGCTACGGCCGGTCCGATGCCGTCGGCGAGGTCGCGTTCGGTGGTGGGGCACATGCAGGTGCCGGTGCCGGTGTCGCCGATCAGGGTGATGTCGGTGGTGGTGAGGTGGGTGTTGTGGACGCCGGTGGTGCGGGGGCCCAGGACGCCGTGGTCGGCCAGGAGGCGGGTGGGGGTGCAGCCGTGGGTCTGGTGGCAGGCGTCGTTCTCGGCCGTCTGCTCGGAGAGGTGGACGTGGAGCGGGGCGTGGCGTTCCTGGGCCCAGTGTGCGACGGTCGCCAGCTGGCCGGCGGGGACGGCGCGTACGGAGTGGATCGCGGCGCCGATCCTCGCGTGGTCCCGGTCCTTGAGGAGGGAGGCGCGTTCGGCCCAGGCGTCGGCTGTGTGGTCGGAGAAGCGGAGTTGGTGGGTATCGGGGGCCTTGCCGAAGCCGGCGGAGAGGTAGGCGGTGTCGAGGAGGGTGATGCGGATGCCGGCGTCGTCGGCGGCGGCGATGAGGGCTTCGCCCATGGCGTTGGGGTCGGTGTAGGGGGTGCCGCCGGGGGCGTGGTGGACGTAGTGGAACTCGCCGACGGCCGTGATCCCGGCGAGCGCCATCTCCGCGTACACCGCACGCGCGAGGGCGTGGTAGGTGTCGGGGGTGAGCCGGTCCGCCACCCGGTACATGACTTCCCGCCAGGTCCAGAAGGTGCCGGAGCCGACCTGGACGGTGGAGCGCAGGGCCCGGTGGAAGGCATGGCTGTGGGCGTTGGCCAGGCCGGGCAGGGTGAGGCCGCGCAGGACCACTGCGCCGGGCGGCGGGGTGTCGAGGTTCTGGCGGACGGCGGTGATGCGGCCGTCCGTCACGGTCAGGGTCACGCCGGGCTCGACGTGGGTGTCGAGCCAGGCGTGTTCGAGCCAGTAGGTCGTCGATGTCACCTGCGGGCCAGCCCTTCCAGGATGTCGGCGAGGGCGCTCACTCCGGTCAGGCAGTCGTCCTCGGCGGCGTGTTCGGCCGGGGAGTGGGAGATGCCGGTGGGGTTGCGCACGAACAGCATGGCGGTCGGGACGGTCCCGGAGAGGATCCCGGCGTCGTGTCCGGCACCGGTGCCCAGGACCGGGACCGTCAGACCGGTGTCCTTGCCCAGGATGCGGGCGAGTTCGGTGCGCAGGGCGTGGTCGAACTCCACGACCGGGGTGAAGGACTCCCGGACGATGTCCAGATCGATGCCATGCGCCTGGGCGTAGTCGCGGGCGGCCTCCTCGATCCCGCCGACCACTGTGTCGAGGCTTTCCTGGTCGGCGGCGCGGGAGTCGAGCCAGCCACGCACCAGGGAGGGGATGGCGTTGACACCGTTGGGTTCGACGGAGATCTTGCCGAAGGTGGCCACCGCCCCGGCGAGCTGGGCCTGGTGACGGGCGGCCAGGACGGTCTGGGCGTAGGACAGCATCGGGTCGCGGCGGTCGGCCAGGCGGGTGGTGCCGGCGTGGTTGGCCTCGCCCCGGAAGTCGAACCGCCACCGCCCGTGCGGCCAGATGGCACTCGCGATGCCGACCGCGTCCCCGGACAGGTCCAGGGCCCGGCCCTGCTCGACGTGGAGTTCGACGAACGCCCCGATCCGGGCCAGCCGCTCGGGGTCCGCCCCGATGGCCTCAGGGTCGTAGCCGGCGGCCTCCATCGCCCGGGGCAGGGTGATTCCGTCGGCGTCGGTCAGCCGGTGTGCCTGCTCGACGGTCAGCTGACCCGCAGCCAACCGTGACCCGGCACAGGCCAGCCCGAACCGCGCCCCCTCCTCATCACCGAAGTTGACGATGGCGAAAGGCTTGTCGAACTGGGCGCCCCGGGCGCGGAGTTCATCGAGCGCGGCGAACGACGACACCACCCCCAAAGGCCCGTCGAAGGCCCCGCCGTCGGGCACCGAGTCCAGGTGCGAGCCGGTGACCACGGCATCCCCTGCCGTGGGATCGCCGAGCCAGGCCCACTGGTTGCCGTTGCGGTCGACCTCGTAGTCCAGGCCCCGGTCCCGCGCCTGCTCCTCGAACCAGGCCCGGCACTCGGCATCCGCACCGGTCCACGCGAAGCGCCGATATCCACCGGAGTCGGGGTGCCGCCCGATGGGTGCAAGGTCCCGCCACATCTCATGGAAGGAAGTCGTGTTGTTGTGGCCCTGGACAGTCCCAGAGGTGCCGCCCAACGTCACGCGTCGTCCCCTTCACGCATGGGTACGCGTACGCCCCGCTCGTCGGCGATGGAGTCCGCGATGTCGTAGCCGGCGTCGACGTGCCGGATGACGCCCATCCCGGGGTCGTTGGTCAGCACCCGCCGCACCTTCTCCCCCGCCAGCTTCGTCCCGTCCGCCACGGAGACCTGACCGGCGTGGATGGAACGACCCATGCCGACGCCGCCGCCGTGGTGGATGGACACCCACGACGCACCGGAGGCCACATTGACCATCGCGTTCAGCAGCGGCCAGTCGGCGATCGCGTCGGAACCGTCGAGCATCGCCTCCGTCTCGCGGTAGGGGGAGGCCACGGAGCCGCAGTCGAGGTGGTCGCGGCCGATGGCGAGGGGCGCGGCCAGTTCACCGGAGGCGACCATGTCGTTGAACCGCTCACCGGCCTTGTCCCGCTCGCCGTAGCCCAGCCAGCAGATACGCGCCGGAAGACCCTGGAAGTGCACCCGCTCCCCGGCCATCTTGATCCAGCGGTGCAGCGACTCGTTCTCCGGGAACAGGTCCAGGATCGCCCTGTCCGTCTTGGCGATGTCGCTCGCCTCACCCGACAGCGCCGCCCACCGGAACGGCCCCTTGCCCTCACAGAACAACGGCCGGATATAGGCGGGCACGAAGCCCGGGAAGGCGAACGCACGGTCGTATCCCGCGAGCTGCGCCTCACCCCGGATCGAGTTGCCGTAGTCGAAGACCTCCGCACCCGCGTCCATGAAACCGACCATGGCCTCCACATGCCGGGCCATGGACTCACGGGCCCGGGTGGTGAACCCGGCCGGGTCCTTCGCCGCCGCATCCGCCATGTCCTCGAAGTCCACGCCCACCGGAAGGTAGGCCAGCGGATCGTGCGCCGAGGTCTGGTCGGTGACGATGTCGACCGGCGCGCCCTCCGCCAGCATCCGCGGCAACAGCTCCGCCGCGTTGCCCAGCAGACCGATGGACAGCGGACGACGGGCATCCCGCGCCTCCACCGCCAGCCGCAGCGCATCCTCCAGGCTCTCGGCCCTCACATCCAGGTACCGGTGCACGATCCGGCGCTCGATCGCCCGCGGATCGACATCGATACAGATCGCCACACCGTCGTTCATCGTCACCGCCAGCGGCTGGGCGCCGCCCATCCCGCCCAGGCCCGCGGTGAGCGTGATCGTCCCCGCCAGAGTGCCGCCGAACTTCTTCGCCGCGACCGCGGCGAACGTCTCATAGGTGCCCTGAAGGATGCCCTGCGTACCGATGTAGATCCAGGAGCCGGCGGTCATCTGGCCGTACATGGTCAGCCCGAGCTGTTCCAGTCGGCGGAACTCCTCCCAGTTGGCCCAGTCGCCGACAAGGTTGGAGTTGGCGATGAGGACGCGGGGAGCCCACTCGTGGGTCTGCATGACGCCGACGGGGCGGCCGGACTGGACGAGCATGGTCTCGTCCTGCTTGAGGGTGCGCAGGGTGCGGACCATGGCGTCAAAGGAACGCCAGTCCCGGGCCGCCTTGCCCGTCCCGCCGTACACGACCAGCTTGTCCGGGTGCTCGGCCACCTCGGGGTCGAGGTTGTTCTGCAGCATCCGCAGAGCGGCCTCCTGCTGCCAGCCCAGAGCACTGAGCTCCGTACCACGCGACGCTCGAACGGGGCGGGGTCCTGACATGGCAGCCTCCTGGCGGATGAGTGTGTCACCAACAGCTCTTGGTTAGAGATATTCACATCTTGCATTTCTGAATAATTCCAGTCAACACCTCGGTGAAGGGATCACGTCCCGTCACCCCGCCAGATGCCCGTGAACCGGTCCAGCAGTTGGGCCGCCGCGCTGACGTCGTCCGTGAGCGACCGGTCGGCGTGCTCGGCGTCGAGCACCGACGCGGCCAGGTCCAGCGCCCGCCCGACGGGCAGCTCGGGGTCCGGCTTCAGGTCGCGCTGGCGCAGCGCCCGTACGGCGGCGACGAGTTCGCAGCCGACGACGAGCCGGTACGCGCCGCACGCCCGCAGCGTCTGCCGGGCGGCGAGCGAGGCGAAGCTGGCCTGTTCCTCGACGCCCCGGGAGAGTACAGCGTGGCCGAGCGAGGCGGGGGCGGAGAAGGCGCGCAGGTCACCGAGGGCGGCCCCGGCGGCGTACTCCAGGATCATCACACCGGAGGAGCCGGGCCGATCCTCCGCGAGGAAGGGCCGCAGGCGCGTGTAGGCGGGTTCGTTCAGGGTGGAGAGCCGAGCGGTGGACAGCCGGGCGACCTGGACCAGCGCGAGCCTGAAGTGGTCCAGGGCGAGGGCGAGTTGGGCCTGGTAGAAGCCGCCGTGGTGATAGGCCGCCTGATCTTCGGGGCAGATGAGGGGGTTCTCGGCGGCGGCGTTGATCTCGACGCCGAGCACGGCCTCCAGGGCGTCGGCGGCCTCGTGCGCCGGGCCGTGGATCTGGGGCAGGCAACGGAAGCCGTACGGATCCTGGAGGCGTCCGAGAGGGGCGACGGGCCGGTCCTCGGCTCCGACCAGTTCCCGCATCCGGCGGGCGACCTCGCCGGAACCGCGGTGCGGGCGGGCCTCGTGGACGGGGGCCGCGTACGCCTCGTGCGAGCCGTCCACGGCCAGCAGGGAGAGCGCCGCGACGACCTGGGTGGCCTCCAGCAGTCCGCGCAGCTCGCGTACGGCCAGGGCGGACTGGCCGAGAGTGAGAGCGTTGCTGCTGATGAGGGCCAGGGCGTCGTTGTTGTCGAGGAGCTGGGGCTCGGGGGCGCCGTCGCCGAGCCAGGGATGCTCCCCCGCCAGTGCCAGCCCCACCTGCGCCAGGGCCGCGAGGTCTCCGGTGCCCACCGAGCCGAACTCGTTGACGGCCGGATACGCCCCGCTCTCCAGCGCCTCGCACAGGGCGGTGACGACGCCGGGGCGCAGTCCCGCGCCGCCGGCGAGGAGCTGATTGGCGCGCACGGCGAGCATCGCGCGCACCTGCCGGGCGGGGAGTTCCTCGCCGATGGCGCCGGCGTGGCTGCGCAGCAACCGCAGGCCGTGCGCGGCGGCCTCCTCGGCGGGCACGCCCTCGTCGCGGTTGGCGCCCACGCCGGTGGAGCGGCCGTAGACGCGTCCGCCGGCGGCGATCCGGCGGGCGGCCTCCCAGACGTCGGCCATCCGCCCCATCGCGTGGTCGTCGACCAGCGGCCGTGCGGAGCCGTCGGCGAGTCGGACGACATCCAGGACGTCGAGGGCGACACCGTCGAGGACGACGGAACCGCCGCGCCTCACTTTCGAAGTGTCCACAATCTGAGACGACATTGCTTCCAAAACCTCCCCTATATGGACACTTCTTCTCGTCCATCGATCGCTCGCCACGACGGATTGGCGCCGAACCGTTGACAAGTTATTCAGACGCGATGAACTCTGCATGACGTTATGCAGCCCGGGCAAGGGACAACTCATGATCCAATTCGACGCGGTCCACAAGCGGTTCCCCAATGGGACGACAGCGGTGCACGACCTCACCCTGGACATGCCGGAAGGCGGCGTGACCGTCCTGGTCGGTTCCTCCGGCTGTGGCAAGACCACCACCCTGCGCATGGTCAACCGCATGGTGGATCCCACCTCCGGCACCATCCGAGTCGGCGGGAAGGACGTCACCAAGCAGGACGCGGCGGAACTGCGCCGCTCCATCGGGTACGTCATCCAGCAGTCCGGGCTCTTCCCGCACCGCACGGTGCTCGACAACATCGCCACGGTGCCGCTGCTGCTCGGCCACGGCCGTCGCAAGGCCCGCGCCAGGGCCGCCGAGCTGCTTGAGACGGTCGGCCTCTCCGCCGACGCCGGCAAGCGCTACCCCCACCAGCTCTCCGGCGGCCAGCAGCAGCGTGTCGGTGTGGCCCGCGCGCTCGCCGCCGACCCGCCCGTGCTGCTCATGGACGAGCCCTTCGGCGCGGTCGACCCCGTGGTACGCACCCAGCTCCAGGACGAACTGCTGCGGCTCCAGAAGGAGTTGAACAAGACCATCGTCTTCGTCACGCATGACATCGACGAGGCCGTACGTCTCGGCGACCGTATCGCCGTCTTCCGCACCGGTGGCCATCTCGTCCAGTGCGCCACACCCGCCGAACTGCTCGCCCGGCCGGCCGACGACTTCGTGGCCGGGTTCCTCGGCGCCGAGCGCGGCCTGAAGCTGCTCTCGCTCAGGACCCTCAAGGACGTCCCGCAGGGCCCGGCTCCCGAGGGCGGCACCTGGAGCCTCGTACTCGACGAGGCCCGCAGGCCGCAGCACTGGAAGTCGGGCGACGGCGACGTGCCCGTCCGCCCCCTGAAGGACTCCGACTCCCTGCTCGCCGCGCTCGACGAGGCCGTCGCCTCCCCCACCGGCCTGGTCGCCCGTGTCGACCCCGAAGGTGTGCTCACCGGTGTCACCTCGCGCGATGACATCAACCAGCACGCCGGACAGGCGCACACCGACGCACGGCGGGCCGCCTGATGCCTGTGCCCCGTCATGAGACGAGCAAAGAAGGTAGAGCCGCATGACCATCGACTGGTCCTGGATATCGGGCCACACCGACGACCTGCTCTCGCTCACGATCTCCCATCTCCAGGCCGCGCTCCTGCCCGTCCTCCTCGGCCTGCTGATCTCGCTTCCGCTCGCCGTTCTGGCCCACCGGGTCCGCCCGCTGCGCGGCGTCCTCCTCGGACTGTCGAACGTGCTGTTCACGATCCCGTCGATCGCGATCTTCGTGCTCCTGCTGCCCGTCAGCGGTCTGACCCGCACCACGACCGTCATCGGCCTGACCGTCTACACCCTGGTCGTGCTGCTGCGGAACACGGTCGAAGGTCTCGACGCGGTGCCCGCGAAGACCAAGGAGGCGGCCGTGGCCATGGGTACGCGCCCGCTGCGCACACTCCTGACCGTCGAGTTCCCGCTCGCGCTCCCCGTGATCATGGCGGGGGTCAGAATCGCGACCGTCATGTCGATCTCCCTGGTCTCGGTCGCCACGTACATCGGCGACGGCGGCCTCGGCCAGCTCTTCACCGACGGCTTCCAGCGGGACTTCCCGACGCCGGTGATCGCGGGCGTGGTCCTCACGCTGCTGCTCGCCGTGGTCGCGGACGCCGCGCTGGTCGCCCTGCAGTACGCCCTCACTCCCTGGAAGAGGCGGCGAGCCTGACATGTACGAACTCTTCAAGAACCTCGGCTCCTGGCTCACCAGCGGCGCCCAGTGGTCCGGCTCCGACGGCATCGCCCACCGCCTGGCCGAGCACCTCCAGTACTCACTGCTCGCCACACTCATCGCGGCGGCCATCGGCCTCCCGCTGGGCCTGCTCATCGGCCACACCGGCAAGGGCGCCTTCGTCGCCATCAACCTGGCGTCCTTCGGCCGCGCCCTGCCGACCGTCGGCCTGGTCGTGCTGGTCTTCCTGGCCGGCGGGCTCTCGATGCTGCCGGTGTACGTCGCTCTCGTCGCCCTCGCGGTCCCGTCGATCGTCACCAACACCTACGCGGGCATGACGGCCGTCGACCCGGACGTGAAGGACGCGGCACGCGGCCAGGGCATGCGCGGCCACCAGGTCCTGTTCCAGGTCGAACTGCCGCTCGCCCTCCCCTTGATCATGACGGGCCTGCGGCTGGCGCTCATCCAGGTCGTCGCCACCGCGACCATCGCCGCGTACGTCTCCTTCGGCGGCCTCGGCCGCTATGTCTTCGACGGACTGGCCCAGCGCGACCTGGTGCAGGTGCTCGGCGGCGCGGTGCTGGTAGCCGTCGTGGCCGTCGCCCTCGACCTGATGCTGAGCGGCCTCCAGCGCTTCCTCTTCCGCCACCGCACCGCCTAGGGAACCTCACCATGAACCGACGTACTCTCCTCGGCGGCCTCTTCGCCGCGGCCTCCGTCCCCGCGCTCTCCGCCTGCTCCAGCGGCATCACCTCACTCGACAGCCAGGGCTCGGGCACCTCCGGCGGCGGCTCCAGCAAGGGCGGCGTCACCATCGGCACCGCCAACTTCACCGAGAACCAGATACTGGGCTACCTCTACGCGGCCGTCCTGACCGAGGCCGGTGTGAAGGTGAAGGTCCGGCCGAACCTGGGCACCCGCGAGATCGTCATCCCCGCCCTCAAGGGCGGCGACATCGACCTGCTGCCCGAGTACCAGGGCGCCCTGCTCGACTACCTCGACCACGACTCGACGGCGACCGAGGAGGGCGAGATGCAGAACGCCCTCACCATCGCGCTCCCCGCCGGTCTCCAGGTGCTCCCGTACGGCCTGGCCGAGGACGCCGACGCGTTCGCCGTGACCCGTGCGACGGCCGAGAAGTACGGGCTGACCTCGCTCGCCGACCTCAGGAAGCAGAACGGCAAGCTGATCCTCGGTGCCGCCCCCGAGGTCAAGAAGCGCAAGGTGGGCGTCGTCGGCCTCAAGGAGGTGTACGGCGTCGAGTTCAAGGAGTTCAAGTCGCTCGACTCCTCCGGTCCGCTGGTCAAGGGCGCCCTCAAGAAGGGGGACGTCGACGTGGCCAACCTCTTCACCACCGACACGGACATCAAGGACAACGACTGGGTGGTGCTGAGCGACCCGAAGGACCTCATCCCCGGGCAGCACGTCGTCCCCCTCATCGCCGACCGCAAGGCCGACTCCACGGTCCGCAAGGCCCTCGCCCGGCTCGGCAACGTCCTCACCACCGCGGATCTCACCGAGCTCAACCGCCAGGTGGACAGCGACAAGAAGGACCCGGAGGACGTGGCCAACGCGTACGCGAAGCAGCACGGACTGGCGAAGTAGCGAGGTGCGGTCCCGGCGGGGACCGCACCCGCGACCGTGTGGCCCTGTGGCCCCGCCGTGTCGGAGCGAGGCATTCGACGGCTGTGAACAGTGTGCCCCCGCAGGGCCTCAGACCTGCCCAAAAGACTCTGGTGGTGTCCCCGTCGGCCGTGCGAGGGTGAGCAGCTCACTGTGCTTCGGACCGCTGGAGGAAAAGGTATGAGCCTGGCCCGAGACGAGGGCGTCATGACGGTGAAGGGGAAGGCACCCCAGCGGTCGCGAGTGGCTCCCTCCTCCGCCGGAACGACCGTGCAACGGATGCTCGACCTCCAGAGCGCCGCCGGGAACAGGGCCGTGGCCGAGATGGCTCGGCGTGGCGGGCTGCCGGAGGCGCAGGCGCCCCATCAGCACGGTCCGGCGTGCGGGCACCGGGCGCAGGCGGCGGTGCAGCGGTCCGCGGCCGATGTCACCGTGGCGCGGGCCGAGGACGAGCATGCGCACGCTCACGACACCGGGCCGGAAGGGCAGAGCGCGCTGCTGGCCGCCGCCATGAAGTCGCCGAGTGAGGCGCTGCCCCCGTCAGTTGTGGCGAAGGCCGGGGAGTTCTACCAGAACGACGCCCTCGCCTCCACGCGCGTCCACCGCGACGTGGTGGCCCAGCGTGCCACGGAGGCCATGGGGGCCGCGGCCATGACCGTCGGCAACCACATCTTTCTCTCCGCCGGGGCCGCGGCCAGCGAGAAGCTGCTCGGCCACGAACTCAGCCACGTCGACAAGAACCTCAAGGGTGTGCCCGAGACGGGCCACAGCAACGGCGCCGGAGTCACCGTCACCAACCCGCGCCAGGACTCCGAGCGGGCAGCCGAGCGGGACGGTGACGCCTACTCCGCCGGTCAGCGGACCGCCCCGTCCCTCGTCGCGTCGCATACGGGGGCGAACGCCTCCGCCGGGCCCGTGCAGCGGATGCTGGAGGAAGGACAGTCGTCGGAGGAAGGGCGGCGGATCGCCCTCGAGGACGGTCCGCTGGGCCTCAGCGGGGAGGACCACATCGCGTCGCTGGCCGAGGACAGCGAACAAGAAGTGATCCTTCAACGTGGCATCACGCCCACGCAGCGGAAGGCCATGGAGAAGGAGGTCATCCGCGGCTCCTTCGTCAGCCTTTCGAAGATGACGGCGAAGCCCGACGAGGAGTCCACGAAGCCCGATCCCGAGCATGTCCGGGGATATGTGAACCAGGAGCTCAACGACGATGTCGCCAAGCTCATCGAGTTCTCGACGAAGTCCCACATCGCCACCGGGTTCGCCTCGGAAGCCTCCTTCGGCATCGTGCTCACCATCAAGGTCAAGAGGAAGTACCTGGCGAAGGGCGCGACCGGTAGCGAGAGCGGCTGGATCGCGCGGCAGGGAGCGCCCTACGACATCGTCGGGATCGAGCGGAAGGAGCGGGGGGTGGAGAAACTGACTCCGCTCACCGAGGGGGAGTTCCGCGAGGTGGTCAAGAAGGAAGAGATGGCCGAGTTCCTTCTCAAGTTGCAGGATCCGATGACCAGGGCAGAGCATATGAACTCGATCGAGCCTTCGCAGAGGGGGGCCGAGATGCAGAAGATGCTCGCCTACAAGAAGGCGGTGTACGGGCCCTAGGTCGTCTCTGACGAGTGATCACGGTTCACGGGGGTGAGGGCCGGCGAAGTGGGCCGAGCGTGCGTGCGGCCTTCCGCGTCGAGGGCGTCGGGGATCCGTGGCCTGAGCCGTGGCGCCGTTGGCCAGTAACGATCTGCGGTCCGAAGTCCGTGGTCGGCTGTGGTTGCCCGCGACGGCCCGCCAGATGAACTGACGGGCCGTCGCGAAGGATCGAGGCTAGAGGTAGGGCTCCCACAGGAAGTTGACCTGCGTGCCCGGTGGCAGGGTGATCGAGCTTCCGTATCCGGTGCCGTCCGGTATCAGCTGCCCTTCGTCCGGCATCCCGTAGAACGCAAAGGTTTGGTAGACGCCTTCGGGCAGGTCGATGGCGTAGGCCCCGCCGGCATCCGTGTAGGTCTCGTAGAACGCGCCATAGGTCCGCGGCTGGGGATAGAAGGTGACCTGAACACCTTCGACCGGGTTGCCCTGCGCGTCCTGTACCACCCCTTCGACCCGGCTGCTCTCCTCGGTGGTCTCCTCTCCTCCTCCGCTGGGTTCGCCTGTGGCGTTTCCGCCGGTGGCGTTCGGGGGCGGGGTGGTGTCCACCTCGGTCGGAACCTGGATCGGGAAGGACCCCGGTTCGTCGTCCTCCCCCACGTCAGCGCAGGCACCGACGAGGAACAACAGGGGGCACAACAGCGCTGCGCCCAGTCGTGAGGCAGCGCGTGCTTTGCGGCTCGCCATAGTGGGCGACATCGCTCTTCTCTCCTTCTTCTTCGGTCTTCTTCGGTCATCCAGTGAACGGGCCGCGGGATGCGCCCTTGCCTCGTGCGCGCATCCCGGGTCCTCTTCTGCTAGGCGCGGTCGAGGACGCGCTCGATCTCACCGTCGTCCTCGTCCTGGGCCAGCCACCTGTTGCAGGGGAACGTCCACTCCTGGTTCGTGTCCTCGTTGCGGATGAAGATCCGGTCGAGGTACCAGCCCGGGAAGGGGAACTTGTTGTCGTGCCGGACCCTGACCCGCCGCAGGTCGCCGAGGTCGGCCAGGTGGAGCGCGAACGTGTCGACCGCTCCCTGTTCGAAGTTGTTGCCGGCGTTGTCGAGGTTGAGCTCGTCGCTGCCGTCCTTGTCGCCGTACAAGGTGATGTAGACATTGGCGTCGGTGCCGGCACCCGCGAGCGGACTCAGGTTTCCGGTGTGGACGTTGACTCGGTAGATCGCCATGACCCCTCGTTTCGAGCTGTGTTGTGGTCCTCGGCTCCGTGCTCCGATCGCCCGGCCGAGGCAGGTCCACTGTCATCCGCCCAGGAGCCCGGCGGCATGAGCCGGCTGTCCCGGCCGGGGCGGGCACGTCGCCCGGCGCCAAGGGCGGTGTTCTGGGCACGGTGTCCCGCTGGACCGGGCCTCCTGCCTCATGCGCGGACCTCGCGCCTCGCGCACTGTTTCCTGCAACACCACTTCAGGAGAAGGCGCTTGTGGTGGCTGGCCATCGAGGGTGGGGTCCAGAAGAATGGCGGTGTGGCCGTGCGCGCGATCGTGTGGTCGGTGGTGGTGTCCAGCGCGGCTGCGGTCGGGTTCGCCGGCTGGGTCGCAGCCTTGCCCGACGGCGTTCCTCAGCCGCAGGGCGGCGATCTCGGCGAGATCCTGCTCGGCGTGGCGATCTTCTCCTGGGCCGTCACCGGCGCCGTTGTGGCGTCGTTGCGCCCGCGCAATGCGCTCGGGTGGATGTTCCTCGTGCTGGGCGCGGTCGGGGCCTGGCAGGTGGGGCTCGCGGCATACGGCGGCTACGGCATGTTCGTCACCGATGCGGACTGGCCTGGTGCACCCATGGCCGTCGCCGTGGCCAGCGGGGCCCATTACCTGGTGGTGTTCTCCCTGCCGACGATCGTCATGGGGCTGTATCCGCGGGGCCGTCCGGAGCGTGGGTGGCTGTGGTGGCCGGTCGGCGCGGCAGCGGCGGCCATCGTCGTGCTGACCGTGTGCGCGCCCTTCGACTCCTCGGCGTACGACGACATCGTGCCCGGCGGCACACCGCCGGTGGCCTTCTCACCCTCGGTGAGCGGGGTGGTGAACGGCACCTGCCTCGCGGTGATCGGTCTGTGCTCCGTGGTCGTCACCGGGCACACGCTGGCGCGTCTGATCAGGTCCCGGCCTCCCGAACGCCAGCAGCTGGCGTGGATGGTGGCGGTGCTCATCCTCCTGCTGACGCTTCAGTTCGTCCTCGGGCCCGCCGCACGTGCCTGCCTCATCGGTCTGGTTCCCGTGGCGGTGGCGATCGGCATCCTGCGCTATCGGATGCTCGGTGTCGAGGCCATCATGCGCCGCGGCTTGGTCTACGGAACGCTCACGATGGTCGTCATCGTCGTCTATCTGCTGGCCACCACTGTTCTCGGGGCGCTCTGGAGCCGTGGCCCGCTGCCCGGTGTCCTCGCGGCCGCGGTCGTGGCCATTGCTTTCACTCCGGCACGGGAGCGGCTGCAGCGGGCGGTGGACTGGTGGATCTACGGCGCCCGGCGCGATCCGTTGCGGGCGCTGTCCGGGCTCGGTGACCGGATGGCAGACGTCGAGGACAAGGATCTTCTGCCGGTCGCGCTCGGCGCCGTGCGCGAGGCCGTCCGTTCCCCTGCCGTGGCCGTGGCCGACCCGGACGGGAACGTCCTGGCCACTGTGGGCCGGGTCCCGCCCGAGGGACACACGCTCCAACTGCGTCTCGCCGGGAGAACGTTGGGGACCATGGCCGTCGCGGACCGCACGCCCGGCGAACCCTACGGCCCGGACGACAAGCGACTGCTCACGGCCCTCGGGCACCAGATCGCGGTGGTGGTCAGAGCGCGCCGGTTGACCGACGACGTCGCCGCCGAACGGGACCGGGTCGTCGACGCGACCCGAGTCGAACGCGACCGGCTGCGCCGCGACCTGCACGACGGACTCGGCCCGTCGCTGGCCGGCATCGGCCTCGGCCTGCAGGCCGCGACCGACAGCCTGTCCAAGGGAGAGACAGCCTCTGCCGCGGACCTGGTGGAGCGCACCCGCGATGAGGTGAGCGGTGCCGTCGCCGAGATCCGCCGCATCATCGACGGCCTGCGCCCGGCAGCTCTCGACCGCCACGGGCTCGCCGAGGCCATCCGCCGGCACGCACTGTCTCTCGCGCCGTCGGTGGCAATCGAGGTGCGGACGTCGATGCTGCCGGCGCTGGACCCCGACGTAGAAAATGCCGCTTACCGCATCATCGGCGAAGCCCTCACCAACGTCGCCCGCCATGCCTGCGCGCAACGCGCCGAGGTGGTGGTGAGCGCCGAAGGCCGAACCCTGCACATCACCGTCCGCGACGACGGAGCCGGTATCCCGTCCGGCTCTTCCGCAGGCGTGGGAGTGGCGTCGATGCACCGTCGCGCCCAGGCCGTGGGCGGGCGGCTCGTCATGGCGCCCGCGGAGTACGGGACCGTCGTCACCGCCACCCTGCCCCTGGAGAGGCCCCGATGAGTACGGACAGCCCGGTGCGTGTGGTCATCGCCGACGACCACCCCATGTTCCGTTTCGGCCTGCGCGCCGCGTTGACGAGCCATGACGGCATCGAAGTCGTGGGCGAAGCGGAGGACGGCAACGCCCTGCTCGCGCTGGTGGAGGACACACGGCCCGACGTCGTCCTCACCGACCTCGCCATGCCCCACCTGGACGGAACCGCGGCCATCCGCCAACTGCAGGACACCCACCCTCATACGGGGATCCTGGTCCTGACCATGCACGAGGACGACGAGGCACTCGTGGGAGCCCTCCGCGCGGGTGCACGCGGCTACCTCCTCAAGGGCGCCGACCGTACCGAGATCGCGCGTGCGGTGCTGGCCGTCGCCTCCGGGAGCGCGGTCTACGGTGAGGCCGTCGCAGGGCGCATCAGCGCCTTCTTCACCCAGCCCCGGCCTAGGTACGCGGCGCAGGTCTTTCCCGAACTGACCGACCGCGAGCGGGAGATCCTAGAACTCGTGGCCGAAGGGGGCAGCAACCACGCCATCGCCCGACGCCTCTTCCTCGCCGAGAAGACCGTCCGCAACCATGTGTCGGCCATCATGAACAAACTCGGGGCCGCCAGCAGGGCGGCCGTGGTGGCCCGTGCGCGCGACGCAGGACTCGCGGGCCCGCAGGGCGGTGCACGCGACCGTGAATGACGACACCTCCGGGGCAGGACGGGTCGTCTCATTCCGGCAGGGGGAGCCGGACGTACACGCGGTGACCCTGGCGGTCACAGACGATACGGAAGCTGCCGCCCAGGTCTTCGGCGCGGCAGCACATGGAGACCGTGCCCGGGAGATCGGAGAGGGGCTCGCACGGTCAGCCCTGCTGGCAGAGGGCCAGTTCTGCACGAAGCCCGGCCTGGCCCTCGTCCCCCGTTCACAGCACGGCGACGAACTCGTGGATCGGCTGCGTGCCGTGTTCGATGCCCACCCTGGAGGTTTCCTCCTCACCGGCGGCATCAACGACGCGTTCCAGCAAGGTGTCAAGGAGCGACTGGCACTACCGGGCGTCGAACAGCTGGCGTCGGGCGCCGACGTGTCCGGGGACGGATTCGCGGCGCGGTCCGCCCTCCTCGAGGTCACCCCGGAGGGCCTGGCGGACGCCGCACTGGAGGAATGCTTCGGACCGCTCCTGCTGGTCTGCCGCTACCACGACCGGCGACAACTCCAAGAACTCCTGCACAGGCTGCCCCCGGCCCTGACCGCCACGGTTCACACCCGGGACGGCGAGACGGACTTCGCCCGGCTCGCGTCGGAAACCCTGGCCGACCGGGTGGGCCGCCTCGTGTGGAACGGGTTCCCCACCGGGGTCGCGGTCACCTGGGCCCAGCATCACGGCGGTCCGTGGCCCGCCACCACCAACGCGTTGCACACGTCCGTCGGCGCGACCGCGATCTGCCGCTTCCTACGCCCTCTGACCTGGCAGGACGCCCCACAGGAGGTCCTGCCCGCCGAGTTGCGTGACGACCACGCAGGCATTCCGACACGAGTCGACGGCTGCCTGAGGTTCCTCCGAGTCGCTTAGGTTCTGATCAAACCTGTCGCGCCGGTTCTCGTCTTCCGCGACATGGAGAACGGCCTGGTCGCCATGAACCGCTCCCGACCGCACGCACACCCTCACCGCCAAGGGCTTGGGCCCCTCCCACGGCCGGTCACCGGGCCGCTCAGGGCCGGTCCGGGAGGTGTTCCAGCGCGGTGGAGATGTCGGCGTGGGTGGCGACGTCCAGGAGGGCCTGGCCGATCATGGAGACGGGTTCGCGGGCCGGGAGGACCAGGCCGATCCGTTCCGTGCGGACCGGGCGGACGAGCGGTACGACGTGCATCCCGGCGGGCACACCGAAGACGTGCAGCCAGGCGTGGGGCACGATGCTCGCCCACTGCCCCGCTCTGACCTGGGCGAACAGAGAGGCGATCGAGTCCGTCTCCACGCGTGGGGTGACCGAGACGCCCACCGTCTCGAACACCGCGTCGAGGACCTGCCGGCCCAGCATCAGCGGGTGCAGCAGGCACAGGGGGTAGGCGGCGGCCTCCGCCCAGGAGATCTCGGCGGGGCCGTCTGCGCCGGGAGCGGATCGCCGGGTCAGCAGGACATAGCGCTCCCGGTAGAGCGGGACGAATCTGAACTCGTTCTCCACGACGGTGCTGTGGTAGGTGACGGCCGCGTCCAGTTCGAACGCCCGGAGCCGGTTGACGATGTCCTCGCTCTGCAGGTCGGCGAAGATCTGGACCGTCGCCAGCGGGTTGGCGGCGCAGAACGGCTGGGTCAGCAGCGCGACGGCCGTGGAGGCGGTCGGGACGGTGCCGATGCGCAGTCGGCCGCTCAGCCCGGCCCGCAGCGCCTCGATCTCGCTCTGCATCGCGTCTCGGTCGGCGAGGATGCGCTGCGCCCACAGCACGACCCGTTCGCCCTCCGGTGTGAAGCCCTCGAACCGGCGCCCCCGCCGCACGAGGGGGATGCCGAGTTCGTCCTCCAGCTTCCGGATGCCCTCGGACAGGGTCGGCTGGGAGACATAGCAGGCCTGCGCCGCGTTGCCGAAGTGGCGGGAGCGGGCGAGGGCGACGAGGTATTCGAGTTGGCGCAGCAGCACGCCTCCCATGATCTCCCGCGTCGGACGGTCCTGCCCCGGTGGGCCGCCGTTCAGGGCCGTTCATCACTGATCGGCTCCCATCGGCTGCGATCGGCCGTGATCGGTGCGGCCTGTCAGATGATAGGAACTTCCGCTTTGACCTGGGGCGACCGCCCGGTCGACAGTTTCGTGAGGTGTCGTACGGACGGTCAGCGGAAAGGCGGCGTGGTGCTGCGTGCGGGATGTCGACGAACCCGAGGAGGGCGAGCTGTCGGTCACGGCTCCCAAGACATGGGCGACCGGCGCACCCGCGGTCGTGCACGCCCTCAAGTACGCGCTGGGCCAGACCTCGCCGAAGCGCACCGCGCTGACCCTGCTCAACATCAACCAGGCGAAGGGCTTCGACTGCCCGGGCTGCGCCTGGCCCGAGCCCGCGCCGGGGCAACGGCACCGCAACGAGTACTGCGAGAACGGTGCCAAGCACATCGCCGACGAGGCCACCTCCCACCGGGTGACCGCCGAGTTCTTCCGTCGGCACTCCGTCGACGAGCTGAGCCGCCGCTCCGACTACTGGTTGAACCAGCAGGGCCGGCTGACCGAACCGATGGTGCTGCGCGAGGGCGCGACCCACTACGAGCCGATCGGCTGGGACGAGGCGCTGGACCTCCTCGCCGACGAACTGCGCGCCCTGGAGAGCCCGGACGAGGCGCTGTTCTACACCTCCGGACGGCTCGCCAACGAACCCGCCTTCCTGCTCCAGCTGTTCGCGCGGGCCTTCGGCACCAACAATCTGCCGGACTGCTCCAACATGTGCCACGAGTCCAGCGGTTCGGCGCTGGGCGAGACCCTGGGCATCGGCAAGGGCAGTGTCACCCTCGACGACCTGTACGACTCCGACCTGGTGTTCGTCGTCGGCCAGAACCCGGGCACCAATCACCCGCGCATGCTGTCCGCCCTGGAGGAGACCAAACGGCGCGGTGGCCGGGTCGTCGCCGTCAATCCGCTGCCCGAGGCGGGGCTGCTGCGCTTCAAGCACCCGCAGAAGGCGCGCGGTGTCATCGGCCGGGGCACACAGATCGCCGACCAGTTCCTGCAGATCCGGCCCGGCGGCGATCTCGCCCTCTTCCAGGCGCTCAACCTGCTGCTGGTCGAGGCGGAGGACAAGGAACCGGGCACCGTCCTGGACCGCGAGTTCATCGAGGCGCACACCTGCGGGTACGAGGCCTTCGTCGAGCACATCCGCGCCACCTCGTGGGACGCCGTCCTGGAGGCCACGGGGCTGAGCCGGGACGAGATCGAGGAGGTGCACGAGCGGGTCCTGAACAGCCGCAGTGTCATCGTCTGCTGGGCGATGGGGCTGACCCAGCACAAGCACGGCGTGCCCACGATCCGTGAGGTCGTCAACTTCCTGCTGCTGCGCGGCAACATCGGCAGGCCCGGAGCGGGTGTGTGTCCGGTGCGCGGCCACAGCAACGTCCAGGGCGACCGCACGATGGGCATCTGGGAGCGGATGCCCCAGCCGTTCCTGGACCGGCTGGGCCGCGAGTTCGCGTTCACCGCGCCGACGGCGCACGGTCTGGACTCCGTGGACTCCATACGGGCCATGCGCGACGGCTGGGCCAAGGTCTTCGTCGGTGTCGCCGGGAACTTCGTCCGGGCGACCCCCGACAGCGACGTCACGGAGCGGGCCCTGCGCAACTGCCGGCTGACCGTGCAGATCTCGACCAAGCTCAACCGGTCCCACGCGGTGTGCGGGCGCCGGGCCCTGATCCTGCCGACGCTCGGCCGCAGCGACCGTGATGTGCAGGCGGGCCGCGAACAGTTCATGACCGTCGAGGACTCCATGAGCGAGGTCCACTCCACCCGGGGCCGGCTCGCCCCCGCCTCCCCGCATCTGCTGAGCGAGGTGTCCATCATCAGCCGCCTCGCCCGCAAGGTGCTGGACGGTGGACCGGACATCCCCTGGGCGGACTTCGAGTCCGACTACGACCTCGTCCGCGACCGCATCTCCCGGGTCGTCACGGGCTTCGAGGACTTCAACGCACGAGTCCGTCGGCCGGGCGGCTTCCGCCTCCCCAACCCGGTGAACTCCCGGGTGTTCAACACGCCCGTCGGCAAGGCCGTCTTCAGCGTCAACGACTTCGCCATGCTCCAGGCCCCCAAGGGCCATCTGGTCCTGCAGACCCTGCGGTCCCACGACCAGTGGAACACCATCCCGTACGCGATGGACGACCGCTATCGCGGTATCAAGGGCGGCCGTCGCGTCGTCCTCGTCAGCCCGTCCGACCTCACCGAACTCGGCTTCGCCGAGGGCGACCTCGTCGATCTGATCAGTGTCTGGACCGACGGTTCGGAACGCCGCGCGCACGCCTTCCACGTCGTCGGTTACCCCACTCCCCCGGGCTCGGCCGCCGCGTACTACCCGGAGACCAATGTCCTGGTCCCCCTCGACAGCGTCGCGGACATCAGCAACACCCCGACCTCGAAGAGCGTGATCATCCGACTGGAACCGGCCGCCGCGGAGCCACTTCACGCGACGTGACGCGCCCCCCTCGGCCATCCGCGGTCAGGTGACGATGCAGGTGAGGGCCGCCCAGAGAAGGGGTGAGTGCTCGGTCCGGCCGCCGGTCCGCCAGCGGTCGAGCTGCTCGCGCTGCCAGCGGCCGAGCCGGTCCACGGGGTCGGCGTGTTCATGGGCGGCGTCGACCGCGACGATCGCCTCGGTCAGCGGACGCACGGAGTCCGGCACACCGGCCAGCCGGTGGAAGGCGAAACTGGTCGGCAGGGCCCAGCGGGTGGCGGTGACGAGTTCGGCACCGTTGTGGAGCATCGCCGTCGCCAGGCCGAACGACTCGGCGAAACGGAAGTCGCCGCCGCTCTCACAGCCGATGAGGGCGACCCGCGGCGGCGCGGGCCAGATGCTCGCCCCCGGCTCCCCGTCGGCGCGCAGCGGCAGTGTGCCCAGCAGCAGATCCTTGGCCGACAGCGGACGATGGGTGCGGACCGGATCGGCCAGGCCCGCCGCGTCCGGGCCGCAGCACAGATGGAGCGTGCCGTCCTCGCTCTGTCCGCCCTCGACCGGCGCGCCGCTCACATGCCCGACGTACATGAGTCGGCGCGCCCCGTCGCGGAGCACACCGCCGAGCCAGTCCCGGTCCAGGTCGGTGCGGCGGAACAGCTCCGCCGGGGTCGTGACGGACGGTACGACGTCGCCCGCGTCGAGACGGCCCCGGACGAAGGACAGCAGCTCCGGGTCCGAGCCGGGCGGCCCCAGGACCGAGCCGAGCGGGGAGTCGGCGCGGAAGCCGGGGACTCGGGGGTCGAGGACGAGAACGACCTTGCCGGCATCGGCATCGGCATCGGTGTCCATGTCGGTGTCCGGGGTTGGTGGTGTGTCGAGGGTCCGCCGAGCGTCGGGGTGCCGTCTCCGCAACGACGTCGGCGCCGTGGTCACGACGTTCGCGAGGTCGATGAGCCGTACGTCGGTCGCGGCGTCGACGGCGAGCAGTTCCCAGGGGACCTGGGCGACCCGGGGTGACGGCTGGATCCGGACCAGCGGACGGCCCGCGCGCTCCGACACCTGGCGTATCTGCGCGGTGAGTCCCTCCGGCCACAGCGCCTCGGCCAGCAGCCGGGCGAGCCCCTGCTCGGCCCGGTGATCGGCCAGCGCGCCCGAGCCCAGCGCGTGCCGCATCCCCTCCGCTCCCGCACCGGCCTCCGGCAGCGCGGCGGCCAACTCCCGCACCGCCACGTCGACTTCGTCGGCCGGCGCGCGGCCGGTGCCGAATCCCCGCGCGCCACCGGCCCAGGTCCAGGTCATGAACAGATCACCGGCGTCGGCCAGTCGGACCTGCACCACCGGGCGGCCCGTGAGGTCGTCGGTGATCCAGAACGGGACCTCCTCCTCGCTCACCAGCCGTCGGTGATAGCGGTGTTCGGCCGCCGCGATGTACTCCTGGAGCGCGACACGGCCGGGGCCCTGTGCCGCCATCCGGACCTTCGGCGGCGGCGCGACACGCAGGCCGACGGAGGCGGCGGCCTCCGCCGCCACTCCCCCGAGCGCCATCGGGGAGTCGGCCTGCCCGTACGTCTTCATCGCCGCGCCGGGGAAGAACGACGCGCTCCCGTCGGCGGGGGCGAGCCGGTCGGCGGAGGCCGGGTCGTCCCGGTGCCCGGTGGCCGTGGTGCGCGGCGCCGACCTCGGGGTGCGGTCCCAGGCCAGGGAGGCGCCCGCGCCACGGTGTTCCACCAGCTCGAAGAGCAGCCCCTGGTCCTGACGGCGAACGGCGAGACGGAAAACCAACTCCATTGCCTCGTCGGCCAGTTGGAGCCACTGATGGCGTGCGTGGGCGGTGACGAAGTCGAACCGCGCCGCCTGCAGGGCCAGTGCGGCGGGCACCGCGAGGGAGAGCGCGGTGCCGACGGACCGCGACTCGTGGTCGCCGTGGTCCGTCCGGTTCAGGTTGTCCTCCAGGGCTCTCGCGAGCATGAGGTCGACCTGTGCGCAGCGCTCGTACATCTCCCGCGCCTGGTAGACGTCGCGGGCCCGCTGGGCGAATCGCCGCGTCTCCTCGATGTCGCCCCGGTCGTAGGCGTGGTGGGCGGCCAGCAGCATGGTGTCGGCGGCGGCGATCGACGCGCCGAGTCGTTCGAACCTGGCCAGGCTCGCCGTTGTCAGGTCGTCCGCGCGGGTGACCGCGCCGCGCCTGCCGGCGAGGAAGGCACGGGCCTGTTCGCAGACCGCCAGGTCGCCGTACCGCCCCTGCTGTTCGAAGAACGCGGAGGCCTCGGTGAACAGGCGCTCCGCCAGGTCGAGTTCGCCCCGGTGCAGCGCGACGGACGCCCGGTGCGCGAGCAGCGTCCGCTGCTCACCGGTGTCCCCCAGCGCGCGGAAGCGCTCCTCCGCCCGAGCGAGGTGGTCCTCGGCCTGGTCGTACCGTCCGGTCGACGAACAGATCGTGGCGAGAGCGGTCAACAGCCTTGGGACGGCCTCCAGTTCGGTCGACTCCAGGGTGGACAGGAGTGTCGAGGCATGTTCCTCCGCGCCTCCCCACTCACCCCGGTCCATCAGCAGAAGCACCCGGTTCAGGCCCAGTTCGGCCGCGCGCAGGCGCTCGGGGTCGTCGAACTCGGACAGTCTGGCCGCCGCCTCGTCGAGACAGACCAGCGCCTCGTCCAGGCGTCCGGTTCTGCGGAGCAGGTCGGTCCTGCCGATCATGGTCTTGAGCAGGGTCTCCAGCCACAGTTGGCGGCCCCGCGGTCCCATCGGCGCCGAGGCGATGCCGTCGAGCAGGGCACGGGAGCGCTCGACGGCGTCCTCGGCGCCGGGCAGGTCGGTGGCGGTGAGCCGGACGCTCGCGAGGTCGCACAGCAGGTGCGCCCGCAGAAACCGTACGTCGGGCGAGTCCTCGATGGACTCGGCCACGGTGAGCAACTCCTCGTAGACGGCGCACGCGGCCGTCAGGTCGGCCGCCAGGTGACGCTCCTCGGCCAGGGCGAGACCACTGTCGAACGGCTCCCCGTACAGCGGCGTCACCCCCGCGCCCTCCTGCTGCGCGCCTGGCGCTTCCTGCCGCGCACCTTGCCCGTTCTGCTCGTACGGATCGTGCGACATACGTCGGTGGTCCTTGTCAGTAGTCCTCATCGGCGGCAGCGGCGACGGTCTCGGCGAGGAGCGCGGCCTCTCGGGTGTCGTGCGGTGATCCGCCGTTCGGCGATCCGTCGTACGGCGATCCGTCGTAGGCCGGTGGTCGCGCGGCGGTGGCCAGTCGCCGCCGTGCCAGGGCCCGGACGGCTTCGCGGCCGGCGCGGTCGTCGGCCGCGCCCGACGTGCCTGGGCCCGGGTCGAAGCCTGGCAGGAGGAGCCCGACCTCGATCCGCGGCGACAGCGTCTCGACCGGCAGATCCGGCGCCAGGTCGAGACGGCCGGTCCACAGGTCGTCGCGTCGGGCGAGCGGCACCCGGTGCGGGCCGTCGCCGTTCGCATGGACCTCCGCGACGAGTGAAAGGCCGGCGGTGGGCGCCGCGTCGTGCGCGACGGCCTCGACCTCGACGCGCCGCCGTGCGCCGAGCGCGCGGACGGTCCAGGACACCGCGGTCTCGGTCGCGTCGACGAAGCCGGGCGGGTAGCGGCGCCAGTCGTTGGTGCCCGCGCCCCGGGCGATGACGCGACCGCCCGCGCCGAGCGGTTCGCCCGCCGCGAGGGCGTAGCCGCCGGACCAGGTGAACAGGGCGCCGATGTCGAGCGGTTCCCCTGCCCCCGCCGGGTCCGGCCGGTCCAAGGCCGAGCGCAGACGGCGCAGGGCCGGCCCGTCCAGTCCGCGGCTGTCCGCCGCGTCGTCGATCAGCCGCAGGACGCTCTCCACATGCCGTGCCGTGTACGGCGGTTGCGGTGCCTCGCGCCACCACCGGATCAGCGGGTCGAGCGCGGCCTCGTGCTCCGTGATCAGTTCGGCCGCGCAGTCGTCGGGCTGATCGCCCTCGTCGTCGAAGAGTTGCTGACAGCGGTGGGTGAGCGCGGCCGACTCCAGGCCGAGCACGGCCGGTTCGAGGGCCGGGATGCCGTCCAGGTACGAGGCCGGCCACCACCGGGCCGCCCAGTGGGCGAAGGCCAGCCGGGCGGCGCAGCCCGCGAGGGCGGTCGGCTCCGCCGCCACCCGCACACCGTCCACCGTCTGCGCTTCGCCCGGCTTCCGCGTACCGCCCGGCTCCCATGTCACACCGTCGTGGACGGCGGCGGCGACGCGCTCCCCGTACAGGGCCCACAGCCACTGCTGCGCCCGCGCCGGGTCATGGATCCACGCCGACGGCAGGCTCGGGTCGCCGAGGACGGGCCAGGTCAGCACGGCTCCCGCGACATCGAGGACGGCCCGGGTGAAGTCGAGGCCCCCGGCAGCGACTTCACCGTCGTAGGCATCAGCGCCACCGACCGGCGAACCATCCGTGATCCGGACCGTGCCGTCGCCGCCCCACGCGACCTGCACGCCGACGTGCCGTGCCCCCGCCATCACGCGCTCCTCGCCCCGGCCGGCCGCGCGGGGCCCGCCGTCAGGGTGCGCAGTGCCGCCCGTACCCGCGCACGATGGTCCATCATCACCGAGCGGGCGACCCCGTCGAGCACCGCCCAGGCCGACGCGAGATCCCGCAGCGGTGCCTCGCGGACGTCCCGCCCGTGCAACCGCACCCACAGTCTCCGCATGTACGCGGCCCACGGGGCACGGAGGTCCCGCGCGAGGGCGTCCAGGGTGCCGCCGTCGGGGTCGGGGCGGGGCGAGACGGTCATCCTGCGGGCGCGCAGGACCGAAGCCTCGCGTTGCCAGCGGCTGTTGACGGCTCGGTGTGCCGCCGTCCGCCCCGGCGCGCCGGACCCGGTGGCCAGCGGGTCGAGGCCGGCCGCGAGGAGGCCGCCGAGGACCACGGTGACGCGGAGCGTCTCGTCGCACAGGCCGAGCGGAGCGCAGCTGCGGCCGACTTCCCGTGCGACGAGTTCCGGCACCATCGGCAGTTCGTCCCGGCGGGCCGACGACTGCAGGACGACGAAGAGCCGCTCGAAGAGGGTGCGGTCCAGCGGCGCGGGCAGCGTGGCCGTCGAGGCGCCGCGGCCGACCTCCGGGCGCGGCGGGACCCGCCGTCCCGTCAGCCCCAGCGGGGTCGGCAGGCCGTCGCGGACCCAGACACCGCTCGCACCCGCCCACAGGGCCCGGCCGAACAGCTCTCCGTGACCCGCCTCCACCATGGCCGCGTACGCCGGTGAGGTGCGGGTGCCGGCCCCGCCCGGCGCCCCGCAGGCGTCCAGCGCCTCGGCGGCCCGTACGACCACCGTGCCCAGGTCGGTGGCCGTGCGGGTGGCGCTGGTCGTGTGGGGGTCGACCACCGGAGCCGGGACACGGTCCTCCCAGGCCGTGGTCAGTTCCTCGTCGAGTCGGGAGCGCCGGCCGGTGTCGGCCAGCCAGTCCCTGAGCGCGTCCACCGTGCGCCCGCCGAGCGTGTCCGCCATCTCCTCGACCACGGCCCTCGCCGTCGCGTCGGCCCCGGCCGTGGGCGCTCCGTACTCGGTGGCCAGTTCGAAGCAGCGCTGGAAGTACAGGTCCTGGGGGTTGCCCCCGACCACGCCGAGCGCCCGGCGGGCCTTCTTGAGGAGGGTGAACCACTGTGCCGTCGCCGCGAGACACGTACCGGAGTCCTGGATCAGCGCGTCGAGACGCGCCGCCTGCGCGGCCGGGAGGAAGTCCGCGGCGAGTTCGGGGCGCAGGGCCGGCCTGACGATCAGCGGCAGCACGATCAGCTTCACCGCCCGGGTCAACGGCGCGCCACCGGGGCCGCTCAGCGTTTCCAGCCCCGGCCCGAGACCGCGCCAGGCGTGGTCGATGACCAAGGCACGCGGTCGGCTCTCGTCGGCCGACTGGCTGGGAAACGGCATGTGGGGAGCGTACGCCGAGGGGGAACAGGTGCACGAACCTGGGATCGGTAGGCGCTCCGGGCCGCCTAACGTCCATTCCGCCAGGCAGGAACGGCAGCGAGCCGACACCGGTACGAGAAAGGACCAGGGCCATGGGGATCTTCGGACGGCGCAAGAGCCGTGAGGAGCGGACCGCCGACATCGCGGGGAAGGTGGCGAGCGGAAAGGGCTTCTACGGCCGGGCCACACGCGCGTTCCTCGGCAACGAGGACTTCGCCAGGGTCCAGCAGTCGATCGGCGCGTACAACTCCGGCATCGAGGTACAGCAGTTGCTCGCCGCGGGCGTGCCGACGACACCGGCCACCGTCGTGTCGATCGGCGACACCGGCAAGCTGGTCAACTTCGACCCGGTCGTCGATCTGGTTCTCCAACTTCCCGGCGCCAGCGAGGGCATCACCCTCCAGACCATCGTCTCCAAGCTCCGGATCCCCCGCACCGGCGACCGGGTCCTGCTGATCGCCGACCCCGCCCGGCCCGGCGCCTACCTCTACGCCGGGGACGGCATGACACCCTGATTCTCTACCTTCGCAAGGCTTCGGCGGGTTCGACCCGGGACGCTCGCCAGGCCGGGTAGAGGCCCGCCAGAACGCCGGTGACGAGGCCGATGAGGGGGGCCGCGGCAACCGTGCCGGGGTGGATGACGGCCGTCCAGTCCCGTACGACGGCGACGGTGAGGACGGTGAGGACACCGAGCGAGGTGCCGACCAGTCCGCCCAGCATGCCGAGGGCCCCGGACTCCGCGAGGAACTGGCCCAGGATGTGGCGCCCCCGCGCCCCCAGCGAGCGGCGCAGCCCGATCTCCCCGGTGCGTTCCAGGACGGCCACGAGCGTGGTGTTGGCGATGCCCACGGCCCCGATGACCAGGCAGATCGCGGCGAGGACCAGGAACAGCTGGTCCAGGTCGGATGTGACGGACGTCCGCAGGGACTTCGGATCGGGGGGTGGTACGGCCCTGAAGTGGCCCGGCACGTCCGGGCGCAGGGCGAGCGGCGCCTCCTCGGCGATCTGGACGGCCGCGCCGACCCGGGTGGAGATCAGCATCCCGGCGCGGTTCTGTTCGGGCGGTCCCCACAGCTCGGCCGCGGTCGTGCGCGGTACCACGACGGAGAGCAGCAGATCCGCCTTGCGTTCGACGTCCGCGACGATGCCGACGACCGTGAAGGGGACCTCGCCGATGAAGACGGCGGGGCGGGTGTCCAGGGTGGTGATGCCGAGCCGGGCCGCCGTGCCCGTGCCGATCACGGCGACCCGCTGCCGCTCCCTGTCGTGCCACGCGTCGAACACCCTGCCCTGGGCGACGGTGGCCCGAGCCGCCCTGAGCACACCGGAGGACGCGGCGAGGACCGGGACCTCGTCGCCCCGCGCGCCCTCCCCGACCGGAGCGGCACGCACCCGGCGGGCCGCGGGGGCGTCGACGGTCCAGTAGACCCCGCCGGCCTCGACGCCGCCCAGCCGTTCGATCCTGCGGTCGGCGTCGTCCGGGAAGGAGAGTGCGGGCTTCACCGCTGCGTCGCCACCGGTGTCCTCGACGGTCACCTCGGTCGCGGTCAGGGAGTTGAAGCGGGAGTCGATCTGTGAGGAGGCCGTCGCGGTCAGCCCGAGGATCGCGACGAAGGTACCGACACCGAGCACGGTTCCGAGCGCGGTGAGCACGGAGCGCCCGGGGCGCTGGAGCACACCGGCGACGGCTTCGGAGAGGAGGTCGCGCGGCGCGAGCCGGGAGCGCTCGGCGACGCTCCCGGCGGACCCGGTCCTCCCGTCCGTGACACCCGGAGTGCGGGATCGCGTCCTCCTACCGGGCCACCTCACGCCGGGCCACGTCACGCCGGGACTCCTCGCTGCGAGGCATCTCTCTGCGAGGCATCTCGTTCCGGGGCTTCTCGTTCCGGGGCGTCCTCGCTGAGGACTCCGTCCCGGATGGTGACGGTGCGTCGGCCCCGGGCGGCGACGGCGGGGTCGTGGGTGATCACCACGAGGGTCATACCGTCCTGGTGCAGCGCGTCGAGGAGGCGGAGCACGGATTCGGCGGTCGCGGTGTCCAGACTGCCGGTGGGTTCGTCGCAGAGCAGGAGCGAGGGGCGGGCGACAAGGGCGCGGGCGATGGCCACGCGCTGGCGTTCGCCACCCGAGAGCCGCGTGGGCAGCGCATCGGCGCGCGGACCGAGCCCGACCCGCTCCAGCGCCTCCCGCGCACGCGCCGCACGGGCCGCCCGCCGTGTCCGTCCGTCGTACATCATCGCCAGCTCGACGTTCTCGCGTGCGCTGCGGTGGGCGAGGAGATGGAAGGACTGGAAGACGAAGCCGATGCGCCGGCCCCGCAACGCCGTGCGCTCGGCGTCCTTGAGCGCGCCGATGTCATGACCGTCCAGCAGGCACACGCCCGCGGTCGGCGTGTCGAGCAGCCCCGCGATGTTGAGGAACGTCGACTTGCCCGAGCCGGAGGGCCCGACGACGGTGACGTACTCGCCCCGTTCCACCCGCAGATCACAGGGTCTGAGCGCTTCCACCGGGGGCGGGCCGGGGTAGGTGAGCGCGGCACCGCGGAGTTCGAGGACGGGGGTCGGGATCGCGCCCACGGGGTCCGTCATCCCGCGTTCTCCCCGACCGTGCCGCTGTCCGTCCGCCCGCTCGTGCCGTCGCCGGTGTCCCCGTCCGGCGTCCCACCCGTGACACCGACGATCACCCGGTCGCCCGCACGGAGGGGCGCCCGGCCGACAGGGCGTACGGCGACGAAGCCGTTGCCCGTGGTACCCGTCGTCACCTCCGTGCGGCGGTGGCGGCCGTCCGGCCCGTACACCGTGACGACCGCCTTGCCGTCGGCGCCCGCCGAGATCGCGCTCACCGGTACGATCAGCACCTTTTCCTTGGAGGAGCCCGCGGTCACGGTGAGCCGGACGTCCTCACCGGCGAGCTTCACGGGAAGCTTCCTCACGGGGTCGACCAGCACGACGTAGCCCCCGCCGTTTCCCTCGCCCGAGCCGCCGTCCCCGGAGTTCTGGCTGTCGCCGGTGTTCCGGTCGGGCTGCTCGGACACGGTGGAGACGGTGCCGTCGGCCGTGGTGCCGGTGACTTCGGAGAGGATCTCCACCTGTTGCCCGGCGCGGACGAGCGCGCGTTGCTCGGGTCCGAGCGCGCCTTGGACGACCAGTTCGCCGGAGGACACCGTGAGGAGTTCGGTGCCGGGCCCGGCCTCGGCACCGACCCGGGTGCCCAGGCGGTCGGCCCGGGCGGGGAGGCTCCGCAGGAAGACCACCTCGGCGGCGGGCAGCATGGGCCCGTCGACCGCCTCCAGCGCGGCGCGTTCGGCCTTGGCCGTGGCCAGGTCCTCGGCGGCGCGGCCCTTGGCCTTGCCCTTCGGGGCGTCCTCCCAGGCGCGCTCGGCCTGGGTCACCGTGCGCTCGGCGGCGGCCAGCGCCGCGCCGCCGTCGGCTGTGGCGGGCAGGGGGTCGTAGCCCCGGGAGGCGTAGAAGGCGGTGAGGGCGCGCTTGGTGCCGGTGCCGAACGTGCCTTTCGCGTCGGGGGTGGTGGTGTGGCCGAGGCGGGCGAGTGCCTGTTGGAGCTGGGTCACGTCCGCGCCGTGCGCTCCGGGCTTCAGGTCCCGGTAGGCGGGGAGGGTGCCCTGCAGGGCGAAGAGGGGGCGGCCGGAGATCTCGATCAGGAGCGAGCCCGCGTCGACGTCGGCGCCCTCCCGGAGCGGGGTCCTGGTGACCACCGCGCGTACGGCGTCCCCGCCCCCCGCCGAGAGGGCCGTGATCTCGACGGTCTGGTCGGCCCGTACCGTGCCGCGCAGCACGACGGAGTCCTTGAGCACGCGGTACTCGACCGGGGCGGTCAGCACATCGGCCGGGGGCGGCCCCTCCGAAGCGGCCCGCTCCGCCGGGGACTTGACGAGCGTGGCGGCCCCGATGCCGCCGGCCGACAGGACGACGGCCGCCGCGACGACGGTGATCAGCAGGGTCCGCCGCCGAGCCACCAGGCCGCGCCCACCCGGCGACTCCTCGGCCGGCCCCTCCAACTCCTCCGGCCCGTCTGATTCCTCCCGCGCCTCCGGCTCCTCCGGCGTTTCGTCCGGCGCGGCGTCGTGCTTCTCAGGCACCGCTGCCCGCCAGTCGTCCGGAGTTGCGGAGGACGGCGTCGACCGTGTGCTTCACATCGGCCATGCGTTCGGCGTTCTTCTCGATGTACTGCTTCTCGTACGCGGCCTGCACGGCCCACCACACGCCGACGACATTGGTCCGCCGCTTGCAGTCGACATCCGCCTTGGCCACCTGGATCTCCGCCCCGCCCGCCGGGGCCGGGGTCTTCCAGCGGTCGTCGTCGTTGGCCTGCATCGGGTCGTCGTAGTCATGACCCGACTTGTCCATACAGGTGCTCCACTCGCCGAAGACGTCCCGCACCCGTTCGTCGGCGTCCACACGGGCTCGGATCGCCACCCGCTCGTTGGGGAGCTTCATGAACGTGTCGGTGCCGTCCGCGCCGAGGGTCGCGCGGTTCGCCTCCCCCTGACAGCCGCCCTCGGGGACCCGCTCGCCCGCGACCTGCTTGCCGGCGTTGCTGCCGACCAGGACCGCGCGCTCCGCCGCCGTCGGGGTGGTGTCCTCCCCGCTGTCCTCGTCCTTGCCGCCGGACGGAGCCCGGTCGGGCGCCCGGTACCCGGACACCGCCGCCGAGTTCGCGTCGACGAGGAAGTAGTAGCGGGTCTTGTCGGGCCGGAGGTCGGGCACCTGCTCGGCGTCGAGCACCGCGTCCAGTGCCCGGAAGTCGAAGCCGAAGCGGGACATGCACTCCCGGATCAGCAGCCGCTGCGCCTTGAGATAGGACTGGTACTGCTCCTTGGTGAGCACATAGGCGTCCAGCGGCAGGTCGGGGATGTCGGCGCTGCTGCGCACCCGCGGCACCTCGCCGAGCTTCGGCGCGGACGCGCCCGAGTCGTCGCCGTCCGCGGAGCAGCCCGACACGAGAGCGGCGGCGGCCAGGGCCAGGGCCGGCAGGGCGACAGGGAACCGAATCCGGCTCATGGGTGGTCCGAACCTCCGGGTGGGAGAACCTTCTGGGAGACTTCCGTCCAGTGGCGCCGGCGGATTCCGGCCGTCGGCGCCACCGCTCACCGGGCGAGGATCAGCTCAGGAGTTCTGCGACGACGAGGTCTTGTCGTTCATCGCGTCGCCCACGTAACTGCTGTTCGTGTAGGCGCCGTAGTTGGCCCCACCGTAGTTGTCGTGCTCCCAGACCCTGGTCTCACAGCTGGAGTAGCCCAGGAAGGACGACACCATGTCGTTCCATCCGGAGGGCGAGTACGAGCCGAGCTGCCAGTCCACATCGGGATTGGTGTCACAGCCGTAGTCGCCGTTCAGGGTGAACGACGCACCGCCGTAGTTGCTGTGCTGGTACAGGACGACGTGCACCACCGCGAGAGCGCCCATGTCCTGGCTCTTGTCGTTGGTGGGCGCCGCCTGGGCCGGGGCCACGGCCCCGAACACCGCCGCACCGGTCAGTGCGGCGGAGGCGAGTAAGGATCTGACGCGCATGACTGTTTCCTCTCACTCTTACGACGAGATGGAACGGAAACGTGCTGCGAACGACTCCGTGGCCGGCACGGGCCCGGAGAGTGGAGCCGCCTCACTGTGCGGCAGTCGACAGCCGCGGGCAAATCGCCAACTCGCGTTCCGGACACGGGAATTGACCGCCCGTCCAGAAGCCCCGGCACTGCCGTCCCGACCCTCGTGGATCACCCGCGCCGCAATACACAGGGTACTTACAGATACTCGACGGAAACTTCACACCCTGCCCAAACGGCATGTACACAACGGAAGGTGGACCGGAAACACCCCCTCGCCGGGACGCCCGGGCCGGTCAGTTCTGCACCGTGAGGCGGGCCAGGTCGAAGCGGTGGGCGGTGAGGTCGTCGTGGCGGATGAGCCAGTAGAGGGTGCCTTCGTCGCCCCAGGTCATGCGGGCGGCGCCGTCGCTGTCGAACTGGGCGAGCAGGAGCCAGCGTTCGGCTTCCTCGTCCAGCGGCTGATCGCCCCACGCGTGGGTTCCGCCGAGTGCCGCGTTCGCGATCTCGTACTCCACCGGGCCCTGGACGGGCACGGCGTGACCGCCGATCTGATGGCCGATCCGGGTGCGCGAGGTCCGGAAGGCGCGGACGAAGGCCTTCAGTTCGGCCGGGGTGTCGCGGGGGTGGGGCCAGGGCCGGTGGTCGCCGAGCAGGGCGCGCCGGGCCTGGGGCAGCCACAGGTCCGGGGCGCTCCGCCCGGTGTCCGCGGCGAGTTCCACGCGCCGGAACGCCTCCAGGGCAGGGGGCGTGTCCGCCGGGAGGACGGGGGTGCCCTCCGGGACGTACAGCACCTGGGCCCCGGCCCGGGTCTCGGGATCGTCGACGGAGACGAAGGCCTCCTCGTCCGCCTGACCGTCGAAGTAGAAGAAGAGCAGAGTCCCCTCCCGGGGGAACTCCTCGGCGAGTCCGTCCCGGGGCAGCTCGGCACACCGCACCTCGGCGACGAAGGACAAGGGGCCGTGTCCGGGCCACTCGGGCCAGACGGTTCCCACCGGGAGTTCCGGGACCCCGCCGAGAACGGCCACGATCCGCTCGTCGGCGCCGTCGGTGGTGTCGGCGCCGACGGTGGTATGGGCGGCTCGGCGCAGACGTACGCACGGACGCAGCAGCGCTGCCCAGCCCTGGGCCAGCTCACCGGGAAGGTGCTCGGCAGCGGTCCGGGTGTGATGCTCATCGGTCATGGCGGCATCATTTCGGACCCCGCCGACGCACCCCCCGTGTCCCGGACGCGCCGGCACAGGATTACGTAGCCGGTTGCGTGGTTCCCCGGACGCTCAAGGCGGTCGGCGGACGCTCACGGCGGTCGGTTCAGCAGGCGATGACGTACCAGACCGGGGTCCAGAACACGTCGTTCCTCGCGGGGGCGTCGATGGAGAACATCCAGGTGCCGTTGGCGTCGTAGAAGTGGGCCCTGGTGCCCGGCGTCTGGTTGTTGTGGAGGGAGCCCCAGCCGACGAGGTTGGGCAGGGTGTAGGTCGTGTTGCAGTTGGTGTAGTCGAATCTGTTGCCGTTGGCACCCATCCCGCACACGTAGTAGTAGGCGCAGTTCAGCGAGGCGGCGGCGGTGCCGGACTCGGCCGCTTCGGGTACGACGGCGTTCTTCATCTGCGCCGCCGTCAGCGACGGCTGCCGGGCCTCCCCCGAGGCCGCGGTGCCGCTGTGCGCGGCGGCCGTGCCGTCGAGCCCGATCGTCGAGGACACGATCGCCGCTGCCGTGAACAGAGCCGCGGCGAACTTGCGTGGTGACATGAGAAATCCCCTCCCGTACCGGCCGACTCGCGCTCCATGTGCGGGAGTCGGCGGTTCTACACCTTCGGACACCCGGGCCCGACAGACAACCCCCCGATCCGGAGGAGTGGAGAGCGGCCCGGGTCCTCCTTCTCAGCGCAGTTGTTCGGCCAGTCCGACGATGACGCCCTCCGGGCCGCGGACGTAGCAGAGCAGATAGCTGTCCTCGAACCGGGCGATCCCGCCGACGAGTTCGGCTCCGTGGGGGCGCAGACGGGCCACGGTGTCCTCGAGGTCGTCGACGGCGAACATGACGCGGTGCGTGCCCAGGATGTTGTGCGGCCGGTCGCGGGGCCCGGCGGTGATCGCCTCGGGGCTGCGGTACTTCGCCAGTTCGAGCCGGCTGTGACCGTCCGGGGTCCGGACCATCGCGATGTCGCAGTGGACGCCGTCGAGTCCGGTGCACCGGTCGGCGACGGGGCCCTGGACCTCCGTCCTGCCCTCCAGTTCCATACCGAGTTCCACGAAGAACGCGATGGCGGCCTCCAAGTCCTCGACGACGATGCCGACGTTGTCCATCCGCTGGATCGCCATGCCGGTCCCTCCCTCTTCCTCGTGCGGCCGGTGGTGGCCGCTGATGCCCCTGGGACGGAGCCGGTGGCGTCTTCTCGACATCCGCTCCTCGGACCACCGGACCCCGCTCGCCGGTTCTCCTGGAGTTCAGTTCTCCTGGAGTACGGACAGGACGTTCCCGGCCGGGTCGGTGAACCACGCGATCGCCGCCGGGCCGCCGTCGCCGACCCGGACGATGCCCTTCTCGTCGTGGTCGAACTCGGGGTAGCGCTCCAGGGTCACGCCGCGCCGCCGCAGTTCGTCCACGGCGGACTCGATGTCGTCCACGGGGAAGTTGAGCAGGGTGAACGTCGCGGGGGTGTGCGTCTCCTTGGGATAGACGAAGACCCGGGCGCCACCGCCGAGGGTGAGGGTCAGCATCCGCATGTCGCCCTCCCCGGACTCCTCCACCCGCAGGCCGAGAGTCTCACCGTAGAACCTGTGGGCCGCGCCGAGGTCGTCGACCGCGAAGCCGCTGAACGCCTGTGACTGTCCGAACATGCCGTGTGTCTCCTTCACGTGTGAGTCGTCCCGAGGCCACAGGCCACACCACCCGCACCACGGTCGGCGGCACGCCACGCGGTCGGCGTCCGGATGGTCGCGCGCCTTCACCCGCACGCGGCGACGGCCGACCGGGCACGGTCACGGTCCGGCCGCTCCGTACGCAACACGAGTGAATCGGCCCGCTTCACCGCTCGGTGCCGGTGCATGTTTCGTACGGTCTCTGTCGGGATCCGACAGCCGTGGGGAGGGTGGATGGTGGTGTGCCTCGGACCGGCCGTCGGCTGCTTGGTGCTGACCCTCTCCCTGTTGCTCCGCGCCCGGGGCACCCATGGGCGGGTGCGGACCCGGCTGCTCCTGGTGGCGGGTTCCGCGACCGCCGGAGGTTTCTACCGGGCCTCCGTCGTCGCCCTGGCGAGCCGTCCCTCACCGGCACCGGACGCACCGGGGCCGGCCGGTCTGGCGGTGGTCGCCGGGGCGACGGTCACGGTCGGGCTGGGGATGGCCGGTCTGCTGGTCGCGGCCGATGCCGGTACGGGGTGGCGGGCGTGGCTGCGACGCGTCCTCGACGGGGCCGTCGTGGCCGGGGCCGGGTTCATGGCGGCTGGGCAGGGCCGGTGACGGCTGGCGTTGGGAGACGGGGATGCTCGGCGTCCTGTGGACCTCGGAAGTGGTGTTCCTCGGGTTTCTGCTCGCCCTGAGACGTCTCGTGCGGGGCGACCAGCGGGCCACCTTGTGGGCGGCCGTCGTCGGCGTGTTCCTCCTGCTGGTCGGCGACACCCTGCGTCTGTCACGGGTCGGTCCACCGGGGCAGGAGGCGATGTCCTTCCCCGTGGCCGATGTCTGCGGCACCGCGGGGCTGCTGATCGTGGCCGTCGGTCCATGGGTGCCGGGCGGGGCCAGCGTCCTCGGCGCCGGCCGGCCGACGCTGCGGTCGGGCATGGAGGGCGCCGCGGCGTTCGTCCCGCTGACCGTCTGCACGGTGTCGGCGCTGAGTTACGCGGTGGCGCCGCTCGCCGACGACCCGGTACCGCTGCTGGTGGGCGGGATGGCGCTGCTGGGCCTGTGGGCCCGCCGGATCTGGCTGCCGAGCGGGAGCACCGGCCAGGACGACCGGGCATCCCGGTGACGTGGCGGTGACATCGCGACGGCGTCCCGGTGATGTCGCGGTGGCGTCGCGGGCCTGTGTCCCGGAGGACGTACCGTCCGGGACACAGGTGCCGCTTCGCGGTCAGCGTGACGTGCCGGCCATCTCCGGGACCGGTGAGTCGAGGGCGTCGAGGCCCCGCAGGATGTCCTCGACCCGCTGTTTGGCGTCGCCGAAGAGCATCTGGGTGTTCTCGCGGAAGAACAACGGGTTCTGCACACCGGCGTAGCCGACCGCCATGGACCGCTTGAAGACCACCACATGGGCCGCCTCCCACACATGCAGCACAGGCATGCCGGCGATGGGGCTGGCCGGGTTGTCGATGGCGGCCGGGTTGACGGTGTCGTTGGCGCCGATGACGAGGACGACCGTGGTGGCGGGGAAGTCGTCGTTGATCTCGTCCATTTCGAGGACGACGTCGTAGGGCACGTTGGCCTCGGCGAGCAGCACGTTCATGTGTCCGGGCAGCCGTCCGGCGACGGGGTGGATGCCGAACCGCACCTCGACGCCCCGCTCGCGCAGCTTGCGCGCCAGCTCGGCCACCGGGTACTGGGCCTGGGCGACCGCCATGCCGTAGCCGGGGGTGATGATCACCGAGGAGGCGTCGCGCAGCAGTTCGGCGGTCTCCTCGGCGTTGATCTCCCGGTGCTCGCCCTCCTCGCCGTCGTCGGCCGCCGCCGGGGTGCCGAAGCCGCCCGCGATCACCGAGATGAAGGAGCGGTTCATCGCCTTGCACATGATGTACGAGAGGTAGGCGCCGGAGGAGCCGACGAGCGCCCCGGTGACGATGAGCAGGTTGTTGGCGAGGAGGAAACCGGAGGCCGCCGCGGCCCAGCCGGAGTAGCTGTTGAGCATGGAGACGACCACCGGCATGTCACCGCCGCCGATGGAGGCGACCAGGTGCGCGCCGAGGGCGAGCGCGATCACGGTGACGGCGATGAGCAGGCCCATACCGGGGCGGGCCACGAACGCGACGGTGAGCACGACGAAGGCGACCAGGGCGCCCACGTTGAGGATGTGCTTGCCGGGCAGCGTGAGCGGACGGGAGTCGATGCGTGCGGACAGCTTCAGATACGCGACGACGGAGCCGGTGAAGGTGACGGCGCCGATGAACACACCGATGAACACCTCGGCGTGGTGGATGCCCAGCAGCGAACCGGTGAGCTCGGCGTCGACGTCGAGGTAGCCGTTCCAGCCGACGAAGGCGGCGGCGAGGCCGACGAGGCTGTGCATGATGGCGATCAGCTCGGGCATGCCGGTCATCTCGACGACGCGGGCGCGCCACAGTCCGACGCCCGCGCCGAGGGCCATGGCGACGGCGATCAGTACGAGACCGGTGGCGGTGATGCTCCGGGAGGCAAGCCCGACGGTGGCGGCCAGGGCGACGGCCATGCCCGTGATGCCCCAGACGACTCCCGAGCGGGACGTCCGGTGCTGGGAGAGCCCCGCGAGGCTGAGGATGAACAGCAGCGCGGCGACGACGTAGGCGGCCTCTGCGGCCGTGACGGTGGTCATCCCTGATCAGCCCTTCGAGAACATGCCGAGCATGCGGCGGGTGACGGCGAATCCGCCGAAGATGTTGACGCTCGCCAGCAGGATCGCGGCGAACGACAGGACGGTGACGGCGGTGTTCCCGTGCCCGATCTGCAGCAGCGCGCCGACCACGACGATGCCGGAGATGGCGTTGGTGACCGACATCAGCGGGGTGTGCAGCGCGTGGTGCACCTGGCCGATGACGTAGAAGCCGATGACGATCGCCAGCACGAACACCGTGAAGTGGCCGATGAGTTCGCTCGGCGAGAAGGCGGTCACCAGGAACAGGGCGAGCGCTCCGGCGCCCACGAGGGCGTAGGCGGACCGGGCCGGACGTGCGGGTTTCGCCGCTGTCCCGGAGGCCGGGCGTGCCGCGGGTCGCGGGGCCGCGTCGGGGGCCGCAGCCGCCGACACCTGCACCGGGGGCGGGGGCCAGGTCTTCTCCCCCTCGCGGACCACGGTCATGGAGCGCTGCACGACGTCGTCGAAGTCGAGGACGAGCCTGCCGTCCTTGCCGGGGGTGAGCAGCTTCATCAGGTTGACGACGTTGGTGCCGTAGAGCTGTGAGGCCTGGGCGGGGAGCCGGCCGGGCAGATCGGTGTAGCCGATGATCGTCACGTCGTTGTCGGTGACGACGGCCTTGCCGGCGACCGTGCCCTCGACGTTGCCGCCCTGGGCGGCCGCCATGTCGACGATGACGCTGCCGGGCCTCATGCGCGCGACGTCGGCGGCGGTGATCAGCCTCGGTGCCGGACGGCCCGGGACGAGCGCGGTGGTGATGATGATGTCGACGTCGGCCGCCTGCTCGGCGTACAGGCGCTCGGCGAGCCGGTTGTAGTCGTCCGAGGTGGCCTTGGCGTAGCCGTCGGTGCCGACCTCCTGCTCGGCGGAGACCGTGAGGAACTCGCCGCCCAGGGAACGGACCTGCTCGGCGACCTCGGGCCGGGGGTCGGTGGCGCGGACCACGGCGCCGAGGCTGCGGGCCGCGCCGATCGCCGCGAGTCCGGCGACCCCGGCGCCGGCGACCAGGACCTTGGCGGGCGGCACCTTGCCGGCGGCGGTCACCTGGCCGGTGAAGAACCGTCCGAAGGCGTGGGCGGCCTCGACGACGGCCCGGTATCCGGCGATGTTCGCCATGGAGCTGAGGACGTCCAGCGACTGGGCCCGGGAGATACGGGGTACGGCGTCCATGGCGAGGACGGTGATCGGCCGCCGGGCCAGAGCCTCGACCAGTTCCGGGTCGAGTGCCGGGCTGATCAGCGCGATCAGTGTCGCCCCGTCGGGCAGCCGGCCGATCTCCTCGGTGGAGGGGCCGTTCACCTTGAGCACGATCTGGGCCGCCCACGGGTCGCCGAGCCGGGCGCCGGCCTCCGCGTAGGCGGCGTCGGAGAAGCGGGACGACGCCCCCGCCCCCGGTTCGACCACCACGTCGTACCCGAGCGCGACGAGTTTCGCCACGGTGACCGGGGTCGCCGCCACCCTCATCTCGCCCGCGGTGGACTCGGCCGGGACGCCGATGCTCTGGGGTTCGGGTTCCGCTTGGACCATCCTCTGCCTCTCTTCCTTCTCTCTTCCCTGTCATTCCTGTGCCCGCTTGTTGACCCATGCCCCATGAATACGAGGTGGATACGGAACCGGTGCGCTCAATCACCGACCGACCGGCGGACGAGGCCGCCGTCGACCGTACCGGCCTCGACCTCGGCCTCGGCCTCGTGTGAGTCAAGAGTGCGGGCAGCACGCCGAGAGGGGCGGCCCCGGCAGGGCCGCCCCTCGCATGTCAGTCCCGTGCCCGGCTGTCAGTCCTTGTCCGACCACCAGCGGGCGACGCCGTTCTTGACGTCACCGATGTCCGCGCACCACGTGACGCGCTTTCCCGTGCCGTCGGCGCCCGAGGTGGTGCGGGCACAGGCGCGGATCACCCGCTTCGTGATGTCTTCGCGATAGTGGGCGAACCACTTGGAGTAGATCTTCTCCCCCTTCTTCGCGGCCTTGACCTTGCCGCAAGGGCCTTTCCAGTTCTTGCCCTTGTCGTGGCTGATGTCGACCCACACCTCGTCGTCCTTGCTCACCTTGCCGCTGAGCATCGCCGCGGAGTTGTCGTCGCTGATCGCCGTCCCCGTCGAGAGGATCAGCTCACGGCCGTACTTCTTGGTCCTGCCGTCGTTGTACCGGTCGTCGCCCTTGCCCTTGTGGCTCCTGATGGCGGGCTTGCCCAGCTGGTTGTAGGTGCACTTGCCGCCCTGCGCCATCGTGCCGACCTCGTCGGCCACGGCCGTTCCGCCGGCCAGGGCAGTGCTGAGCATGGCGGCCACGGTGGTGGCCGTCAGTGTGCTTCGGACTCGTGACATGTGGTTCGTCCCCGTTCTGCGTCTCGTTCGTCCCGTGCCGGGTGCGCTCGCCGCCCGGCGAGATCAACTGTGCTGTTCCGGCCCGGCCCGGGACCAGTCGTCCCGCGTTCCAAGTCGCCCTGGGACGCGCGGTGCGCTGTTGACCTGGTGCGTCGCGAACGGAATGGGACGCGTGGCACGCCGGGAGGGGGTCGGGACGGAAGCCGGGAGGCACGTCACGTGAAAGAACCCCCTGGGTTCACCAGGGGGCGGGAACAGCGATCGAGGGCGAAGCGTCGAGAGCGGGACGGCATCCGGCCCGCCGCTCAATACCCGGGCGGGATCCGGTCCTGCGGTCCCTCGGCGGCCTCTGTCGTGCCATGCTCCGGCCGCGCCCGCTCGGCCACGGCCGGATCGGTCGAGTCCGAGATCAGCTCCATGACGCGCAGGGTGCACTCCCACTCCGTCAACTTGCCTTTGATCACCACCAGATATGCCTCCTGGTCGGTGAAGCGGTACACCTGGCGCCGCTTCTCGATGAGGCTCCTGCTCGGCACATAGGTGTGGACGGCGGCACGCAGCGCCTTCAGCGCCTCCTCCTTCGTCGCCTGGCCACGGACGACGAACTCGGTCCTGTACGTCTCGCCGTGCGCGTACTGCACCATCACGCACCAGTTGCCCATGACTCCCCCTCAGCGCCGTGGCCAGTCAGCCACAGCTCGGTCCCGGGGGCAAGTCCTCGTCGGTCTCACCCGAGTTGTCGGCGGGCGGACGTGAGGAGGCTGCCGAGATCGCTCGTGGAAGGGACGCCGCCGAACACGTAGTGGTCGGGGCGCGCCAGCACCGCCGCGCAGGACCGCCGGCGCATCCAGGAGTCCAGGACGGGCTGTTCCTCACGGTACTCGTGGCGCTCGCTCGGCGCGGCTTCGTTGCCCGGCGGTACGAGGCGGACGAGGTGGACGGGGAAACCGCCGTCGGCCCGGTGGGCGCGCAGCGCGGACTCGGCCGCCGCGGCATCCGCGTCATGGCGGACGACGAGGCGGAAGACGCTGCCGGTGAACTCGTCCAGCAGGCCGGTGCGGTCCCGCTCGTCGGTCACCCTGGGCTGGGGCAGGAGATCGCCGCGAGCGGGGAGACCCTCCGGGGCCAGGAAGCCCGTCCGAAGGCCGGGGATCAGGGACTGGCGGATGGTTCCTCCCGGCTCGGCCGCCAGCTCCGCCAGCAGGTCGGCGTCCCGCTTGGCCGCGGTGGCCTCGTCGCGCTCGCAGATGAGCCGCCCGAACTCCTTCGTCGTGAGCGTCACCTGACGGACATGCGGCACGCGCTCCTGCTGGTAGGTGTCGAGCAGGGACTCGGCGGCGCCCGACCGTAGGCAGAGGGCGAGTTTCCACATCAGGTTGGAGGCGTCACGTATGCCCTGGCACATTCCCTGGGCGAGGAACGGCGGGGTCATGTGCGCCGCGTCGCCGAGGAAGAACAGCCGGCGCACCCGCCATTGCCCCAGGACGAGCGCGTGGAACCGATACGTGGCCGCGCGCCACAGGTCGTAGTCGTCGGGAGGCAGCCAGCGGGACAGCAGGGCGCGGATGAAATCCGGGTGGGAGACGTCCTCGGGCCGCTCATCGGGGTTGATCATGAACTCCCACCGGCGGTGGTTCCCCGGTCCGACGATGAACGTGCTCGGCCGCGCCGTCTCGCAGAACTGGACGTTGGTGGTGGGCAGTCCGGCCCCCGCGCCGGGGCGCAGGCGCAGGTCGACCACCAGCCACGGCTGGTCGAATCCCAGGTCGTCCATGCGCAGGCCCAGGCGCTTGCGCAGGGGGCTGCCGCCGCCGTCGCAGGCCAGCACGTAGCGGGCCCGCAGCGTCTGCCGTCGCCCGGTCGCGTCGACCGCCTCGACGGTGGCCCCGTCGCTGTCGAGGCGCACCTCCGTGACCTCGGTACCGAGGCGTACGTCGACACCGTCCGCCCGCGCGAGACGCTGCCGCAGGGCGCCCTCCACCTGGGGCTGCAGGAAGACGTAGTTGGGTTCCCAGCCGAGGGGATGGGGCGGCGGTGCCGTGTGGATGCGCTTGATGACCCGGCCGTCGCCGTTGTGGTACTCGGACGGCCGGTAGGGCATGACGTGGTCCGCGATCGCGTCGGCCAGCCCGAAGCCGGCGAGGACGCGCATCACCTCCTGGTCGAAGCCGATGGCGCGCGGGCGGGGTTCGACCTCCGCGGCCCGGTCGAACGCGACCACCCGGAGACCGAGGTCGTGCGCCAGGTTCGCCGCCGTGGCGCCGACGGGGCCCAGGCCCACGACCGCGACGTCCACGTCCGTGTCGACATTCCCGTCCGCGTTCCTGTCCATGTCCATGTCCATGTCCGCACTTCCGGTGCTGCCCGTGCTGCCCGTGCTGCCCGTCATACGCCCGCCCCTTCCGGCCGGCTTCGCTCACCCGCGGCCATGTAGCGGGACCATATTGGTAAGGACTTTGACCGTCAAGGGTCTAACTAACTGGCGGTGCCTCCCTGTCCGTCCGGGTGCGGGACCAGATCGGATCGGATCCCAGCGATCGGGTGCGGCCGGGATGCCTGCTGCCAGAGTGAGATCAGAAAAGGGAGGCCCCATGATCTCGGCGCTCAACCAACTCGTCGATCTGGTCGAGGAGCACCTGTCCGAGGAACTCGACGTCGACGGGTTGGCCGGGGCGCTCGGCACGACCGGGTACCACCTGCGCCGGATGTTCTCGTCGCTGGCCGGTATGCCGCTGTCGGAGTACGTGCGCCGGCGGCGCATGACCGTGGCCGCCGGTGAGGTCGTCCGGGGCGAGCGGGATCTGCTGAGCATCGCCGTCCGGCACGGATACGGCTCCAGCGAGGCGTTCGGACGCGCGTTCAGGGCGGTCCACGGGGCCGGCCCCGGCGACGTGCGCCGTGACGGAGGCCCCTTGCGCACACAACCACAGATCAGGTTCCGCCTGACCGTCGAAGGGAACATCCCCATGGACACCCGCCTCGTCGACCGGCCCGCGTTCCGGCTCGCCGGACACGCCACCCGGGTCCCGCTCATCCATCAGGGCGTCAACCCGCACATCCAGGAGCACATCGCCGCGCTGCCGCCGCAGGAGCATCTGCGGCTCAAGGCCCTCAGCGACACCGAGCCCGAGGGCCTGCTGCAGGTCAGCGACGACGTCGATCCCGACGGCCGGGAGGGCAGCGAACTGACCTATCTGCACGGGGTCGCGCTCACCCGGGACACACCGCTCCCGGACGGGCTCGACGCCATCGAGGTACCGGCCGGGATGTGGGCGGTCTTCCGTACCAGCGGACCGCATCCGCAGGCCCTGCAGACGACCTGGGCGGCCACCGCGACCGAGTGGTTCCCGTCCAACCCGTGGCGGCTGCGGCCGGGCCCCTCCGTCGTCGCGATCCTCGACCGCTCGGACGATTTCACGACCGCCACCTGCGAACTGTGGCTTCCCGTCGAACCGGCCTGACGGGCCGACGACGACCGGCCGCGGCGCCGGCCGGGCCATGGCCGGTCGCCGGGCGGGTACGTGACACCCGGGGCGCGGAAGAGTCCGCCGACCGTGCCTCAGGTGGCTTCGGGCCGCTTCCGGCGGCTGCGGCCGACGGCGCCGTGGGCGGCCGCGGCGTGGCCCGCACCGCGCCCCTCGGCGCGGGCCACGATCAGTCCGTCGGCCACCCGGACCGCGAACTCGGTGCCGTCGTCGACCGGGTCCGCGCCGAGAGCCGCGGGGATCGCACCGTCCTCGCCGAACACGACGCGCAGGCGCGGCAGTTCACCGGCCGCGAAGACCCGACGCAGACAGCCGACGAGGTCGAGGAGCCGGAGTCGGGCCAGCCGACCCGTCTCGGCCGGGTCGCCCGTCACGACGACGAGCGTCACCTCGTCACCGGGCCGGGCCGCGCGGACCGCCTCCTCGGCCGCCGACAGCCGGGCCACGCCCAACACGACGACCACGCCGTCGTCGTCGAGGTCGACCGGGCGGCCGGTGATCTCGTCGCGCGGACCACCGGGTGGCACCCATCGGTCCTGCACCGGCCGCGCCGGAGCGACGAAGGGGACGTGGGGCGGCTCCGCGTCGTCCGTGAGGGCGATGCCGGCCAGGTGCTCGGCGGCGCCGGCCAGGTCGAACGGGTCGCCGGTCCCGGGGGCGTTCTCCGCGAGGCCGGCCGCGCCGTGCAGCAGGGTCAGGGCCAGCGCGGCACGGCGCACCATCCGGGCGCCGGACCCGGGGAGCGACTCCAGGGCGAGGGCGAGCAACAGGGCCTCGAACCGTACGAGTTCGGCGAGCGCGGCCCGGGCGGGCGCGGTGTCGAGCACGCCGGACAGCGAGCGCAGTTGCAACTGCCCGCTCCCCGGGGTGTCGCCGGCGAGCGGGAGGCGTTCGAGCCAGACCCGGGCGAACGCGCCGAGCGCCCGCCTGGCGGAGTCGGGCGATTCCACCGGCGGTTCGGCGGCGGCCACGCACCGCTCGGCGGCCTCGGCGAGCACCGCGAGGTAGAGGGCGCGCTTGCCGGTGAAGTTGGAGTAGACAGCGCCCCGGGTCAGCTCGGCCCGCTCGGCGATGCGGTCGACCTTGGCCTCCGCGTAGCCGTGTTCGGTGAACTCCTCGCGGGCCGCGACCAGCACCGCGGCCCGCGTCTGCTCCTGCCGCTGTGCCCGGGTCAACCGCGCCATCGTGCCCACCTCCGCTCTCGCGGCATGATACAGCTGGCATTCGGATGACGTCATCATCGGAAAACAGCTAACATCGGAGTTCGCGGCGACCGAAGTGCGGTCGACCGCACCGAAGGAGCCCGCCCACGACGCGGTACGCACCCAGCCGTACAGCGCGCGAACCACAGATCCGGGGGACACGACATGACCTGGTCGGAAGCTCACACCGCACCGCACGAAGCCCACACCGCGCCTCGCACGGCACACACCGGTCCGTGGGTGCTGCACGCCCTGCGCTGTGTCGGCGCCGCGAGCCTCGGCCGCCTCGACGCGGTCACGGGGCTCGGCGAAGCCACCGTCGAGACCCAGCTCATCGACCTCGGGGCCGCCGGTCTCGTCACCCGGTTCCCCGGGGACACGCCCTGCTGGGCGCTCACCGACGCGGGCCGTACCGCGGACGCCGAGCGGATCGCGGACGAACTCGCCACGGCCGGCGCCCGCGGTGCCGTCGAGGCGGCGTTCGACCGGTTCCTCGTCCTCAACCCGGAGCTGCTCGACCTCTGCGCGGCCTGGCAACTGCGTACCGTCGACGGCGTCGTGAGCGCCAACGACCATCGCGACCCCGCCTACGACGCCCGGGTCCTCGACCGGTTCGCCGACCTCGACCGGCGCGTCGCCCCCGTCTGCGCCGAACTCTCCGGCGCCCTGCCCCGCTTCGGCCGCTACCGGATCCGCCTCGGCGACGCCCTCGCCCGCGCCGCCGCCGGCGAGCTGGTGTACGTCACCGACGGCACCACCTCGTACCACACCGTGTGGGCCGAACTGCACGAAGATCTGCTGGCCACCCTGGGCAAGCGACGATGAGATGGATCCGCGCGCTCTCCGCCGACGTCGGCGAGGGAGCGGACACGCTGGGCGGCAAGGCGCTCGGTCTCGTCCTCCTGCACCGCCTCGGGCTGCGGGTACCGGCCGGGTTCGTCGTCACCGCGGAGGCCTGCCGCGCCTTCCTTCGGGACGGCCACATGCCCGACGGGTTCCACGACGAGCTCGCGGCCGCCGTCGCCGACCTCGAACGGGTCACCTGCCGCGCCTTCGGCGGGACGCGGCAACCGCTCGTGGTGTCCGTCCGCTCCGGCGCCCGTGTGTCCATGCCCGGGATGATGAGCACGGTCCTCAACCTCGGCCTCACCACCGGGGCCACCGCCGGCCTGGCCGCCGAGACGGGCGACGGGGCGTTCGCCGAGGACGCGCGGCAGCGGTTCCTGGCGGGCCTCGCCGACGCGACCACCACCGACGCGCCGGTCCCGGACGACGCCCACCAGCAGCTGGAGCTGGCGATCGAGGCCGTGTTCTCGTCCTGGAACGCGCCACGCGCCCGCGCCTACCGCGCCCTGCACGACATCCCGCACGATCTCGGCACGGCCACGATCGTCCAGTCGATGGTGTTCGGAAACCGCGACGCCCACAGCGGCACCGGGGTCGCGTTCAGCCGGAACCCCGACACCGGTGCGAACACCCCGTACGGCGAGGTCCTGTTCGGGCACCAGGGAGAGGACGTCGTGTCCGGCAGGTCCACGACCCGGCCGCTGCACGCCCTCGCCGACCGGGAACCGGCGGTGTGGGCGGAGCTGCGCGACGCCCTGGGCCGGATCGAGGGGCACTACCGGGACGCCTGCTACACCGAGTTCACCTACCAGTCCGGCGAACTGTGGCTCCTCCAGGCCAGGCCCGGCCGGTTCGTCGGCGGCGCCGCCGTCCGCCTCGTCACCGACCTCGTCGACGAGCAGGTCATCGACCGTCACGAGGCGCTGCGCAGAATCTCCGCCCAGCACCTCGGACACGTCCGCACACCGCGCATCGCCTCGTCCGAGGAGACTCTTGTGCTCGCCCGGGGAGTCGGCGCCTGTCCGGGCGTCGCGGTCGGCCTGGTGGCGACCACCCCGGAGCGGGCGGTGCGCCTGGCCAGGGACGCCCCGGTGGTCCTGGTACGCCCGGAGACCTCCCCGCACGACATGCACGGCATCGCCGTCGCCGCCGGAGTCGTCACCGCGCGAGGAGGACCGGCCAGTCACGCCGCGGTCGTCGCGCGCGCCCTGGGCAAGCCCGCGGTCGTGGGTGCCCGCGGCCTCGGCTTCGACAGCGGCGCCGGCGCTGTGACGGCCGGCGGTCTCCGTCTCGACGACGGCACCCTCGTCACCATCGACGGGACCAGTGGCGAGGTCGTCCTCGGCCGCCCCGATGTCGTCACCGAACCGGCCGGCGACCACCTGCGCCGACTGCTCGCCTGGGCCGACGACGTCTCCGGCGACCACTCGCCACGCGGCGAACCCGAGCGCCTCGCCGCGGCCCACGCCGAACTGGCGTCCCACCACGACACCTGACGCCTGACACCTGACGCCGGACCCGGCCCCGGCCGGGCACCGCGTCAGAAGAGCCGGACGAGGTCGTCCACGAGGTGGGTCGGCTCGCGCCGGGTGAACAGGTCGACGGGTGGCGTCCCGCCGACGTACGCGACGTGGACGACCCATTTCTCGTACCACCAGCGGTGGGCGTAACAGCCGCAGCCGTCCGGGGTGAAACGACCGTTGAACCACCAGCATCCGCGCTGCCCGGGTTCGAGCGAGAACAGCCGGCGTGGCCCGTACGCCGGTGACCGCGCGGCCGGCGGTGAGACCACCACGTCCAGCCGGCCCTCGGCCTCCCGCAGGAACACCCCGCGGGTGACCGGGGCGACAGCGTCACGGACAGCCATGGCGTCACGGGTTTTCCGGGTCACGCCTGCCACGCCCCAGTGCAGTTCCTCGTCCTGCCCGCCGGGCTCCCGCAGCCGTGCCGGGTCGCACTCGGGGAGCCGGTCCAGGGTGCGGACGGTGTGGGAGGCCACGAAGCCGTCGCGCTCGTGCGCTTCGGCCTCCTGGACGAGCACTTCGGCCGTACCGGGCACATGTACCGGGAACGCCTCGGGGACGGCGTTCCGGCGGGTCGCCGCGCCTCCGCCTCTGGACTGCCTGGTCCAGCACGTGATGACGCGCTGTACGACGATCATCCGGCCAGTGTGGCCGTCGACCACGCGTTCGGTCCACCCGCACGGATCCGGCGCCGTTCCCGGCGGGTCGTGAGCCGGACCTGGAGCGTTCCCGGAGGCGCGCCCAAAGCCGGTCGGAGTCGATCCCGTTCTCTTTCGTCACGGCGCCCCTTGTTGGACATCTGGCCCGTGTGACAGGGTGGTTCACGCTTAGAACAATCCGTAACCGGCCTATCGGCCCGCACGGGTCGTGGCGTTGCCCGCTCCCCCACAAGGCGGTCGCGCGGCATCGCCCGGGCGGTCACCACCACCGCACCACCTCTCTCTCCGCACGGCCACAGCCAGGTCCGCACTGCCGCTGTTCCCGCATCGGCCCGGGATGAGGCTGCCCAGCGCGCCCTGGGAGAAGGAAAGCCCCTGTGTCTTTCGCCGACCCGCTTCCCGCAAGCCAGGCTCCCGACCCCGAGACCGCTCCGGGGATGTCCGACGACGCCCTCGTCGCCGCGCTGCGGATGTCCCGGACCGTCGAAGGGACGACGCCGGTCGCGGCGTTGATCGCGCGCCACGGGCCCGCGGTCTCCGACTACGCGGAGATCTGCGCCTTCGGTTCGTCCGCCCTCGCGCGCGTACTCGCCTCCGCGTCGTTCCGTCATGTGGTGCGGGACCTCCAGAGGGCCGGGTCCACCGATGCCCTGCGTCCGCGCCTGCTCGTCGCCGTTCGGGACAGCGCGCGTGCGCGCTCACAGACAGGCGCCGCCCCGAGGGTGTCGTACGACCGGGCGGGGACCGCCGAGGGCGACGGGCCGTCACCGCCCTCGGTCACCGAGAACCGGCATCTGAGCCATGTCGCCTTTCTGCGGCTGCCGAGGACCACGCAGTACGTTCTGTGGCATCTGGAGGTGGAGGCCGAACCGTCGGCCGTTCCCGCGGCCCTGCTCGGTGTCGAGGGGGACATACCCCCCTTCGAATTGGACCGGGCGCGGGAGCAGTTGCGCTCGGCGCTCCTGCGCACCCATGTCGAGAATTCGGCCGGGAGAGAGTGCCGGGACTACAGCCGTCTCCTCGACGCGCCCTCGCACGGTGCCGGTTCCACGCTGCCCGAGGTGCAACTGCATCTGGATCGGTGCTCCTACTGCCAGGACACCGCCGAGCAGCTCAGGCTCTGCGCCACGGAACCGGGCGTCCTGCTGGCCGAAGCGCTCCTCGGCGACAGTGCCCACCCCTATCTCGCCGCGTGCCGGGCACGGCCGGCGCGGACGGCGTCCGGTGCCACGGCCGCCGGGGCACCCGACGCCCGCCCCTCGGACGCCGCGCCGACGCCGCAGCGGCCCGCGCGGAGGGGGAGGCCCCGGGCGATTCCGGCCCGCAGGGGCAGGAAGTTCTTCATCGTCGGGATCGCCGTCGGTTCGGCCGCTGTCGCGGCGGCGCTCGTCGTGGCCGGTACGTCGTCCGACAGCTCCTCGACGGCTCCGGTGACCCAGCGGCCCACGCCCACGCCCACGCCCACTCCCACGCCGTCGCCCGCGTCGCCCACGACCTCGACCGGCCTCCCCGTCCCCCCGGACAGCGGCCGACTGCGCAACGCCGCCGCCGACCTGTGCATGGATGTCCGGGGGACGCCGCCCGAGCGTGGCGCGGAGGTCACCCTGTCCGCCTGCTCGGCCTCCGATACGCAGCGGTGGACCTACCTGGAGGACGGGCTGCTGCGCAATCTCGCGGAGCCGAAGCTGTGTCTGGACGCCGGCGGGGACGACGAGGTGCTGGATCTGGAGTTCTGCGACTCCTCGGGCGATGTCTCGTTCGGTCTCCGCTTCGACCTCAGCCCCGAGGGGGAACTCCTCACCCGCGACGAGAGCGACCTCGTGATCGCGCCCGCCTCGCCCGAGGCCGACACCATCCTCGTACCGAGTCCCCGGAACGGGGAGGCGGAACAGCGCTGGCTGGTCGAGCCGGCCTCGGGAACGTCCACGTCCGGGGATTGAGGGTCGCCGCGGCGGGGATGGTCCGGGACAGCCCGAGAGGCCGCCACCCCGTCCGTGTGGGACGGGGTGGCGGCCTCGCGGGGTGCGGTCACACGGCGGGGCACCGCTTCGGGGCACCGCCGGCGGGACAGGTCAGTCCACCCACCACTTGCCGCACTTGGTGATGCCGTCGAACTCCCCGCAGGCGCGTGCCGCGTAGTCGGCGTTGTAGACGGACTGGGTGCGGCTGCCGGTGTAGGGGCCGCACATCTTCCAGCCGTCCCGCTTCGCGTCCTGGTCGGCCTTGACGCCCTTGAAGTTGGGGAACGAGCGGAAGCTGCGGTCGACCCACAGCCGGTCGCCGGCCTTGCGGCCGGACTTGATCTCCGCGCGGCTGTAGCGGTCGAGCGCCGACTCGTTCTGCAGCTCGACGCGGCGGCCGCGGAAGTCGAACGAGGCTCCGGACTCGACGGCGCGGAAGACGCCGACGACGGCGATGCCGTCACAGTCGTCCTCGGTGGCCGAGGCCGCCGACGCGGGGACGAACACAAGGGCGCCGCTGCCGATCAGCACGGCCAGGGCCGTGGCCGCGCGGCCCATACGGGGCTTGTTCACATGGGTTCCTTCGGTGGGTGACATTCAGGTACGACGTCCAGTGATTCCAGGGCGCCGGGCGTTCGACGGCAACCGCTGCCGCCCCGCCGGGACGGTGGGACCGTCCCGCCCCTGTCGACCTGCGGAAACGGGAAGCCTCTGGGACGGCGCTGGGATGCCAGGGGCAGGGTGCGGGGCCGTCCGAGGGTGCCGAGCGGTCGGCACGGGCAGGGGTCGGCTCTTCCCTTCCGGTCCCTTCCGGTCCCTGCCGGTCCCTGCCGGTGGCGTCACATCTCGCGCAGGGCCTCGCCGAGGAGGGCGATGCCCTCGTCGATCTCGTGGGCGGGGCCGGCCGCGTAGCCGAGGACCAGGCCGGGCGGGCCGGGGGTCATCCGGTGCCAGGACAGGGGGTGTGCCTTGACGCCCCGGGCGAGGGCGGCCGCGGCGAGGTCGCTGTCGTGGAAGCCGGCCCGCGCGCCTTCGAAGCTGATCATCAGATGCAGGCCGGCGGCAGCCCCGTGCACACGGGCACCGGGCAGATGCGTCTCGACGGCGCGCAGCATCATGTCCCGGCGCCGGCGGTGACGCAGCCGGACATGGCGCAGATGGCGTTCGAGTTCGCCGGAGTCCATGAGGTGGGCCAGGGTGAGCTGGGTGAGGACGCCGTTGCCGAGGTCGGCGTAGCGCTTCGCGGCGACGACGGCGTCGTGCCGGTGCGCGGGGACGAGGAGCCAGCCCACCCGCAGCGCGGGCGCGAGCAGTTTGGAGACGCTGCCGGTGTGGCAGACGCCCTCGGGCAGCAGCGAGCGCAGCGCCGGCACCGGTGGCCGGTCGTAGCGGTGCTCGGCGTCGTAGTCGTCCTCGATGACCACGCCGCCCTCGGCCGCCCAGCTCAGCAGGTCGCGGCGGCGTTCCCCGCCGAGGACCACACCGGTGGGGAACTGGTGGGCCGGGGTCATCAGCACCGCTCGGGCACCCGAGGCACGCAGGGCGCCCACGTCGAGCCCGTCGCCGTCCACCGGGACCGGGACGATCGTGAGGCCCCCGTACTCCAGCTGCTGGCGTGCGCCCAGGGAGCCGGGGTCCTCGACGGCGAGACGGTGGGTCCCCTCCGCCCGCAGGAGTCGTCCGAGCAGGGAGAGGGCCTGCGCGACCCCGGCGACGATCACGACCTCGTCCGCGTCGGCGCGGATACCGCGGTTGCGGGCCAGCCAGCCGACCACGGCCCGGCGCAGCGCGGGGGCGCCCCGGGGGTCGCCGTAGCCGAAGTCGGCCGGGGTGACGCCCGAGAGGACGGCGCGTTCGGCACGCAGCCAGGCGGTGCGCGGGAAGGCGGCGAGGTCGGGGACGCCCGGGGAGAGGTCGATACGGCAGGGCAGGGCGCGCAGCGCGTCGACGATGCCTTCGCGGTCGGCCGAGCCGAACAGCGCGGGACCGGGCCCCGCCGTGTCACGGGCGTGGGCGCGGGGCGCGGCGGGTGCCGCGACGACGACGGTGCCGTGTCGGCCGCGACCGGCGATCTGGCCGGACTCCGCGAGCCGCCGGTAGGCCTCGGTCACCACGCCCCGGGTGACGCGCAGTTCCTCGGCGAGTACGCGGCTGGCGGGCAGCCGGGTGCCGACGGGCAGCCGGCCGTCCGTGATGGCGGACCGCAGCCGGTCGGTGAGCCAGGTGGTGCGACCGCCGGGCGGTGCCTGGCCGATGTCCAGCTGGAGGAAGTCCGAACCGCTCGCGGAGCGTGTTTTGGACCCCTCGGACCGTGGTGTCGTGGACCTGCCCATGGCATCCATTGTGGGGGCAGGGTGGTCGCCATGGACACCCCCTCCCCTCCGTTCGCCCAGCTCGTGCCCGGCATGGTCGGCATGGTGCTGGTCGGCAGCAGCGTCACCGTCTCGCACGCCCTCGTCGACGCCCCGTTGTTCAGCACGCAGGCCGTCCGGTATACGGCCGCCACGGTGATCCTCCTCGTCATGGCCCGGCTCGCCGGTGCCCGCCTGGTGTGGCCGCGCGGCCGGGAGTGGCTGTATCTGGGCGGGCTCGCGCTCACCGGTCTGGTGCTGTTCAACGTGGCCGTGGTGCGGGGTGTCGCGCACGCGGAGCCCGCGGTCGTCGCCGTCGCGGTGGCCTGCGTCCCGCTGGTGCTCGGCGTGGTGGGTCCCGTACTGGAACGGCGCAGGCCCAGTCGGCAGGTGCTGCTGGCGGCGCCGGTCGTCATGACGGGCGCGGTGCTGGTGCAGGGGACGGGCCGCACGGACGCCGTCGGGGTGGCCTGGGCGGCGCTCGCCCTGGCCTGCGAGGCCGCGTTCACGCTGCTCGCGGTGCCGGTGCTGCGGCGGCACACCCCGTGGGGGGTGTCCGTGCACGCGGTGTGGCTGGGCGCCGTGATGCTGGCCGTCCTCGGCGCGGTACGGGAAGAACCGTCCGCCGTAGGGGAGTTGACCGGGACGCAGTGGGCCGCCGTCGGTCATCTGGCGCTGATGGTGACGGCGGTCGCGTTCGTCCTGTGGTACTCGACGGTGCGCTCCGTCGGTGCCGGGCGGGCCGGACTGCTCACCGGCATCGCGCCGCTCTCGGCGGCGGTCGTCGGCGCCCTGTCGGGAACCGGTGTGCCGGGACCGTCGGTGTGGCTGGGCATCGCCGTGGTGATCGTCGGCCTGGTCGTCGGTCTGCGGCCCCGGGGTGTGCCCGTCGAAGAGGTCCCGGAGCGCGACGGCACGGCCCCGGCCGGTCCCCCGCCCGCCCCGACGCGCTCCCGATAGCCGTCCGCCCCGCGACGCCTGGGCCCGCCCTCCGGGCGGACGGCGGGACTGCGCGGACGCGGCCTAGGATTCGGGTCATGCCGCTGACGATGGACGACGTGGACCGGTTCGAAGCGACGAGGCCCCGGCTGGAGGCGATCGCCTACCGTCTGCTGGGCTCGGCGGGCGAGGCGGAGGATGTGGTGCAGGAGACGTTCCTGCGCTGGCAGGCCACCGACGTCGACCGGATCGAGGTGCCCGAGGCCTGGCTGACGAAGGTGCTCACCAACCTGTGCCTCAACCAGCTCACCTCGGCCCGGGCGCGCCGGGAGACCTATGTGGGCCAGTGGCTGCCCGAGCCGCTGCTGGCCGGCGACTCGATGCTCGGCCCGGCCGACACCGCCGAACAGCGCGAATCCGTCTCGTACGCGGTCCTCACGCTGCTGGAGCGCCTCACGCCCAACGAGCGGGCGGTGTACGTGCTCAAGGAGGCCTTCGACTATCCGCACCGGGAGATCGCCGAGATCGTCGAGATCAGTGAGGCCGCCAGCCAGCAGATCTTCCACCGGGCGAAGAAGCACGTGGCGGCGGGCAAGGCCCGTACGGAGATCGACGAGGCGGCGGCCCGGCGGATCGTCGAGGAGTTCCTCGCGGCGGCCACCAGCGGGCGGACCGAGCCGCTGGTCAAACTGCTCACCTCGGACGCCATCGCGGTCGGCGACGGCGGCGGCAAGGTCCCGGCCCGCGCCAGGGCGTTCGAAGGGGCCATCGCGGTCGCGAAGTTCATGCGGGGCCTGTTCAAGCCGGCCCCGGTCAAGCGGGCCCTGGTCGGCGGCTCACCGGAGATCCACATCTGGACGGCCAACGGCGGCCCCGCGGTCCTGGCGGTCGTCGACGGCCGGGTCGTCGGGGTGATCTGTCTGGAGATCGGCCCGGACGGCATCGTCGCGTTCCGCAGCCAGGTCAACCCCGACAAGCTGGAGCGCGCGACCGAGGTGTGGGCGGCCACCGAGCACGGGGAGCCCCTGTTCCACGCCTTCTGACGAACGCCGTGGCGCGGGTCTGACCGCGCCTTCGACCAAGCAGGTCACACCCTCCGGTGAGAGTGTGACCTGCTTCACATTCCGATCCTGTCAGGAAACCGCGGGCTGCCCGGTTCAAGGGGCGTCACCGAGCAAGCAAGCGTCGGACCCGCGCAGACAGGAGCAGGAAATGCAGCACCGCATCATCGTCCTCGGAGCCGGCTACACCGGAGCCACCGCCGCCGGCCGCCTCGCCAAGCGGCTGCACCGCGCGGACGTCGCCATCACCCTCGTCAACGCCGAGCCCGACTTCGTCGAACGCGTCCGGATGCACCAGCTCGCGGCCGGCCAGGACCTCAAGGCCCGCCCCTTCGACAAGATGTTCGCGGGCACCGGCGTCGAGGTGAGGCTCGCCGAGGTCGCCGGCATCGACGCCGACCGCAGGACCGTCACCGTCGTCGACAAGGACGGCGCCGGGGAGCGGGAACTCCGGTACGACACCCTCGTCTACGCCCTCGGCAGCGGCTGGAACCCCCAGGGTGTCCCCGGCACCGCCGAGCACGCCCACGAGATCTCCGGCCGGCGTGGAGCGCTCCGGCTGCGCGAGCGGCTGGCCCGGCTGGAGGCGGGACAGCCCGTGGTGATCGTCGGCGGCGGACTCACCGGCCTGGAGGCCGCGACCGAGATCGCCGAGAACCGCCCGGACCTGGACGTCGCCCTCGTGGCCCGCGGCGGCTTCGGCGACTGGCTCTCCGACAAGGGCCGGGACCATCTGCGGAAGGTCTGCGCCGGGCTCGGCATCACCGTGCACGAGCACACCGCCGTCACCGCCGTCGAGGCCGACCGCGTCCTGACCGACTCCGCGCCCGTCCCGGCCGCGGTCACCGTGTGGGCCACCGGCTTCGCCGTCCACCCGATCGCCGGGGCCAGCACGCTGGAGGTCTCCGGCACGGGTCAGATCGTGGTCGACGCGACCATGCGCTCGGTCTCGCACCCCGAGGTGTACGCCATCGGTGACGCGGCCCTCGTGATGGGGCCCGGCGACAAGCCGCTGCGGATGTCGTGCGCCTCCGGTGTCCCCACGGCGTGGCAGGCCGCCGACGCCCTCGCGGCCCGGCTGACCGGCGCGAAGCTGCCGACGGTGCCGATCCGCTACGTCCAGCAGTGCGTCTCGCTCGGCCGCAAGGAGGGCCTGATCCAGTTCGTCACCCCGGACGACCAGGCCGTCCCCAAGGCCCTCACCGGCCGCCTCGCCGCCTTCTACAAGGAGATCATCTGCAAGGGCGCGGCCTGGGCCGTCGCCCACCCGACCGTGGGGGTGCCGGTCCGTCGCCGCCGTACGGTGCGGCCGGCGGACGGGGTGAGCCCGACGGGTCAGCTGGACCCGGCGGCCGAGGCCGCGGCCTGAGCCGTACGGCGCCGGTTCCGGCTACCATCCGCTGATGGAGCCGGACCAGCCCTTCGTTCGCGACGTCTTCCCGGATCTCGTCGCCGAGTTGACCGTTCTCCTGGAGGTCGAGGGAGAGCATGCCCCGGCCGTCCGCGCGGCGGATCTACGGCTGGTCGACGAGTGCGGCTGCGGGGACGGCTTCTGCCGGAGCATCCGGACGGCAGACCATCGGCGGGGGCGGCCGTACGGCCCCGGCCATCGGTGTGTGCCTCTCTCCCTCGAAGGGCATGCTGATCCCGGACGTCGTGGACGACCGGATCATGTACATCGAGATACTCGATCGCCCCCCATGCCCCGCCGGACCGCGCGGCCCTGACCGTCATCGGGTCGCCCGGCCCGGACGGGCGGCCGGCGGACCGGAGCGCGACCGGCGGCGGCAAGGACCGGGCCGGACCGGTACAGCCGTTCCGGCGGTGGATCGGCCGGTCGTCGCAGCCGGGGAAAGAGCCGGCGGAATCCTCGCAGGGACGGCCCACGAGGCTCCCGGCGGCGTGCGGCCGTCGGTCAGAAGCCGCACCAGATGCGGGAGCCGCCGTCGGGCAGCAGGGTGTCCTTGACCCATCCCGAGGTGCCGTCGCTGTCGTTCCTGAGGTAGGTCCAGCTCCCGCCGTCGCCCGCGGTCCAGCAGTGGTAGTCCAGGACGTTCCGGTTGTCGGCGTAGCCCGTGACGCCGCAGTCCGCGCTGGAGCCGCTGCGCTGGTTCGCGCTGACGCCCGCCGTCTGCCTCGGCCACGACCTGTTGTCCATGTCGGAGACGGTCCGGCCGCAGTAGGCCGCCGAGGCGGCGGGCCCGGCGGTGGCGAGCACGGTCACCGGAACGGCGACGACGGTCACGGCCGCGCTCACGAGAGCGTATCTGGCCAGCTTGGATCCGAGGCGCAAGGTCACTTTTCCTCCTGTGTGTGGAATCCGTGAGGGTGGTGCGATGGCGTACGAATGTGTGTCGACGTGGCAAACAGTCGCAGCGGGACACCCGGGGCGGCCAGGAAAGCGGCACGCAACTGACCGGCAACCGCGCCGAGTTCGCCCCGCACGTGGCCTGATGCCCTCTCACCCGACCGTGGGCGCGGGGTGGGAGGGTGAGGGCGACCGAGTGGGGGGACACAGCAGTGCCGGGGGTGCCGATGCTGGGCGAGGTGCTGCGCGGACACCGGCGCCGACTGGGGCTCACACAGGAGGAGTTGGCGGAACGGGCGGGCGTGAGCGTGCGCACGATCTGCCATCTGGAGACGGGCCGTATCGAGCGCCCGAGGCCTGCCACGGTGCGGCAGCTGGCGGACGCGCTGGCGCTGTCGGGAGCGGGTCGGGAGGAGTTCCGGCGGACGGCGGACGGCCTCCCGCCACCGCCCCGGGGGTCGACTCCCCCGGTACCGGATACCGCTCCGGAGAAGCGGGTGATCGTCGGTCGCACGGCGGCCCTGGCGACTCCGGCCCAACTGCCCGCCCCCTTCCCGGGTTTCAGTGGCCGTACCGCGCAACTGGCGGAGCTGGACGTGCTCCTGGACGACAGCCGGGACCAGTGGCGTACCGAGTCCGGGGCCGACACCGGGACCGGCCCGGGGGCCATGGTGATCTCCGCCGTCGCGGGCACCGCGGGTGTGGGCAAGACGGCCCTGGCGGTGCACTGGGCGTCACGGGTGGCCGCCCGCTTCCCGGACGGGCAGTTGTACGTGAACCTGCGCGGCTTCCACGCGACCGGGGAGGTCATGACGTCGGCGGAGGCGGTACGGAGGTTCCTGGACGCCTTCGAGGTGCCGGCCGAGCGCGTCCCGGCCGCTCCGGAGGCGCAGTTCGACATGTACCGCGGCCTGTGCGCCGGGCGGCGGGTACTCGTCCTGCTGGACAACGCCCGTGACGCCGAGCAGGTCAGACCGCTGCTGCCCGGTGCGCCCGGCTGTCTGGCCCTGGTCACCAGCCGCAACCAGCTCACCGGCCTGGTCGCGGCCGACGGCGCCCGGCCGCTGCGCCTGGACCTCCTGACCGAGCCCGAGGCCCGGCAACTGCTGGCCCGCCGGCTCGGTCCCGCCAGGCTGGCGGCGGAGCCCGCGGCGGTCGCGGACATCATCGACCGCTGTGCCCGTCTCCCCCTCGCCCTGTCGATCGTGGCCGCCCGCGCGGCAGCCGATCCGCAGTTCGGGCTCGCCGAGTTCGCCCGTGAACTGAACTGCTCCGACGCCGGGTTGGACCCGTTCACCGACGACGACCCCGCGACGGACATACGGGCCGTCTTCTCCTGGTCGTACCACCGCCTGAGCCCCGGCGCGGCCCGGCTGTTCCGGCTCCTCGGGCTGCATCCCGGCCCCGACATCACCGCCCCGGCGGCGGCGGGTCTGACGGGCCTGAGCCCCGAGCAGGTACGGCCGCACCTGGGCGAGCTGACGCGGGCGCACCTGCTGAACCAGCACGCGCCGGGCCGCTACACCCTGCACGACCTGCTTCGCGCGTACGCCGCGGAACTGACCGGAGAACACGACCCGGAGCACGACGGACGCACCGCCCTGCGCCGTCTCCTCGACCACTACCTGCACAGCGCGGCCACGGCGTCGGACGCCCTCAGCTGGTACCGGGACCCGATACCCCTGACGGAGCCGGACGCCACGGTCGTACCGGAGCAACTCACCGTCCCCGCGCGGGCGTCGGCCTGGTTCGCGGCGGAACTGCCGAACCTGACCGCGGCGGTGGGCCGGGCCTCCCGGAGCGGTTTCGAGTCCCACGCCTGGCAGCTCGCCTGGACGATGACCGCCTTCTTCGACCTGGCGGGCCACTGGCAGGAGTGGGTGACCACGCACCGGCAGGCGCTGGACGCGGCCCGACGCTCCGGTGACACCGTCGGGGAGACACGCACCCTCCGCAACCTCGCCCGCGTCCGCTCCCGCCAGGGCCGCCATCAGGACGCCCTCGTCCTCCTGCGGCACTCCGAGAGCCTCGCCCGCGACCTGGACGACCCGGTGGCCCAGGCCCAGGCACTGCGCAACATGAGCACCGTCCTCGGCCGCCGGCACCGGCACACGGACGCGCTGGACCTGGCGCAGCGGGCGCTGGACCTGTTCGAGACGGCCGGTCACCGCATCGGGCAGGGCAGGGTCCTGAACCAGATCGGCTGGCATCTGTCGATGGTCGGCGACCACCGGCAGGCCGTCCACTACTGCCGGCAGTCCCTGGACATCGTGCGGGACCTGGTCGACCGGGACGGCGAGGGCGCCGCCTGGAACAGCCTGGGCAGCGCTCACCATCACCTGGGCGACCACCGCGAGGCGATCGGCTGCCTCGGCCGCGCGCTGCGTCTGCGCCGGGAGCGCGGTGATCTGGGCGAGATCGCGGAGACCCTGGACCACCTGGCCGAGGCCCAGCTGTCCCTCGGCGACCGGGCCCGGGCCATGGAGTGCTGGCACGAAGCCCTGGAACTGCTGGAGCAGTTGGGCCACGGGGGCGCGGAGCGGATCCGCGCGCGGTTGGACGCGGCGGAGGCTCCGGGGACTCCCCCGAAGAGGGCTTCGGAAGGGGCTTCGGCGCCGTTCGCGGACACGGCTCCGCCCGACGCCCTCCATGGATGAGGCGGCGGTGGCCCCGCACTCGGTGGGCCGGCGGCCGGCCGTTAGCATGCGGCCATGGCACGCGACCAACCTCCGAGACCGATCACCGCCGGTGATGTCGTGACGGTGTACTCGGAGGCGCTGGAGGCCTGGACCGCCTCGCAGATCACCGCCGTCGACGCCGCGGACCAGTGCGCCGAGGTGGCCGAACTGGACTGGTCCGGGCCCGGGCCCGCGACCGTCGCCGACCTGGACGGCGTACGGCCGCTCCGGCTCACGCACCACAGCTGGAACGGCACGCTCGCGCACACCAACCACGGGTGGGTCCTGCCGAGAAGTTTCACGGTGATCGGTTCCCTGCCCCCGCTGGTGACCGAGCCCTCGAACGCCTACACCTCGGGGTGGGGACGGGGCGAGCAACTGGCCCGGCAACGGCACTGGGACAGCGGCGACCGCGGGGACTGGACCGCCCCGTACGCCCTGACGTGCGCGGCCGACGAGCTGGTCGGCGCACGCCTCCCCGGCTCCCGGCGGGCGGCCGTCAGGCACCTCACCGTCCACGGGATCGGCCGGCTCGACTGCGCCCGGCTCGCCGACGACTTCCCGGACCTGACCCGCCTGACGCTCTCGGGGAACCTGGGCACGCTCACTTCGGCGGCGGCCCTGAACCGGTTGCCGCTGCTGCAAGGGCTCACGATCCGGAACCTGTTCGGGATGGACGCCGCCGACTGCCTCCTTCCGGCCCGTGCCACGGAGGTGGAGGAGGTGTGGCTGAACGGCGTTCCGGCGGACTACGCGACCGCGATGCGCAAGGCCTGGCGTCCCCACGTGCGGCACGGGGTACAGCTCGACGTCCGCGGGGCCCGTAAGCCGGACTGGGTGGCGGCCAACGCCGCCAATCCGCTGCGCGAGTGGGACGGCCGCGAGCACATTCCCCACGCCGGGTATCGCGGGGCCGTCGCCCGGTACAGGGCCACCCGGGAGGCCTTCCTCACCGCGGTCACCGGCGACGGGCAGCACGGCGACGGGCGGCACGGCGACGTCACGGAGATCGGGCGCGCCTTCGCCGTCGCCTTCAACGAGTTGGACAGCCGCTCACCCTTCATCGAGACCGTGGAACGCGAGGAGTTGTTCGACGCCCTCGACTTCCTGGTGGACGAAGCGCGGACGTCCACCGGACAGGATCTGACCGCCGCTCGCGCGGCGCTGATCGAAGGGGTGGAGTCCGTCCGCGACTGGTGACCGCCGCGCGCTCGGCCGGCTACTGCTCGCCCAGGCCGGTGGCGCGTTGGTCCACCTCGACGGCCGAGCGCTCCACGCCGGTGAACCGGGTGGGCCGGAAGGCGGCGAGCAGGTCATGTGTCCGGCCGGTCGAGATCTCGGCCGCGGCCAGGCGCCCCAGGACCGGTGCCAGGGTGATCCCGCTGTGGGAGACGAGGCAGTAGACACGGGACTGCACGGAGGCGTGCCCGGCGACGGTATGACCGTCCGCGGGCAGTGAGCGGAGACCGATGCGCAGGTCGATCCGCGGTGTGCGGACCGGTTCGGGCAGCAGTGCGGTGAGCCGCCGGGCCAGGGTGCGCGCGACGGCACTGTCGGAGGAGGGCGGGTCGGCCGGGTCGATGCCGGCGTTCAGGTCGAGGGCCTGTACGACCGTCCGCCCGTCGCTGTCGGGGCGCAGGTTGAGGCCGGGGCTGTGGACCACACAGCGCAGGTCGATCTCCGGTGACCTGACGTGGCCGAGCAGTCCCACGGTCTGCGCTCCGCGTCCGGTGTCGGTCACCATCGGGATGTCGATCCCGGCCCGGGCGGCGAGGTCTTGTGTCCAGCGCCCTGCCGCGAGAACGACCCGGTCGCCGGTGTGGACCTCGCCTCCGGCCAGGGTGACCGTCACCCCGTCCGGCCGGTCGTCCACGGCCCGGACCTCACCGAGTGTGTACGTCGCCCCGTGCCGTTCGGCGTCCGCCAGCAGGTTGCCGAGGAAGCGGCCCGGGAGGACGTAACCCTCGTCGGGGAAGTGGGCGATGGCCGTGATGGACACCGGGACTCGGAGGCCGCCCGCGAGCCGTACGGCTTCGGCGGGGGTGACCCACCGCGCGGGATAGCCGAGGGCCCGCAGCCGTGCCACGTTGTCGGAGAGCCGCCGCTCGTTCGCCGCGTCCGCCCACTGCAGCGCGCCGCTGCGGAAGTAGGAGGGCGGGCCGGGCAGTTGTCCGGCGAGCCTGGCGTGCTCCCGCATCCCCGCGAGGTTCAGCCGGTGGTAGGCGGGGTCGGGCTTGCGGCTGGAGTTGGTCCAGGCGAACGTCGTCGCGGTCGTGCCGGTGCCGGCTCCCCGCCGATCGAGCAGGAGGACGTCCGCACCGGCGACGGCGAGTTCCCTCGCGACGCTCACACCGAGGACCCCGGCACCGACGACGATGACCTTCATTCGTCCGCCCTTCCTCTCCGGCAGCGGCACGCTGCTCACATCTCGGGTGGTTCAGATGGTGGGTGGGTCACATGTCGGGTACGGGAAGCTCCAGGAAGAACTCGGCGGTTCCCGGCCGGACCAGGGTCGTGACCACCTCGACCACACTCCCGTCGGCGGCACGCGACTCCCTGCGCCTCCTCAGCGCCGGCGTTCCCCTCTCGCTGTGCAGCAGGGCGGCGTCGTGCTCACCGAGGACCACCGGGTCGAGGTAGAGCCGGATCGCGTCGATCGGCACCCCCCGGCGTCGCAGATACGCGAGGGTGACCACGTCGTCGAGGTTCTCCTGCAGCAGGTCGGGGGCGGCGGCGAAGAGCACGACATGCCGCTCGACCGACTGCGGCTCCTCGCGCACGTCCAACTTGCGGCGGACCAGTTCGACGACGGCCGTGTCGGCCGGGGCGCCCGGGAGGGCCAGGACGGCGTCGGCGGCCCTGACGATCCGCGCGGACACCACGTCGTGTCTGCCCGGCACTCCCTTCGCGGCCACCGCCGGGGTGACGAAGCCGAGCAGATCGAGCTGCCGCGTCACCTCAGCGACGAACGTCCCGTGGCGTCGTCGGCGGACCACCAGCCCCGCCCCGGCCAGGTCGTTGAGGACCCGTTGGGCCGTGGCACGGCTGACACCGTACTCGGCGCGGATGTCCGCCTCGCTCGGCAGACGCGAGCCGGGCGGCAGAACACCGTCCCGGATCCTCGCCTCGAACTCCCGCCTGATCCTCACGTGCAGCGGCCCGGTCACGACTGGACCGTACAAAAGGTGAATTGACCGGTCAATAAGCGCGAACATATGGATCGGACCTGCCCGACCCGCCTGCACGGGAGAAGCGTTGACTCGCCTGCCGGGGAATTCGAGGATGACTTTCCTGACAGACGACGGATATCGGAGGCGGGACGTGAGTCGTGAGTACGTCGGCGTACGACGGGGTCGAGCGGTACGCCGCGCGAGCGGTGGGCGCGCGGGGGCGGCGCGATGACGCGGCAGCACACTCCCGGAGGACCCGTCGTCCACGCGCGCGAGGTGACGATGACGTACGGCGCGGTCGACGTCCTGCACGGCGTCGACCTGGACATCCACCGCGGCGAGGTGTTCGCGCTGCTCGGGCCCAACGGCGCCGGGAAGACCACCACCGTGGAGATCCTGGAGGGCTTCCGGCGGCGGTCCGGCGGCGAGGTGAGCGTTCTCGGTGAGGATCCCGAGCGGGGCGGCGACGCGTGGCGGGCCCGGATCGGGCTGGTCCTGCAGTCCTGGCGCGACCACCGGCGCTGGCGGGTCGGTGAACTGCTGAGGCACTTCGCGGTGTACTACCCGGACCCGCGCGACCCGGCCGACCTGCTGGCCCTGGTCGGCCTCACCGACCAGGCGGGCCAACAGGTGGACCGGCTCTCCGGCGGCCAGCGCCGGCGGCTCGATGTCGCGCTCGGCATCGTCGGCCGTCCCGAACTCCTCTTCCTGGACGAGCCGACCACCGGCTTCGACCCGCAGGCCCGGCACGACTTCCATGTCCTGGTCGAACGGCTGGCCCGCGACGAGGGCGTCACCGTGCTGCTCACCACCCACGACCTGGTGGAGGCCGAGCGGCTCGCCGACCGGATCGCCATGCTGGTCGGCGGTCGGGTCCGGGCCCTCGGCACACCCACGGAACTCGCGCGGCGGGCCGCCGCCCAGGCCGAGGTCCGCTGGACCGCCGACGACGGGACGCCCCGCCGCGAACGCACCGAGGACCCCTCACGTCTGGTGTGGGAACTCCACCGGGACGCGGACGGCCCGATCGCCGGCCTGGAGGTCCGCCGCCCGACGCTGGAGGACACCTATCTGCGCATGGTGCGCCAGGACGCGGCCAAGGCGGACAAGGCCGCCGACGAGGAGGAACAGGCCGCGTGAACCGGGCACTCATGAAGAACAGCCGGCGGGCCGGACTCCAGCGAGCCGGCATCGAACTGCGGCACTTCGCGCGCAACGGCAAGGAGATGGGCAGCCATCTGACCAACGTGGCCGTCGCGCTGCTCGTCGCCGCCTACCTCGGCGACGACGTGCCCGGCACCCGGACCCCCATGACCCATCTGGTGCTCGCGGGCTTCGCCGCCTACCTGCTCTTCCAGGTCGGGCTGATCAACCTCCCGCAGATCCTCGTGACCGAGCGGGAGGAGGGCACGCTGCTGAGGCTGCGCGCCACACCGGGCGGGATACCCGCCTACCTCATCGCCAAGTGCCTGCTGATCGTCGCCGTGGCGGTCGGCACCCTGACCCTGCTCCTCGCGTCCGCGGCGCTGCTGGTGGACGGGCCGCTGCCGCGCGGTCCTGGCGCCTGGCTGACCCTGCTGTGGGTCACCGCGCTCGGGCTGCTCGCCGTCGTCCCGCTCGGCGCGGCCATCGGCGCCGTACTGCCCAACCCCCGCGAGGCGCTGGCGCTGATCATGCTGCCGACGATGGCACTGCTGCTCACCTCCGGGGTGGTGTTCCCGATCGCCGCGCTTCCCGAGCCGGTGCAGCGGGTCAGCGCGGTCTTCCCGCTCAAGTGGATGGCGCAGGGCCTGCGTTCGGCGCTGCTCCCGGACTCGGCGCGCTCCGCCGAACCGGCCGGCTCCTGGGAACTGCCCCTGGTCGCCCTGGTGCTGACCGCCTGGGCGGTGCTGGGGTTCTTCCTCGCCCTGGTCCTGCTGCGCCGCGCGGCCCGCCGCGAGTCCGGCTCCCGCCTCGTGGCCCGCCACCGCAAGGCGGAGCGGAGCGGCTCGGCTCCCGCCTAGCCAGGGCCTGTCGGCACCTTCCCGCCGGTGTCCCGCGGGGCGTCCCGCGCTGGAGTTCCCCGCTCGTCCGGCGTGTCTCCGCGGTGGTGTCGAGCCAGTCTCAAGGTCTGGTCAAGCGGGCGCCGTCAGGGTGTCGTCGATCAAGCAAAGGGGTGGCGGGGCGTTCGGGAGCCGGTGACGGCCGCGCGGACGCGACCGCCGGTCCACGCGCCCGACGACACCGTGACGAGAAGGCGGACCACGGCGTGATCAGCAGACTGCCTCGGCCCCATCCCGGACCCGACGACGGCCCATGCCCTGGCCGAAGCCACAGCCACAGCCACAGCCACGATTCCGACTTCGACCCTGCCTGCGGCTCCGGCAGCCACGAGACGCCGGTCGTGATCGTCGGGCTGGCCGCCCTCGAAGGGGCTGCCGAGGCCGTACGGCGGGCCGACGGGGGCGGACCGGTCGGGAGGCGGGTGTCGTGGGCGGCCGACGGGGTCGCCGCGTTCTTCGGGGACTCCGTGCGAGGCGCCTCCCAGGAGCGGCTCGGTGCGCTGCGGTTGGTGTGGGCCGCGCTGGAGGACGCCGGGATCGTTCCCGGTGCGCTGCGCGACTCCGCCGCGGGTGTGTTCCTGGTGGCGGCGGAGGCCGGGGACGGCGACGGCTCCGAGGGGCTGGCGGCGCTCGTCGGGGGCGATCTCGGCTGGGGGCGGGGACCCAGGGTGACGCTCGGCGCGGACCTGCCGGTGACGGCGGTCGACTCGGCCGCCGAGCAGCTGCGCCAGGGCAGGTGCGAGGTGGCGGTGGCGGGTTCCGGCACCGCCGCGGTGGTGGTCCTGCGGAGGGAGTCCACCGCCGTACGGGCCGGTGAGCGGGTGCTCGCGCCCGTGGAGGCGTTCGGGTCCGACGGTCAGCGCGCCACCGGCGGCGGACAGGCGCTCCCGCCCCTGCCGCCGGCGCCGGTCGTGCCGATCGTGCTGTCCGGGCGGAGCGACGCCGCCGTGGCGGCACTGGCCCGCGATCTGCTCGCCCGGTTGGAGGCCGATCCCGGACTGTCGCCGGTCGACCTGGGAGGGTCGCTCGCCACGACCCGTACGACCGGACTCGGGCGACGGGTCGTGCTCCTCGCCGCCGAACGGACGGACGTGGTCCGCGGGTTGCGGGCCGTCGCCGAGGGCGGGTCCGTCCCGCTGCTGTTCCGTACGGAACCCGGTGCGAGGGCCGAGGGCGGCGGTCGCGCGGTGTTCGTCTTCCCCGGACTGGGGTCCCAGTGGCGGGGCATGGCGCTGGACCTGCTGGACGCCTCCGATGTGTTCCGTGCCCGGATGGAGGAGTGCGGGCGGGCCCTCGAACCTCTCGTCGCGTGGTCGCTCGACGAGGTGCTGCACGGTGCCCCGGGCGCGCCGTCGCTGGAGGACGTGGACGTCGTCCTGCCGGTCCTGTTCGCGGTGAGTGTGTCGCTGTCCGCGCTGTGGAGGTCGTGCGGGGTGGAGCCCGCGGCCGTCGTCGGCGCCAGCCTCGGTGAGATCGCCGCCGCCCATGTCGCGGGTGCGCTGACGCTGGAGGAGGCCGCGCGGGTGGTCGTCCTGTGGAGCCGGATGCAGGCGGAGGCCGCCGGAGCGGGCGAACTGGCCGCGGCCGCCCTGTCGCCCGACGAACTCCGTCCGCTGCTGGACGCCGAACAGCTGCGCGGGCGCGTCCACTTCGCCGGGAGCAACGGTCCTCGCTCCGTGCTGTTCGGCGGGGAGCGCACCGCCGTGGCCGAGGTCGTCGAGAGGCTCACGGCCAGGGGCGTACCGGCCACGGGGCTGAACCTCGGTCTCGCCGCGCACACACCGGGGGTGGCCGTCGACTCCGCCGCGTTCCTCTCCGGGACGGCCGCGATCGTACCGACTCCGGCCACCGTGCCCTTCCACTCCTCCGTCACCGGCGGCGAGTTCGGGACGACGGGGCTGGGCGGCGCGTACTGGCTCCGCAACCTCGCCTCCGAGGTCCGGTTCGAGACGGCCGTACGTGACTTGTGGGCGGCCGGGCACGACACGTTCGTCGAGATCAGCCCGCATCCCGTGCTGCTCGGTGGGGTGCAGGAGACGCTGGAGGACGCCGGCGCGGGGCCCGGGGCCGCCGCGTCCGGGGTCGTCGGCACCCTGCGCCGGGGGCAGGACGGGGTCACGGAGTGGCTGACGGCGATGGCACGGCTGCACGTACGCGGGGTCGACGTCGACTGGGCCGCGTTCTTCCGGGGGCGTGGCGGCCGGCGTATCGCCCTGCCGACGTACCCCTTCGGCGCCGAGGCGACGGACCGGGCCGAGGGCTCGGCGGTGGGGGCGGAAGCCCGCGCTGAGGCGGCCGACGGTGTACCGGGCCGGGGCACGAATCCCGCCGCCCCCGGCCCCGACGGGCTGTCGCTCACCGGGCTCACGGCCGGTGAACGGGCCTACGCGGCCGAGGAGTTCGTACGGCACCACGTGGCCGCGGTGCTGCGGCACGACGACCCGGATTCCGTCGCCCTGGAGGACGGCTTCCTGCAGTCGGGCTTCGATTCGCTGCGGGCGGTGGAGCTGCGCAACCGGCTGGTCGGGGCCACCGGGCTGCCGCTGCCCCCGACGCTGATCTTCGATCATCCGACCCCCGCGTCCGTCGCGCGTCTCGTCGAGGAGCTGCTGACCGCCGGGAGCGGGCCGGGGCCGGGGCGGCGCGCGGAGGCGGCGGTGCTCGACCGGCTCGACGCTCTGGAAGACGACCTGGTCGCCTCCGGTCTGCTGCACGACGGTGACGACGACCCGCAGCGCGTTCCCGGGCGGGAGCGTGTGACGGCACGGCTGCGGGAGCTGCTGGACCGGCTGGCGCCGGGCGGCGAGGACGAGTTCGGGGACGTGTCCCTGGAGGAGCTGCTCGACCTCGCCGACCACGAACTGCGCCGGTCATGACGTAGCGGAACAGCGGAACAGCGGAACAGCGGAACAAGCGCAAAGCCCCCCACGCACACGAAAGGCCACGCCCCATGACGAGCGGTGCGAAGAACGGGACGGCCGGTGCCACGACCGGCGACGGCAAGGTCATCGACACGTTGAAGCGGCTCACCCTCGATCTGCGCCACACCCGGCAGCGGCTTCGGGATGTCGAGGAGTCGGCCCGTGAGCCGATCGCGATCGTCGGCATGGCCTGCCGCTTCCCCGGCGGGGTCGAGTCCCCCGAGGACCTGTGGCGCGTGGTCGCGGAGGGCCGGGACGTCATCGCGCCGCTGCCCACCGACCGGGGCTGGGACGCGGGCCTGTACGACCCCGATCCGGCGCGGCAGGGCACGGTCTACGTCCGGGAGGGGGGCTTCCTGGACGACCCGGGTGCCTTCGATCCGGCGTTCTTCGGGATGGGCACCCGGGAGGCGCTGGCGACCGACCCGCAGCAGCGGCTGCTCCTGGAGACCTCCTGGGAGGCCGTCGAGCGGGCCGGTATCGACCCGGCGTCGCTGCGGGGCAGCCGTACCGGTGTCTTCGCGGGCGTCATCTCCCAGGACTACGCGGGCCGGCTGCGCAACTCCCCCAACGAGTACGAGGGCTACCTCGGCAACGGCAGCACCGGCAGTGTGGCGTCCGGCCGGATCGCGTACACGCTCGGCCTCGAAGGGCCGGCGATCAGCGTCGACACGGCCTGCTCCTCGTCGCTGGTGGCCCTGCACCAGGCCGCGCAGGCGATACGGGCGGGCGAGTGCGATCTGGCGCTGGCGGGCGGGGTGACGGTCATCGGGTCCCCGCTGTGGCTGCTGCAGTTCAGCCGGCAGCGCGGGCTGGCCACGGACGCGCGGTGCAAGCCGTTCGCCGCCGCCGCGGACGGCACCTCGCTCGGCGAGGGCGCCGGGATGCTGCTGCTGGAGCGCCTGTCGGACGCGCGCCGCGGCGGTCGGCGGATCCTCGCCGTCGTCCGGGGCTCCGCCGTCAACCAGGACGGCGCGAGCAGCGGACTGACCGCGCCGAGCGGCCCCGCGCAGCGCCGGGTGATCCAACAGGCCCTGGAACGGGCGGGGTTGGCGCCCGCCGACGTGGACGTGGTGGAGGCGCACGGCACCGGTACGAAGCTCGGTGACCCCATCGAGGCCCAGGCGCTGATCGCCGCCTACGGCCAGGACCGCCCCGCCGAACGGCCCCTGTGGCTCGGCTCGCTCAAGTCCAACATCGGGCACCCCCAGGCCGCCGCCGGAGTGGCCGGTGTGATCAAGATGGTGAAGGCGATGGAGCACGGGCTGCTGCCGCGCACCCTGCACGTGGACGCGCCGAGCCCGCACGTGGACTGGTCGGCGGGCGCGGTCGAACTGCTCACCGAGGCCCGGGAGTGGCCGGACGCGGGACGTCCGCGCCGGGCGGGCGTCTCGTCGTTCGGCGTCAGCGGCACCAACGCCCATCTGATCCTGGAGCAGCCGGAACAGCCCAAGCCGGGCACCGATCCCGAGCCGCCTGCGGAAGCGGACCAGTCACGGACGTGGCCCACCGGGGTGCCGTGGGTGCTGTCCGGGCGGAGCGGCGACGCGCTGCGGGCGCAGGCCGGGCGGCTGGCGGCGCATGTGCGGGAGCGTCCGGAGCTGACGCGTGCGGAGGTGGGTGCCGCGCTGGCGCGCGGCAGGTCGGTGTTCGAGCACCGGGCGGTGGTCCTCGGCTCCGACCGGGCCGAACTGCTCGCGGGCCTGACGGCGCTGGCGGAGGGCCGCCCGGCGCCCGGCCTGTTCCACGGCCGGGTCACCTCCGACAGCCGTACCGTGCTGGTGCTCTCCGACCACGGCCTGGCGCGCGACCTCGACTGGGCGGCCCGGCTGGTCCTGACCTCGCCGGCGTTCTCCCGGCGGCTGGCCCACTGCCAGCGGGCGCTGGCCAAGGTCGGCGACCACGCGCTGCGCGGCGGTGCCTTCCCGGGGTCCGCACCGACCGTGCGCTGGGCGGTGCTGGTGGCGCTCGCCGGGGTGTGGGAGGAGCACGGCGTACAGCCCTCGGCGGTGGTCGGTGAGGGTGTGGGCGAGATCGCGGCGGCCTGTGTATCGGGCGCGCTGTCGCTCAAGGAGGGCGCGCAGGCGGTGGCGCACGGCGGCGGGGCCACGCGCGGTCTCGGGGTGGAGCCCGACGAGGGCCGGATACCGCTGCTGGGGACGTCCTCGACACCGCTGGACGACGCCGTCCGTACGTTGCGGGCGCGGGGGGCCACGCTGTTCGTGGAGGTCGGTGCCGCCTCGGCCGTCGCTCCCCGTCTCACGGCGGCGCTGGAGGATCGGGCGGACCCGGAGGAGCGCGCGGACCAGGACGATCAGGTGGCCCGGGAGGAACGCGCGGACCAGGGCGGTCGTACGGCCAGGGACGGTCGTACGGCCCGGGTCGTGGTCTCTCCGGTGGGCGGGGCGAGCGGTGCGGACGACCTGCTGCCCACGCTGGCCCGGCTGCATGTGGGCGACACGGCCGTGGCCTGGCCCGCGGCCTTCCCCGATCTGCTGCTGGCGGGCCGCCCGCCGGCCGACCTGCCGACGTACGCCTTCCAGCGCCGCCGGCACTGGCTGGAGGACGGCCCCCGCGTCCTCGACACCGCCGCGGCCGGACTCGCTCCGGCGGACCATCCGCTGCTCGGGGCGACCGTGGAACTCCCGGAGGACGGCGGCCTGTTGTTCACCGGCCGGCTGTCGACGGCCACTCAGCCGTGGCTCGCCGACCACAAGGTGGCGGGCCGGTTGCTGCTGCCGGGCACGGCGATGCTCGAACTGGCCCGGTGGGCGGGCGAGTTCACCGGCTGCGACCGGGTGGCCGACCTGACCCTGCACAGCCCGCTCGACCTGTCCGCCGATCCGCGCGAGGGCCGGGCGATCCGCCTCCGGCTGACCGGCACCGACGCGACGGGACGCCGAGGCCTCACCCTCTCCTCCCGGCCCGGCCCGGACGGGCCGTGGACGCGCCACGCCACGGGAACCCTCGACACGACGGGCGCGGGCCCTGCGGCCCCCCGGCCCGACCTGGTCACCTGGCCGCCCGCGAGCGCCGACGGTGTGGACGTCGCCGACGTCGACATCGACGGCTTCCACGGGCGGGCGGCGGCCCATGGAATCGAGTACGGGCCCGCGTTCCGGGGCCTGCGGGCGGTGTGGCGGCGCGGCGACGACGTGTTCGCCGAGGTCGCCCTGCCGGAGGGGGCGCGGCAGGAGGCCGGGCGTCACGGAGTGCACCCGGCCCTGCTCGACGCCGCGCTCCAGGCCTGGTACGCGGCGAACCCCGAGGCGGTGGAGCGGCGGTTGGTCCCCTATGTCTGGCACGGTGTGACGGTGTCGGGCGCCACCGGACCGGGTGTGCTGCGGGTCCGGCTCGCGCCCGCGGGCGAGGCGGCTCATGGCGCCGGCGTGGACGACAGCGCCCTCGCTGCCGACGCCGGTGTCGGCAGCGGTACTTCGGTGTCCATGGAGGTCGTCGACACGGTCGGTGCGCCGGTGGTGGCGGTGACGGCGCTGCGACTGAGGCCCATCGGTCGGGGACGGGTCGGCGCCGATACCGGTGCCGGTGCCGGTGCCGACACGGGTGCGGGTGCGGCTGTGGGTACGGCCTCGGATGCCGGTGCGGACTCGGATGCGGGTGCGGGCACTCTGCTGCGCACCCGGTGGGTGCCGTACGCCGGGCCGGGTCTGCCGGGCGACGCCGGAGTGGTCGCCGCGCTCGGAGGGCCGGACGCGCTGCCGTGGGCACTGCCGGTGGCCGTGGACACCCGGTACAGCGGCCTCACCGAGCTGGCTGCGGCGCTCGCGGCCGGGGCACGCGCGCCGGACGTGACCCTGCTGCCGATCACCGGGGAGCGTGACCTCGCGGATGTCCCGGGGGCCGTGCACACGGCGACCTCCGGTGTCCTGGCCGCGCTGCGGTCCTGGCTCACCGTGCAGGCGCCGACCGCGAGCCGGCTGGTGGCCGTGGTACGGGAGCGGGACGGTGAGGCCGGCCTTGTCGACGACGCCGTACGCGGCCTGGTCCGCAGCGCCCGCGGCGAGCACCCGCGCCGGTTCGGGCTGCTGTCCCTCGCCGACGGGGAGACGCCGGCACCGGAGGTTTTCGCACAGGCGCTGGACGCCCTGCGGGATGAGCCGGAGATCGCCGTACGGCACGGGAGGCTGTGGGTGCCGCGCCTGGCGGAGGCAGCGGCGGCGGCGCCGTACGCGCGGACGCCGTCCGCCCTCGACCCCGACGGCACCGTACTGATCACCGGGGGGACCGGCACCCTGGGCGGGCTGGTGGCCCGGCATCTGGTCGGCCGGGGAGCCCGGCGTCTGCTGCTGACCGGGCGGCGTGGCGAAGCGGCGCCGGGGGCTGCCGAGTTGGCGGCGGAACTGACCGCCGAAGGGGCCGAGGTGCGGGTGGTGGCCTGCGACGCGGCGGACGCGGACGCCCTGGCGGCGGTGCTGGACGGTGTGCCGGAGGAGCATCCGCTGACCGCCGTCGTGCACATCGCCGGTGTGACGGACGACGGGGTCCTCGCCTCACTGACCGACGACCGGCTCGGCGCCGTGCTGCGGCCGAAGGTGGACGCGGCCTGGCGGCTGCACGAGCTGACGCGCGGGCTCGACCTCGCCGAGTTCGTGACGTTCTCGTCCGTGTCCGGCACGTTCGGCGCCGCCGGGCAGGCGAACTACGCGGCGGCCAATGTGTTCCTCGACGCCCTCGCCCGCCACCGGCGCGCCCAGGGGCTGCCCGGTCTGTCGCTGGCCTGGGGGCCATGGGCCGAACGCAGCGCCCTGACCGGGGATCTGACGGAGGCGGACTGGGCCCGCATCGGCCGGGACGGTGTACGCGCCCTGCCCACGCGGGACGCGCTCGCCCTCTTCGACACCGCCCGTGTCACGTCGGAGGCGGTCGAGGAGCCCGTACTCGTCGCCCTGCGGCTCGACATGGGCCAGGTGAGGCAGCGGCACTCCGCCGGACGGCTCCTGCCGATGCTGCGCTCGCTGGTGGACGGCGGCTCCGGGGCGGGTTCCGGGAGCGTGCCGCGACCGGGCGCACCCGCCATCCCCAGCACCCCCACCACTCCGAGCACCAACGGCACCGACGTGAACGGCCGGGTGGCGGCGGCCTCCTCCTTCGCGGAGCGCGTGCGGGCGATGTCCGAGGCCGAGCGCGGGCGGGCGCTGCTCGACCTGGTCCGGGCGCACGCGGCGCGGGCGCTGGGCGAGGGGACGGCCGAGGACATCGACCCGGACCGGGGCTTCGTCGATCTGGGCGTCGACTCGCTGGCGAGCCTGGACCTCCAGGAGAAGCTGCACGAGGCCACCGGCGTCGATCTGCCGAGCACCCTGATCTTCGACCACCCGACCGCCGCCGCGCTCGCCGACCACCTGTGCGCCGAGTTGGCCGCGGGTACGGCGGACGTCGTCGCCTCCGCCGGACCCGCCCTCGCCGAGGTGGACCGGCTGGAGGCGTTCCTGACCTCGTTCGCCGAGCACGCCGATGGCCAGGCCAGGGAGTCGGTCGCCCGCCGGCTGCGGGAGCTGGTGTCCCGGTGGTCGGGTGGCACGGGAACGGACGACCGCGTCGGCCCGGACCTCCTGGTCACCGGCACGGACGGATCACCGCCGATGGACCTCGCGTCCGCGGACCTCACCTCGGCGTCCGACGACGAACTCTTCGAGGTCCTCCAGCAGATGCGCTCCGCCGACAGCGGAGTGCCGTCGAACCACCAGCGTCTTTAGGAGCGGGCTCCCGTGTCGCAGTCATCGACGTCACCGTCGCAGCAGTCGCCCTCGCCGCAGGGCGAGTCGCCGTCGCAGGTGGACAGGTTCCGTGAGCACCTGCGCTGGGCCACCGCCGAACTGGGCGAGGCACGGCGCCGGGTGGCCGAGCTGGAGGGGGCGGGCCACGAGCCCGTGGCGATCGTGGGCATGGCGTGCCGGTTCCCCGGCGGCGTCGACTCCCCCGAGTCGCTGTGGCGGCTGGTCGCGGAGGGCCGGGACGCGGTCGGCGCGGTGCCGGCCGACCGGGGCTGGGCCGCCGGGGAGTCCACCGGCGCCGGCGAGGCCCGGAAAGGCTCCTCCCCCGCCTGGCAGGGCGGCTTCCTGGACGCGGTGGGCGACTTCGACCCCGCGTTCTTCGGCGTCAACCCGCGCGAGGCCCTGTCCATGGACCCGCAGCAGCGGCTGCTGCTGGAGGTGGCGTGGGAGGCGTTCGAGCGCGCCGGGATCGACCCGACGACACGGCGCGGAACCCGGGTCGGCGTCTACACGGGGCTGATGTACCACGACTACGCCACCCGGCTGGACGAGGGGGACGAGGACGCCGCGGGTTTCCTGGGCAGCGGCACCTGGGGCAGTGTCGCCTCCGGCCGGATCTCCTACACCCTGGGGCTGGAGGGGCCTGCCGCGACCGTCGACACCGCCTGCTCGTCGTCGCTGGTCGCCCTGCATCTGGCCGTACAGGCGGTGCGGCGCGGCGAGTGCACCATGGCGCTGGCGGGCGGCGTGACCGTGATGGCCACGCCGGGCACCTTCACGGGCTTCGACCGGCTGGGCGGGCTGGCGCCCGACGGGCGCATCAAGTCCTTCGCCGCGTCCGCCGACGGCACGACGTGGAGCGAGGGCGCCGGCATGCTGCTCGTGGAGCGCCTGTCGGACGCGCGGCGCAACGGGCACCGGGTGCTGGCCGTCGTCCGTGGCTCCGCCGTCAACCAGGACGGCGCGACGAGCAGTCTGTCCGCGCCGAACGGCCCCTCGCAGCAGCGGGTCATCCGGGCCGCGCTCGCCGAGGCCCGGCTCTCCCCCGACCTGGTGGACGTGGTGGAGGCGCACGGGACGGGGACGAAGCTGGGCGACCCGATCGAGGCGCAGGCGCTGCTCGCGACGTACGGCCGGGAGCGCCAAGAGCCCTTGTGGCTGGGCTCGTTCAAGTCGAACGTCGGGCACACGCAGGCCGCCGCAGGTGTGGGCGGCGTGATCAAGATGGTCATGGCCATGCGCCACGGGGTGCTGCCCGCGACCCTCCACGTGGACGCGCCGACCCCGCACGTGGACTGGTCGACGGGGAAGGTGCAGCTGCTGACCGAGCAGCGCGACTGGCCGACCACGGGCCGCCCGCGCCGCGCCGCCGTCTCCTCCTTCGGTGTCAGCGGCACCAACGCCCACGTCGTCCTGGAGCAAGCGCCCGCCGAAGCACCCCAGCCGGCGGACGAGTCCGCCGAGCCGCTCACTCCGCTCGTGCCCCTGGTGTTCTCCGCCCGCGACACCGCCGCGCTGCACGCCCAGGCCGGGCGCCTGGCCGCCCATGTCGCCGACGGCCGGGCGGACGTACGGTCCACCGCCCGCGCCCTGCTGACCGGGCGCACCGGGTTCGGTCACCGGGCGGTGGTCCTCGGCCGGGACCGGGACGAACTCCTCGCCGGTCTGCGGGCGTTGGCGGCGGGGTCCGAGGCTCCCGGGGTGGTCACCGGGCAGGGCACGTACGAGCGCCCGGTGTTCGTCTTCCCCGGCCAGGGCTCCCAGTGGATCGGCATGGCCACCGAACTCCTCACCACCTCCGAGGTGTTCGCCCGCTCCATCGCCGACTGCGAGGCCGCACTCGCCCCGCACGTCGACTGGTCGCTCACCGAAGTCCTGGGCGGTGGTGAGCCGTTGAGCCGGGTGGATGTGGTCCAGCCCGCGCTGTTCTCGGTGATGGTCTCCCTCGCCGCCCTGTGGCGCTCCCTCGGCATCGAACCCGCCGCCGTCATCGGCCACTCCCAGGGCGAGATAGCCGCCGCCGTCGTCGCCGGAGCACTCACCCTCCAGGACGGTGCCAAGGTCGCCGCGCTGCGCAGCCGGGCCATCCTCAAGCTCGCCGGGCAGGGCGGCATGGTCTCGCTGCCGCTCCCCCACGACGAGGCCGCCGAGCTGGTCGCCCGCTGGGGGAACCGGATCGGTGTGGCCGCCCGCAACAGCCCCCGTGCCACCGTCGTCGCCGGTGACGTGCGGGCGCTCGACGAGCTTCTGACCCACTGTGAGGGGCAGGGGATCCGGGCCCGCCGGATCGACGTCGACTACGCCTCCCACAGCCCGCACGTGGAGGCCATCGAGGACGACCTCGCCCGCCTCCTCGCGGGCATCTCGCCCCGCACCGGCACGGTCCCGTTCTATTCCACGGTCACCGGCGGACCCGTCGACACGGCCGGGCTCGACGCCGGTTACTGGTACACCAACCTGCGCCGGACCGTACGGCTCACCGACGCGCTCCGGGCGGCGGTCGGCGCGGGCCACAGCGCGTTCGTCGAGTGCGCTCCGCACCCCGTCCTCACCCACGCCGTCGACGAGGTCCTGGAGGACACCGGCGCCGACGCCCTCGCCGTCGGCACCCTGCGCCGGGACGAGGGCGGCTGGGCGCGCTTCCTCACCTCCGCCGCCCACGCCCACACCAGCGGTCTGCCCGTCGACTGGGCCACCGTCCTCGGAACCGGCGACCGGGACCCCGATCTGCCGACGTACCCTTTCCAGCGCGAGCGCTACTGGCTGGACGCCCCGCCGAGCGCCCCCGGCGACGTCCGCGCCGCCGGACTCGACCCCTCCGACCACCCCCTGCTCGGTGCCACGCTCACGCTCGCCGACGACGAGGTGGTGCTGACCGGCAGGGTGTCGTCGAAGGCACAGCCGTGGCTCGCCGACCACGCCGTGCGGGGCACGGTGCTGCTGCCGGGAACGGCGCTGCTGGACCTCGCCGTACGCGCCGCCGACCAGGTCGGATGCGCGGTGCTGGAGGAGTTGACGCTCCGGGCGCCGCTGGTGCTGCCCGAGGACGGTGCGCTGCGGCTGCGGGTCACGGTGGGAGGGCCCGACGACGGCGGTCGGCGGGCGGTGGCCGTTCACGCGCGGGCCGACCACGCGACGCGCTCCGGGGACGAGGCGGCGGGCGACGCGCCCTGGACGTGTCATGCGACCGGATGCGTCACCCCCGGCGCGGGCCGGCCGGACTGGGATCTGGCGCAGTGGCCCCCGGCCGGCGCGCGGCCGGTGGAGCTGTCCGGGCTGTACCCGCGGCTCGCCGGGAGCGGGCTCGGCTACGGGCCGGTGTTCCAGGGGCTGCGCGCCGTGTGGCGCCGTGACGGCGAGCTGTTCGCCGAGGCCGTGCTCCCGCAGGAACAGCACGGGGACGCCGGGGCGTACGGGAT